>NZ_JACJOO010000075.1 GCF_014695575.1 Leptolyngbya sp. FACHB-8 | reverse complement strand
AACACCGTTTGAGTGGGGTGGCAAGCGAGCGGCACGACGACAACGAGCGCGATCTAAACGACCTAAGCATCGATTAGGAGGGTCTGGGGCTGTAACCCAGTCCTTGGTGGCCTAAAATGCTCCACCTGAAATGGCAATACTCACGCCAGATGACCCACGATTTGCCGGGGGAGCAGCGGGAGCCGCAGCAGAATTGGGTTTTCGAGAAGGAAATTTGAACAGAGCCATGCTAGATGCACTCAATGCATTGTTCCTAGTATTCCCACTGAGCGGTAGAAATTGATGATGTTTAGCCGAGCAACTTTCTAATATGCCTGTTTGCAAGTGTTAGCGTGGTGTTGTCCATCGCGCTAACACTTTTTCGGCTTTGCTAGAAGTTTAATCAAGTGCGCCTTGGCGGAGGGCGATCGCCAACCCCCCAAACACAATTAACATCACCACCAGGGCAAAAGCTGCACCCAACGGCCAGTTATACGCCACCCCAAACTGAGACGAAATCAAATTACCCAGCATAATTCCGTTGGGGCTGCCTACCAGGCTGGGGGTGATAAAATCGCCCATTGTCAGCGAAAACACATTAATGGAACCTGCCAACACTCCCGGCATCACCAGAGGTAGGATCACCCGTCGAAAGGTAACCAATGGCGACGCATTCAAATCTGCAGAGGCTTCCAGCAAATTGCGCGGGAGTTTTTCAAAGGCGGTGATGACGGGCAAAATCATAAAGGGTAACCACACGTGCACAAAGGTCAGCATGGTGGAGAACTGATTATAAAGAAAGACCGAGCTGGGTTCTTGCAGAATGCCCAGACCCATCAGTGCGGTATTCAAAATGCCGTTGTAGCCGAGAATAATTTTCCAGGCAAACACACGAACTAAGTAGCTTGACCACAGCGGCAGGATAACCAGCGTGGTGAGAATGCCACGATAGCGCTGCCCATAGTTGGCAATAAAATACCCCACAGGCAGCGCGATCAAAATGTCAATCAACGTGACCCCAAGCGCTGTACCTACCGTTCGTAAAATGACTGTACGGTAGGATGGATTGGTGAAAATCGCGTGAAAATTTGAGAGATTGAACTGCCGGACAATATCAAACGACTCCAGCTTCCAAACGCTATAGGACATCAAAATTGCCAGCGGTACGAAGTACAGCAGCGTCATCCACAGTAAAGGTGGAATGAGTGATGCATACAGACCTGTGGGGAAGATGGAGCGCGATCGCCTAAAGGAAGCATCCATAGCGAAAAGTTGACGGTGGTTTACAAAATCCGAGAGATAAACGGATAGGAAGCAGGAGTATTGGGGTGATTCAAAACCGAGATGATCGCGAAGATGGGTAGAATGATGCTCGCAATTCCTAACAGAATGAGAAGAGGTATACCAATGCCAACAAGTACAAGAAGGCCAAAGACAAGCCCATAGAACAACAAATTAATTTGAAGATTCAAAACTTCCTTAGCATTGGCTTTCACTACCGGATCCTGGCTCACAAACAGGATGACCAGGGGAACACCAATGACCGCAACGGTGGAAGTGAAGAACACGGAAGCGTGACAAATAACCGATAGAATTTTGCGAGTGTTAGAGTCTGCCATCGTTAAACTTGGGGAGCCAGAGATCGTCATCTAAGAGGTACCAATGTGGTTCTACCCAAGATTTCAAACCCGCGTCAAGGTTTTGAAACTAGACTTGACTTAATTTCATCTGCCAAAGCATAAAATGTTTTTTCTGGGAATTTAGGTGCATCCCACTTTTGTGAGTGAAGCGGGCTTCGCCCGCTTCACTCACAAAAGTGGGTTTCCAAATTTGCAGACGTGGGATGCACCCGGGAATCTTTTACAGCTTTAAAGATTAGAACAGGCGGAAGATAAAGGGATAACGATAGGGAATGTCAGGCCGCTCGAGCACTTTTACGATGGCAATGATAGGCATTACAATGCTGGCAACACCCAACAACACTAGCAACGGAATGCCAATAACAAACAGAATTAAGACAAAAAAGAGAATTGCATAAGCATAAAGATTGATATGGAAGTTTAAGGATTCCTTCGCGTTTTCCTTCACGACGGGGTCATTTGAAACATAGAGAACAATAATGGGAATCGAAATGGCAATGATCGTCGAGCTCAGAAAAACAGCCGCATGACAAAGCACTGAAAGCGCTTTGCGATTGTTGGGGTCTTCCATATTGGTAATCCTAAAGGGCGATCGCCTATACTCTGCTGTTTTACCGGGTGGGGCGATCGCCGTCAAGCTTGCGTAACACATGGCAGCAATTCTCATTGTGAGCTTCAAATCCGAGAGTTCGTGCCCTACGGGCACGAACTCTCGGATTTGAAGCCGGAAAACGGCTCGTCCCGGGCGAGCAGTTTTCCGGCTGGATTCCAAAACGAGAATTACTGAACATATGGCAAGAAACTGTTTGAAAAGTCCGCCAAGGGTTAATTTTTCGTGCGCGTAGCGCACGAAAAATTAACTTTTAAAGCAGATTCTTAGAAGAAAGCATTAGCTACGGATTTCATTCCACACCTGAACCCACTGGTCGTAATTTTTCACACTCTGCCACATGTTGATCTGGGAGTGCAGCGACAGGTCATCCATAAACAGCTCGTGGGCCTTTTCAGCGCCAACGGCTTTAGCGCCCAGGGTGGTTGCGCCCGAGTATCCGGTCACATCCATCACGCCTTTTTGGCCCTCGCCGCTCAAAATATAATCAATCCACTGATAAGCGGCATCTTCATGGCGGGAGTTTTTGGAGATCATCCAGGAATCCGTCCATCCGGTCAGTTTCCCTTTAGGGCTGGCGGAGGCTACCGGAAACCCTTCGTTGCTGAGCTGGGTATAAGTCAGCGGCCAAGCATGGGCCATTACAATTTCACCCGACTGGAATAGATTGGCCAACTCCCCGGCAGTCGTCCAGAATTTGCGGATGTTGGGTCGCAGGGCCAGTAGGGTCTCCTTCACCTCTGCCAGATCCTCATCACTTAAATCATAGGGATCGGGCTTCCCTAACCACAGCGCTACGTCTGCGATAGTCATGGGGTTGTCTGGTAGAGAAATTTTCCCGGCATATTGCGGATCTGACAACACATCCCAGGAGGTGGGTGCTTTTTTCACGTCTTCTGTGTTGTAAACCAGCACATTCGGTCCCCAGGCGAAAGTCACACCATAAGGCTTGCCATCAAACGTGTTCCATCTACCACCCTGAAAGGATTTGAACACACTGCTGTAATTTTGCAGCTTGCTGGTATCGATAGGCTCCACCAATCCAGCTTTGTAAAGTCTTTCTGTGATATCACCCGAAGCCGAAATCAAATCATAGTTACGACCGCCACCCGTGCGGAACTTTGCGAACATTTCGTCACTCGAGCCGGCATAGGTCGCTTTAACGGTACAACCCGTCTGTTCTTCAAATGCTTGAGTAAAGGATGGATCGGTGTATCCCTCCCAGACGATCGCCGTGAGGGTACAGCTCGCAGCCTGGGCTGAAGATGCAGGCAGCACCAGTGATGCCAGACTTAACAGGCCAATCAACACGGTGCTCAGCACACGATTTAGCATAAATTTCACTCGCTTATCAGAGGCTATCAAAAGGTGTTTGAAATATTGATTCTTTTGGCCTTACAGCACCGAAAGAATCAGCCCTTTCCAGGAGATTTCAAACCTCTTAGTTGGGATGAGCGGCCTAAAAGGCAATTGGGGACAACTCAACCCTCTGAAGAGAATCGCCTTTCAGTCTAACGAGAGTACCTGTTGAGTGAGTGTTCGTCAGCAGCATTCTGTAATATTTCAAATTGACAGCGCTTGAAAAGCGCTGTAAGGCAGAAGGCAGAGGGCAGAAGGAAAGGCGAAGGATTGAGGATTAGAAAAGAAGGTAAGCAAGTCCTTCTCTTGTTCTATTACCGATTCCCCACGACCTTCCCTCTTCTGCCTTCTGCCTTTCAAAAAACATTCACAAAAATAAAGTGCCATGCACAAGACATGACACCACAGACCAACACTATTCAGTATCAAGGAGATTCAGTTTGCATCCATGAAGCCCACGTGCTAACCCGGAGGTGCAGGAGACATCTCATAGAAACTTCAAACTATACCCAGTCTATCAGTAGACATCCGGAACAACCACCTATTTGTCGATAGTAAGTAAGGAAGTCTTAACCTGGATCTCAGGGAGATTACGCGATATTCAGGCCCCTGAGGCATTTCACGCGTATCAGCCCATAGGCGTAGTGCCCGACGAAACAGGGGGTGAGACCACTCGGGGGGGAGTAGAACGAAGCGATCGCCCCATCCCCTGTCGCATCCCCTGAGGAATTCCCATGCCATAGGTGAGCCCATAACTACGAGACAACAGCCAGAACCATAGGCCAGGATTGCGGGGTTCCAACCAGGGCTGCACCCACTGAGTAAAGCCAGGAAGCCATTGAAATAACCAGCTCACCAGAGCCATCAACGTAAAGTTGAGGTAACTACCGACCCACCGTATCAGGTCGCGTGGGCCGGCTAATTCCCAAATCCACAGCAGCAATCGCGGGTTTCTCCAGGCCGCTTTAATGGCCATATAGTTAAAAGTTTTCCAACCAGCTCGATCCTTAATAAAGCGATCAGCCACTTCAGGGGGTTCTGCAGCTAATATTCCGAAGAAAGTATTCAGCATGGAGTTCACCCGCTCGGGCGAAATGTTTTTACCCGTGGGTACCATCATCCCCTTGGAGAACAGCCAGGTCACAGCAATGTTGCTCTGGAAGGCGCGAATCTGATTTAAGTATTGGGCCTGAAGCAGATCATGGCGTAAAGCTACATCCAGCAGCACTGTTAATCGAGGCAGGTTTCTCACGAGAGAGCCGAAGCCCGTGAATACCAGGGGAGATTGCAGAGATGCGGCATCACCGATCGCAACTAGGCGATCGCCTGCGACGGTGCGATCGCCCCCACCCACACTAAAGAATCCCGGAATGTAGCCGAAGGTGGCCTTCTTCCAGCGCAGCTTGTCCATATCACAGCGGCGATACTCCGGCAGGATCGTGAAAAAGTCTTCGTACAGATCCAGCAGGGAGCCGGGGTTCTTGGGGTGAACCTGATGGTAATGGAACAGGTAGAAGGTGAGTTCGTCACCCCGACCGGGGAATAGTTCCCAGATTAACTGCCGCCCTCGCGACACGTCTCCGTGGCTATTCAGTACATCCCCGTAGTCAGAATCCCAGACGCCCGGTTCGAAGCCACCGTCGATAACGGCTCCGACCGTTGGGCAAACGCTATCAAAGGCACGACCGCCATTTAATTGCCAGGCGATCGGGGAAGCCGTCCCCATGGCATCGACCAGAAGCCGACCTATGGCGCATCGGGGAACTTGAGTAGCCAGGTTTCGCACCTGTAGCACGACCCCGTCCTGGGCCATGTCGGCCCGCTCGAATTCGGTTTCGTCCCAAATATCGCCGCCTGCAGCCCGCAGTTTTTCGCCACACAGCCCCAACAGCCTTTCGGCATCCATCGCGATATTCAACACCGTGGGGGTGTGGAGGATAGGGGCTTTGGCGATCGCCGGGTTGTTGGCATCAAAAAACTTGTTGAATCCATCCCGGTACTCCCGGGCAATCATGGACTCAAACTCCTCCTGGGTAAATAGGCCCAGGTCGATCAAGCCCTGAAACTCCTGCCGAGAAATATTCCACTCCCGATTCATTCGCCCAAAGGGTAGGCGCTCTAGCAGCAGCACTCGGTAACCCAACTGCGCCATCACTGCGGCATGAATAGCACCCAATGCCCCACCAACATAGATCAGGTCATAGGTTGGAGGTGGGGTGCCCTGGCCCTGTTGAGCCAGAAGTTCCTGGACAGTCTTATTGGATTGGGGAAAGACAACGGGGCGGGGCTGCTGGGGATGATTCACCCCATCTCGCCACCGTCGCTCCCACCAGTACACCCGCGTCAGGTCGTACTCCCCATTCGGAATCTGCTGGAAGTACTGGACGGTTTTGGGATAGTGGGAGGCCAATGCCTCAAAGATGCTTTGTTGTGTCAGGTCAATGTCGGGTGGAGCGGGATATTCGTTTGGAAACTGTTGACGGATGGCCTGAGTCAACTGCTTTAGAAGTTGAGATTCTTCGTAGGTAGAACGATCGCACCAGCGGAATACCTTTAAATAAGTACTGCGGTTCAGCGACCACACAAAAGTCACCCATTGGGCCGATGACCCTGTTTCAGATTCTGTGGCGATATGAGAGCTATCATGTAGCACCAAGCGAAAGCCATCTGGGGTAACGAGCTTCTGCCCCACGCCAGGGTTAAAGGAGTTTTGGAGCCACTGCCGTACGGCTTCCGTATCGGGAGTTGGAATTTCCAGGTATAGGATCTCTCTCATCAGCGTTTTAGTTCGGGAATTTCCCAGAATTCCTGTGTTGATTTGATCAGGAGTGCGCTAAACTTCGCTATACGCGAACCTTAAGGATCTTTACAAATCTCTCATATTTTTGGTTTTATCCCCATCCTTATCTTAGAACCGGACCGGCAGCGGCCATCTCCAGCTATGAATTATCCCATCCCAACGAACCCTGAGGAAATTGTGGCACTGCGCCATCGCCCTGTTGATGAAACTGTTGTAGCGGCGGCGATCGCCGGGGTTATTCGGCTGGCTCGCCAAGAAGGGCGGTCCCTGGAAGACCTCACGGCTGAAGTAATGGCGGATGATCGTCTACTCGAACCGGCTGCCCGCCAACAGCTTAGCGAGTTGGTGGCCCACGCCTGGGCTAGCCTACCTGATTAATCTTCTGAATAAATGCGACAAAAGGGAAGACTGGGACTGGTTCCAGCCTTCCCTTTTGTCACATTAACTAGGGAACGGCGCAAAACAAGTGATGTTCTGCAACAGTCCCGTACTTTTCTAAAAATTTTGGGATATTGTGAATGTCTGAACTTCTCAAACAGGAGATTCGCCATAGATACCCATAGTCCTAACCAGACCCTGGATGTTTGAAAAGTTGATTTTTAGCGCACCCAGCGCTCTAAAGATCAATCCGTCCCAAAGCTTTTCAAACCCTCTTTCTGGAGATACCATTCAAAAACTTTCCTTTTTAAATGGGATTGTAGAGGTTTACGGCTCTCTCCCCCGATAAGCTGAGGATAGTGGGGGAAGCTTACGAAAACTTAAGCACTTCCCAGTCTCTGGCCTGAAAAGAAGTCACAGACTTGCGATAGGCTTAGGGTGTCACGGATGCTTCATCCCAAGGATCCGTCATAATAGCGTATACATTCCTCAAAGCTCGGTCTGTTGTGCTGTCTCGGTGTCTACCTTGATTAAAAGCTGCTCAAAGGTAGGTCGAGTCAGTCAAAATAATAAATAGACAGGGCTATAGAGTACGGTGATAAAAGAAACTGGAAACGCGATCGCGACCTGAATGAACGATATTGACCATAGCTATAGAGTATTAGGTCTTGAGCCTGGAGCATCCATGGAAGAGGTGAACCAGGCTTATAAAGATCTGGTCTTTATCTGGCATCCGGATCGGATTCCCCAGGACAATCAGCGGTTGCTAGAAAAGGCTCAGGAGAAGTTGAAGGAGCTGAACCAGGCGCGCGATCGCCTACGTAGCTCTATGCGAGAAGCGAAGCGCGCGACTCATACCCACTCCACTCCGCCTTCCTCTGGTTCAACCTCTTCATCTTCCTCCAACCGCAGCTATTCGAATGCTTCTCGGGGTTCTCGGTCCTATTACCAACCGCCCCCCCGTCCGCACTATTACTATCAGTCCTACTCTCAGCCTCATCAGCCGAACAACGGCTCACGCTCACCTTATGGGGCTTCTAATAGCAATGGCTATACACCGCCAGGGCACTCCTCTAGCCCCAATGGTGCTAGCTCAACAAATCATTCATCTAGCCATTCTTCGAGTTCTTCAAGCAGCCACTCCTCTAATCACTCAAACAACCCTTCCTCTTCTTCAAGCAGCCACTCCTCTAATCACTCAAGCAACCCTTCCTCCAGCCAGAATGGGTCGGATAGCCATAGCTCGGGGTCCTACAGTTACCGCTCCAATCCCTATAACTACGCTAAGTACGAATCAACGAATAACCAGTCCTATACTCCTCCTCCCCAGTCACCGCCTCCCCCTCGCCCTCAAGCCCCTGACCTCAGTGGTGCAGATTTGAGTGGCCAAAACTTGAAGGAGAAAGACCTTTCAGGGCGCAACTTGAGCCGGGCGAACCTTAGTAATGCGAATCTGAGTGATTGCTTTTTACACAAAGTGAACCTCAGTGATGCCAACCTACAACGAGCCAACCTCTTCCGGGCCAATTTGTTGCAAGCAAATCTCCGCAACGCTAATTTGCGTGAGGCCAACTTGATTGGAGCTGATCTAAGTGGAGCCGACCTGACTGGAGCCGATCTCAGCAATGCTCAGGTAGGTGTACGAGACAAGTTAATGGTGAAGTTGACTGGGGCGATTTTGACCGGGGCAATTATGCCGGATGGCACAACCCATGCTTAATTCTTCGGGTCTGTTTTAAGGAGTATCTTTCCGTATGCTTTGCGCACAAAAAGATAGTCCTTAAAACAGACCCTAGTAGGCAACGAACTTAGGCCGTAGCCTACTAGTCTTTTTGTCGGAGAAGAGTGAGGAATACTTCCTCACTCTTCTCTCCTTCTTTGCAGGAAAATTTACAAAACTTGAACCTTACCTATCTATATAAGTTGGTTTTATTAATACGTTTGAACTGACGGCGACCATGATAATCCCTGGAGAGGAGGTAGAGAGCTTTCTCTACCACTTGTTCAGCTCGGTGGCGCTTAACTTATGGAAAATTTAATTCCTCGTATAATTGCTAAACCTCCTCTTAAAAAAACATGCTACTTTGATATGAACTTCATATAGTTTTAATGAAACATTCATCAAAAATATACGTCTAACCCTGGAGTGTGTGGGAGGAATCAGGATATGTCCGTTGAGTCAAGCGATGGGTTGCCCGCTTCAGCTGCCATGAAGCCTTTGGCTCAGCCCCTTTCTGGGATGCCAACGCTGTTTAGCCACATTCCTTCGGAGCGGATTGGTCCGAATGGAGAATACGACTATTACGGCCTATCCAAACGGGTATGTATAGCGTTAAACGAATCCTTCAGTTCAGACGAAATTCGTAATCTGAAGGTGCGGCAGCGGGGGGCTATGATTGTCCTTCTAGGCAATGTTCAGAACCGCCGATTACTTTCACGTATTGTGCAAGTCGCTGCATCCGTCGAGGGAGCGGTTGGAGTTGAGTTAAATGGTGTAAGTATTGTTCCACCTTCTACAAACGGTAACTGTTGGGACGATTTTGTCGTCCTACAAACATTCCATCAGTGGATCTAAGCCGTGAATCAATTCATTTTTAATTTCTTTTAAGAGAGTGATAGTAAGCCATTACTCTCTTAAAAGAAATTGAGCCAAAAGGGATGGCAGGTGCTTTGCACCTGCCATCCCTTTTAGCTTTAACCTTGGTCCGGATTAACAATATTTTTGAGGGTGACGAGCTGTGCGGCCCTCCTATGTTTTTAGACGATTTAGTTATATCAATTTAAAAACTAAGCTAACCTCAGCTCGGGATAAGCTGAAGTGCTCATTTTGGCGTGCGCTTTGCGCACGCCAAAATGAGCGTTTTCGAGTGCCGTGCAACGCGCGGCACTCGAAAACGCCCTTAACCCGAACTCAGGTTAAGCTAGGCAGATGTTTGTAGGGAAATGGCTCTACGAGCCATTTCCCTACAAACATCTGCACTGGGTTCTGTTCAAATTGGTATTAGGACAAATTATTTCTAGCAAGCCGCAGTCTGTGTGGCTTGCTAGAAATTAATCTTCCTTCTTCTAATCGCCTAGTGCTAAAAACGTGTTGCGTCAGCAAGGGTAGATGCTTCGGCTTATTCCCAACTCGTGCTGGGTGCTTAGGGCTTACTGTCAAAGATCTTAGAGAAGGGGGACGTGAGCTTTGCGCGTGCCCTTCTCCAGGATCTTATTTGACAGTGAGCTCCTTATGGTACGCATAGAAAACCGAAATCGGAGTTCTGGTTTTTATGCACCTGAGCATAAGACATACATGTAATCTTGCCGATTTCGGCAATGAAAGAGGGCGGTACCTCCATTGAAAACCAGTACACTGCCTTGTACTGTCAAAAACAGTTGACTAACCCCGTGAACGCTATGAAGGATTTGCCAGGTTCACAAATTCTCAATCAGGTATCGCACTACTATCTAATCGGGCTTCTGGGCCTATCTCTATGGGGAGCCCCCTTAGCAAGCTTGACTATGGCTTCGGGATATCAGCCTCAAAATCCCTCTAGCCCAAATGGTCCTACCGGCTCTACGGGGACTCGTGGCTGCCCAGCGGCAAGTGTGATGCCCCTGACGGCTCTCGCTCCTCAGAGCCACGTTGGTAAAACAGTCTCTACTTATCCCACCTTCTTCTGGTATGGACCGGATACGAACAGCTCAACGATTGGCTTTAACCTATATGCCGTCAATGAAGCCGGAGAATCTGAGCTGCTCTGGCAAGAGACGCTCACAGCGATGCCGGGGCTGATGCATTACACCCTTCCTTCTACCGCACCGGGTCTTGTGGCAGGTCGGCAGTACCGGTGGGAGGTAGAACTGCTGTGCTATCCTGATCGCCCTTCCAGTCTTTTACGGGCTGATGCTTACATTGAAGTAGTACCTTCAGTGTCAACGCGTGGCGCTGGGCAGCTTGCTGAAGCAGGTATTTGGTATGACGCTCTGGCAGTCGCTTTGGCTACCCCAAGTACCCCTGAGTGGCTAGAACTGTTAGGTTCTCTTGCACAACTTGAACCCGCCACTACAGATGGACAGACCCTCAGCCAGCGCGATCGCCTTCAGCTCGTGATCGATCACGAGCGCTCCTGACTTCCTTTTCTTATATATCTATGTGACGGGCTTAAACATTGCTTAGAGTCTGCTTAGAAGGTTGTTTTTCGTGCGCGCAGTGCACGAAAAACAACCTTCTAAGCAGACCCTCGCTCAGTAGAAAGACGGTGATAGGCAGAGTGGATATTCTACATCACCGTCTTTCTACTGAACGTGTTCATTCCGCGCTGTGCTAACTCTTAAGCGGTAGACCTGTCATCAAATAAAGATTTGACGTGGAATTTCGGAAATTCTTGAGCACTCTTAACGAAACTGATATAAGATTTTCAGTCAAAACAAGCCTCCATTGCCCAGGTCACAGGGCATAAATTTCCGTGAAACCTCTGAAGCTGATCTGCGTCTTAAGGATTATCGAACCCACCGATCTCAACCGAAAGTGACATTTAGTCGAAATAGCCTTTGATGGTTAGCGTCTAGAGGTTACGTCGGGAGGGAGGATGCATGCTGTTGTGACCGTCCGCGAAGACGTGGCAGCCAAAAATTCAAAAGTTCGCTGATGAATTAGATGACCGGTGGAAGTATTTGGATAAGCGCTTACCAATGATTCATGAATCGGGGACTGCAAATTACTTCACACCTACTCAGACATATCACGCTATGAAACTCGCACGTTGGTTGCGCCTCACAACTCTGACTGCATTAGGTCTTGGCTTAGGATTGACCAGTAATTGGGCGGCCGCGATCGCCACGAACTTCTCTGCCGCAGATGTTGATCAAAACCGCTTCGTTTTAGTTGCTACATCGGGTGGTAGTCGCCTCACAATTCTGGAACAAATCACCAACGCTCGTTCCTGTTGGCAAGCTAATGGTGAAGAGATTGACGTTTTACTGCTGAACTTTGACTTCACCGGAATTTGTGGTCGTTCCTCTGACCTAAATGGTTACTCCATTCGGGCAGCAGGCCAGGATCTGGGTGCCCAATATCGCCTTCAGGTTCGGCCAGAGGGCAACGTCATGGTGCTGTATGCCACTCCCCGTCGCGGTGGCACTTCTCTGGAAGTTGGTCGCACCCGCGCCTTACCCCGTGAGTTTGGGCGAATTTATCTAAATCCTGGCTGGCGCATTGCCCGGCGGGTTTACAACGGCCGAGACCTTGGGCACCTGTATCTGGCTAATGACCAATCTGAAGCAACCCTGGTTGCCAATGCAAGTCGTTCCAATGGTGGATCCACGGTTGTGGTTCAGCCCAGCCCGAGCACTGGCTCCACCAGCGGTTCTATTCCTGTTGTGATTCCTTCTCCCTCCGGCTCGGCTACCGGTGTTACCCCCCCTAATCCGGATGATCGGTCTACCCGTCGTGTTCGTCGAACTCGCCGCAATACTGACAGCACCAGTCAACCCGTTGCTGAAGCTCCCCGTACGCCTTCAACCAACGGACCTATCAATATTCCAGTACCTGAGCCAGAAACCCGACCGACACCCTCGACTCGGCCTTCTGGGCCATCGGTAACGGGTTCTGCCTTGCCACCGCCTCCCTCGGCTTCCGGATCTCGGGGGGATGTGGCCGTGGTGCCTGTCCCTGCCCCACCTCCTACGCCTTCGGGCGATCGCCCTCCTGGTGACCGTATGATTCCAGTGGTTCCCGTCACCCGTGACATCAACTTTGGCGGAGGCAGTTCATCTACGGGAACTCCACAACCTTCCAATCGGCTTGCTGCTGACCTGGGATTTGGCTATCGCCTGATTGTCAGCGACAGTAGCCCCGAAGCTCAACGTCGTGTACGTTCTGTGGTACCGGATGCTTTCCGAACGGTGATTGACGGTCAGGTTGTCATGCAAGCTGGGCTGTTTTATAACGAAAATGAAGCCAACAATTTGCTGCAACGCTTAAGCCAGGAAAACTTGCCTGCTCGGTTGGTGCCTGTAACTAATTGATTGCTTTTCGTGGCAGCTACCCACGAAAGGCGATCGCTCAAGACAAGTTCGGAGAGTTACGTTCCCTGTTATTAAGCGAGTGGGGTTGAATATACAATTCAGCCCCACTCATTGTATTTTTCGCGGTATGAAGCAAAAAGCATAAAACTCAAGTGTCTTGTCGCAACAACGGAGTTGCCACCAGGAAAGATCTGAGGCCATGTTCTAGATAGGCGGCTGGACGCCAATCATCCCATCTACCTATTTAGAGGAGTACCATTGCCTGAGCTTGGTTCGAGACGTTAGATACAACGCCCCTAACCAATCGTGTCGGGTTACTTCGAATCGATAAAAAATACGCTTTTAACCCATTAGAATAATTTCGATTTGTTAAAGAGCTCAAATGTATGCAGCTCAGACTCCTCAGCATCTTGGGCTATTTACATGCAAGCTTTCATGGTCGTTCCAGATAGTCTTGCGGCAGAATGAAGTAGTACACCCGCATCACAAGAGCTTGCTTCCAACGTTAGATTTTTTCACAACAACGTCTATCTAGCGGGGGTCGTCATTCTCTTCCGATCGAAGGACTCTGGAGAATGAGCCCTATTACTCATGTCTACGGAGCGCTTTACTAAATGTCATCCTTTCCCTACGGGGATCGCCCTCTGATCTGAAGTAAATCATAAGTTTTCCAGATACCTGAAAAACCAGTGGTATCACAAGGGGAGTGGCACTCTAGCTGTAAGTATTCAGGTTTGGGCGATCGCCCGCTCTTCGTCGCTCTCCTACAATTCCGGCCTGAGCAGCAGCCCTGCTCCCTTGTCTGAATCTCACTTCAGTTCTTATGCCATCCTTTGCCTGGGTTTTCCCCTAAATTCTCATGAAGCAAATACCAGCCTCACTCCTTACCCTTACTGCCGGTATTCTGGTCACTCTGATTAGCCTCTGGGTTGGGCAGAACCATGGCCTTTTACCGGAGCAAGCCTCGACAGATGCTCCCCTGGTTGATGGTTTGTTTGACCTGATGGTGACCATTGGTACGGCCCTGTTCATCGTTGTTCAGGGAGCCATCATCATTTTTCTGGTGATGTTTCGTCGTCGGCCTGGGGATACAGGCGATGGTGAACCTATCGAAGGGAACCTACCCCTGGAAGCCTTCTGGACTGCTATTCCTGCCATCATCGTGATTGGTCTCGGCGTTTATAGCGTTAACGTCTTCCAGGAAATGGGCGGCCTGTCTCCCGGTAGCCACCCCATGTTGGGTCACCAACACCCCAGTGCAGTCGTTGCTCAAAACATGGATCAAAACACGCCTGTGGCTGGGGATACGATGCCTTTGATGGCCCAGGCTCCCAACGGTGGCGACGACTATGAACCCGAATATGGATTCGGTGCCTCACCGGGTTCGAACCGCATGAGAGCTGATGTGGTGGTGAATGTCACCGGGATGCAATTCGCCTGGATTTTCACCTACCCGGATAGCGGCATTGTTTCGGGTGAGCTGCATATTCCTGAAGGTAAGACGGTACAGCTTAACCTGACCGCTCAAGATGTCATTCACTCCTTCTGGGTACCCCAGTTCCGCTTGAAGCAGGATGCTCTACCTGGGGTTGAATCAGGTCTCCGGTTTGTGGCCAGCAAGGTGGGCCAGTATCCCGTAGTTTGTGCGGAATTGTGCGGTAGCTACCACGGGGGTATGCGGACACAAATCATGGTTCATACCCCTGAGGATTATGACAGTTGGGTAACAACTAACCGTCCAGCGACCGCAGCGGTAGCCCAACCTCCCGTGGCCGTTAGCACCGCAAGCATGTCTGATCCAGAGTATTTACAGCCTTATGCGGCCGAGATGGGAGTGACCTCCCAAGCTCTAGCACAGCTCCAACCCTCCTGAAGCCCGTCTTTTGACCCGCTTGCAACTGCCCACTTAAACAGATTTGAATTCTGGTTATGACCCAAGCCCAAGTACCCCTCGACACCTCGTTGGTGGCCGACCACGGTAGCCCCCATAAAGCCTGGAAGTGGTATGACTACTTCACCTTTAACGTTGACCACAAGGTGATTGGCATCCAGTACCTGGTGACCTCGTTTATCTTCTACCTGATTGGTGGGTTGATGGCCGTGGCGATGCGTACCGAATTAGCCACCCCTGACCCTGACTTTATTGACCCCAGCCTCTATAACGCCTTTTTGACCAACCACGGGACAATCATGATCTTCCTGTGGATTGTGCCAGCGGCCATTGGTGGCTTCGGTAACTATCTGGTGCCTCTGATGATTGGGGCACGGGATATGGCATTTCCTAAGTTGAATGCGATCGCCTACTGGCTCAACCCCCCTGCGGGTCTGTTGATCCTCGGCAGCTTCTTCTTTGGGGGTTCTCAAACGGGATGGACCGCTTACCCACCGTTGAGTGAAGTGACCGCTAACACGGCGCAGTCCATGTGGATTTTGGCGATCGTGCTGGTGGGGACTTCTTCCATTTTGGGGGCGGTGAACTTCCTGGTGACCATTCTCAAAATGCGTGTTCCCAGCATGGCGTTGAATGACATGCCACTGTTTTGCTGGGCGATGTTGGCAACCTCAGCTCTGGCGCTGTTCTCCACCCCGGTGTTGGCGGCGGGTCTAACGTTGCTGTTGTTTGACATCAACTTTGGTACCTCCTTCTTTAAGCCTGATGCCGGTGGTAACGTCATCATTTATCAGCACTTGTTCTGGTTCTATTCGCACCCGGCGGTGTATCTGATGATTTTGCCCATCTTCGGCATCATGTCGGAGGTGATTCCGGTTCACGCCCGGAAGCCGATTTTCGGATATAAGGCGATCGCCTACTCCAGCCTTGCCATCTGTGTTGTGGGTCTGTTTGTGTGGGTCCACCACATGTTCACCAGCGGCACCCCTCCCTGGATGCGTCTGTTCTTTACGATCTCCACACTGATTGTGGCGGTGCCGACTGGGGTAAAAATCTTCAGTTGGGTTGCAACTCTGTGGGGTGGCAAGATTCGCCTGACGAGCGCCATGCTGTTTTCGGTGGGGCTGCTGTCGATGTTCGTATTTGGTGGGATCAGCGGTGTCACCATGGGGGCTGCTCCCTTCGACGTTCACGTCCACGATACCTACTATGTGGTGGCCCACTTCCACTACGTTCTATTTGGCGGCTCCGTGTTCGGCATTTATGCCGGAATCTATCACTGGTTCCCCAAAATTACCGGGCGTTTCTTGAATGAGCCTCTGGGTGTTGTGCACTTCGTTATGACCTTCATCGGCACCAATCTTACCTTCCTGCCCATGCATACGTTGGGCTTGCAGGGGATGCCTCGCCGGGTCGCGATGTACGATCCACAGTTTGAGTTCATCAACCAAATCTGTACCTTCGGGGCTTATGTTCTGGCCGCTTCGGTCATTCCCTTCACCGTCAACATCATCTGGAGCTGGATGAAGGGTAAGAAAGCAGGAGACAATCCCTGGAACGCATTGACCCTAGAGTGGACGACGAGCTCACCCCCCATCATCGAGAATTGGGAAGTGCTGCCAGTGCTGGAGCATGGCCCCTATGACTACGGGATGGACAAAGCACATCGTAGTCCTGTGTCTGCGAAGGTGGAAGATTCACCGATCTCCTGACCAAGGGGCCAGAGCTTAATCCCAGCCATTTGTGGATGGGTTTTGGCCTCACTGTTTCATCTGCTGATCCCTTTACCTTCCTCTCTGACTTATGCAAGGTTCAACTGTCCCCACTGATACCACCATCACCACGGCTGCCCATACAGAAGTGGCCCATCATGAGGAGCATCCCGACCTGCGTGTGTGGGGACTGCTAACCTTCCTGGCTTCCGAGTCTCTGATGTTTGGCGGGTTCTTCGTCGCTTATCTCCTGCTTCGGGGCATTGCTTCCCAGTGGCCTCCTGAGGGCACAGAGGTGGAGCTGTTAGTACCCACCGTCAACACCATCATTCTGGTGTCCAGTAGCTTTGTGATCCACCTGGGCGATGTCGCTATCAAGAAAGATGATGTGGCAGGCTTCCGTAAGTGGTACATCATTACCGCTATTATGGGTGCGGTCTTCCTCCTCGGTCAGGTGTATGAATACATGACTCTGGGCTATGGGCTGGCGACCAATATCTTCTCGAACTGCTTCTATTTGATGACGGGCTTCCACGGTTTGCACGTGTTCGTCGGGTTGCTGCTAATTTTAGGGGTGCTGTGGCGATCGCGCCGCCCTGACCACTACAACTCACACAAGCACGTCGGCATCGAGATGGCTGAGATTTACTGGCACTTCGTCGATATCATCTGGATTGTTCTGTTCAGCTTGCTATACATTCTGACTCAGTTCTAAATCTCCACCACAGAGTTGTGCTGTGCTGTGTACCGTACAATCTGCCTATGAAAAGAATGAGGGTAGCGCTAAGCGCTGCCCTCATTCTTTTTATTCGCCTGGTGATGGTACTCGTTCAGCCAAAGCTTTTTGAGCAAGCCGGGTCACGTAAACTGTAACGGCAACTGTGGCAATAAAACCTACAATCCGAATCACCCATTGCAGTGTCGGATCCGTGGGTTGTCCTTCGGTTCCAATCCGCGCAATATCTCCTGCCAGGGAACCAATGTAGACATACATCAGGGTGCCGGGAATCATGCCGATGGAACCGAGTGCGTAATCTCGCAAAGACACACCTGTGATACCAAAAGAATAGTTGAGTAGATTGAACGGAAAGACGGGGGAAAGCCGTGTCAGGAGAACGATCTTAAATCCTTCTTGGGCAACAGCCTGATCAATAGCGGCAAAGTTTGGATTGCCTGCGATTTTTTTACTGATGCGATCGCGTGCTACATAACGACCGACTAAAAAGGCAGCGATCGCCCCCAGCGTCGCCCCCACAAACACATAAACCGAACCCATCACCACACCAAAAACAACCCCTGCTCCCAGCGTCAAAATGGACCCCGGCAGAAAGGCGACCGTTGCCACGACGTATAGGCCAATAAAAGCAATGCCGCCTAAAATTCCCAGACTATCAATCCATTCCAGGGCATTACGCAGCAAGTCCTGGGGATTGAATCCAGCTTCGGTTTCTTGGGCTAAGGCTGGGAAGGTGAAGAGGAGGTTAGCGATCGCCCCCACTCCTACCCCATAAATTCCCCGCAAAACCCACTGTCCGATAATTCGGCTCCAATCCATGATGAGTTCTTTCGTAGCGTGCGCTGTCATTGTAGAGTCTGTTGAAGTGCGAATGTTGCTAACTAAATCGGGTCAGCAACTTAAGGAACGATCGCGTTCGAGGGGTCAACAACGTGCGTCGATACGTATCTGCTGCTTTCTTAATCCCTTCCGCTTGAGTTGGGTAGGGATGAATCACACCAGAAAGGGCGCTAAGGCCTTGTTTAGTGACGATCGCCAACGTCACCTCACTAATCATCTCTCCCGCATGACGAGCCACAATCGTTGCTCCCAAAATCTTGTCGGAACCTTGCTGGTGTAAGATTTTGACAAATCCTTCAGTCTCACCATCAGCCATCGCTCGGTCAACGTCCGACATCGGAATCGTGATGGTTTGAGTCTTCAAGCCTTGAGCCTGGGCTTCTGCTTCGTATAGCCCCACGTGCGCAATCTCTGGGTCGGTATAGGTAACCCAGGGCATGACTAAACTACTGAGCTTGCTACGGCCCAGGCCAAAGGGGGCAAACAGCGTATTTTTAATCACGATACGGGCAGCAGCATCGGCAGCGTGGGTGAACTTCCAGTTCATGCAGATGTCGCCAGCTGCATAAATGCGCGGATGGGTAGTTTGGAGGTAGTCGTTTACCTTGACGCCCTTGTGGGTGTCGTACTCGACTCCAACTGCTTCCAGGTTGAGCCCTTCTACGTTGGGCGATCGCCCCGCTCCCACTAAAATCTCATCCACTACAACGGTTTTCAACTCACCACTCTGGCGATAGTGAATCACCTTGCCCGCATCCGTCTTCTCGACTCGTTCAATGGTGGCATCCAGCAATAGGTTCACTTTCTCCCGTTGGAACTGTTGCTGGATAATGTCGGCGGCATCGATATCTTCGCGGTCGAGCAGGTGGCTGCGATTGTGCAGCAGTGTTACCTCACTGCCTAACCGCTGAAATGCCTGAGCCATTTCACACCCGATTGGGCCGCCTCCAATCACCCCGAAGCGTTGCGGCCGCTGAGTTAAGGAAAAGACAGTTTCATTCGTTAAATAGCCAACTTCTTCGAGGCCAGGAATATCAGGTGAGCTGGCACGGGCTCCAGTGGCAATGACAGCTTTTTTGAAACGCAGGAGGCTGTCTTGAACAGCGATCGCCCCTCCATCCACAAACTTCGCTCGTCCCAAAAACACATCAATCCCCAACTTCTGAAACCGTTCTACAGAATCGTGAGGACTGATTTCGGCTCGGATGCGCCGCATGCGCTCCATAACAGCGGGGAAGTCGATGGCGATCGCCTCCGGTGGCTGAATTCCAAATGCTGCGGAATCACGCATATCCGCTACCACTCGCGAGGAGCGAATTACGCACTTAGACGGTACACACCCGACATTGAGGCAATCGCCTCCCATCAAGCTTTTTTCAATCAGAGCCACTTTCAGCCCTAACCCTAATCCTGCTGCACCTGCTGCCACGACCAATCCAGCCGTTCCCGCCCCAACCACCACCAGGTCGTAGCAATCCGCTGGTTGAGGATTGACCCAATCCGGCGGGTGCACTTGTGCCATGAGTTGCTGGTTGTAGGCATCCAGTGGCTGAAGTGCAGGTTCCTGTTGAATGAAGGATGTCATGGATAGAATCTCTGGGTTGAAGTCACCTGATTTAATTAACGGGATAAATTGGCATGAAGTATGAAATTAGAGTAACCAAAATCCCTGGAGCACGGGTATATTGTCAACTCAGACAAGCCCGCAGGCATTGACGCTAACATGTTAAAAGACTAATTTATCCGTGGATTAGCCTACAAGAAATTTAAACTCTAAACATCCTCCAGGGATGGGATTTATCAAGTCCTGCGTAACATATAAGCAATACATCGCACGTTATCAATCAACTGTTTTGTACCATTTACAGTATTTTCTGATCGGGTGAGGTATGAGAGATGGATGTGAAACTTCGTCCCACATCCATCTCTCATACCCCATCCGATCAGAAAGGGTTATATATGGGCTTAGAACCGTTTTTTACTTGTTGCTGGAATTGTGAACTTACAAGTACACCGAGAAAATAGCCCCTTGGGGAATATTGTCTTCTACAGTAATCTTGCCGCCATGGGCTTCAATCGCCATTCGGCAAAACGCCAGCCCCAAGCCAATTTGAGGCACATTTTCAAGAAATGTACCAATTTCAAACTTCTCGAAAATACTTTGCTTCACCGCGGCGTTAACGCCAAAACCAGAGTCCTTCACTCGGATCATTGCGTTTCCTGAGCTAAGATATTCCATCTCTAAAACTACTTCACTGTCAAGGCAGGAAAACTTGATAGCATTTGACAAAAGATTGTCGATAACTCGGCGAAAGATATTGGCATCGACTGTAATCAAATGACCAGCAGGTGGCAGTTTAGCCGTAAGGGTTACCTGACGCTGGCTGGCAATTCCCTCAAACTCATCGACCGCTGCCAGACAGAGATGATGTAGGTCAACGCTCGTCCGATTCAGTGCCATCGTCCCTGATTCTAGTTTTGCCATGAGCAACAGGCTATCAATCTGCGATTGCAGTTGATATCCGGCTTGCTCAATGCGATCAACATTTTTATCCAGTTCTTCAGGGGTGCGATCGGGCATCTTCATGATGTACGCGGCCATGAGGATGATCGCCAGGGGAGTGCGTAGGTCATGCACCATCATGTTGACCATGTCCTCCCGTAATTGCATGACGCTTTGTAAGTTGTCGTGCTGCTGTTTAATCCGCAACATCGAGCGAACACGGGCGCGCAACTCCTGGGCATTTACCGGCTTGCTGATGAAGTCATCGGCCCCGGCATCCAGACAGCGGGCAAGATCCTCCTTCGCCGTGAGGGCTGTCACCATAATGATGGGAAGATGGTTCCAGGTCGGGCTGGATTTGATGCGTCGGCACACCTCAATGCCATCCATCCCGGGCATCATCACATCCAGTAGTATGGCATCGGGTGGTGAGCTTTCTAGAAAT
Organism: Leptolyngbya sp. FACHB-8; assembly: GCF_014695575.1. Lineage (GTDB taxonomy): Bacteria > Cyanobacteriota > Cyanobacteriia > Elainellales > Elainellaceae > Vacuolonema. The sequence goes on along the minus strand of NZ_JACJOO010000075.1, from coordinate 147,994 downwards.
GCTAAAGCCGCCACGCCATGAGGGGCATAGTGGAGGTCATAGCCTTCCCGCAGCAGGAGGGTTTCGAGGACATCAAAATTGTCGAGTTCATCATCGACGATTAAAAGAGATGGGCGCTTACCCAAACTTTGGTTACCCATACAACGTGATGCTCCTAGCGGGATAAAAATCGAGCGATAGTATCGACCAGATGCCGCAGCCGAATCGGTTTCGTCAGGTACTCGCTAGCTCCAGCAGCCAGGCAGCGATCGCGATCCCCAGGCATAGCCAGTGCTGTCAGTGCAATAATCGGTATCGCTTCCATTCCCGGTAGTGATCGAATCCGCTGAGTTGCTTCCAGTCCGTCAATTCCCGGCATTTGGATATCCATCAGAATTACATCAGGGTGGTGAGCCTGAATCAAATTCATCACCTCATGCCCATTCAGTGCTGTTAGCATGCGATACCCGCAACTCGTCAGGTAATTGCTAAAGGTGTCGATGTTTGCCTGATTGTCTTCGGCAAGCAGTACCAGGGGCCGATGTTTCGATGGGTCTTCCGGCGTCTCGACTCCAGCAACGAATGGAGGGGGCGATGAAGATTCCCAGGAACCTGCGGAGAAGGTTAAATTGGTTGTGCGATAGGGCAATGTCACAATAAATTGACTGCCCTGTCCCAGACTACTTTTGACCTCAACCGTTCCATCATGCATCTCCACAATTCGTCGAACCAGTGCCAGGCCCAGCCCAGTGCCAGCATACTGGCGGTTCAGCCGACTGTCGATTTGCACAAAAGATTGAAACAACTTCGCCATATCCTCTGCGGCAATGCCAATTCCGGTATCGATGACGTTGAACTGGATGTTTTCCTGCAAGTCGTCCAGGGTAATGGCGAGGGTAACTCGGCCGCCCTCTGGAGTGAATTTGACGGCATTGCTCAGCAAGTTCAGCAAGACCTGGCGCATACGTCGCTCGTCTACTCGAATAGTGCCCAAATTAGCCGGAATCTGAATATCTAATTGAATGTTTTTTTGATGAGCTAATTGTTTAATCAGACTGAGGCTGGAGAGACAGAGGTCGCGAATGGAGGTTGGCAAAGCTTGAAGTTCCAATTTGCCAGATTCAATTTTTGCTAAATCAAGAATGTCGTTAATCAGGTCGAGCAAGTGGCGACCACTGCGGTCAATGGTGGCGATCGCCTTCCCTTGCGCTGCAGTCAGGCTACCAAATACCTGTTCCTGTAACCCCTCAGACATCCCTAAAATAGCGTTCAAGGGAGTTCGTAGTTCGTGGCTCATACTTGCTAAAAACTCATCCTTGAGACGGGTTGCCCGAGCCAACTGGACGTTAACGGACTGCAATTCCTGATTGGCATTTTGCAGGTTGGTTTCAGCTACCTTGCGTTCGTTGAGTTCTACTTCTAATTGGCAATACAGGGCAGATTGGCGAATTGCTACGGCTAGATAGTCGGCCAGTTGTTGCAGGAGCGTGATTTCCTCCTGTTGCCACTGGCGGGGGGTTGCACACTCATGGGCTATCAAAAGTCCCCATAATTGCTGGGTCTCCTGCTGCACGATGGGCACCACTAGCTTGGCCTGAACGTTGAAATCATCCATAAACTCCACCATGTATTCCGTGATGGGAGTTTGGGTGCGATCATTTACGACATTAATGTTGCCCTGCAGATAGAGCTCGTAGCAGGCCTCTGAAAAGGCTTTTGGAGAGAGTTCACCGGTCAGTACTCGTTGCCAGGGATGGGCCGTTGCCTCAGCAACCACTTGTCCTGAGCGATCGCTAAAAATCTGATAGGCCAGCACACGATCCGATTGGATGAGCGCGCGGGCTTCTTTCACGGCGGTCTCTACAATGGCATTAACATCCCGGGTCTCCTGAATCCGCTGCAAGATGGAAATCAGTAAATGCTCTTTTTCCACCTGTTGATTCAGGCGAAACTCAATTTCCTTACGATGGCTAATGTCGGTCAGGCGTAGCAGTTGGGTAACGGCCCCGGCCACAGAAATTTGGGTTCCGGCAATGCTAGCCCAGAAAACATGACCTTTCTGAGTGACATATTCGATTTCCCGGTTCCAGAACCCAGTGCTTTGCATTTCCTGGTCGATCGCCTCCAGTTCCTCGACGGGAAAGGGATAGCGCTGCAACAAATTGCCGCAAATATTAAGCAAGTCACCTTTGTTCTCGGCCTCAAACATCTCGACGGCCCGATCATTGCAATTGGTGATCAAATCGGTTTCAGGATCAACCAGAAACAGAGCATCGGTCGATTCATCAAAGAAGGCATCACGCAAATCTCGGTTGCGTTGCAGTTCCAGCTCAGCTCGTAGACGCGCGGTAATATCCCGCACGACCACTAGCACCTCATCTTCATTAATAGCCAGAACACGGATTTCTTCGCCAACGCACCCTTCATCTTTCGTGAACTGGTGTTCGTAGATCTGAAGTTCTCCAGTCGTAATGGCTGCATGGATTGCTGCCAGCTGGTATTCCAGCAGTTCGGGAGGCAGCACTTCTGAGATGTGTTGATGCACTTCCAAAAAACGGTCGCTAGGGCTACGAGCCGGCAAAATACAATCCAGACAGGTGCCATCTCGGTGCAGCCGCAGCAACAGGTCGGGCATGGCTTCGAGAATGGCTCGATAGCGAGCTTCACTTTCCTGTAAGGCGATTTCCGACTGTCGCCGCTTCTGGTCGAGCGATAAAGTCCAGGCTGCCGATCGCAGTAAATGGGTTTCCGAAGCTTCCCAGAGAACTTCGCGATCGCGCCGCTCAAATCCAATCAGCCCCCAGAACACCCCATCCACAATTAATGGCAAGACCATAATGGAGAGAATATCCTGTGTTTTCAGAATAATCTGTTCCGATTCCGGCAGGTCAATGACACGGCTGCTAATCGCCTCTCCCCGGGACAAAACCTCAACCCAGCGTGGCAATAAGGCTTGCAGCGGAAGATTTTGTAGGGCTGGGTTGTGGATTTGGGGCATAACGCCCTCGGCACACCACTCCACCTGCTGGCTGCTGAATAACTGTCCGGCTTCATCATCATGATTGCGGAACAAATAAACCCGCGAGGCCCCAGAAAGTTGCCCTAGATGCTCCAAGATCTTGTGATAACCGGAAAGGATGCCCTGGCTACCAATCAGTTGCTGCTGAACTTCCACCAGGGTCATCAGATATTGTTCCCGACGTTCCAGGGCTGCTTTATCGCGCTTGCTCTCGGTGATGTCGTAGTTAATGCCAATCATGCGGAGGGCAGTACCCTGCTCGTCACGCTGCACCAGGGCATGGGCTTTGAGGTAATGAATGGAGCCACCTGAGTGAACAACCCGAAATTCGGTGTTGTAATCGCGCTCACCTCGGCGAGCTTGCTCTGAAACCTGTTGCGCTTCGGCTCGGTCATCGGGATGAATCGCGTGGAGCCAGGCTGCATAGGCGCTGCCAAAGTCTTCCCGCTTGACGCCATACAACGCGTACATGCGGTCATCCCAAGCAATGCTGTTCTGGACAATGTCCCATTCCCAGATGCCGATGCCGCCTGAGGTGATGGCCAGGCTCAGGCGATCGCTCATGTTCTGCAACTCTTCGGCCAGGTGTTGCTGTTGGGCGATCGCCTGCTGCATTTTGTTATTCACTCGTTGCAGGGCAGCAGTGCGTTCGCTAACGCGGAATTCTAAATCCTGGTTGAGCTGATGGAGTGCCACCATCGCTTCCTGCCGTTCCAGTTCGGCACTGACCCGCGCCGCAAATACCCGAAGGATAGCGGTTGCCCGCTCATGTCGGGTGAAAGACTTGTCATCCACAACACAGAGGGTTCCGATGACTTCCCCCGAACTCCGGGTAAGCACGACCCCAAAATAGGACTCGGCACCGATGTCTGCCAGTACAGGGGCATCTGGAAACTGTTGCTGCAACTGTTGCGGGCAGTAGTACTGACCCTGGGCTATCGTGACACCGCAAGGAACGGTATTGGTTGGAAATTGAATGTTAGGGCAAACTTTGCCATCGGCCCACAACAGCAATGTTTCCTGAAAATGTCCCTGAGTGCGATTAACGATGACGTAGCGCACATTGAGAGCTGTAGCAATGTAGTGCCCCATGGCTGGGAAGAAGTTCTCCCCGATAGTTGCTGCCGCCCCTTCTACCAGGTTGTGTAGTGTTTCAGTGGATTGGTGCTGTTCGGTGATATCTTCGGCAATGCCACAGAATCGGTATACCTCGCCTGCCTCGTTGCGGATGGGAAAACTGCGATCGCTCACCCACCGAACACCACCATTGGGCTGCACAACCCGGTACTCACAATGCGTTGCCTGACCCAGGGTTTGTTGCTCAAGGGCAGAGAGGATTTGGGGGCGATCGTCCAGATGAATTGCTTCTAGAAATGACGCCGGAGAATCATATAAACTTTGGCAGGAGCGGCCCCAAATGGTTTCATAGGCTGGGCTGACGTATAACATTTGGGGGCAACGCAGGTCTGACAGGTAAAACACCTCGTTGATGTTGTTCGCTACTTGCCGGAAACGCTCTTCACTTTCCAGCAGTGCTTGCTCCGCTAGCTTGCGGTCGGTGACATCCCGAATGATGATGAGAACCTCATCCCCACTGCAGGGAACTATGCGCACCTCCTCGTAATAACATGCACCCTGCATCTCCACCTTCTGCTCATAGGTTTGCAGCTGTTGCGTGTGAATGGCTTGCTCGGTGTAGTAGCGGCGACGTTCTGCTAGATCTGGGGGAAGGCTCTGGTTGAGGTGCGATCCAGGTACACTGGCTGCAGGGTTGAACAGGTGAATACTGCCCCGGTTCCGGATATCTAAATAGGTGCCATCCCGATGCATCCGAATGAGATAGTCAGGAATAGCTTGTACCAGAGCCCGGTTCATTTCTTCGCTGCGGCGCAAGCTTTGTTCCATCTGCTTGCGCTCGGTAATGTCGGTGGTAAAACCGACAATGCGGTAGACAGTGCCGTCCTCCCGTTTCAGTGGCGATAACCGTGTGAGCCACCACAAATCTTTTCCCTGAAATGGAAGGTGCTCTTCGTAAATCAGGTGCTCCCCTGTTCGAAAACATGTTTCATAACGCTGCCGCACCACCTGAGCCATTTCGGATGGCAGGATGTCTTCAGGAGTTTTGCCACACAGGTCGGCATTAGACAAACCCGTTTGCCGCTCATGGGCCGGATTTAGCCCGCTGTAATAGAATTCTCCATCGGGTGAGAGGTCAATGGTGAAGATTGACTCAGCCGTGCCCTCATAAATACTCTGAAGCAGGGACTGGCTGACATTCTGCACTGCTAGAGCCTGTTGAGGTTTCAACTCTACAGGAACGGTGCCAGCCAGCAGCCATTGCGGTGGGGTTTCGGTGTGGTAGTGTTCTGGGGCGCTCGCCTGCTCCATGACCCGTCGGAGCTTTATCCCTAGCAGTTTCAGATAGCCATTGTTCGGGTCCTGCAAAATGTAGTCTGCCGCTCCCTGCTCAAGGCAGGCCAGAGCTAAGTCCTCTTCTCCTGGCTGAACACCAACGACTACAGCAATGCCTTCATGAATACAGTGGGCCAGCATGGGAAGTAGCGCTTCTGCCCCCATGCTGCTCGTCAGTAGAGCAACTCGGCAGGATGCTAGTAGCGCAATAGTTCTGGCATCGTTTGTCGCTATCCCGTCGGGAGTAGCTACCTCACAGACCCATCCACACCCTTCAAGGGTTGCTTGAAGGGTGGCCTGCGTTTGAGTATCCGCCTCAACCAGAAAAACCTGGCTAGAAGCCATAGACCTGTCCCACTGGAATTACAAAGATGGGTCTGGCAAGGTTGACCCAATAACGCTCTTAGTGTTCGCCCAAAAGGCAAAGAAATAACAAACTCTGCTGGCTATTTAAGAAACTTTCCTGGTGATGGAGTAGCTCAACTCAATTACACATAAAGTTCAAAACGCTATGCTGCTTGTATCGCGAGTGGTACAGCATTTTTTATGTAATTATGCCCACACGCTCTTGCTCCATGGTCACACTCATTTCATAATTGACAAATTCTTATTAGGGTGATGGGTAGAACCTATCACCCTAATAAGAATCGAACTACCTACATTAGAGGGAATATTTAGTCATTTCCCCTAATGTAGGTAGTTCTCAGAAGATGTTTGAGCTATGGAGTTAATCGGCTAAAACAGGTATTTCCAATTCTACAGTTGTTCTTCCATTCGTCTCACTCTGTATGGAGAATGTCCCACCATAGAGTTGCATCATTTTGCTGACGATGGCTAGGCCAAGGCCAGAACCTTGTTGCTCATAACTCTTTCGGTCAAATTGAACTAGAGCGCCAATCTGAGCAATTTGCTCATCACTCATACCCCGTCCATAATTCAGGATGGACAGATGAAAGAGTTCACCGACAGGTTTTCCGACAACTTGAATAGGGCTGCCGGGTTGAGAAAACTTTAGGGCATTATCGAGTAATTCTTCTGTAATTTTCTGAAGGTCTTTCTCAGAGATGGAGAGAATACTATCCTCGATAGTGCAGGTTATATCTGTTTGGCGCTTTGCCTGCTCAGACAGCCGTTGGGCACTGGTCGTAATCCATACCTTAGCAGGGGTAATATGGGTTTGGCCCCTGGCTTTTTCAATGGCTTCTGGGTCACTAGTAATCAGTTCTAATCGCCCATAGATCAAAAAGTTTTGAATCAGCCGATTCATCCGCTTTGCAGATTTTTGAATTAAGCCGAGAAGTTCCTCTCGCTCGCTCTGATCCAAGTTTTCTGGAGCATTTAATAACAGATCAATAGCTCCCAAAATGCCATTGATAGGTGTGTTGAATTCATGGGGTAAAGAACGAGTAATACTTCCCCTTACTCCATCTAGAGTGCTCTCCAGTAAGCACACCATGTCTTGTCGCAGTTGTAGCAGTCGTTCCAAATGGTCGTGCTGCTGTTTAATTCGCAGCATCGAGTGGACACGGGCACGGAGTTCTAGAGCATTGACGGGTTTGCTAATGAAGTCGTCCGCTCCGGCCTCCAGACAACGGGCCAAATCCTCCTTTGCGGTTAAGGCTGTGACCATGATGATAGGCGTTGATTGCCAGGCTGGATCTGCTTTGATGTGGCGGCATACTTCAATCCCATCCATCTGGGGCATCATCACGTCCAGAAGAATGACATCGGGGCAGAATACTGATAATTTCTCGATTGCGTTGGAGCCCAGGGAGCAGTAGTGAAGTTGATAACCTTCCTGAAGTAGAAATGCTTCAATGACATCAAAATTATTAGGTTCGTCATCAACGATCAGGATGGACGGCGGCTCGCTCATAAGGAAATGTGGGATGAATCGCTCTTCATTATGGATGAGTCGAGGGAGCGATCGCCTCCTGTACCTTACTGAAAAATGAGGTGGTACTGAATAAAGCTATGAAATAAGATGTGAAACTACGCGCATCTATTGCAGAACTCTATTTAGCAGCGGGAAAAATTAGGGCTATTGGCTCATCCGTATTGCTTAAGTAGGAAGTATGACTAAATGAAAAATTACACCTCTTCTCAATCGGGTGAGATACGAGAGAGGAAGGTGAGGTGAAATTCCACATCCCTACTAGTGGTCTGTCAATGTTCAAGTGTGGGGTTAACCCCACACTTGAACATGAAATTTGAGGAGTTTTTGAGGGGTCGCAGACTCACTCAAAAACTCCTTGACAGAGGACTAGATTGGAAAATTCCACATACCAGGTCAGACTAGAATTCTACTTCCAAACATTACGGAATAATTGGAATACAAAGGTTGAATTGATGGAGGTTACTGGATACCTTACCAATTCAACTGTAATGCACCCCGATGAGAAGCTCTATAAAAGAGGTCTTCGGCTATTGTTCCAATCGATCGACCAGGCGATTTACAGCATCTGCCAAACGGCTTTGTACTTCTACAGGATCGGGGCCAGCAGGCGGGCGTCCCTTAAACCGTTCAACCACACGCACAATCAAAAACACCAGAAATGCAATTAGGAGAAAGTTAATAACGGCAACAATTACAGAACCCAGGGGCCAGTCTTGCAGACGCTCAATTTGAAGTTGTTGCAGTACCGGGTTGAGGACTGCGGTGCTGACTAAATTCACAATCGCCTCCACAACCTGCCCAAATGCTGTTCCTACTACAACGGCAACAGCAAGTTCCACCACGTTGCCGCGATTGAGAAAGTCCCGAAAATCTCGAAAAAAGCCAGTCGCTCCGTTTCGTGCTCGTGCCATAGACTTTCACCCCTTCCAGAGCTTAAAAATTTGTCATAAGGGTAACGTGAGTTCTGGAAAAAGCCAATCTTTGGTGTGCTATTGCAGCAATTCTCATTTTGAAATCAGGCCCGAAAACCGCACGCCAAAGGCGCGCGGTTTTCGGGCATCAAAGCCAAGAGTTCACGCCCGTAGGGCGTGAACTCTTGGCTTTGATGCCCATACTGAGAATTGCTGGTGCTATTAGAGACAAGTAATACCCACATCTCGCAACTTTCTAACACCAAAATCCAGAATTGTTGTTTTTCGTCGCAACGTAGAAACAACGGTTCTCGGTTTTGGTACAGATATGAAAATACATCCATTTGCAACGCCAGAAATAGCCATTGGAGCGATCGCGCCAGAAAAAACATTGCAATTATCCATAGTTATGCGGATGGAGCAGGTTGGGCTGGGTACTCTCAAGATAGGTATCGAAATGGCAATTTATGGGATTCGGACATTATCTCTATGGCATCTTTCCGGAGCCTGGCCCCCGTCACTTAGCTCTGGAAGGTTTAGATAAGCAACCTGTGCACGCCCACTCGTTGGACGGCTTCGTATTCCTCTACTCGGAGGCGCAACAGGAGCGTTATCTGGCGAGCCGCCGCAATTTGCTGGGCCATGAGCGGGTCTTAGAACAGGCGATGGAGCACGGCTATCGCACGTTGTTACCCCTTCAATTTGGGTTGATCATTGATGCTTGGGAAACGGTACAAACGCAGTTGCTCAACCCCCAGGGAGAAACTCTGAGGCAACTTTTTATCCGGCTGGAAGGACGGCGGGAAGTCGGGGTGAAACTGTCTTGGGAAAGCGATCGCGAACTCGAAACCCTAATGGCCGAAAACGATGCCTTACGCCAGGAGCGCGATCTCTTGGAGGGCAAAACCCTCAGCATGGATGAGATCGTGCGTATTGGGCAGGCTATCGAGAAGGCGATGGAGGCCCGCAAGCAGGAGATTATTGAGACATTCCGGCAGTTGTTGAACCCGATGGCGATCGCCATGGTAGAAAACGACCCTATGACGGAAAGCATGATTTACAACGCCGCTTACCTGATTCCCTGGGACGATGAACTGGACTTTGGCCACAAGATCGAGGAATTGGATCACCAATTTGAGGGCCGCCTGAAGATTCGCTACAACAATTTCACTGCACCGTTCAACTTTGCCCAGCTGGAGTAAGCCCTATGTTTCTTGACCTACTTGCCGCTCCCATTTTGGCTCCCGTCAATGGGATTTCCTGGATTGCTGAGAAGATTTTGGAACAGGCAGAACCCCATCTCAACGAGAAGGAAAACCTGAAAAAGCAACTTCTTGCCCTACAGTTGGCCTTTGATATGGGAGATGTTCCTGAGGAGGAGTTTGAAGAACTGGAGGAACAGTTGCTGTTGACCATCCAGGCGATCGAAGACGAGGAGCGACAACAAGCAGAGGTCTAATTTGTCCTAGTGGTCTGTCGATTATTAAGTGTGGGGTAAGCCCACACTTAATAATTAAATTTAAGGAATTTTTGATGGGTCGTAGACCCCTCAAAAATTTCTGGGCAAAGTACGAGTACTTGGTATCTTAAGTTTGCCTATGTTTAGTGGTGAGATGCTTTGCACCCCACTACCAAACATAGGTTGATTTCCGCTATGCAGTCCTAGTTATCCCGCGTCTACAGGCTGAAATCCTGGTGATAGGGATACCATGAATATCCCTATCACCAGGATTTCAGCACGTAAGGGAAACCCCCTGAGAGTATCCTGAGGAATACTCTTAGGGAGCTAGACAATGGCTATATCCTTTAGCTATTGAAATCTACTTAAAACCGGATCATTTTGTCTGTGAAAACATCGTTCTTGCACCCGACCCCGGAAGCCCTATTTTTGTAAACGAAACGCACAAAAATAGGACTTCCGGGGCAGCAATTCTCATTTTGAAATCCAACCCGAAAATAGCCCGCCTTCGACGGGCTATTTTCGGGCTTCAAAGCTGAGAGTTCGTGCCCGAAGGGCACGAACTCTCAGCTTTGAAGCCCATACTGAGAATTGCTGCTTCCGGGGTCGGGTATATTAGGGAGCATGTGCGATCTGTTACGATTTCCAGCCTGGGGGCGGGATAGGAAAAAAGGAGAATGGCCGATGTTAGATATCAGCCCGAATCGTAAATGAGTAATCTCCTCCGGGCTCCAACTGGTAATCGCTGCGCTCCAAAAAGCGAGCTAAGGGATCTTTAATCAGAGCACGTCCAAGAGACGGTTCTACCACCAGTTCCCCTTGCCGAAAGCGCCACTGAAATTGCCATTCATAATCATTAGCCCTCACTTCGCCTTCGATCCGGCCATTCTGCCAGGACTGATGGGTAATGCGCACATAGGCGGTCGTTTCGGGTAGACGTTTGCGACTCACAAGAAATTAGCCTTAACAGTTACTCTCTCTATTCATGAACTAATTACGCGTAAGCTTCAACCTTTTTAAGGACGTTTTCTAGAAAAGTCAAGGAAAGAAAAAACAAGAAATGCGCTGAGCAATACTTGTTTGAGTAAGAGGGAGTGGGTACGGCACACCTACTCCCTCTTGCGTTTCTCCTGGTCGGGCATTTTATAGGCAAGAACCCTGGTGCTCGTCACCTACAGGGGGATTGTGAGGGGTATTGGCTACCAGGCGTATTTGGCCACCAGGGGCGATCGCCCAACTATCGGCCTCCACGAGTGACATTTGCTCTGTAGGAGCCGTCACGCCCTCCTGAGCGGTCGAGCTCTCAACAGGAGAAGTATTTCCATCTTCCAACCAGTCTGTCAGGATGCCGGCATCATCCATAACCCCAATGGGGCTGGAGGAAACCCCACCCCGCCCAGTGATAACAAAGCGACCGAGCCGTTCTGCTGCTCTGGGGCCACGGGGGCATACCTGGCCTACTTGATCGGTGGCATCCACAACGCCTGCGGGCAGTTCTATCAAGCCTCGGGCGGGATCAACTCGGTCGGCATTTAAAACCACGTCGCCATCGAGAGATGCATCCGTTTGGGAAATGGCCGTGACATCGCTCGTCGGTAAACGGTCAGGATCCAGGGGATTATCTGGATTGAGTTCATCGAGCAGTTCTTCACGGGTGCGGAAGAACAACCCAAATACCTGATCGGCCGTGAGCTCGACCCGCCCTCCTTCACGAACGACGGAGTCTGCGGTAATGTCGTTGTTGCCATAGGGCTCTGCCAGAATAAATCCGTCTTCTGTCGCGTTTACGATAATGTTGCCGCCGTCACCTGGCTGCACAAAGCGTCCGGCGGTTGTGGAGATGCGCGTTGCACCCCGCAGCACCACTAGTCCGTCAGCGTTCACGGTAATGTTGCCGCCACCGCCGACGCCAGTCTCGGCATAAATGCCTCGCTCGGTATTCAGGCTATCTCGGCCATTGTCTAGATCGAGAAAACGAGTTGAAATGCCGATGTTGCCTGCCCGTTGTTGTTGTTGATCGTTCCTCGCCAGACCAACAATCCGGCCTCGGGAGAAGCCATAACTGCTAACAGTGACTAATGCGCCATCGGAAATGGTGATCCGATCCGCAGGCTGGAAGTCATAGCCATTGTTTGTCCGCGTGATAGCACCGCTGAGGAGAACGTCGCCTCCGCTTCCTTGCCCTCCGAGCCCAACACCACTGAAAAGGGCACTCGGAAAGCCCTGCTCATTGACGCCATCTAGAGTAATTTGATTGGCTACAATCAGCACATCGCCTGCATTGGAATTTTCGGTTACCCCTTCTGTATTGGCAATTAACTGAGCACCATTGCGTAGCACTACCGAATCAGCGGGGTTAACACCTACGAGATTATCTCCAGAAAAAAGCGCATCCCCAATCGCAATAACGCCACCTGCCCCGATGGCTCCTGGGGCAATGCTGGTGAACATAGCGCTATTATCCATTAGGACGTCATCCTGGGCCTGAATTAGAATGGCCCCGGCATTGCCTCGCGCATTTCGATTCACCTGAGTCTGTAACTGAGAACCGTTGAGCAGGCTGAAGTCATTGGTTTCGACATCAATTCGGCCGCCACTGCCTTGTGCCCCCTGTTCAACGGTAGTAAAGACTGTGGCACCATCCTGAATGACAACATCATCCCCGGCCAGGAAGAAAATAGCCCCTGCATCGGCTTGATTAAATGTGGCACTGGATATTTGCGTCAGACGGTCCTCTACTTCAATGTCGTCGTTCGCACGGAAGGAGATGCGCCCGGCCTGCTGCCCCCCTGAGAAGCCAAATCCCTCAGCGTTCTGGTTATCGGTGCGAATTTGGGAACCGCCGCTGATGTGAATATCATTGGGGTTGATCAGGCCATTACCAACGAAGATGCGGCCAAAGTTTCCGATGCTGAAAATGTTGCTGCGGTTTTCGATCCGAATGTCGGTGGGGGATGCTATAAAAATATCCCCGGCATATTGCGTCCCGAAGTTGGTGGTACTGACCAGGCTGTTGTCGAGAACAACGGGGCCGCTTCGGGCCGATAGGGTAACGCTACTAAAAGCGGTGCGGTCAGAGTTACGGCTTTCGCTGTTGATTTCGGCGCGATCGCCCAAAAAGATCGCATCCGCCTCCACCCGAATATTGCCACTGAGTGGATCATCCAGATCCGAGGCGGTTTGCTCAAACGCAGCGAGGCTCTGAATACCACTGGGGGCAATACCTTCGGTTCTGGATGCTTGGGTTTGGGTAATGAACCCTCTGGAGTTATCCAAAATCTGTTCAGGAGTGAGAGTAATACCCTGGGCGATCGCCTGGTCCTGAATGGCCTGGGTAACGGCCACAGAGCGAGCCCCAAACTGTTCATCCGCTCCTGAAATCTGCACTTGCCCTGCGGCATAAATTCGCACACTCCCGGCATTGCCATATCCGAAAGTAGAAGAAACCATCTGGCTACCTCCTGTCAGAGACAAATCTCCGGTATGGACAACCACATCCCCGGCATCTCCTAGAGAGCGGCTACGGCTGCCAACGACTGCGCCATCCTCCAACCTGATGCTGGTAAAGGGATTTTGAGCCGTACCCAGCCTAATCCTGCCGCCATCTCCTTCGGTCGTGATAATGGTGTTTTGATCCAGGAAAAAACGCTCGGTAGTAGCGAGCAAACCACTGGAAAACCCACCGGGCGTAACAACCGGATTGCCATTCGCATCTACATCGGGCAAAACCGCAGGAGCTACCCCCAAAATGCTGATGGACGAAGGCTGATTTGGATCCAGTGGCAGAATAATAATGTTTCCTGCGTTCCCTGTTGATGGGGTATAGGTGACGGTGCCGCCATTATTTTGAGGATTGCGGAAACCTCCGGTGGTAGCCGAGGTAATGGTTGCCCCGCCCGTTATCTGCAGGTCTTGAGTACGCAGGGTAATGTTCCCGCCATCCAAATTGCCTCGGGTGGTGGCATCAATGCTGGCTAGATTGCTCAGGGTCGTGGTGGGCGAGATCACCGTAATGCGGCCTGCTTCCCCGAAGCCATACAAATCTGTAGCATGTAAACCGCTGTAAGGGCTGATGGGATCAATGGTTTGCTGAGTTCGTTGAAAAGCGGTGACTGGGTTTTGGGTCACGCTGTTAAAGGCATTGCGGAGATTTGTAAACCGGCTGTTATAGGCGCGGTCATAGCCGCTGATCAACACCTCATCCGTTGCCCGGATGATGATGTTGCCCGCACTACTGACCGAGTCACCCGCGTTGCCATTGGGGTCTGTAAACAGCGAGGCTGAGAGAATTTGGGCACCATTGCGGATATTCAATCGACCCACCCGAATATCGATGTTTTGGCTGTCACCGAGCGATCGCGTCCGCGCACTGATAACGCCTCCATTCTGAAGTCGCAGAACCCCGGCTCGCACTCGAATGTTGCCCCCATTGCCGGTCGCGACCACAAGGGTGCCATCGTCCTGCACACTCGTTTCGGTGGTGGAGAAGAAACCGCTGGAAAATCCCCCAGTTGGCACTACCTCCTGCGTTCCATCTGGCTGATCCACAACCTCAAAGGACAGTGGCGCCACATCAGAGATCAGCACAAAGGATGGAGCGAGAGGGTTGATGGGTCCCACGAAAATATTGCCGCTATTACCGGCCCCAAAAGTTTGTGTCAGCACCTCCGAGCCGCCTGTGAGCTGGAGATTTTGGCTGAGAATATTAATATTTCCTCCGTTTCCAATGGCTTCAGTGCCAGCCGGAAACCCGGATGTATCGGCAGACAAAAAGCTTTCGTTCTGCAGAAAAACGTTACGGCCTCGGACAGTGATGTCTCCGGCGTCGCGCGCCCCGTTGATAATGCTATTCGTTGTGCTCAGGGTGCTGTTGTCGAGCAGAATCCGATTGGGAGCGGTGCGATCGCTATTCAACCGAGTGGACGTGCTACCCAGGAAAATGCGACCGGAGTTACCATCGGCTGCAATCCGGCTTTCGTTACGCAGGTCGAGCTGACGGCGGGCGTCTACAAAAATATCTCCAGCAAAACCTGTGCCCGTGTTCATGGCACTGATGCCAGCACGATTCAACCGTACGGAGCCATTGACCGATTCAATGCGGATGGTGTTGAAGGCGGTGGGGCGATCGCTATTGGCACTCGTACTGTCAATAAAGCTGTTGCCGCGTAAGGTAATATTCCCCAGCGCTCGGAGGGTAATGTCGCCCCCCAAGGCCCCTACCGAATTAACCCCTGTGCGAAATTGCCCACTGCCCGCTTCAAACGTAATGTTGCCGTTGGCTAACAGGGTGACATTTCCACCGTCAGCCGCATAGGTCGCATTGCCATTGGCATCTGTTCCGGTTGGCACTGCGTTGGCGTTAATGCGTCCAGCAATGTTGATGTTACCGCGCGAGTCAATGGCAATGAAGCCGCCACCATCCGGTGTTTCAGCGCGAATGGCTGCCCCATTTAAATCGGGGTTATTGGGCAAATCCACCTGGGTGTCGGCAATGCGGATGTTGCCGGGTACAAAATTAGTCAAATCAGGAGCGTATCGATTGGTCAGCAGAATACGTCCCTGTAGGAAGTCAGGGGGCAGATTTGCCGAGGCGACGGTGCCCAAAATAATCGTGCCGACATTGATGTTGGCACGGGTGATAGGAGGTGGCGTCACTGCCAGGTTGAAGAAGTTACCCGGCGCTGAATTGGCTTCAATTCCAACCACGTCGGGATCAACTCCAGCCCGAATATCCAGCGTCGGTTCCGTCAGACCATTAATGGGAAACGCGGCTCCATTGGAGAGGCGCAGATTGGGTTCAATCAACACCGCTTCGCCCGGTGCGGCCTGGTTGAGAATTTGGATGAAATTCGGTACATTGACACTCCCTGCGGCCAGAATATGTAGCGAGTTGCCGATGTAGGAGTCAAAGCTGACATTCCCCAGGGAACGGACGACGGGGTCGTAAGGACTGTACAATGTGCCCAGGCTTCCATCCAACTGCTCAACACGAAAATTACCGCCGCTGTAATAGTGGGCATCGCCCCCGACCCGATTGGCCGATCGCAAGCGAATGTCTCCCCCGGCCCAAAATCCGCTGTCAGTGTGCCCCAGGGCAAAAATATCCACTTGTTGGTTGCCCTGTAACACCATGCGCCCCTGAGCGGCGGCGACAAATGGAGCGGCTGGGCGATCGCGAATTTGAAGGGTATCGCGTGCGCGTAGGGTCAGGTTTCCCCCTGACCAAAGTTGCCCTTGTAAGTTGAGATTGTTGGCTGCCAGGGTGAAGTCACCAGGTGCGTAGAGTCGGCCTCGATTAACAATGTCGCCGGAGGTAGCATTGGCTCCATATTGCAGCCCTGGTGTGATATTCAGGTTCAACAGAGGTGGTGCTGCAGGATTGACGGCACTGAAGGTATTGCCGTTGGCAAACGTGAATTGATTCGCTGTGCTTGCTAAGAACGAACCCCGCACATCCAGACGAGCATTTTCTCCAAAAATAAAACCATTAGGATTGAGCAGAAATAGATTGGCATCTCCTAGCACCCCCAATGTGCCAAAGATTCGCGAAGCATCTTCTCCCGTCACCCGGCCCAGAATGTTCTCAATGCCGGCAGGATTTTGGAAGTAGACACTGCCTCCCTCCAGTACATTGAAGTCGCGGAAGCTATGAAACAGATTGCTGCCCCGTTGGGCACCACCACCAATCTGAACATTTCCAGGCTGCAGAGGAATAACGGTTGAGGACTCATTGCCCAGGGTGGTGTCAGGTATGACAGGTTGGGCCAGAGCTGAGGGAGTCATGCTTAGGGGGACGACAGAGTCGAACGCTCCGACCAGACTCGTCAACGTCAAAGCTGCAATACAGGCAGGAGTTAGCGCGCGCAACATAGGGCTTCAGGGGGTAAAGGGGGGAGAGTAAAGCGGCGTTCAGCAGAAAAAATTACTTCCAGTTGCCAATCAGCACGAAGGCACTCCAGTAGTAGGGATGGGACAAGTTACGATTGCCCGCCTGATTGGGATAGTTCCGCAGGTCAATGCTGCCTGTGGCCCCCCGGCTGCGGGCGCGACTGCCCAACTGAAACTCGGTTCTGCCATTAATCAGAGCAAGTTGGGCCTGGCGCAGGGCTTCGGCCCGACTGATTCCGGGTTGAGAAAGGTTGGCATATAGCCCCAACATCAGGTAGAAGGTGGACTGATCTTCCACATACCAGAGAGAGGCGATGGTGCTGCGAGCTCCCGAACGAACGGCGACTCCGGCCAATCCTAGTGCTGCTCGATCATTCCCGACGGCGGTTCCGCAGGCACTCAGTACCAATAGTTCAATCGGGCGGCGACGATTGATGTCAGCGGATTGCAGCAGTTCGCTGAGTTGATTGACATTGAGGCGATCGTTCCAGGTGAGGATGTAGGTTTCCTCCAGGGTTGCCCCGAACTCTCCATGGGTTGCCAGGTGGACAATAGGAGCCGGAATCTCGGCAATGCGGGTGGCGATTTCCTCACGGGTGAAGGCGTCATTAAACAACACCTCGCCCGAGACGATATCCTGTAGTTGATTCACTTCTGCTTCGGCCCAGGGCAGGGGAGCGAAGCCCAACCGAGCTTCACTCAACCCTCCCATCAGAGCTGTTAGGGAGTCAGGAGGTAAGCTTTCGGCGGATAACAGTTGTAGGGTGGGGGCGATGGCAACACCGTAATTTTCGATCAGGTAGCGATCGCCATCATACAAAGCGGCCAGGGGCACTTTCCGTAACACCCCATCGGGCACAAACACCAGGGTTTTCACCTCGCTACCTTGGAGGTACGGGAGGGCCGGGCGCACCAGCCAATCGTAAAGTTGCCTGCCCAGACCTTGAATTTGACGGACCGGCTTGCGAATATCTTCCGCCTGGTTTGCAAAGGCATTGCTTGTTTCGATTACAGTGCTGGCAGGAACGGGGGCATCGTAATACTGCAAAGGCTGGCCGGGAAGGGCAACGATAACCGCCATGCGATCGCGCAACAAAATTGGATAAAATACCGCTGCCTGGGTATCAATGCTATCCACCTGCACCTCGCGGGCATTCAAGCAAGCTTCCCGAAAAAAGTTATCCAGCTCCGCCAGTTGTAACGATTCAATGGTGGAGCGGGCCTGCTCTAGCTCCTTCTGGCTGGGGTTGGCACTACGATCCAGCAACAGGGAGACCAGTTCCCGGTGAATGGGCTCGATGTTGTTGCGGAACGAGAGCTGGGCGTCAGGGTTGGCCGCTGATAGGTCACGACGCACCGCTTGTAAGGTGTTGATCGTGTTGGTGTAGGCCGCGATCGCTTCTTTCCGGTTGTGTTGTTGACGGAAGAGACGACCTTGCTGCCATTCCCACAGGTAACGCAGCTCCGGGACGTTGAGCTGCTGAGCCAGCCTCAGGGCTTGGTCTGTGATCGATTGTGCCTCATTCCACTGGCGCGCCTGCTCATAGGTCGCTCCCAGAGTGCCGAGAGCGTAGGATTCTGCGCGGCGATCGCCCAACTCCCGAGCTTGTTGCACCGCTGCTGTGAGTAAGTTAGCAATATCGTTCTCAGAAACGTGGCCTCCCAGCTTTACCAGTCTTAGTAACGAATCTGCCAGGTTAATTTGAGTGTGAATCCTGGGGCGACCGGGGGGGAGCGCGTTGATTTGGGTTTGCAGAGCTGGAATGAGGGCGATCGCTGCATCCACCTGTTGCTGCTCAACCAATACTCGCAGTTGATTTAAGCGAGCTTGAACCTGGTGATAGGGGATAGCGGTCTGGGTCGCCTGTTCGTACGAGCGGAGAGCATTCTCCAGGTTCCCCTGCGCATAAAGGGTGTTGCCCAAACTGGCCTGGGATTGGGCGATCGCCTCCGCATCTTGCAACCGCTCAGCCATAGCCAGACTTGCCTCAAGAGCGCTGACAGAACCGGGGAGATCACCGGCAACCCGCAAGGCATTACCCAAGCGGGTCAGGCGCTCGACCTGCTGGAGTGAGTCGGGCTGATCTGTAGACGTTTCTTGAAGTTGACTGAGAAGGGCGATCGCCCGCTGATAGAACCCGAGCGATTGCAAGGCTTCAGCCTGGTTGAGTTGAGCTTGAAGAAGCCGTTCCCGGTCGCCCTGGCGATCGTACAGAGCCGCTGCCGCTTCCCATGTAGCAAGAGCCGCCGCACCATCTCCCCGGTAAAACTGGAGCCGTCCCTGAACATCCAGGGTCTGGGCGACCAGGGATGGGTCTGCCTGTTCTGCATTTAATAAAGCAAGACTTTGGGTGATGGCTGTTTCTGCATCTTTCCATTGCCCTAGCTGTTGATAAACCAGAGAGAGGTTACGCAGAGCTATAGCTTGGGACCGGCGATCGCCTCGCGTTTCAGCATCTGCAGCGGTTACCTCTAGCTGTTGCGCCGCTTCTTGGTAGCGGCCTGCTTCGTAAAGCTGACGGCTTGGGCTGGAGCCGTGAGATTGCACTACTTCGGTGACGGATGGGGTGATGGAGTCTGGCGAGATGGCAATAGCTGGCAGCAATGCCAAACTGAATCCAGCTAGAATCCCCAAACTAAAGCAAACCCATCGCTTTCTACTCAATTCTGTTGCTCTCAACCCAGACCTAGGCAAATTGCACCATCCTTCTATAT
This sequence comes from Leptolyngbya sp. FACHB-8, assembly GCF_014695575.1. Lineage (GTDB taxonomy): Bacteria > Cyanobacteriota > Cyanobacteriia > Elainellales > Elainellaceae > Vacuolonema. The sequence goes on along the minus strand of NZ_JACJOO010000075.1, from coordinate 128,714 downwards.
TCAAGTTATCTTGAAGCTTTTTTCCTGTATCAAATCTACGAACAGTTTTTTGAACATTCACACAAAGAATCAAGACACTCAATGTATTCCCACACACCAATCGAATGAGATGGATGGGATATAAACAGTGAATGCTTTGTAAACGATATTTATAATCAAGCTCAATGAAATTATGGAGGGTATTCTACTGGGGAACTTTCCCCTAGGCAATTCATAAAAGTGCAATTACACACAAGATTTAATGCAAAGAGCATTTGATACCTATCTTTCTATTTAGCACGGGCCCAAAATGGTCACTTTATTGTCATAACGTTTTGATATCAAACCACACAGTATGGGAGATGTGTAGCTTGATATGGGTTACTTCTTTTGTCCCCAATTGCTGTAGCAATAGAACCTTAAATACACCAGAGTTGTTTTGCAAATTCCAGGAAGTGTTTTAACACCTTTACTCAGGGGAATACGGCACAATAGCGGTATCCCTTGGGCTGAGTTTCATGGTTACTAATTCCCGTGCATTGGCGAAGTCTCTTGACGAAAGAGTTTCCCCTCGCACCCCTAAACGTCCCTGGCTTCTGGCGGGGTGGACCGCTCTCACCTTTGGCTTTCTCTATTTGCCCATCATCGTATTGGTGGTGATGAGCTTTAATGACTCGCGCATCCTGTCGCTACCCTTGAAGGGTTTCACCCTGGGTTGGTACCAGATGGTGATGGAGGATGTGCCATTGCGGGAAGCGCTGGTTAATTCTCTGAAGGTGGCAGGGGTGGCAACGATACTGGCGACGACTCTGGGGTTACTGGCGGGGTTTGCCATTTATCGTTATCGCTTCTTTGGGCGCAATGCCTTTCGTATTGCCCTGAATCTGCCCATCCTGTTGCCGGGGATTGTAACAGGCGTGGCCATGCTCGCTTACTTTTCGGATTTAGGATGGGAACTATCTCTGGGGACGGTGATTCTGGGCCATGCGGTATTTGGCATTCCGGTGGCATTGGGGCCAATCTTGACGCGCCTGGGGCAGTTTCCCCGTAGCCTGGAGGAAGCCGCCTATGACCTGGGAGCCAAACCGGCACAGGTTTACCTGGACGTGGTGTTTCCCTTCCTGCGGAGTGCCCTGATCGCAGCGGCATTGTTGGCGTTTACCCTGTCCTTTGACGAGGTGGTGGTGACGATTTTCCTGACGGGACGGGATAATACCCTGCCTATGGAGATCTGGGCGCGGCTGCGAACGTCAATTACACCCGAGATTGCGGCGATCGCCACCCTTATCCTCGGCACCAGCACGGCCCTCGTTCTCCTCAGTGAATGGGCTACCTCGCGTGAATAATTGTGTTTTCGGCTCTGATGAAAGAAGCTCAAAATACGTAGTCAGGACTCATCGCATCAAGAGTATTCAGCATCCTGTAGTTCTAAAACCATGAAAGACAATAGTCTGGTCTATCTCGACAATGTCAGCAAGATCTATGGAGGCGGCAACGCAGAGGTGTATGCAGCGCGGGATGTCACTCTGGCGGTGAAGCCGGGAGAGTTCTTTTCCTTGCTGGGTTCGAGTGGCTCAGGTAAAACAACGACGCTGCGGATGATTGGCGGATTTGAGATTCCCGAGCGGGGCACGGTTTATTTAGGCGGTGAGGATGTCACGATGCTGCCACCCTATCGGCGCGAAGTCCATACCGTGTTCCAGAGTTATGCACTCTTTCCTCACATGACTGTGGCGGAGAACATCGCCTATCCCTTGAAGATCGCAGGTGTGCCTCGCCATGAAATTGCCGAACGGGTGCAAGATTCGCTGAAGATGTTCCGTATCCCAGGGTTTGGCGATCGCCGTCCCTCCCAACTCTCCGGCGGACAACAGCAACGAGTCGCTCTGGCCCGTGCCCTGATCAGCCGTCCTAAAGTATTGCTGCTCGACGAACCCTTGTCAGCGCTGGATGCCAAAATCCGCGAAGAGGTGCGCCAGGAATTGCGGGAGTTGCAGCGGCAAACCAACCTCACTTTCATCTATGTCACCCATGATCAGGAAGAGGCATTGGCCTTGAGCGATCGCATTGCCGTGATGCACAATGGCCGCGTGGAGCAGGTCGGTACTCCCTTCAACATTTACAACCAACCCACGTCTTTGTTTGTGGCGCAGTTTGTAGGAAAGGCAAATTTTCTGACGGGGCGGTTGTTGGGAGTGGATGGCGACATTGCAACCGTCGAGGTTAACGGTAGACCGTTAAAGGCGATCGCCCCCACGTCCCCCCTGCAACCAGACGCGACGGTAACGCTGATGATCCGCCCCGAGCGATTGCGACTCAATCCGGCGGAAGGCATGGAAAATGCGATCGCCGGAAAGCTCACCCACGTAACCTACATTGGTCAATTGCTGGAAGCCAGTGTAGAAACGCCCCTTGGTTCTTTGCGAGTGACACAACTGGGCAACGCTTTAGGGAATGACTTGAGTGAGCGATCGCCCTCAGCCGAAACCTTCCATGTGGGATGGAATGCGGCAGATTGTCTGGTCTTACCTTTTAGCTAGCGACCGCGCGGTTGTTGTAAAGACTCATAGCCTTGGCAACACCATCGGTCAGGCTCATTTCAATCGCCTCGACGGACAGTTGGATGACCTCATCGAGAAGTTTGGCTTCCTCCTGGGAGAAGCGCCCCAGTACGTGGGAGACCGTATCTTTGTTGGCCTTCTCGCTATTTTTAGGATTGCCAATACCAATCCGAAGCCGGGGAAAGTTTTGGGTGCCCAGATGGGCGATCGCTGACTTCATGCCATTATGGCCGCCTGCTGAGCCAGACAGCCGCATCCGTAGCTTGCCTGTGGGCAAATCCATTTCGTCGTAGATCACCAGCACTGCTTCTGGAGGCAACTTGTACCAATCCAAAACTGCCCGGATGGATTGCCCAGACAGATTCATAAAGGTGGTGGGCTTTAGCAAGCGCACACGGGTTTGACGCAGGGCTACTCCCTCGCCATAAAACCCTTGAAACTTGCGGTTCTCCGATAGGGAAACAGACCAGCGCCGCGCCAACTGATCGACCACCATAAAGCCGATGTTGTGGCGCGTCTGCTCATACTTCGCTCCCGGATTTCCCAAACCCACGATGAGTTGTGGAATCAGGCGATCGCTCGCAACTCCTGCGTTAGTCATTACGTTCGTGATTATTTGTCTTACGTATCCGTGGAGCTGGTGTTCGTCGGTTAGTTTCTTGTCTGTGCACACCCAAACTTAACTGGGGGAAGAGCTAACAGCGTCATCCTCGGTGGGGGTAATGACTTCAGCTTCCGTCGTCTCGGTTGAGGTGGCGGCAGGTACCTCATTAGCCGCCAAAGCTTTTTGAGCTGGAGGCTCTAGCTTAGCTTCCATGGGCTGGTTAATGGCCTTCTCAATCTGCTCGGCCTCTTTCTTAAACTCATCCTGAAACTCGCGGGATGCGTCTTGAAACCCTCTAAGCGCTTTTCCTACGCTCCGCCCAATCTCTGGCAACTTTTTGGGGCCAAAAATCAGGAGGGCCAGCACCATAATCAGCGCCATCTCGGGTAAACCAATGCCAAAAATATTCATAACCTTTCCTCCCGCGATCGCATTAGGTAATGAAGCAGCCCGGCAAGACTTCAGGATACCGTATCCGGGTATGCCTTTCCTCACCCTAGTATAAGAACCCGTTTCACGAGGTTGATTTTTCGTGAGCAGCACACGGAAAGTCAGCCTGTGAAACAAAAAACCCCGGCAGGCCGGGGTCATGATGCAAGCTTATGAAATTTGAAAAGGCTTCTTGAAAAATCTAGTTGAATCGGCAGAGGGGCTTAGCGGCCCAGGCTCAGCCAATCCACATCCAGGTTTTCCAGAATCAGTGACGAGTTGTAAATTTGCAGGATGATCAACAGAAAGACCAAGAACAGACCCATGAAAACACCCATTACGGGGGTAGTGCCCCAACCCGGAGCAACTTTACCGTATTCCGCATTGAGGGGCCGCAGGATATCGCCCAATCGGGTTCGTTGTGCCATGTGTACCTGTAAGAAAGCCTGAATAGTTAACGTTTTGAAATATTATACTAATGAGGTTACCTTTGGTTGATACCCTACATGGAGTCCGCAACAGTTCTTAGTATTTCCATCGGTGCTGTCCTTCTGATTGTCACCGGAATCGCCCTGTATACGTCCTTTGGACCCCCATCCAAGGAATTGGCTGACCCCTTCGAAGATCACGAAGATTAAGATTGAGAGCCTTTGGCCCCTCAATCGATACATTTACTTTCCTGAGAATTCCTTTAAGAATGGCAGCAGTTGGCTTGGTTCGTAAGGAAGCTATTTTCCTGTAGGACGAGGCGCGACTGTAGCCCTCGATTTAGTTCGATTGCTTAAAGTAGAAAATTCGCAATGCAACAGAGCACCATTGCTCTGTTGCACCTTTGTGTTTCGGAATATCTTGCAACAGGCTTTCATTCCAGGCAGCTCTTCTCCCGTCTCTGCTCTAGTTCTATAGCGATGTGCAAGTGCGTTAAGTACAACAACGGTGGTGTGGGGCACGAAGTGCCCCACACCACCGTACTTAATCAACGTGCACAGCGCTATAAAAGCTGTTGAGAGGGTTATTTTTTGTGCATGAGGCACGAAGACGAACCCTCTCAACTCCAATCGTTAGTTGATTGACGTCGCTTAGGATCGTGCATTGATTAACCTGTCATTGCTTTTTGTGGAAGTGGCGAAGTCGCCGCTTCCACAAAAAGCAATGACAGGTTGTTTTATTTGTGATCCTTCGTACGAGCGATGGATGGAGTAAGTTACGGCTCAGAGAAAATATCTCTTCAAATATTTTCCCAAGTTTCCCCGACTACAATAAGTCGGAACTGTTTGAATGTCTAATCCTGTGGTGGTTCTGAAACGCTCCCATGAATACTTTGTGGCTTAATATTGCCGACCAAATTCAGCAAGCTACGGGCAAACCGTTTGAGGTGACCCACCAGCGATCGGTCGGCGGAGGCAGCATTAACCAGGCCTATGCCCTTTCGGGGAAAGACCGGGCCTATTTCGTCAAACTTAACCAGGCCGAAACCTTACCCATGTTTGAGGCCGAAGCTCGTGGCCTTGAAGAGATCTCCAAGACAGCCACAATTCGGGTTCCGCAGCCCATCTGTTGGGGAGTCGCAAACACCTTTTCTTTCCTGGCGTTGGAGTGGCTGGATTTAGGATATGGAACACATCGGGCCTGGGAAGCCATGGGGCATCAGTTGGCCGCCATGCACCAGACTACCAGCACCCACGGGTTTGGTTGGTACCAGGACAACACCATTGGCTCGACCCCGCAACAAAATTCCTGGACTGACAACTGGATCGAATTCTTCTGTGAGCGTCGGTTAGGGTATCAACTGCGTCTGGCTCGGCGTAAGGGTGGGCATTTCCCCAACGGCGATCGCCTCCTCGATGCGGTTCCCCTGCTGTTGGCTGAGCGTATTCCCAAACCCTCCCTGGTTCATGGTGATCTCTGGTCAGGCAATGCAGCCATTACCAAACTAGAGGAACCCATAATTTTGGATCCAGCGGTTTACTTTGGCGATCGCGAAGTTGACCTGGCCATGACTGAGCTATTTGGCAGCTTCCCCAACGAATTTTACCGAGCCTACAATGCCGCCTATCCCCTATCTGAGGGGTATACCCAACGTAAAGTACTTTACAACCTGTATCACATCCTCAACCATTTCAATTTATTTGGAGGAGGATATGAAACTCAGGCCAATCGAATGATCGACCAAATCCTGGGCCTTTGAGCGTTTCAGCTAATTTTCTAAGGGGAACTACGGAGAAATGGTATCTCTGGATACAGATTTACTCGCCTTAGATTGATGAAATCTGTGATATTCGATTGCAATTCACAAACAGTTACACATCCAGCTTCTGGGTGATCCTCTGGGTGGTTTTTCTCTACCGGCTGTTGGTGAATCGGTTGGGGGCAGGCCTATCCTACGTGGCGTGGGATGGGCTACTTGATTGATACATTGCTGTATCTATTCAATCTCTAGCCCTGCTAATGGGTGATTGTCTGTCGGGTCGCCATTTGCCTTTGTAAATCGGTTTCAACGTGAGTCGGTTTCTGTCTAAGTCGAGGAAGGTCAATCAATGTCAAGACTGGTCATGAAAAAACGGAATAAGCGCCAGCCCTTGATTGAAGGGCGTCGTTTTTCCAGTCTGATGCAGCGTTTCTTTAAACGGCCGGGCGCTGTCATTAACTCTCTCTCCCCTACCTGGCAAGCTTGTATTCCCCTGACGGCACTGATCGTTCTGGTCAGCAGCACAGCCGTGTTTGCCCAGGATACCCCGTCTGTCGAGGAGACGGTCGCTACCCTGCAGGTGGGCCTGGATACCGTTTGGGTCATGGTTGCCGCGATGCTGGTGTTCTTCATGAACGCGGGTTTCTGTATGTTGGAAACCGGCTTCTGCCGTCAAAAGAACGCCGTCAACGTACTTTCCAAGAACCTGATTGTGTTCGCCCTCTCCACCATTGCCTTCTGGTTCATCGGCTTTGGCCTGATGTTTGGTAATGGTAATGGCTTTATTGGTTGGGAAGGCTTAACCTTCCTGAGTGGCGCTGATAACAGCCCGGCCATTGGTGACGCCTATGAAGGTGCTTACAGTGCTCTGAGCTGGACTGGCGTACCTCTGGGTGCTAAGTTCTTCTTCCAGTTGGTGTTCGCAGGTACCGCTGCCACCATCGTGTCTGGGGCTGTGGCTGAGCGGATTAAGTTCGTTGACTTCCTGATCTTCAGCTTGTTGCTGGTTGGCGTTGCCTACCCCATTACGGGTCACTGGATCTGGGGTGGTGGCTGGCTTGCCAAGTATGGCTTCTGGGATTTTGCTGGCTCTACCGTGGTACACGCGGTTGGTGGTTGGGCTGCTCTCATGGGTGCGGCTTTTCTTGGCCCCCGGATTGGCAAGTACAACGAAGATGGTTCTCCCAACGCCCTGCCTGGTCATAACATGTCCATCGCGACTCTGGGCTGCTTGATCCTGTGGTTGGGTTGGTTTGGGTTTAACCCCGGTTCCACCATGAGCGTGGGTGATGGTTCGGCGATCGCCCACATTGCTATCACCACGAACACCGCAGGTGCTTTTGGTGGTCTGGCGGCTACTATTACTGCCTGGTTACTGCTGGGCAAGCCTGACCTGTCTATGATCATCAACGGGGTTTTGGCTGGTCTGGTAGCTGTTACAGCGTCCTGTGCTTTTGTGAATGCAGGTTCCGCTGCCATCATCGGTATTGTTGGTGGAGTGCTGGTCGTATTTGCTGTTGGGTTCTTCGATCGCCTTAAGATTGATGACCCCGTAGGTGCTACCGCTGTTCACCTGGCCAATGGTGTTTGGGGAACCCTGGCTGTTGGTCTCTTTGCAGCTGGCCCTGGCGATCTGTACGCTGAAGGTTTAGGACCTGCTACAGGTTTGTTCTTTGGTGGTGGTTTGGGCCAGTTCATCATTCAGCTGGTAGGTACTCTGGCTGTAGGTGGTATGACGGTGCTGGTGTCTACCATCTTCTGGATCGCGCTGAAGGCTACTCTGGGTATCCGCGTGTCTCCTGAAGAGGAACTCATGGGTCTCGACATTGGCGAGCATGGCATGGAAGCCTACGCTGGTTTCGTGAAGGATGCAACGGGCTCTCCTGCTGGCGTTCCTGGCGTCTCCACAACAAGCGTGCCTCACTAAGTTTTGGGTAACTCTCTTTGGAGCCAAGGGGTTTTCTCCCCTTGGCTTTTTTGATGTCCTCACTAGCGTGACACTAGCAATGTGATCAAAAATCTTGCATGTTTTTACTCAGTAGGCCGCACCCACTCTACTGGGCCAAAAACATTGACAAGTAATGCAGAAAGGCTATGGGTAAGCTTCTCGTCTTTCAAAACCTTTGATTTTATGACCTATCAATCGCCATCATTTTCTGAAATCTGGCCAAATTCAATATAAATATTTTGATATAACATTAGTTCGGACAGTTTTTCTGAAACCCTTGATTTTGCGTGCGCTTCGCGCACGCAAAATCAAGGGTTTCAGAAAAACTGTCCAGAGTATTGATATAACAGACTTTTTAAGATTGCTCCCTGAACTATTGGATATTTTTTGAGGTATTAAAGAGATGTTTTGTAAGAGTACTGAGCGGTGAGTAAAACGAGCACTCCCATGAAGTATTGGCTTCGGCATTGGGGCGATCGCCACCTCAGCCGTATCCTGTTTGAAATACGTCGCTCCCGATGGGGACAACAGGTGCGCTGGCATTGGGATCGTATTACCCAGCCCACTTATGGGCGGCGATCGCTGCCCCGATGGATTTATCTCTCCCTGGCCGCCAATGTCGTGCTGCTACTCATCCTGCTACAGATGGGAATTCGGCAGTATTGGCTGCATCGAGCCGTGGTTCTTATGCAACCCTCATCCGCTGCCTCTCAATCGTTTACGGTCAGTGTCCCGTCCTTAGGAACGCGGCATCAGTTGAACTATCCTCAGTGGGTCGATCTTCTGGCTCAGGAAGCTCAGGCGGTGGCTGTTCAAAAACCTAAGCATCTCAGTGTTTTGCTGGGAGATTCCATCAGCCTGTGGTTTCCGCCCGATTTGCTGTTGCCAGGGCGTGTGTGGCTCAATCAGGGGATTTCTGGCGAGAACTCTACTGGTCTGCTGCAACGGTTAGATCTGTTGGATCAGACGGAACCGGATACTATCCTGCTCATGATCGGGATTAATGACCTGTTGCAGGGGGTTGACGACGAGACGATTCTCCACAACCAGCGACAAATTGTTCAGTACCTCAAATCAGCCCATCCCGATGCGGAAATTGTGATGCAATCCATTCTGCCCCATGCTGGTGAGGAGGCTACCTGGGAAGGGCGCGATCGCCTACTCGCCATTCCGAATCACCGAATTCAATTGCTAAACGAGCAATTGGCAGAGATTGCCCAGGAGGAAGAAATTGAATATTTGGATCTCTATCCTCTGTTTGCCGATAGCCAGGGAAATCTCCAGATGAACCTCAGCACGGATGGGTTGCACCTCAATACCGATGGATATTGGGTATGGCGATCGGGCTTGCAGATGTATTTTTACTACGCCATGGATGCACGGGGTTAAGTTGACACCCATAGCCGGTTTGATCAAAGGGGTGAGTGCGACGCACTCACCCCTTTGATCCACAAGTTCTGATTAAAGTGGCTGTAACTTAACCTCAGTTCAGGTAAAGGGTGTTTCAGCTTATCCCAAACTAAGGTTTGCTTACTCAGGACTTACGCATTTAAGTTGTAGGTAGGTGCAAAGCACCCTACCTACAACTTAAATGCTCTAGATATAGCGGACTTGCGTGAGTCCTGTTACTGTTATACGGCTTCAGTCGATTCGCGACGGAACAGGTGCGAGTGAGTGGGGTTGTAGAGTTGCGATCGCGCCCCATCTGCTTGCTCCATAGCCACCAGAGCTGGGCTAATGACATACATGGTTGTGCGAATTAACTTCTCCCGTTCTGTCACGGCTGCCATTTCATCAAGGCGAGCCATCACAATCCGCTCGTCGGGCCAACCCAGGCGATAGCAGATGGCGACCGGCATATCGGCAGGATAGTGTTGCAGCAATTTGTCTTGAGAGTCCTGAGCGTGGCGAGCGCTGAGGTAAAGGCACAGGCTTGCCTTGTGAGCTGCTAGCGATGCCAGTTCCTCGGCTTCAGGAACCTGAGTGCGCCCACTGATACGGGTCAAGATGATGGATTGCACCAGACCTGGAACGGTAAATTCCACCTTGAGACGAGCCGCGGCCAGTTGAAAAGCGCTGATACCGGGAACAACTTCAAACGGGATGTCTGCCCTCGCTAAGGCTTGCATTTGTTCATGCACCGCCCCATATAAGCAAGGGTCACCTGAGTGGAGCCGAACGACGGTTTTGTGCGATCGCACCCGTTCCTCCATCAAGGGCAAAATCTCTTCCAGGGTCTTATCCGCTGTGCGAATGAGTTCTGCCCCAGGTTTAGCCACACTCAACACTTGCCGGGGTACCAGGGAGTCGGCAAATAGAATTACATCGGCCTCGGCTAGCAAATGGTAGGCCCGTAGCGTCAGCAATTCCGGATCTCCTGGGCCGGCTCCCACAATGTAAACTGTACCGGGGACAGGCGACTTCCCTTGAAGCGACACCGCCAACCGTTCCGCCAACCCATTCCCCGTGCTCCGTAATTCCATACCGTACCTGACCTTTTCCTGTAAAAAGCTTTACAAATCAATGCTCTGTGTTAAATCCCGACAAAGGAGGGGGGAGTGTCCGGATAGCTCTGTAAAACCCCGGTAGAAGCGAATGGTAGATGCACCCTGATTCAGCCCCGAAGGAAACTTCGGGGCTATTTCTTTGGTTGTGCAAGATACTCGCGACTATCGGGATTCTGCGGGAGGGCGAGACAAATGAATTTCCCCAAACCGTACTCTGGAACCAGGCAAGTTCCGCTTCAACCCATAGAGCCAGACCAACCCAGCAACCCCAATAAACACTCCGACTAAGCTGACAATCTGAGCAATCCGTAACGGCCCCAGCATCAGACTGTCCATCCGTAGACCTTCGATCCAGACACGGCCCAGACTGTAGGCGATCGCATACACCAGCGCCACCGTCCCCAGCTTCAGGGGCCAATGCCCCCGAATTCCACGCCAAAAAATCACCATTAACAGCACAAATACCCCAATATTCCATAGGGATTCGTACAGAAAAGTGGGATGGAAATACTCAAATGCCTGATAGCCGGGAGGCCGTTGGGCGGGGGGAATGTAAAGTTTCCAGGGCAAATCTGTAGGACGGCCAAATGCTTCGGAGTTAAAGAAGTTGCCCCAGCGCCCAATGGCCTGCCCCAGAATGACGGATGGTGCCACAGTATCAGCCAACTGCCAGAAAGAAATGCGATTGAGCCGCCCAAAGATGAGCATCGCCGCAATACCGCCCAAAATGGCCCCATGGATCGCAATGCCCCCGTGCCAGATCGCGAAAACTTCTGCCGGGTTGTTCGCGTAGTTCTTCCACTCAAACAACACGTAGTAGATTCGCGCACAGGGCACCGCCCCCAAAACTAACCACAACGCAAAGTCTCCAATTAGCTCAGGGTTTATGTTTCGCTTACCCGCCAAAAACTGTGACAGCGTGATCCCAATTAACACGGCACAGGCAATCAGCAAGCCGTAATAGCGAACGGTAATTGGCCCTGCTTCAAAGAAAATTGGACCGGGAGATGTAAATCGAAAGGCCAGCAGCCAGGGCAGCATAAGGCGTGTTTCCTGCACAAAACCTGCTCTGTCAGTGTATAGCAGGAGCTACGTTATTTGGTTTCAACGACGTGGAAGAATTCAGGGGGCCATAAAAATTGGGGAGAGATGCGATCGCCCTCAACAGTCACTCCTTCCGCCACTAGAGCATCAGCCTGGTCGGGAATATGCCGAGTGAGGAGGGTGTGATTGGCGGCTACGATGCGGTGTACGGGCAGATGAGCTGATTTTTTCAGCCAGGTAGGGATGGCGCGGGCGTAGCTGGGCGTCATGCCCAGGGCTAGCAGCAGGTTAGGGGTATCGACTACATAGCCGGGTGGGATACGGGCCACAAATTCCTCAAATTTGCCTCGGGTAGATTCGGGAATGACGGAAAAGCATCGGGGATAGGCCCGGATGATATCGCCAGGGCGAATGGTGCCATCCTGTACCACCATTGCAAGGAACCCTCGTTTGCCTGCAATTTTACGAGATAGGCCAGGCTTGAGCCGTTCTAGAGAGGCACAGGGTTCGCAGAGAAACATCAGTCGTAACTGAGCTGTTTTGCCGATCGCTAATACCGTTCCTGACTCAAAAGATTCGACGGCGGCATCCACTAATATGTTTTCCTGCAAATCTCCAGGTTGAAGCCCGAACTGATGCAGTGTTGGCTGTCCGGCCAGTAAAACCTGCCGCGGATTACCAACTCGAGCACTGGCATCGCCAGCAATGCCATAACCCCGTTGAAGGGTCAGGCTGTCGCAGGGTTCAACTAAAGCGCCAGGCGCAGATTTACGGAATAGGTGGGTGACAGCGGGACAGCTTATCCATGTAGCCCTTTCCTGGAACGGTGGCGGAGCATCGAAGGCTGGCACAGACGTTGATGATTCAGACATATTTTGGGGATGTCAAACCCCATAACTACGGGGGTTTACTATTAGGTGCCTACTGGGCCTGCTACACCTAACAGGAACTCTTGGGCTAGTTAGGGCTAGAGGTCGTGTTGTGCGCAAAGCACACGCAAAAATAGGCACTTCAGCTTATTCCAAATAGGACTTACGCAAGTCCGCTATCTGTAGTGTACTTGTGTTGTGGGTGGGGTGCTTCGTACTCCATCCACAACACAAGTGCGCAAGTCTTGCCGAACTGAGATTAGCTGTAGTTTTGGGGACTGAACTGAGTACAATCTTAGGTAATTTTGCAGCCTTGAAGGCTTTTGTTGTTTACCCTTTTGCTGTTTCGACCTGTTGCTATGGCTCTTAACCCTGGTGATTCCGCCCCTGACTTCAGCTTGCCCGATGGAAACGGCAACACGGTTAGCCTCTCTTCTTTAAGAGGAAAGTGGGTCGTCCTGTACTTTTATCCCCGAGACAACACTCCCGGTTGCACAAAAGAAGCCTGTAGCTTCCGGGATGCTTACCCGACCTACCAATCTAAAGACGTGGTGATTCTGGGAGTTAGCACCGACGATGCCAAAGCCCATACCAAGTTCTCCAACAAATTCAATTTGCCATTTCCTCTCCTGACCGATGCTGAGGGACAGATGGCGACGACCTACGAGAGCTACGGCCTGAAAAAGTTTATGGGTAAGGAGTATATGGGTATCAGCCGTAATACTTTTATCATTGACCCTGAGGGTGCGATCGCCAAAGTCTATCTAAAAGTGAAGCCCGAAAACCACGCAGAACAGGTTCTACAAGACCTGGAAGTGTTAATGGCAGCCTAGCCAGCCCTGGTCTCACGTTTTGGCTCTGGTTCAACCCTGCTGATATACAGGGCGAAAGGTATTGTCAATGCTTTCCTCGTCCTCATGGTTCACAGGAGTAGAACACTAAACTCTCTAAATATTGCAAGCGATTGTCCTTCCTATGCGTCAAGCCTGGCGATATCTGCAAACCGCTCTTGGAATTATTTTCCGTCATCCATTGACGGGCACTAGCATTATCCCTGTCCTCCCCGATGGGAAGATTGCCCTGATCCGCCGCCGAGATAATGGCATGCTCAGTTTACCCGGAGGCATGGTGAACTGGGGCGAAGACCTGCCGACGTCCTTGAAACGGGAGCTTAAAGAGGAAACCGGCCTAGATCTCCTCAATCTGGGTCGTCTGGTTGGGGTTTATTCTTCTCCTGAACGGGATCCCCGCTTCCACTCTATTTGTCTGGTTGTTGAGGTTAGAGCCAGCGGTGCTCTGAAAACTCTGGATAAGCTGGAGGTGCTTGAAGTTCAAGCTTTTGAGCCTACGGCTATTCCCCTGAACAATTTATCCCACGACCATGGGCAACAGCTGAAGGATTACTTCTCCGGAGGAACAACGGTTGCCTAAGGCCTGCTTTAAAGGTTGTATTTTCGTGCGGTAAACGTACGAAAATACAATCCTTTCAGCGAGTTCTAAAACACGCCCTAATTCAGCTAGAAGCCCTCTTATGCCGCCACAAAGGGGTGCCATAGTAAGCTTCTAGCTAAAACTTGACTTCATGGTGTGGAAAATAGCAGAAGATAGCGATCGCTGTCCCCCAGAGATGCTATACTCGCAAAGTACGCAAGGGCATGTAGCTCAGTGGATAGAGCATCAGATTCCGGTTCTGAGGGTCGGGGGTTCGAATCCCTCCATGCTCGTTAAGAAAAAGCGCGGTTCAGCCGCGCTTTTTTATTACATCAAGAAGGGCGGCATGCTGTGCCGTCCTTCTTTGTCGATTTTATGGTGTTGGCGATCGCATCAGATCTCGGTCAACATCTAGCTCAATCACCGTGTTGGGTTCAATGGATTCGTCTCTAAAGATGGCAGAAGCTCCCTGGATCATGAGAACCGTGTCATTGAGAGCGATCGCCTGAGCAATAAACCGATAGCCTCGACCATCCCGCTCAAAACGGCCAATGACTTGGGTCCCTGCGGGTACGAGCACCGTTCCCTGGCTATCCTCTACAGGGTTTGCTAACACCAGCACTTCCTGCCAGGGGCGATCGGACAGCTCCAGAGATGAAGGGCGAGGATATCGGAGCTGCAGTGTCTGTCCGGCTGGAATTAGCACGTTGGGTTGGGTTGGAGCCGCAGCTACAGACTCAGGCTCCGTCACCGGAACGATAGAATCTAGTGGAGGCACGGCAATGGCTGGCGCATCGGTTGCAGGATCTGTGGGAGGCAAGGCCGAGACACGGGATGGCATTGCTGAAGAACTGGCTTCGTTGTCTGAAAGTGTTGGGGCTGGGAAATCGATAGGAATCTCAACGGCATCCGGAAGGTTTGCCGAGTTCAGGGCCTCATCATCCCCCTGAGTTGCCGTAGACGTTTCGGGTATTAAGGCCGCTTCAGGGCTGAGAAATTCGGCTCCCTGGCTATTCAGGGTGGGAGACTCATCTGATAACCGTGGGGGTTCTGTGATTACCGTTTGATTGGAAGGTACGGCTAATGGTGCTGATGCAGGATTGGTATCCGGTGGGGACTCTGTAATGGCGATCGCAGGGTCTTCAGGCGTCACCATATCCATGGGTGCTTCCGCCGCTTCAATGTTCGCCTGGGTCGGGCTCGGCGCAGGCTCCTCCAGTGGCGGCGCATCAAGCGTAGACCTAGAGTCTTCAGAGAATGCCATTCCCATGGTCGGGTCAGGTTCGGGTGGAGGCACGGCAATCGTAGCCCCACTGCCCTCAGGTATTGCCATCGCCGGATCTGGTTGAACTATGGCGGGGACAGCACTCAACGTTGGTTCAACTGGAACAGCAGGGGCGATTGCCGGGGCCACGTCGGCAGGAGAAGGTGTTATGGGGCCGGGAGAATTGATGGCCACATCATTTTGAGTGTCCTGAGCCGGAGCCATACCCACAAGTAAAGGGCGTAGCGTCCATCGGGCTTCTCCAGTCGCAAGGGTTTCAGCTCGGTTCAATTCCACCTGACCTGGGGCCAGTTCCACATCGGGGCTGAGCTCCAGAACGATACGGGTTAGCCCCGGCTCAAATTGAGCTACACGCACCCGGCTGACTACCCCACTAAAGGTTTGTTCCCCAGCAGAGGCTCCAGCATCGACCGCAGGGATGTCCACAACAATGCGAGCAGGCTGGGCCAACAAAAAATAACGGGGGGTAGCACCACCCGGTAACACGACTTCGAGTTGTTGGCTATCTGTGTTAAAGCGCCAACTGGTGATCTCAGCGGGAGTAACGGCGATCGCCCGTTCCCCTTCCAGAAATCTGCCGGGTAAAACAACCCCAAAGCCTGCACTACATACTCCCAATAGGACTGCCCACCGTATCCATGCTGCTGCTCGTCGCCGATGTCCCATTGCTTGCTATTCCCCCATTCAAAGCCACTATTCGGTTAATTTTTGAGGTACGTATTTTAATGCCCGTGTGTCTAGCCTGGTTTCAGGACTCACACCGTCAGCTAGAGTTCATTTAATCGTAAGCAAAACCCCGCATCTAGTATCTGAAGAGATCCGAATGCCCCGTGTGTAGAGGATAGTGTACCTGAACCGCTTCAGTTGGTTTTACTTCTGGGATTCCTAAAAAAGTTAATATAACGGCCTTACTGAGTTGCTCCAGAAGGCTGAAGCGTGTCCGGCTACCTGAAAAAATCTGGGGAGCTGGTATCAGCCCAATTTTTTGAAAAAAAGTGAGGAGATACTTCTTGTCAGAGAACTCTGAATCCCTTGCTATAAAAGGAGTAGAGGCAATATCTAAAGCTTTTGATGAGAAGCGATCGCCCAATTTTTCAAGAAAAATCGTCAAAACCCTTTGACTTAGACAAAACCTCTGCTATTATTAATTTCCGGACGCCTGGAGAGGTGGCTGAGTGGTCGAAAGCGGCAGATTGCTAATCTGTTGTACGTTTTAGGGCGTACCGAGGGTTCGAATCCCTCCCTCTCCGTTCTTTGGTTCGTAAAGATGCGCCTAATATTCTAAGTTCTGCTTAAGCAGGATATAGAACGTTAGGCGCATCTTTATATTGAGAAGACATTAAAGTGCCGTTCGTAAGCCCTAAAAAAGAAAAAAGCATAGGCGCAAAGCAGCGGCCTATGCTGTGATCCAGATGTTTGACTTACTCAACTAATCAGAAAGGGATCCAGAAGGGTTGCTGTTTCGTGTGCCTAGGCACACGAAACAGGAGCTTAATTAGCGGTAGGTGCGAGTGGTGGTTTCGGGTTCGCGGTAGCGCACATCATCATCGTGACGCTTACGACCACCCAGGCCCAGCAGACCCAGTAAGCCCAGCAGGCCCAGCCAACCCCAGTCAGAGTCGTTATCTGTATCAGCAGCGTCCGTGTTGTCGAACTGCTGAGAAGAGGGGGAATTGGTGGTGTCAAAGGTGTCTGCGCCGCCCGTGGTGCCGGGAGCAGTGGTAGTGCCCGTGGCGCCGGGGTCAGTGGTGCCGGTGGTGCCACCCGAAATACCAGGATCGGTGGTACCGGTGGTGCCACCCGTCACACCGGTGTCGCTGGTGCCGGTTGTATCAGTACCAGTAGTGCCCATAGTATCTGTCGCGGGGGCAGAGGTGCTGGTGGTACCCGTTGTGCCTGTTGCATCCTGCGCCATAACGGAGTGAGTAGCGGGCAGTACTGCCAGGCCCAAAGCCAGGAACGAAGCTCCGGTAAGTTGTTGAATCTTGTTGATTTTCATGGTTTTCCCTCAATTATTTAGGTAACTCAACCGCAACTATGCGAGTAGTTCTGCGCGAGGAGGATTAAGTGTTCGGAACTCGTGTTTCAAATAACTCACTACTGAGATTAACCGTGTACCCTATGAAAATCCTCGTTCCAGAGATGGAATAAAAAAAGAACATTTCTCAGCCTAGAGTTTGACGGCTCATATCAGCTTGGCCATACGTTAGTAACTTTCAAATCATGGAATGGAAGCAGTACTCAAGTTCTTGCTTCATTGCATGATTTATTCTTATTAATGAGCTCCAAATTTATAGCTATTTTGTTTAGAACGTAAGGGCATATATAGTACCCTGTCCAGGGTTTTCTTCTTTTGTCCCAACTAGATCAATCGTGCGTGTGGTATTTCTGGGTAATGTGTGAAATGCCTTTTAGGAAACGAAACGAGCCCTATTCAGCCTCCTTTTCAAAGTCATTTAAGATTCTTATATATAACGAAAACTTCCTGGAAAAATGAGAAGCTTAGTATGAAAAATGAGAGTAATGTATCGAATCTAAACAACTGTTATTACTAATAAGTAAGGAGCTCTTTCTGACCTGGATACATCCCCTCTTGTAATACGTGTGTATGGACCTTATTCTCCTGATGCTTTACCAGAGGGAAGAAAAGTTTTGGATTTTTTAACAAGGCCCATATCTGGTATCGAACATGCGGGTTTAACCAGTTGCGCCTAATACTAAGACTCCATCAGGGTGAGATTTTGCGATATCGAGCCTGGGTTTCCATAAACACACCATAAGCGATTAGGCCCAGAGCTGTAATGCCCATGAGATAGGCACCCAGAGGTTGTTGTTGAATAGCTTGTAATGCCCCTTCTGTGTCACGGATTTGATTGGGATCTGCTGCTCGGGCTGCCAGAATCACAAAATAGCCAATGACAAGGGCCACAATTCCTTTCGCAAATAAACCGAAGCGAGAAATGCGTGTAACCCACTTCTGCGTTGTCTGGCTCATTTGGTCGAGCTTAAGCCGCCGCTGAAATTGCCGCGTGAAAGCCCGGTAAAAGCAATAAAATCCATAGCTGATAATAGCAACACCAATTAATCCTAGTAGCCACTGTCCAAAGGGTTTGGATAAAAGTGTTGCAGCTTGTTGGCTGGAGCCTCCTCCACTACTCGCTGGATTGCCCAAAGAAACTCGAAGAGCAAACCAGGTTAAGCTTGCATAAATCAAGCCACTGATGACGTAAGAAAAGCGTCTTGCGATCGCCCCTGCTCCCCTGTCATTATGTTCTGGGTCCCAAATAGTTTGAACTACTTGCCAGACAACGTACCCAATTAACCCAAGGGCAACTAAGAACAGTAATATACGACCGAAGGGCTGAGTCGCTACCGTTTGCAGGGCTCCCTGAGAGTTGGTAACTTTTCCTCCCCAATGAAAAGCCGCCTGAAAAGCCAGGATACCTACAAGTATGTAAACGATTCCTTTAGCAGCATAACCAAAGCGGGCGAACCGCTCAATCCACTTTGCAGGCTCTTGTTGTAAGGCCGATTCAGGCACGTGATTTAATTTCATAATGTAGATTCAATCAATGTAGCTATTAGCTTTGATGAAAATAGAAATCTATCGAAAGAGAGAGCAGTCTTCTTTAAAGCAGAAATAGTAAGGGAAATACTGTTTCATTCAACCCTGTTTGGAAAGATTTCACATCCCTCTTATGTTGGATCTCTATTGTTTGGAGTGGCTCATCGTGTTCTCACTACACTAATTGAGAACATGCCACGTTTAATTAACAGGCTACAAAAAGCTCAAAAAACGTATTTGTCAAAACATTGTTTTTGGACTTCTGACAGTTTGAGGTTGTGTTCTAGGAGCTGTTTTAAGACTTGTTTTTTGTGCACTTGCGCACGAAAAATAACCCTTTTATTGCGCTTTAAAGCGCAATAAAGAAGTGCTAAAGGCTCTTCTCATAACATTCAATCGCACTCTAGTGCTTAGGGTCTTAAGGTTGCCTATGTTTAACCTGAGTTCGGGTTAAGGGCGTTTTCGAGTGCCGCGCGTTGCGCGGCACTCGAAAACGCTCATTTTGGCGTGCGCTTTGCGCACGCCAAAATGAGCACTTCAGCTTATCCCGAACTGAGGTTATGTTTAGTGGAGTGTGAAACACCCTACTCCACTAAACATAGGTTGATTTCCCCCATGCAATACTAGAACAGCGCTGTACCGTACTAATGATGATGGATTGGGTCCAGTAATCCAGGTAACTCCTGGTTAATGCGGCCCGATCGCACGAATTCTGTATAAGTTGCGGTCTCTATCGCAAACAGCTCCTGCTGAAGCTGTTTTGCCCCAACTTCCAGGAGCTCTGGGTCTTCCTGACAAAGCTTGCTGCCTTCTACTTGTAGAGTTTCGAGTTGTTGTCTGATTTCAGCTTCCTTGGCTTGATGAATGACCAGCTCAACACCAACTTTGGATTCAGGTTGCTGTAAATAGTTGAGAATGCGATACAGGGCAGCTTGGCGGGAAAGGATTTCTAAATAACGATCGCGTAATGGGCTAGATTCTGCCAAGTGCAACGCTTCCAGTAAAAACTTAGCTGTGGAGCCCTGCAGCAGTGTTGTGAAAAACACAACCCCAAAAACTGCTGTCAAAATAGCTTGGCGTTCTGGTAGATCAGCAGGAACGCTCAGGGCGAGGGCAAGGGATACACCGCCGCGCAGGCCACTCCACCAGAGCATCGTTTGCGTGCTGAGGTCGATGTCTAACTGGGTGAGCCGATTGCTCAAGAAAGTTAAGCCAAAGATGCCAATGGCCCGAGTGATTAGAACAGCTACAAAGGCCAGACCAATTAAGGCAAGCTCACTGCGATTATTGACCGGATGAAACTGGTCACCAATTAGCAAAAATAAAATGGAGTTCGTGAAAAACGCCACAAATTCCCAGAATTCGCTGACAGCGATGCGGGTGCGGGGGTTC
Organism: Leptolyngbya sp. FACHB-8; assembly: GCF_014695575.1. GTDB lineage: Bacteria > Cyanobacteriota > Cyanobacteriia > Elainellales > Elainellaceae > Vacuolonema. Next base: position 108,912 of record NZ_JACJOO010000075.1, on the reverse strand, counting down.
ATCCCAATGCGAGAGCCAAAATTGCCGAGGATCAACCCGGTGGTAACTGTACCAATCACCCCAGAGCCTCCTAGACTTTCGGCAATCAGATAAGCCGAGTAAGCTGAAACGAGCGTCAGGGATTGTTCCACCAGAGGTAGGTCGAACCGTTGCGTTAAATAGGAAATACCAAAGCCTAACAACAACCCCACCAGTAGGCCCACTCCCACTACTGTCAGAACATCGACCGTTAACCGTTGAGGATCAAAGCTGTCGGTTCCCAAGGCGATGCCAATAATCAACCCGAAGGCGACCACGGCAGTACCATCGTTGAACATACTTTCGCCTTCCACCAGAGCTTTTAATCGTGGAGGGGCACCGAGTTCCCGGAGTAGGGCACTGACGGAGACGGGATCAGTAGCCGCCAGACAAGCACCAATTAACAGGGCAACAGGCAGGCTGATGCCGCTCCATTGGGCTAGAGGAAGGGCAATACCCAGGATAGTAAGCGCAACGCCGATGGTAACAAAAAGGGTAATCGGCAAGAGATGGCGCTTTAAGTCATCCCAGTTAAGATTCCACGCTGCTTCGAACAAGAGGGGAGGTAGAAAAATCCACAGAATTAATTCAGGTGATGGAGTGAAGAAGCGCACATCCAACAGGGCTAATCCCATTCCTGTTAAGACCAGCATTAGTGTGTAAGGTACCTTCTGCAGCCAGGGCACGATTTGGGATAGGGTTGCAACTACCAGGGCCGCAGAAATTACCAATAAAAACTGCTTCAGATTTTCTTCGATGGCAACGGGCTCAACTGCAGTACTTAGTAATGTCATAGGGGCTTAGATCATTACAGGATAACAACCTCATTGTAGAAGTGTTGCCGATGGCAGTGCCCGGTCCAACTTTGGTGGTAGGATGCTCACCCACTACAATACTCTGGACAGTTTTTCTGAAACCATTGATTTTGCGTGCGCGAAGCGCACGCAAAATCAATGGTTTCAGAAAAACTGTCCGAACTAATGCACTAAAGAACTGCCAAAAATCCATGCCGTGTATTGGTTATCGAGCCTGCAATCCACCAGTTGTGTGGCACGAAATGCCACACAACTGGTGGATTGGAGCTGGAGTGTCAGGCTGACCAGGGTTCTTGAAAATCAGCGTAGAGCGTCAGTCCCCCATCAATGTACAGAGTTTGTCCAGTGATATAAGTGGCTTCATCAGAGACAAGAAATGCGACTGCTGCCGCCATTTCCTCGGAGTTGCCGGCGCGGCCCATAGGGATATGGCTTTCGACGATCGCCTTTTGCTCTGGATCATCGGTCCACGCTTGATTGATCGGGGTGATGGTGGCTCCGGGGGCGATCGCATTCACCCGAATCCCCTGCTTTGCATACTCTAGAGCTAGAGTACGGGTCAGGTTTCCCATGCCTCCTTTGCTAATGGAGTAACTGATGTAGGAAGGGCGCGGAATGATTTCATGAACACTGGAGATATTGATAATGACCCCAGGGTGTTGGTGCTCAACCCAGCATTTGATTGCTTCCCGAGCGCACAGGTATGCACCCCGCAAATTGGTGCCAATCACCCGATCAAAGTCGTCTGTTGGAACTTCGTGGGATGGCTTTTCAATCTGAATTCCCGCATTATTAACGAGAATATCCAGGCTCCCAAATTTATCCACAACCGTGTTCATCATGTTCAGAATGTCTTGCTCTTTGGAGACATCTCCTTTGATCAACAAAGATTGCATGCCGCATTGTTCTACCTGGCCGCAGGCTTGCTGCATGGCGATCGCTTCCGTATCCTCCGCTTCCTCCGCATTGCTGCGGTAGTTGATGGCAATGTTGCAACCTTCCTCAGCCAAACGAATGGCGATCGCCTGACCAATACCTGAGCTTGCGCCCGTAATCAATGCGGTTTTTCCCGTCAGTCCTTTCATGGTGTGGTGGAGATGGAGTGGGCGACTGCTCAATGCTGAATAGTTGAATAGCATAGTCATACCGCCACACTCTAAGGAACCCTGATGACGACAGACGTCCGTCAGAGGTGAGATTTTAGCTCCACCTGATCTCCCTCATGAAAGGGAAAAACTGGCAATCTACTGGGGCTGAGCTACTTACAAAGGGGTTTCTTAAGTAGCAAAATTGCATTTCTCAAAGCTTTCTTTAAACGCTATTTGAAATTCAAAAATTTACTTTCATATGTTTTGTGATGGAAAAATAAACTTTTAAGTTTGAGAACTTCTAAAGCTTTGGAAAAGCTCTGACATTCTACTAATTGATGTAGGAATTTTATTGGAGGTGTTTCTGAGGTTGTAATGGCAAACGGTAGCCCTGTTGTTGCAACAACGTTGGCGATCGCCATGGGCGAAAGCTAAACTTTGAGCTTCCATATTTGATCACAGTAATGCCTGGTTTTGCTGCTAGACAGGTGCCATTCCTGTCTCATTAATAGCTGTCAGTAGAACTTAGGAGATTTCTGAGAAACAATATCCCCATTATTTGGAAAAAAGGCGCGGCTTCGCCGCGCCTTTTTTCCAAATAATGGGGAAGTTCTTATCTGGAAATCTCCTTAAAGCGTAGATACAGGGTTCAAAAATAAAAAGTACCCTCAAGTCTTACGATTCGCTAACGACTGAATAGATTGATTTAGAGACTGGTCACTCTATGTCTAGGAAATGGTAACAGTGCTTTTATACAGCAGCTTCAAGTATTGGACTGTCTCTCCTAATAAGAGGCTGCTGTAGCAAGGATCGTAAGGGGACGGGTAGGATGAACTTAAAAAATCCTTGGATATCAAACTTGTTTCACAGAAGATCCATCTGGGGTTTGCTTCTTCTAATCAGCTCAGGATTTCTAGGAAATTATTTTCGGCTGACATTATTCTTCAACATTGATTTTATTTTTGGCTCAATCGCCGTTTGGATCGTCATGTGCTTGTATGGCGTACGGTGGGGAACCCTCGCGGGTTTTATCGCTGGCTCTTGCACTTATATTATTTGGCATCACCCCTATACAACGTTAACCTTTACCCTGGAAGCGCTGATTGTCGGTTGGTTGTTTCACCATCGGCACAGAAATAATATTGTGTTGCTGGATGCGGCCTTCTGGTTGGTAATTGGGATGCCTCTGGTGTGGCTGTTTTACGCCGTTATCTTGCAGGTTGATTCAACTCAGGCGCTCATTATTTTGTTGAAGCAACCCGTTAACGGTATCTTCAATGCCCTAATTGCCAGCCTGCTGTTAACTCATTTGCCGATTCATCAGTGGGTTGCTCGCCCTCCAGCACTTCGTACCCTCTCCCTACGGCAAATGTTGTTCAACTTGCTAACGCTTTTTGTGATGGTGCCAACGCTGGCGTTGATTATATTGACCAGCCGCCAGGTTGTGGATGATATCAAAACGGCAGCCTGGTTAGATCTTCAGGATGCCTCTCGTTATCTAACTGTAGAGATTAATACCTGGTACCAGCGCCGGTTGAGAGTAGTGCAGGCCCTGTCAAACTTGGCTCAAACCTCCTCCCTCGACAGTGATATTCTGCGGCAGCATGGAAACTTTATCCACCAGGTTTTTCCAGACTTACGTCACATTCACGTTTTGGATGTAACGGGACGGCGAGTGTTTGATGTGGAAAGTGCTACGGGCCAGGGGGAGAACGACTTTGACGAGCAGGCTTATTGGGAGATATCACGGCGATCGCCCCAACCCTATATCTCCCCGGTACGCCTGAGGCCGGGTGCCCATGATCAGCGTACCGTCCTGATCGGTTTACCCATTGTTCAGGACGGTACGCTGAAAGGGGCTGTGGTTGGTGAAATTGACCTGGTGGGGCTGACATCGCTTTTGAAAGCAAATGTCGATAATCAGGCGCTTAACTTTACGCTCATTGATCAGAACCAGAAGGTTGCAGCCAGTACCCTGCTGAAATGGGACCCACACCAGGCTTTTGACTGGCGCAAGGGTGGTGATATTGATCCGATTCGGGAGCAAACCTACCAATGGTTTCCCAATACGGGTTCACCGCTGGTCATGGTGCGTTGGATTAACTCTCAGTTTGTTCAGGAAGTGTCAATGGGGCATGGTCTCCCGTGGACGCTGATTGTGCAGATGGGAGCTACACAACACGTACACCACATCGAACGGGTGCATACGCGAAATATGGCCATCTTGCTGCTGGTATCTAGCTGTGCTCCCTTTGTATCCATGGTGGTGAGCCGACAGATTGTGAAACCCATTGCCCAATTAGCAGATGTCACGACCAACTTGCCTTATAAGTTGGTGGAACATGAACCCATCGATTGGGTACAAAGCCAGATTACGGAGTTTTCCCTGCTGGTTCAAAATTTCCGTACGATGGCTTTTAGCCTGCAGCAGAAATTTAGTGAAATTCAACAGGTCAACGCAACGTTAGAACAACGGGTTCAAGAACGGACTCAGGCCCTGCAAGAAAGCAATGCAGCCCTAAGCGAGAGCGAAACTCGATTTCGCCAGATGGCCGAAAATATCCGGGAAGTATTCTGGATGCGATCCGCCCATCGCACTCAGCTCCTGTATATCAGCCCAGCCTATGAGCTAATTTGGGGACGCACCTGTGAGAGCTTGTATGCAGAACCTCACTCCTTCCTGGGTGCTGTCCATCCTGAAGATCGAGAACGAGTTGCTAACATCTTCATGGATATTCAGGAGGAAATCCTGGGTCTTGAATACCGTATTGTTCATCCTGATGGTTCCATCCGGTGGATTTGGGATCGGGGTTTTACAGTTCGCAATGACGTTGGAGAAATTTATCGCATTGTTGGTGTGGCGCAAGATATTACGGAGCGCAAACAAGCCGAAATGATAATGCGGCAACAGGCTGAGCGTGAGCGGTTGCTGGGGGCGATCGCCCTGCAAATGCGGCAATCGTTACAACTAGACAACATCCTCAACACCACCGTCGCCGAAGTTCGCCAGTTTTTGCAAACAGACCGAGTCATCGTTTATCAGTTCCAGCCAGACTGGAGTGGAGTTGTAGCGGTGGAGTCGGTGGCGGAAGGCTGGCAATCTATTTTAGGCCGACGCATCACAGATGCCTATTTTGCTGAAACTCGGGGTGTTGCGTATAAACAGGGGCGCATCTTTGCCACAACTGATACTGAGACTGATAACCTGGCTGATTGTCACCGGGAACTCTTGATCCAGTTGCAAGTTAGAGCAACCCTGGTAGTGCCTGTTCTTCAGGGGGATGTGCTGTGGGGTTTATTGGTGGCCCAGCACTGCCGTGCCCCACGGGTTTGGCAGATGTCTGAGATTGACTTCCTGCGACAACTCGCAATTCAAGCGGCGATCGCCATCCACCAATCTGAACTTTATCAGCACGAGCAACGGCTGAATCTGATTTTGGAACATCAGGTGGAGGAGCGCACCGTCCAACTGCAACAGGCGCTGCGCTATGAAGCCATGATTACGCGCATGACAGACAAAGTGCGTGACAGCCTTGATGAAGATCAGATTTTACAGACAGCTGTTGAGGAGTTGGGGCGAGGTCTAGAGGTTAATAGCTGCGACACAGCCCTGTTCGATCTGGCCCAGGGGACGATGACCATTTCCCATGCCTATGGTCATGACGCCTCTACTCCCTATCCAAAGGTCATGTCAGCGAGAAAGTTCTCAGACATCTCCCCTCAACTTCTGAAGAGACAAAGTATTCAGTTTTGTGAGTGCCCTACCGTAGAGGCAAATCGGCACCCTCGCACCGTTTTTGCATGTCCTATTATGGACGATCAAGAAGTGTTGGGTAAACTGCGGCTGTTTCGTGATTCTGAAGCAGTTTTTAGTGAGTCAGAAATTCGGGTAGTGTCACAGGTGGCGAGTCAGTGTGCGATCGCCATTCGTCAGGCTCGTCTCTACCAGGCGGCTCAGGTAGAAGTGAAGGCTTTGGAGGAACTGAATCAACTCAAAGATGATTTTCTGAGCACGGTTTCCCATGAGCTGCGAACGCCTATCTCTAATATGAAAATGGCTATTCATATGCTCAGGATGATTCCCTCTGAAGAACGTCGCACGCGCTACATGGAAATTCTTCAGACAGAATGTGCCCGCGAAGTAGATTTGATTAACGACCTGCTCGACCTTCAGCGGCTTGCCTCAGGCACCCGTATCCTGGAGCCAGAAAGCATTCCCCTTCAGGAATGGCTGGAAGAATTGGTGGAACCCTTTCGGGAGCGTTGTCGTAATCGTCAGCAAACCCTTCAGGTTACCCTGGCTCCCAACCTCTCCACCTGGACGACCGATCGCTCCTGCCTAACGCGAATCTTGGCTGAGCTACTCAACAATGCCTGTAAGTACACCCCACCGGGTGAAAGCATTGACTTGTCCATCAAACCACTCAGCCTGAAGGCGACGGGTGAAATTAAGAACACCTTAGGTGGTCGTATTCCCGTTGTGACTGCACATCTCAAAATTACTGTTCGCAATACGGGGGTTGAAATCCCTGCCCAGGAGTTGCCCCGTATTTTTGAGAAGTTCTATCGCATTCCTGATATTGATCGCTGGAAGCAAGGGGGTACAGGGTTGGGATTAGCCCTGGTACAGAAACTCACAGAACATATTGGCGGTAAAATTTACGCTGAAAGTCATGCCAATGCTACCAGTTTCATTATCGAAATCTAGAGTTGGCTTAAAGGATTGTTTTTTCATGTGTCTCGTGTACGAAAAAACAATCCTTTAAGGCAATTCTAACCATGCCTCAATTGGGGAAAGGACGTACACATTCATGCCTCGTAGATTTATATAGCACTGTGCAAGTGCGTGAAGTACAGCGCTTTTCAAACGCTTAAAATCTGGTTGTTTTTGTGAGAGTCGCGCTCCGCGCGGCTCTCACAAAAACAATCGGGGCTGATTCAAGCGCAAAGCGCTGTAATCAACGCGTGCAGCGTTATGTAACCTGAGTTCGGGTTAAGGGCTTTTTCGAGGAGCGCTTTCCGAAAAAGCATAGTGCAGTATAAAGCCCCAGGTTTTTTGGGGAAAGCAGTCCAAACCGGCACTTTCCCCAAAAAATCTGGGGCTTTATGATGTTTACCATCCGGAATAAAGAACTGGAGGATTCAATCTTCCTTCTTTTTCCGGCGCCCGTTCGACGGTGTGGTTTTGCTGCGGGTCGAAGCCGAGCGGGTCTTAGTTTTGGTAGCCGTTGAGCTGGCCTTAGGCGCATTGCTGGCGGAGCGCTTGCGACGGCCAGTTGTTGCAGGTTCAGCCGCTTCACTGGCTTCACTCTCGGAAGGAGCAGGAGCTTCAGGTGCCACCGATTCCACACTCGTAGGCTCCGTTTCCGTTTCTTTCGTTGCGGCACGTCCCCGAGGCTTGCGAGTACGGCGAGGCTGCCCACCTTTGTCCTTACGCGAAGCTGCCAGATATCGCTTGAGTGATGAAACGCTGATAGAAATCCCTTTCTCTTCAAGCAATTCGGCAACCTCCTCGTGGGAGTAGCCCCGGTCAAGAGCCTGCACAATGGAGCCTTCAAGGGATTCAATGGCCTCGCGTAATGACCAGTTCTCCTTGGGCTTCTCGGGAAGTTTTTGGAGTAAATCACCGGCCTGCTGAATGGCAGCTTGTTGAACCAGAATCGAACCCGGTGGACGCTTTCTTGCTTTAGAAACTGTCATAGGAAATGTTTTGAAGTAGTTGTGAACAGTGGTAAAAACAGATTCCCGATGTTACCCATAGGGAATAATTCAGTGTATCTAAAATGAATCCGGTTGAATCATTTTTCCTGTGCACCTCATGAATCAGAATGATGTAAATCTGGTTGTTGAGTGTGGGTCTTTGCTGTTCTAGTTATGCTCCAACGCTCTGACAAAATGACTGAGGGTAGAAGCCATGGAAAAGGTGACACTGTTATTCAATCAAGTAAGCAATGACATCCTCAACGTGTTGACGATTGGCTGGCGAACGGGGGGCCTGAAGTGCTGCCACCAGGGGTGGTAAAGCCTTTGACTCGGCTTTAGAGAGCGATCGCGATGCATGTAAGGACGGTTTATCGGGCTCCGAAACGTCTGAGGGAGTGGATGGAGTGGTTGCTCCCCCCAGGTAGTAGCGCAATGAAGAAAGAGAAATTGGGACCCCAGACCGATTCAGGACGGCTACTACATCCTGGCGAGAATAGCCTTTATCCAGAGCAGCCTGAATGGGCTGTTCTAACTTGACGATCGCTTCTCCCACCGTAAAGCGATCGCGCTTTTTTTCAGACAACGCTTCTAAGGCCGCACGGGCCTCTTCAATTGTCGCAAGCGATAAACTTTGAGCTCGTGTTTGACGCTGAGTTGATGAGGATTTCATTAATTGGAAAAAGTGAGAAGGGTTCACAGAAGAATAGAATAATCGAACCAATAATCAGATGTCATAAAACATCAGGTCCGTGGAATACTTGCAGTCAGCTATAGCAAACAGAATGTGGTATTCATGAGCAACCGGGCTCAATGCTTTATGCTACTAGCTTACGGTGCCACAATATTACGGTTGCACAATATCCTGGCATCACTGCACACCGTGATGCTTATTATAGGCGTGACTATAAATTGAGCATCAGGATATCTCTGATTGTCATCCTCTGTCTCTAACTTGAGCAAGATATTTGTAAATCTACATTTTTCTAATGCTCAGTGCTCCAAGCAATCTTCGATACTCACCTCTACAATGCTCTGGATAGTTTTTCTGGAAACGCTTGATTTTTTGTGCATGAAGCACGCGTAAAAAATCAAGCGTTCCAGAAAAACTATGCGAATTGCTAAATGCTGACGCTGAATCCTATGTAACCTGAGTTCGGGATAAGCTCATTTTGGCGTTTTCGAAGATTATGTACAGTGCGTTAATCTCGAAAACACTTTTGGCCCTAAACCGAGTTTTTTGACCATATTTGAAGATAGGGGGTGCTTCGCACCCCCCATCTTCAAATATGGATTGATTTCCACTACTCAATGTTAGAGAGTCTGTTTGTGCACGCTGAATGCGCGCAAACAAATTCTCTCAAGTAGAACGAAGACCTGGCTTTATAGATCGTCCAACGGATCATTCTGAAATGTCGCAGACGTGTCAGGTTTATTTAATTCACTGGGTGGTTGCTCATTGCTCCAGCCCCACCAGGCTGCACCGCAATGACATAAGTAAAACATCTGCCACTTGCGACGATAGTCTTCTGTAAAAACGGGCGATCGCCGATTCAACCATACCTCAGTCGCTTCGCCAGCCGTTGCCCGACAGGTGGGACAGCTAAACTCCCAGGCATGGACCGCCGCTTCTGCCCAATCCGGAGGAACCGGTGCAAATGCATCCATGGGAAACCTTAGAACCTGTTACTCACTTATCCTAAACAGTTCTGCTGGAGTTGCCCTCCGTGAATTGGAGTAGTGGGCGGTGTGCGACCGTGCCCAAAATTATGAAATGGGATGGGGTGCGACTCCACATCCCATTTCATCGCTCCATTTAGCAACAGTCGAAATCAAGTACCCAAGATTAAGCTCACGCGTAGTGTGAGCTTAATCTTGGGTACTTTAGTTGAGAGGGTTTGCTTAGCAACAATATTCAATGTTCCGGACTGAAGGTTTTAGGCTACTGTTCTAAAGGTAAATAAGGTAAATGCCGTCATTGAGGCTTGCGTTAAGGAAGGGTCTATGGGGCTTCTCAACCTGATTTCATTGCTGGGCATGGTGGGGCTGTGTGCGATCGCCTGGCTATTTTCTGAAAATCGCCGCCCCAAGTATTTTCCCTGGCGAGTGGTGCTCGCTGGAATTCTCTTGCAGCTTATTCTGGGTGCCCTGGTTTTTTGGTTTCCCCTGACCCGCGACATTCTGCAAGTGTTCAGCGGTTTGTTAAATGTTGTGTTTGATGCCGCCGATGCGGGTGCGCGTTTTGTCTTTGGCCGTAATCTCGTGCCTGTGCCGGGGCAGGAGCCGTTGCTTCTATCGCCACTAGCGCCAGGGGCAGCGGCCTGCACTCCACCATCGGGCCTGGTGGTTCCTGGTTTTTGTGGTATTCAGCTGGGATATGTTTTTGCCTTCCGGGCATTGCCGGCCGTGATTTTCTTTTCGGGCCTCATTTCCCTGCTCTATAACCTGGGCATTATGCAGGCCATCACGAACTTCTTCGCCAAAGTGTTCTACAGCACGATGCGATTAAGTGGAGCTGAGTCTCTCAGTGGTGCAGCCAATATCTTTGTCGGTATTGAAGCAGCGATCGCTGTCAAACCGTTCCTTGCTTCCATGACTCGCAGTGAACTGTGCGCCATTCTGTCCTGCTGTTTTGGCACAGCAGCATCCTCGACGTTGGCAATTTACGTTAGCTTCCTCAAACCTGAATTCCCAAATATTCTGGGGCATCTGGTTTCTGCTTCCATCATGGCAATTCCGGCTTGCTTCCTGTTGTCAAAAATTCTGGTGCCAGAAACGACAATTCCTGTAACTGCAGGGGGCATTCCTGATGATTCAGTGTTGGTAGATTCAGGAGACCCAGCAAACAAAGCTGCTCGGGAAGCTGATTACGAGGATGATATTCCCCGAGAAACCGTTGCAGGCGAACCCATTCAGCGAGTGAGCCCGATGGATGCGGCCATTGTTGGTGCATTGGATGGGGTCAAGATGGCTGTGTCAATTGCTGCCGTTCTGATTCTGATTTTGGGTATCGTCTATCTGATCAACCAATTGTTTGGTTGGTTAGCCACGTTGCCCTATGGCGTCGGCGACTTTTTCACAGTCGTCACCCTGCAAAATATTCTAGGTGCTCTGTTCTTGCCCCTCACCGTTCTGACGGGGGTTTCCCTGGAGTGGAATGAACTGTGGGAATCATCAGTCATTATTGGTCGGCGGTTGTTTGAAACGGCGATTCCGCCCTACCAATCGTTAGCGCTTGCGGCGGCTCGTCCTGATAATCCCTTGAGCGATCGCGCTGTCCTTATTATCAGCTACGCCCTCTCAGGTTTTGCCCATTTGGCCTCTGTTGGTATCTTTGTGGGTGGTACAAGCGCCCTGATTCCTTCCCGCCGTCGGGACATCTCTGAGTTGGGTTGGAAAGCACTATTCATCGGTACCCTGGCGACGCTGATGATCGCCTGTGTTGCGGGTGTTTTCTATTTGCCCGGTAACAATGCCAGCATTCTGGGTGAACCGGTCGCACCCCAGGTAGCCCCCTCTCCCAGTGCGGTTCCTGTGCCGTCTGCTAGCCCCACACCCGAGGCTACAGTAACTCCCAACCGTACGGCTCCGGCGGGATCAACGTCTTCGCCATCTCCTGTGTCTCCCGCTTCGCCTAACCGTACCCGTACCCCTGGAGCATCGCCATCTGCTAGCCCTGAAGATGGTTCGGTTGGGATGCTCAATCTGGCTCCGGTAGCCTTTGCCCCTTCTTTGCGATGAGTGCGCCAGCCGTGTTATCGGCCAACACAGAGTTCTACCGGGCTTTTGAAAAGCGCGATCTGGATGCGATGGATGCGGTTTGGTCCAAGGGAACGGCCACGCTTTGCATCCATCCTGGCCGGATGGCCCTCAAAGGATGGGATGAGATTCGTCCCTCCTGGGAGCAAATTTTCAAAAACACTCGTTATTTAGAAATTGACATCGATGTTAAAACGACGGAGATTTCTGGGGATTTAGCTTACGTCGTGTTGGTCGAGACTGTGATGCAGGTGATTGGCAACCGCCGCATGCAAGCGAAATCTATGGCAACGAATATTTTCGAACGTATGGGCGATCGCTGGTATCTAGTCCATCACCACGGCAGCCCACTAGCATCATGAAGCCAAAGCATTAAAAGAGAGGACGAGTGCTTTGCACTCGTCCTCTCTTTTAATGGCTGTCGATTTATAGCGCTGTGCACGTTGATTAAGTACGGTGGTGTGGGGCACGTGGTGCCCCACACCACCGTTGCTGTACTTAACGCACTTGCATATTGCTATATCAGTTGTTAATCGCGGAATCTTCAGGGTTGAGGACTTTGCTCATGTCCGTTTGAACACGCTCGCTTACCCACTCTGGGGGCTCATCTCCCTGCAATACAACTCGTACATCCGCCTGAGAGTAGAGCGATCGCCGCTCCTCCAGCAACTTTTCTAGTTTGTTTTTGAGGTCAACATCCTTTAACAAAGGACGACTGGTATCGGCCTGGAGACGGCGACACAGATGCTCTACCGGCACGTCCAACCAAACCACTAGACCGTGGTGCAAAAAGCTCCAGTTCTGGCGGGCCAGTACAATGCCACCACCCGTTGCCACTACCATGCGGGAATAGCTGGCAACTTCTGAGAGCACCTGGGTTTCGAGCTGGCGAAACGCATCCTCTCCCGATTCTGCAAAAATTTCGTTGATGGGTTTTTGGGCAACCTGCTCCACCAGACTGTCGGTATCGATAAAGCGATAGTTCAGGTTCTTAGCCAAAAACTGACCTACGGTGGTTTTGCCACTGCCCATCATGCCAACCAAAAAAATATTGGTGCCCTTGAGGCGAGCAGCCAGATCGGGCGGATACCCGTAAATGTCTGTCATGGTGTGTGTTCCCTTAAAACTTGAGAGGTGGGTTGCCGTTGGGCGATCGCGGGGATGGGCCTCCATTGGGAGAATCCGGTTCGTCGGGGTCCTCATCCCAATCATCCCAGACTTCGCGATCACCCGTCACATCGGAATCCGTTACATCCGCGTCGTAAGTGCTATCCGCGTCAAAGTCTTCTTCATTGTCATCCCAATCATCGGTTGCGGGGGGGGCAGGAGGCGGTTCAGGGGTAGAGCGATACGGCGGAATGATCACACGGATACGAGGCTCCTCTGGGGGAGGGGCGGGTGTTTTCTCCTCAGTAACGTCTATCACAGGTTCTTGGATAACTGTGGTTCCATCATTGGGCGGTTTAGGAGTTACAACCTCCGGCTCTTCTTCAGTACGGTAGCTGAAGGAGTAAATGGTGCCAGTGCGCTCGGTGCTCTGGGGATCTCGACGGATTTCGACAATATCGCGGGCTGGTGGAACGTCTTCGGGCGGTGGCGGTGGTGGCGGTGGGACTGGTCGTACAGGTTCTTCCTCCCAATCATCCCAAACTTCTCCCTCTTCCGGTTCCTCATAGTAGTCTGGAGCACTGGCCCTATAGTCCGAATAGGAACTGGTGTAGGTGTTGTCGTAGGAATTGCTGTAGGAAGGCTCGTAGTCGGGTTCCGGATAGACGGTTTCCACATTCAGCGGGCGAAATTCCGCATCCCGGATGGGAGGTGTTGTGGGAGGCCGTACGGTTGTGCGCGGCGAGTCTTCGCCTCGGGCCCAGTCATCCCAATCGTCACCGCTGGAGGAGGCGCCCCAGTCATCGTCCTCGGATCGAGAACGGCGGCTACCATTGCGCGGAGTGTCTTGAGGTTCTGCCCCTTGCCCTGTCCAGGGAGGTGGCGTCCAGGGGGTACCAGAGGCCCCTGAACGGTTATTACGACCAGAAGAACGACGACGGGAACGGCGATTGCCTCCCAACTGCACCACTGCGCCGGTGAGAAGGGCTGTGATGGCTCCAGCCGCGATCGCCCCCAGCACCCACACGGCCACAGGCAACTCTACGGTCTTCATTCCCAAAATCGTCAGGGGCAATACAACGCTGCTGTTTTGCAAGAAAAACAGCACCAATACACCCACAACGGCTAACAGCAGTACAACTCTTACCATTCGCGTGTTCCGTCTCTGTTACCTTCGCTTTAAGGTTGAAGACATCAGCCCAGTGAAGTGGAAGGCAATACCTCACCCTTATACTACTTCTCCGGGCGTTGCTATTGCGTGAAGCCACATCTCCAGCAATTCTCAGTATGGGTTTCAAAGCTGAGAGTTCGTGCTCGAAGGGCACGAACTCTCAGCTTTGAAACCCGAAAATAGTCCGCCTTCGGCGGGCTATTTTCGGGTTGGATTTCAAAATGAGAATTGCTGCCACATCTCACACCAGACCCCAGAGTTATGCTATGGTTCGCGGCGACAACACGCTGGGGTCTGGTGTATTTGTTATTCAGGCTCGGATGACTCAGGATTTCGTCCTTCCCAACGCTGTAGAGGAACGCAATCAATGCCCACCTGATCGAGAGTCCGGGCCACAACAAAATCCACCAGATCTTCGATGGATTGGGGGTGGTGATACCAGGCGGGGATAGCCGGGACAATGCGGGCTCCCGCTTCAGCCAGAGTGGTGAGGTTGCGAAGGTGAATGAGACTAAACGGCGTTTCGCGGGGCACCAGGATGAGCGATCGCCCCTCTTTCAACTGCACATCTGCCGCCCGCTCTAGCAAATCCGAACTGAGCCCTGCCGCCAACTTGCCCACGGTGCTCATACTACAGGGAATCACGATCATTCCCTGGGTGCGAAACGAACCGCTGGCGATCGTCGCTCCTACGTCTCCCCAGGGGTGGCAGCGCAGCTTCCCTGCACTTTCCACTCCCGCCTGCTGTCGCCAGAATTGTTCCTGCCGCTCCGGTTCTACAGGAATTCGCTGACTGTGCTCTGCCTGCCACACCATATAGGTGGATTTGGAGGCCACCAGATCGACCGTGTAGCCAGCTTCTAAGAGGAACTTGAGCGATCGCACCGCATAAATCTGACCAGAGGCGCCAGTAATACCGAGAATGATGGGATGAGAAGAGGAAGGCACAGGCTAATTAAGAGTTAAGGTCAAGTGGACACAACGCCCCAACCTTGACCTTATATCAACTCCGGTTGATTCACCACATACAGCGCTTTGCGCTTGAATCAGTCACGGTTTTTTTGTGAGAGCCGCAGGTTCTTTAACCATCAGAAAAGAGCGTGACACGGAGTGCCACGCTCTTTCTTTAGTTTGCGTTGAGTTTGGAGGAGATTAATCTTCTGACTCAAACTCTTCGTGGTGTTCTGGCTCGGTAATGTTCAGATCCTCGTCATCGTCGCTGGCTTCGCTGCCGCCGCCTACAGCCAGCAGGTCAATTTGCTGACGGTAGTAGTCGACGCTCTTAACCTGAACTTCGACGCGATCGCCCAATCGGAACTGTTTGCGGTTCTTGCGACCCACCAGCTTTTGCTGGCGAGAGCGGAACTCGTACCAGTCGTCCTTGAGGGAGCTGACGTGAACCAGGCCTTCCACCAGCAGTTCTTCAATTTCTACGAAGAACCCGTAGGACTGTACGCCCGTGATGATGCCGTGGAACACTTCCCCGGTGCGAGCCTGCATATATTCGGCCTTCTTCAAGCCTTCCAGGTCGTCTTCGGCTTCCTGGGCCAGCTTCTCCTGCTCCGTCAGGTGCGTGACAACGCTGTTGAAGTATTCTGCCAGCTCGTCGTGCATGTCGGTGGGTAATACCGTCCAGCTAATGGCACCGTGGGCGGTGCTGCTGTATAGCTCGACTTTATCTTTGGAGCGGGTGGTCTTGCGATCGCGCCCATGCTCAAAGATGGCATGCAGCACCCGATGCACCAGCAGATCAGGATAGCGCCGTAGAGGTGAGGTGAAGTGGGTGTAAGCCGTTTCCAGGGCCAACCCAAAGTGGGCTCCGGAGGTGGTGCTGTAGACCGCAGGCTTGAGGGTTTCTAGCAGGAGGTAGGTCAGCACTCGCTCTGCTTGGGATTCCGCAAAGAACTGGGTGAGGTGCTGGTAGTCACGGGGGTGAACCTCCTCTTCCTTCTCGGGCTCGTATTCGATGCCCATGTTAGCCACCAGTTTCACCAACTCCTGCACATCCGCGGGGTCGGGGGTGCGGTGAACGCGGTAAACCGCAGGCACCTGCAGAGCGGCCAGGTGCTCGGCCACAAGCTGGTTTGCCAGCAGCATCAGCTCCGTGACAATGTTCCGCGCGGGCAGCACAGACGACACCACCATGGCTCCCAACTCCCCTTCGTCGTCGTATTGGAAGCGGGTAGAAAGGAATTTGCCGAGCTCGGGGTTGTGCTCTTCCGGGAAGATGCTCTCTGAGAGGCTGAGGTTGAAGGCTCCTCGCTTGAGACGCTGCTTCGCTAAAGCCTGGCTGATGAGGTTGAGTTGATCCATCAACTCAAACACAGGCTCTAGTGGCTTCAGCTCTTTCAGGGAGGGCAGGGGATAGGGAGATTCCGCGACGTCTTTCTGGTTGCGTTGCAGAATGGCCTGGGCCTGCTGGTAGTCCAGGTGGTGGTTGACCTGGATAATGCTCGGGTGAATCTCGTATTCCTGTACCTCGCCCTCGCTATTCAACAGAATCAGCAGGGACAGGGCCAGCCGATCTTCACCGGGCAGCAGGGAACAGATACGGTGCACCTGCTCGGGCAGCATGGGCACAACCACCTCGCCCAGGAAGACGGACGTCCCACGTTTCTGGGCTTCTACATCGATGGGCGATCGCGGCGCTACATAATACGACACATCCGCAATGTGTACGCCCAGACGCCACATGTCATCATCGACCTGCTCCAGGCTGAGGGCATCGTCGATGGCCGGGCTGTGGGGGTGATCTGGCCCATCGATGGTGATAACTGGAAGTGCCCGCAAATCCAGCCGCTTCTTCATGTCGGTCTTGCGGAGCTTGGTCGGCATATCCTTCGCTGCTTCCGTGACCGCTTCGCTAAAGTGGCGTGGCAAGTCATGTTTGCAGCAGACGATGTCAATGTCAGAGGCTTCCTGGGCATCCAGACCGAGGATTTGAGCGACCCGGCCAACGGGCAGGTTTTGGCCCAGGGGATAGCGCAGGATCTCAACATGCACCAGTTGATCCACGGCTTCATCCAGAGGCGGATCATCGCTGGGTAGGAGGTCCAGTTCAAACAAGAGGCGATCGTCTAACGGCATAGCCCGATAGCTCTTCTCATCGACCTTCTTAACGCGGGCCAGAACAGAACTATTGTTCCGCTCCAGAATCAGCCGCACTTCTCCTTCAGGGCTGCGGCGACGGCTGCCTTCTTTGGTAACCCGTACGAGAACGCGATCGCCATTCCAGGCTGTGTTCAACTGGCTTTCGCGGATATAAATATCCTCAGAACCTTCTACATCCTGAATGGCGAAGCAAAAACCCTTGCTGGAGCAGCGCAGTTTCCCTTCGACGACATCATCTTCGGTAACCCGGCGATATTTGCCCCGCTCTTTGGCCAGAATGCCAATGCGTTCCAGAGCATCCAGCGCAATGTGTAGCTGACGCAGACTGTCTTCGTCTTCACATTCGAGCTTTTTTTCGAGAGCTTTGGGAGCAACGAGCTTATCGTCCTGAAAGTTAGCAAGCAGTGACGCAATGGAAAAATTCATGTAGCGGTGAACCTCTTGTCACAGAATATAGTCCGACCCAAATCAGCAGACCAAAACTCTACGCAGTCTGCGGAACGCTGAACGAAACCAAAGAAATCGGGTCAACCAAAATGCTTCAGACCCGACATCAACGATTTCAAACTGGCTCAACGAGTGTCATCGCGATCGCAAGTTGACTCCAACTCCGATTTGAGTCACCCGGTGCCACCGACACTCCATCCTCAAAACCACCAGGAATTAGCTTTCGTCACATCCAGCTAATTTGGGCGATCGCAAGAACCCGCCGATGATCCCAGTTTCCGCAACGACCGTCTCAGAGAACCCAACCTTCCATTTTATTGAACAAACCACACATCTTACGAGGGTGCGATCGGCTCAGGTCGGTAGCCTTGAAACGAAACGAACTGGCAAGAACGTAGCCATTCAGAAATCACAACGTATTCCCAAACTACGCCCACCGTATTTATACTTTCCTATTTCGGTACCGATTGTCAAATTTCTTTGCAAGTTTCAATCGTTGGGGGGAAGTTATTTTGAGCCTCTCCACTTTTCATGTGCCTCAGGGTACATCCTAACTTTTGCAAATGTGGAAAGCCATTTTTGTAAGTGAAGCGGGCGAAGTTCGCCTCACTGAACAAAAGTGGGATGCACCCTGTACTTCGCGCAGGTAAATTAAGAGGCTCAAGAAATAATCAAACTGAATCATCCCAACCCAGATCGGGAGGCTCAGGACGACGGGCCGGAGTTGGGAATAGGCCGAGAAACAAGCTATCGCGATTGCCCAACGTTTCATAAAAGAAGAATGCAACCCCGGCATAGCGATGATCGCGTACGGCTTCTACCTGTTCGCTAATCAACTCCATATCGGTAATGTCGCCGCGCAGCCCTGTGAGAATTCCAACGCTAACCGGCAAAAATTCTCGGGCTACCTGCACATCTGCGCGCTCAATTTCAAAAATGAACCGCTCCATATCGCGCCGATAAATTTGCACAATCAACTCATCCACCAGGCCCCGGCGCTCCCAGGTGCCCCAATCTTGTAAATACTGTTCAAATGCAAATTCTCGGGGATTAGGGGATAGAGAGATAATGCAATTGGGTTTGATGGCCCGCACTTCGTTAACCACCCGACGCATCAAACGAGTAATTTGATTGGCTCGCCAGCGCACCCACTCTGGATCTGTCGGATCTTCTGGTGGCTCCGTTCCTGTTTCGGTTCGGTAACGGGCTACGGTCAACTCATCGTAACCAAACTCGACCGGTAAGCCAAAATGGTCATCCAGTTGAATGCCGTCGATGTCGTAGCGTTCGACTGCTTCTGTTAACAGCCCCACCATAAAATTCTGCACTTCAGGATGCAGCGGATTGAGCCATACCCGAGGAATGCGGCCTCCTTCCAGCCAGATGCGATCGCCATCTTGCTTGGTACTCAACCAATCAGGATGCTGCTTTGCTAGCTCTGATTCGGCTGGAGCCATCAACCCAAATTCGTACCAGGGAATCACGGCCATTCCATGGCGGTGGCCCTCGACAATCATTTCACCCAGCATATCCCGCCCCTCAAAACCGGGGTAGGGATCTTGCTCAACCCCAAACGTTGCTTTCGCAAGCGGACTGGGGTAGAGCGTGTAACCGCCATTCCAGACGGTGGGATAAAGGGTATTGAAGTTGAGGCGATGCAATCGTTGCAATCCCTCCACGAGGTTGCGGCTGGAAAACAAGACTTCACTATCGATATTGGTTAGCCAAATACCGCGCAGCTCGGCGGGCATTGGATCGGCAGCGATCGCCATGAGTGGGAAACGCAGTAGAAGCGCAACGGCCCAGCCCAGGGTGAACAGGGCGATCGCGGTAGAACGTTTATTTAGTAGAGGTTTCAGGGGGGACATGAGTAGAATCCGGCGCACCCAGGTGTAGGAGTTCCAGTGCAGTCACAAACCGAGCTCTATCGGGAAAAGCCGACAGAATTTGCGGCAATGTCTCAACGGGAGTCATCTGGTCGCCGCCCCTCATCATGCAACAAAATGATCTCTCCTGAGCGAGCTTGCTGCAAGACTTTATTGATAGTCACAGCAATTCTCAGTATGGAATTAGGCCCGAAAACCGCTTGCCGAAGGCAAGCGGTTTTCGGGTTTCAAAGCCAAGATTGCGCGCCCGTCGGGCGCGCAATCTTGGCTTTGAAGCTCATAATGATAACTGCTGTGATAGTCATGCTCGAACCGACCTCATGGTAAGAGTTTGGAGGCGATCGCGCTTCTATCCAAATATCTCTTGTATGGAGTGTGTGCGCCGTACACACTCCATACAAGAGATATGCACCAGGTACAAACCTTAAGCACTCTGTTAGACAGGTTATTGTTTGAAAAGCTTGACGGAGCGAGGCTTTTCAAACAATAACCTGTCTGATTCAGGGCGTTTTCGAGTGTCCCATGGTGTGTTGCACTCGGAAACGTCCTCAGATTTGAAAATACTAAAAATACAGAGAGTGGAAGTTTTGCTTCCACTCTCTAAAGTGTGACAGAGAGTGGAAGCAAAACTTCCACTCCCCAAAACGGTGTAACGAGAACGATTAGCCAATCACAAAGTTTTCACTGCTAATCTGCCCGACTCGAACGTTTTCCAACGTGGCCAGAATGGTAAACGTGTTACCTGCGCCCGACCCATTGGAATCAACTCGCACCTGGGTTGAATTGCCGACTCCAATCAGTCGTACAAACTGATTAAATTTGGCAAAAGATGTGTCGCCGTTATACTCGTCTCCCCGGAAGATCCCTGCCAGATTAATCACATCCTGATTGGCCTGGAAGTTACGGATGGTATCGCCCCCTTCAGCTAACGAGCTATAGGTGTACACATCCTCGCCGCCACCGCCGGTCAGAGTGTCACGGCCCAGACCGCCTACAAGTGCGTCGTCACCATTGCCACCATTAATCAAGTCGTTACCGGCTTCCCCGAAAATCCGATCATCACCGACTCCACCATCCAGGGAGTCATTGGCACCACCCCCCAGAAGGCGATCGTTGCCACCGCCTCCTGTAACAACATCGGTGCCTGCATCTCCATCAAGAATGTCGTTGCCATTCAATCCAGAAATGTTGTCGTTGCCACCGTTGCCAGCAATCGTGTCATTGCGTCTTGTGCCTCGGAGTGTGTTGTTGCCATTGTTACCGCTCCGACTTACTCCAGGGTCACCACCCGAGAAATCGATGGGTCGGGGTGCCCGAGCAGTCGTGCCCCGTATCCAGGAAACAGAGGCATCTGCGGCCAGAGGGCTACCGGAGGTGTCTGTAATGCCAGAGTTGGCAGCGACCAGCCGCAACTGATAGTCGCCAGCGGGAGCCGTCAAGTCTGCTAGACCCGTGATGGTGTAGCTTGTCTGCTCGGCGTTAGGGGTAATGGTAACTCCTGTTAACTCCACAGGTTGATTATCGCGAGTCAGCTGGAGGTCCTCTACATCAAAGCCGCTAACTGCTTCCCCAAACGTGAGAGTGACTGAAGCTGTGGCTGGGGTCTGACGGCTATCTTGTACTGCAGGAGTAATGGCTGTAAATGCAACAGATGTTTCTATTCCATCTACCAGCACTCCGGTCGTTGATCCAACTCCAACCAGTGTCAGAACTGCATCACTGCTCGCAGAATTTTGAATGGTTGCGCCTCCAAGGCTAATGCCAGAGCCTAGCGTAATTCCATCGGTGTCGGTATCACCCTCCGCGACGGTGTAGCGGAAGATCAAAGTGTTAGTGCCGCTACCCTCTGCATAGGCCGCGTTTACACTCGCGCCATTACCCAGGGTGATCGGTATGGCGGGTGTGCCACCTGTAACCGTAACAGGTTCGCTAAAGGTTACCGAGAATTCCAAAACCTCTCCAACACCATAGGTATCGGCGTTGGGAACCTGTACCGCCGTCACACCTGGAGGGGTTCCATCCACCAAAACACCGCTGGTGTCAGGCAGTGTATCCAACGTGAGGGTTGTGTCATTTCCAACAGCATCACGAATAGTTGCACCGTTGAGGTTCAGGGCCGAACTAATTTCAATCCCATCCGCATCTTCATTTCCATCCGCAACGGTGTACTCGAAGAGTAATGTGTTGGTGCCACTGCCAGAAACATAGGTGGCATCAACGGTGTTGCTACCAACGGTCAAAGGCAAGTTGGGAACTCCTCCGGTCGTGTCAATGGTTACGGGTTCGGAGAAGGTGAGACCGAACTGGAGGTTTTGTCCAATGCCGTAGGTGCCGTTTTGGGGAGGGGCGATCGCTGTAATCTCTGGTGCCACCGTATCCACCAGCACACCTGTCGTCTCCCCAATGCCAGCTAGCGTTAGCGTTGCAGTATTGTTAGCCGCATCCGTAATGGTGGCATCCCCTTCTAACTGGAGGTCGGTGCCTACTTCAATCCCATCGGTATCCACATCCCCTTCTGCTACGGTGTAACGGAAGGTATAGGTATTGGGCTCAGTGCCAGGCCCTTGTAGCTCGGCAACCACGGGTTCCCCAGTACCTATCGTAATCGGTAGACCAATTGAGCCCGTTCCAGCATTCAACGAGATAGGTTCGCTAAAAGTCACAGTAAAGTCGAGGGTCTGACCGACGCCATAATTACCCGCAGCGGGTACGGAAACCGCTGTAATGGTTGGTGCAACGGTATCTACCAGCACACCTGTGGTATCGCCTACGTCAGCCAGTGTCAGTGTTGCGCTATTGTTGGCCGCATCCGTAATGGTGGCGCCTCCCTCCAATGCCAGATCGGTGCCGACTTCAATGCCATCACTATCCACATCGCCTTCCGCCACCGTGTAGCGGAACAGATAGGTATTAGGCTCAGTACCAGCGCCCTGTAGCTCAGCAAAAACAGGGGTGTCACTTCCCACATTAATAGGCAGGCGAACTGAACCGTCCCCGAGCGTTAGAGTGATGGGTTCGCTAAAGGTGACGACAAAGTCGAGATTGTCTCCCACACCATAAGTACCAGCGGTTGGGCCACTCACGGATGTAATCGTGGGCGCAACCGTGTCTATTAGCACTCCAGTTGTATCACTAACCCCAGCCAGCGTTAGCGTTGCGCTGTTGTTGGCGACATCGGTAATAGTGGCACCCCCCTCCAACGCCAAATCTGTACCGACTTGAATCCCATCGGTATCCACATCCCCTTCCGCTACGGTGTAACGGAACAGATAGGTATTAGGCTCAGTACCAGCGCTCTGGTACTCCGCAAAGACAGGAGTGTCGCTCCCTAGGTTAATGGGAAGACGAATGGAACCGTCACCGGCCGTTAAAGTGACGGGCTCGCTGAAGGTAACAACAAAGTCAAGCTCCTGGCCTGCTCCGTAGGTGCCCGCAGCAGGCCCAGACACAGCCGTAATTGTAGGTGCTGTTGTATCAATCAAGACGCCTGTAGTATCGCTGACGCCAGCCAATGTCAGTGCTGCACTGTTGTTAGCCACATCCACAACGGTGGCGTCCCCTTCCAATGCCAGATCAGTACCGACTTGAATTCCATCGGTATCCACATCCCCTTCCGCTACGGTATAGCGGAACACATAGGTGTTAGGGTCAGCACCAGCACCTTGCAGCTCGGCAAAAACGGGCTCGCCTTCTCCTACGGTGAGGGGCAAACGGATTGACCCAGTGCCCGGTTCTAGGGTAACGGGCTCGCTGAAGGTGACGACAAAGTCGAGGGTTTGACCAACACCATACGTACCAGCCTCAGGCCCAGACACAGCCGTAATCGTGGGGGCTGTTGTATCGATCAGGACACCAGTCGTGTCACTGACGCCAGCGAGGGTTGGGGTAGCGCTATTGTTTGCAGCATCTACAACGGTGGCATCACCCTGTACTTCCAGATCAGTACCCACTTGAATGCCATCAGTGTCTACGTCTCCTTCCGCGACAACATAGCGGAAGACATAGGTGTTGGGTTCAGTACCAGCGCCCTGTAGCTCGGCAAAGACAGGCTCACCTTCTCCTACGGTGAGGGGCAGACGAATGGTCCCAGAACCAGGGGTGAGGGTAACAGGTTCACTGAAGGTGACGATAAAGTCGAGATTCTGGCCCACGCCATAGGTACCGGCAGTTGGCCCCGTGACAGAGGTAATGGTAGGTGCTGTTGTATCAATCAGGACGCCTGTGGTATCGCTGACTCCAGCCAATGTAAGGATAGCGTTGTTACTGGCAGTATCTGAAACGGTAGCATCCCCTTCCAGTACCAGGTCAGTGCCCACTTGAATCCCATCGGTGTCGACATCCCCTTCTGCTACGGTGTAGCGGAAGACATAGGTGTTGGGCTCTGTGCCAGCGCCCTGTAGCTCGGCAAAGACAGGCTCACCTTCTCCTACAGTAAGGGGCAGACGAATGGTTCCAGAACCAGGGGTGAGGGTAACAGGTTCGCTAAAGGTGACAACGAAGTCGAGGGTTTCACCTACACCATAGGTACCGGCAGTTGGGCCAGTCACTGCTGTAATGGCAGGTGCAATGGTGTCTACTAAAACCCCAGCCGTGTCACTGACACCAGCGAGGGTTGGGGTAGCGCTATTATTTGCAGCATCTACAACGGTGGCATCACCCTGTACTTCCAGATCAGTACCCACTTGAATGCCATCAGTGTCTACATCTCCTTCCGCGACAACATAGCGGAAGACATAGGTGTTGGGTTCAGTACCAGTGCCCTGTAGCTCGGCAAAGACAGATTCACCTTCTCCTACGGTGAGGGGCAGACGAATGGTCCCAGAACCAGGGGTGAGGGTAACAGGTTCACTGAAGGTGACGATAAAGTCGAGATTCTGGCCCACGCCATAGGTACCGGCAGTTGGCCCCGTGACAGAGGTAATGGTAGGTGCTGTTGTATCAATCAGGACGCCTGTGGTATCGCTGACTCCAGCCAATGTAAGGATAGCGTTGTTACTGGCAGCATCTGAAACGGTAGCATCCCCTTCAAGTGCCAGGTCAGTGCCCACTTGAATCCCATCGGTGTCGACATCCCCTTCTGCTACGGTGTAGCGGAAGACATAGGTGTTGGGCTCTGTGCCAGCACCTTGTAGTTCGGCAAAGACAGGCTCACCTTCTCCTACAGTAAGGGGCAGACGAATGGTTCCAGAACCAGGGGTGAGGGTAACAGGTTCGCTGAAGGTGACAACGAAGTCGAGGGTTTCACCTACACCATAGGTACCGGCAGTTGGGCCAGTCACTGCTGTAATGGTGGGTGCTGCGGTATCGATCAGGACGCCGGCTGTATCGCTAACGCCAGCTAGGGCCAGGAGTGCACTATTATTCGCAGCATCCACAATGGTGGAATCCCCTTCCACCACAAGGTCGGTGCCTACCTGAATACCATCCGTATCGACGTCCCCAGCAACTACGGTGTAGCGGAAGACATAGGTGTTGGGTTCTGTGCCGGCACCCTGTAGCTCGGCAAAGACAGGCTCACCTTCTCCTACCGTCAGGGGAAGCCGGATGGCTCCTGTGCCCGGAGTCAACGTGACTGCCTCACTGAAGGTGACGACAAAATCTAGGGTTGCACCGATACCGTAAGTGCCCGCAGCAGGCCCAGTTACAGTGGTAATGGTGGGAGCAATGGTGTCCACTAGAACTCCCGTCGTATCACTGACACCAGCTAGGGTTAAATTTGCGTTATTGTTTGCGGCATCTGCAACGATCGCACTATTCTGCAACGCCAACTCAGTGCCCACCTGAATCCCATCGGTATCGACATCCCCATCAGCGAGGGTGTAACGGAACACATAAGTGTTGGGTTCCGTGCCAGGGCCTTGAAGCTCGGCGAATACAGGCTCACCTGTGCCCAGGGTAAGGGGTAGACGAAGCGCACCTGTTTCGGGGGTCAGAGTGATGGGTTCGCTAAAGGTGACGACAAAATCGAGGTTCTGGCCTGCACCATAAGTGCCCGCAGCAGGCCCGGTTACGGTTGTGATGGTAGGTCGAATGGTGTCAATCAGGATACCCGTGGTATCGCCAACGCCAGTTAGAGTAGGGGTTGCCACCGTATTGTTAGCCGCATCCACAATTTTGGCATCGCCTTGTAACTCAAGGGCTGTACCTAACTGAATACCGTCGGTATCCAAGTCTCCTTCGGCTACGGTGTAGCGGAATTCGTAGCTGTTAGGAATGGAAGCGGCGCCCTGAAGGACTGCATAGACCGGCTCACCGGTACCTAAGGTGAGGGGTAGGCGAATTGACCCGGTTCCCGGTTCGAGTGTGACGGTTTCACTGAAGGTCACAATGAAATTCAAGGCTTCCCCACTGCCATACGTGTCATCGGTGGGTACGGAGACGCCTGTAATGGTAGGGGAAACAGCATCAACGAGAAGACCCGTCGTATCACCAACCCCGACGAGGTTGAGGGTTGCACTCGCGTTGTTGGCGTCAACAATCGTCGCTCCACTCGCTAACTCAAGGGCTGTACCTAACTGAATGCCGTTGCTGTCGAGGTTGCCGTCTACGACGGTGTAGCGGAATTGATGAGTTGTGGAAGATGCGCCTGTTCCTTGCAGAACGGCATAAACAGTACCCCCAGTATCCAGCGTGATGGGAATACGAACTGAATCACTACCGGTTGGGGTAATGGTCACAGCTTCGTCAAAGGTAACGGTGAAGTCCAGATTTTGTTGGAGCCCGTACGTTTGATTGGTAGGAAGGGTGACGCTTGTAATACTGGCCATGGGAAACCTCTACAGGAACAAAAGATTGGCAAAAGCTAGATTTGGAACTGTTGCAATGACCACTCTGACCTGATCTGAGTGAGAATAAAAAAGACGCAGGAACGGGATGAATCAACGAAACAGATACGTTTAGCTGTTGTTCTTCCTGAAAAAAGCCATGCGGATACTCGGGATATGTTACAGAAATCCCGAAGGCGATCGCCGGCCCGGTTTTGCCTATTGCTTGCAGTAACTCAAGGATTGAAAAAGAACCTTAAAGCACTTGGTAAAGGGAACCATAAATGGGCTTTATCAAAACAAAAGACAAAGCAGAAGAATAACCCCCTTTAGATAGACAAACACCCTTTCGAAAGAACTCTTTCTCCCACATCAAATATGGGTTTCGTCTTAAAGAACACAAGAATGTTTTAACCAAAAAACTATTCTTTTGAACCGATTTTTTTTAGACTCATCCCGAATAACTACGGAGATCCCCATCAGAGTCAATAAAAAAAGCTACATGATGAATCAAAGAATGTACCCAATCAGGAAAACCATGTTGCTAAATATTTTTTTACAAAACGACTCACGAAATATTGAGAAGATACGTAAATTCGAATTCCGAAAGTGTTTGCCTTGACTAGGTTTATCAAAAATGCCGGTTTACCAAGCCCAAGGCAGTCGATACAAATCTGCCCGTGCTTTTATCCTCTTGTATGTTCACGTTACGAACTGGTATAAAAAGAGGCTAATTTTGAAGTATTTGAATGGTTAATCTTTTACGGGTTGTTCTTTACGAAAAACCAATCTTTAAATAATATCAACTGAAAGAGTATTGACGCTGATAGAATTTCGTTGCCTAATTTTAGCCTTTTCAGGAAATTTGATGTCAATCTGTTGTTGTGAATACATTGCTATTCTTAGCAACTATTCGAGATGTTGATGTTTTGTACGCTACTTCCTCAAAACATCAATATCGCGAACCTCATTCAGATATTTGTGCTTCCCAGTTCTGAGGATGGAGCGCTACATAACATGGATGGCTGGAGTACGCATGTTCAACTATGGGGTACTTATTGCAAGATAGAACTAGTCGGTCACGTGGAGTCTGAATGCCTGACGTAGCACCATGGCAGCTTCAGCCAAAGGCAGAATTGCCAGAAGCATTTATCAAAGCTGTGGCACAATATATGCCTGATTCATCTGGCATGTGGGCCGCCCAGTTGCTGTGGCAGCGGGGCTTGCAAGATATTGAAACTGTCCGTCGCTTCATTAATCCAGCCCATTACGTTCCTGCGTCGCCATTTGCGTTTGGAGATGAGATGGAGTGGGCGATCGCCCGCCTTCAAAAAGCTCGTGAACAGGGAGAGGCGATTGCCATCTGGGGCGACTTTGATGCCGACGGCGTAACCGCCACTTCTGTTCTTTGGGAAGGGTTGGGGCAATTCTTCTCGCAGGAAGAAAAACTTGTCTATACCATCCCCAATCGCTTTACAGAATCCCACGGGTTGTCGATAGCAGGTATTGAGCGACTGGTTGCTCAAGGTTTTCGCGTGATTGTCACCTGTGATACGGGCAGCACCAATCTTCGGGAAATTGAACATGCCCGTGAGCTGGGCATCGACATCATTGTGACGGATCATCATACGCTGTCAGAAACTCGGCCTCCGGTCGTGGCGCTGATTAATCCGCGATCGCTCCCTCCAGACCATCCCTTCGCCACCTTATCGGGGGTAGCTGTAGCCTACAAGCTCGTCGAGGCTCTTTATGAGACGCTACCTCAAGTTCCTACCCAGCCTTTAGAGGATCTATTAGATCTGGTGGCGATCGGGTTAATTGCTGACCTGGTGGAGTTGAAGGGAGATTGCCGCTATCTAGCCCAACGGGGCATTCAACAATTGCGGAAGAACCGGGATGCCGTTCCACCCCGTCCTGGTGTGGCGAAACTATTAGAACTGTGTCAGGCCAGTGGCGATCGCCCCACTGATATTTCATTTGGCATCGGCCCCCGCATCAACGCTATCAGCCGCATTCATGGCGATGCTCGATTCGGAGTAGAACTGCTAACCAGCCGCGACCCCATCCGCTGCCAAACCCTGGCAGAAGAAACGGAGATGGCGAATACCCGTCGCAAAGCCTTGCAGCGAGATGTGGTGACCCAGGTGAAAACCCAACTGGCTCAACAGGATCTATCGACTACCGCAGCTATTGTTCTGGCCGACCCTCAGTGGTCACCCGGTGTGCTTGGCCTTGTCGCCAGCCAGATTGCTCAGGAGTATGGCCGACCGACAATTCTACTCAATACGGAGACAGGGACTGCCCGAGGCTCTGCCCGTTCTGTTAACAACATTGATCTCTATCGCCTGGTCAAACAGCAAGAGCATCTCCTTCAAAGTTTTGGCGGCCATCCCTTTGCTGCCGGGATGAGCCTACCCGTCGAAAATCTGCCGCTGTTCGCTGAGGCCATCAACCGACAACTACGTCAGGAGCAGTTTGCCATAGGGTTCCCGCTAGGAGCTACGCTAGAAGCCGACTTAGACGTAACGGTTGCGGATTTAGGGAAATCCCTCTTCCGGGAACTGAGTGTTCTAGAACCTTATGGTTTGGGGAATCCAACCCCTCGCCTGCTGCTGCGTAATTGCTGGTTCGAGCGGGTATGGAATCGTAACATTCAGGATTTCCGTAACCGAGCCGTGCGTTACATTCGAACGGTTTTTGAAATTCGCGATGATACGGGAAGCCGATTCGATGGAGTTTGGTGGGGCCATTATAAGGATGAAATTCCGTCGGGGCGTTGTGATGCGATCGCCGAACTCGACTACAACGCCAGCAAGAACCAGTTTGAAATCCGCCTGATTGCTGTGCGCTCCTGTTCAGATTCTCCCGAAGCGCTAGCCGTAACCCCACGGGTCAATTGGATCCTAGACTGGCGCACGCAAAAGCCAGAAGCATTCTCCGATGACGGGCCAGTCTTGAAAATGACCCAATGCCCTAGCCGTTGGGATGAGCTGAATGTCTGGTTCCGTAGAGCAACTCAAGAGGGAACCCAGTTAGCTCTGGCCTATCCTCATCCAACAGAGCGGCCATCTATTGATGTATGGCAAGATCTCGTTGGCATTGCCAAATACTTGAGCCGTACTGGACACACCGTTCGACGCAGCCAAATTCTTGACAAGTTGGGGATTGGCGATCGCCCTCTCCAACTTGGTTTTTATGCCCTGAAACCGCTAGGATTTGTGGTGACAGCCAATGACAATCAGTTGGGAATACAGCAGGCGGCTCCTGTTGAAACGGCACCGAGCATGTCTCCTGAACCCTCTCTAGATACAGAGGCAACTCAATGTATCAGCCGATTTCTAGAAGCCGTTCAAGAAGAACAGTTCCGCCGGCGCTTTTTCTACACCGTCCCTCTTGAAACTCTCCAGGCCATGGCAGCCAGGGTGAAGTTAGACACGTGAGCTAGAACATCCAGATCGAGTGGGAGCAGTTATCTCAGTTCTGGATGTCCTAGCTCACGTGATACTAGTAGACTGCGGCCTAAGTTTGCAACCCATGTTTTTGTGTAGGGTGCGAAGCACCCTACACAAAAACATGGGTGATGGATTTCCGCCTCAGCGTACTAGCAATACCAATTCAATATGAAGATGCGCCTAATATTGTACGTTCCGCTTAGGCAGGACATAGAATATTAGGCGCATCTTCGTTGTCTGCCACCCATCAAAAAACTGCGTAAGTCTTTGAATAATTAATCCAGTTTGAGAGAGTTAACGGGGACATCATCCCAATCTTCAACGGTACGTAGGCGGGCGATCCACCCCATTGCCTTCTGCTCGTCCGTCAGATTCGTTTCAAACGAGTCGTGACATGCTTCGGCCTGTTCCTGGTTGCAGCAGGCAATGCAGGTGTAAATCAACCCGGATGGGTCGATTTGTTCATTTACCCAAATGGTTTTTGCCATAGGTCACAATCCAATCCGATGTTGTACGCTATGTGGAACTCCAGGGGGTGAGGCTAAGACCCAACTCACCAGAGCCTTCTATTAAAAGTTTAGGACGGCTTTTGAGTGGGCGATCGCTTTCTTACAAGAACGTAAGCTTTTTATAAGGTGAAAGGCTCATGATGTAATGGATTCAAGGATGCCTTTAGTTGCATGTTGAGGCTGCTTTTAAAAAGAGCGATTCATGTTGTGGGATGTCCGTTCTGCAAGTCTTTCATGAAGTCAGGTGTTGCTGAATGGAGCGATGCGATGGAATGGAAACTGCGGTTCTACACCCATCGCATCGCTCCATTCAGCAACGGATAGAATCAACTGTTTTATCATTAACGAAGTTGGTTACGCACATCTTGCATCTTTGCTGAAACTCAACCCCCGAAACCGTATTTCCCGTTGCGAAGTGACGAAAAAATAAGGGTTCTAGAATTTGCTGCAAGAGCTAAATATCACAACCCTCCTGATATCGCCTTACGCACTTTGGTTCGGACAGATTATTTTAGAAAAGCTGCGCTGAGCGTGGCTTCTCTAAAATAACCTCAGTTCGGGATAAGCTGAAGTGCTCATTTTGGCGTGCGCAAAGCGCACGCCAAAATGAGTGTTTTCGAGTGCCGCGCAACGCGCGGTACTCGAAAACACCCTTAACCCGAACTCAGGTTAAAATAATCTTCCTGGTTCCGGATAGAAGCACATATACTCCACAAAACTGTGTAAGTCCTGTAGCTCCTAGGCCGGGCTAGATTCTGCCTGAGATGCCAGAGTGGCGATCGCATCTCCCGTTACCCGGCAAATGCGCCAGTCGGGCAATACGGTAGCTCCCATCCGCTCATAGAAGGCGATCGCGGGCGCATTCCAGTCCAATACGCTCCATTCCAGACGCCCGTAACCCCGCTCCTGAACAAGGCCAGCTAAGTGGCTGAGCAAAGCTTTTCCAATCCCCAACCCCCGATACTCGGACTTTACATAAAGATCCTCAAGGTACAAGCCAGGCTTTGTGAGAAAGGTTGAGTAATTAGTAAAAAATAAAGCAAATCCAGCGGGTTGATGATTCCATTCCGCCACAATCGCTTCGACAACTGAAGGATTTCCACTCAAATGTTGAGCTAAGTCGGCAGCGCTGCCTGTCACCTGATGGCGCAGTTTTTCATAGTCGGCCAGTTCGCCAATCAAGGCAAAAATTAAATCGGCATCAGCCGCCGTCGCCGAGCGCAGCGTTAGCCCAGTTGAAGAGGTATCGGCCATGACATCCAGAACGCAGAGATTATTCCACTGCCTCTGATGCTACCGCGAGTTCAGCGTTTCTTATAAAGCCTGTAGCTCGCTAGCTGCTGAGAAAGATACTGGTAGCACAGGCTTAGCAACTTCCGTGCCAACCTGCATCGCTCTTAAATCTGTCCAAATCCGATAGTGATGCTCGGTTCTTGTAATGATGCATGTTAGCTTCTGTCGTCGTAGATCCAGGCAGATCTCCCTTACCCGCTCTAAATTCCCAGCGTTAAGGGTTTCCACCAAATGATACAGCCGATTTTGATAGCTCACTCCCTTACAGAGATTGCCATCTAAATAGAAACAGAAGGGTTTTACAGAGGTCTCATTAAGAACGATCGGCGACATGGTAGATGCTCAAGCTAGACGTTTCAGGAATAGGCGACCTACCGAACCATCACAGGAAAACTTACTTATTCTTGTAAAACGATATTTTACAAAGAACATCCGTGATTTCCCCAGGAATTTTGAAGGATTCACAAATTCTTCTCATCCTGGTTCCGGAAAATATCTCGCGGGGAGGTTGCTTGTTATTCCTACTATGACACCAAGGTGGAAATGAACCTAAGTTTAGTGGCGATGCTTTGCACTACCTTCAAACTTATTACTTCGGCAATATAAAGAGAGTGATGGTTTGCTGCACCCCCGCAACAAAGCCTCAGTCTCTTTGTACTACGTTACACGCTTAGAACCAGGCAGTTTATTTTTGAAAAGCTGGGCGGAGCCCAGCTTTTCAAAAATAAACTGCCCTAACTAGATGATGTAACGCTATATCACCGGGTTGGTGAGTTCATCTTGCCATTTACTATTCAGCGGTTTAAGTTTGCCTATGTTTGATCGTACGGAGTGCAGAGTGCTCTACACTACCAAACATAGGCCAGTTTCCGCTATGCCTAATAGTATCCCATCATAGGATTTTAACAGGTCATTAATTTTGAGAGGTAGGATGTGCGGGCCAAGCTCACCCCATCCTATCTCTCAGAATTGGTGTC
Source organism: Leptolyngbya sp. FACHB-8 (assembly GCF_014695575.1). Taxonomy (GTDB): domain Bacteria; phylum Cyanobacteriota; class Cyanobacteriia; order Elainellales; family Elainellaceae; genus Vacuolonema. Next base: position 76,815 of record NZ_JACJOO010000075.1, on the reverse strand, counting down.
GTGAAGTATTAGTACCAGGAGTACTATCGACGAGGCTTAGAGGAACGGTCGATCCGCCGACCCCAACGCCCAAATATAGAATTTCCTACCTGGTTTCGCTCCTCAACTCGTCTGCGAAGCGTAAATCGGCCCCGCTCGGAGGAACCCTCTCCAGTTTTGTCTATAGGCTTTGCCATAGGTGGGGGCGTTTTGAGGTTTAAGTTCGCTGCAATCACGCCCCCCGCAAAACTGCCAATTAGAGCCCAGAGGATGGCCAGCACTGCCGGATAGCCCAGGAAAAAAAAGGTGAGTAATAGAATGAGCCAGAGCTTAAGGCCAGTGCCAATACCGTTTCTGTCTACCATGGCGAGGTCATGCGCTTTGAATTTGCTGCACGATTGGGTCTAGTTGGGGTGTAATGTCTTGGGTGCTCTCCAGCGTTGTCACGTAGGATTGCTCGCTGTCGAGAAATGACTCGAAATATTGCTGAGCCAGTACTTCTACGGTGGCATCAGCAATATCATCCGTGCGTTTTTGCAGGCGATCGCTCAACACCTCTAACGGAGCCGTGCAATGTAGCAGCGTCAGGGGAAGCTGATGGTTTTTTGCTTGAATGATTGCTTCCTGCCGCACCTCTTGTCGATCATACTTGGCATCCAGAATCACTGTGTACCCCTCTGAAGCCAGAGCCACACCCAGATCTAGCAACCGCTGATAAGTCTTTTGGGTCATTTCAGGGGTGTACAGGCTGGCATCGCCTCGTTCCTGCAAGGCAACTCCACCTAAGTGCTTACGAACTGCATCCGAACGAATGTGAATGGCCCCGGTGCGGGCTGCTAAAGCGCGAGCTGTTGTGCTTTTACCAGAACCCGACAATCCCGACATCAGAACCAGTTGTCCTTTGCGCGGTTGGGTATATTCCCACGCCAATCGGTAGTACTGAGCAGCTGTATCACTGGCGGCCTGCTTCTCAGCGGCGGATGCTCCTGCGTCATTGAGCAGGAAAGAGATAACCTTCGCACGCACGTAGGTTTGCCGATTGACGTAGATTGGCAGCACTTGTAACCCTTCCCAATCCCCCGTTTCCTCGAAGTAAGTATTAAGGAACAGAGCTCGTAGGTCAGGGCGCTGACGGATATCCAGATCCATCACAATGTAGGCTACGTCGTACATGACGTCCACGAAGCGGAACGGCTCGTTGAACTCGATGCAGTCAAACAACCAGAGTTCGTTATTCCAGGACGCGATGTTTCGCAGGTGCAGATCCCCGTGGCACTCGCGGATTTTATCCTGCTGTACTCGCTGTTCGAAGAGGGATGTGCGATCGCCAAAAAAACGATCGGTATAGGCCTGGGTTTCATCAAACTGCTGCTGAGTTTGAGGTCCGCCGATGAACCCCACAGTCTGCTCATAGTTCTCATCAAAGGCTTGGCGGATTTGCCCAACGGCACCGAACCCTCGAATGTAATCGTTAGTAGGCGTCGTTTTGTGGAATGCCGCGACTTTGACGGCCAGCTGTTGAATTAATGCTTCCGTCAATTCGCCCCGGTCATATAGGCTGCTTAACAAGGCATCCTGCGGGAACTGCCGCATCTTGACTGTGTACTCGACAGCGTTCCCTTCATCCCCGAGCTGATACTCGCTATCTACCTGGCTGATGGGCAGTACCTCCAGATACAGTGCTGCCGCTCCTCGTTGGTTGAGCCGCAGCTCTTCCTGGCAGAAGTGTTGCCGCTTCTCCAAGGTAGAAAAGTCCAAAAAGCCAAAGTTGACTGGTTTTTTGACCTTGTAGACATAATCGCCCGTCAATAGAACATAAGAAACGTGTGTTTGAATTAGCTCGACGGGAACTGTCACCGGGTGGGGGTAAAACTCCGGTTTTTGCATGGCTTGAATCAAGGGGGGCAGGCTGGCTTCGGTCATAGGGATAGGTTGTAGAAGGATAGGCGGACATAAAACTAAGGAGGGGGCGATCGCCCCCTCCCAGTGTCTCAAATGTTGCTAAAAAACAGTTGAGTATGGTCAAGTTTTTCAAGGGGGTTCCATAGAAACCCCTGGCTTATCAGGACGTAAGTGCTACGTCCCCGTTCAAGCCTTATTCAGCAGCGGCACCCGCATCCGGACGGCCCTGCAGTACCGAAACGATAATGGTTTCGGGATCCAGTTGGGTTTGAACCCCTTCCGGCAGGTTCAGGGCACCCACATTAATCGCGTCCCCTACGGCCATGTTGGTTACGTCTACTTCAATGAAGTCAGGCATGCGATCGGGCTGACCTTGTACAGGTAGTTCGTTGATCACGGTGTCTAGCATACCGCCGTAGCTCTTCACACCTTCAGATATGCCAACGAAGTGGATTGGTAGCTTAATATCAATGCTACCGTGAGCCGCAAAGGAGAAAAAGCTGAGGTGGTACAACGAACCCTTAGAGGGGTGGGTCTGTACTTCGCGCAGCAGGGTCTTGCCGCTCCAAGAGATTTCGGGAACGTTGACGGTGATCACCGTGTTGTTGATCACTGCTTTCTTCATCAGACGCTCTGCTTCGCGGCCTTCAACCACCAGGGCTACAGACTCGGTGCCATTATGGCCATAGAGCACAGCCGGGATCTGTCCACCACGACGGATGGCGTTCGGCTTGGCATTCTCAGGCCGGGTTTTACATTCAAGGGTCAGTTCCATAACTCATTTCACCTTAACTACGAAAAATTGACACGCAAAGCCGTTGCACGAAACGCACAAACCTTTATTATCTCGCCTCTACTCCAATTTGGGGGAACCAAATTCAGACCTATGATCTGGCTAATTTTCGCGGGGAGCTTCGACCCCACGAAAATTAATAGAGGCAAAACAAGCCATTAAGCTCCCGCCACTTCCTGGGTATAGAGCAAGGCCCGCTTAGGGCCATGGATGGGATCTTCCACAATAATGGTCTGATCCCGGCTGGCTCCCAGAGAGACGATCGCAATCGGCACATCCATCAATTCTGCCAGGAACTTGAGATAATCCAACGCTTGTTTTGGCAGATCATCCAGGGTGCGGCAGTCGGCGGTGGATTGCTTCCAACCCGGCACGGTCTTGTAGATGGGACGGCATCGAGCAAACACCCGCGCACTGGTAGGGAATGCCTCAATCCGCTGGCCGTCGATGTCGTAGGCTACGCAGACTTTGATCTCGTCCATTTCATCCAGCACATCTAGCTTGGTGATGGCCAGGCAGTCGAGACCGTTGATGCGTACGGCATAACGTCCGATCACGGCATCAAACCAACCGCAGCGCCGTTTGCGCCCAGTGGTAGTGCCGAACTCAGCGCCGCGATCGCACAGCTCGTTGCCCAGATCCCCATCCAACTCCGTTGGGAAGGGCCCTTCTCCCACGCGAGTCGTATAGGCTTTTGCCACGCCAATGACCCGATCGATAATCGTTGGGCCAACCCCTGCACCGACACAGGCTCCCCCCGCAACCGGGTTAGAGGATGTAACGTAGGGATAGGTGCCATGATCGAGATCGAGCAATGTACCTTGCGCGCCTTCGAACAAAATGTTCCGGCGCTTCTGGACGGCCTCAGCAATTCGCAGCGAACTGTCCACTACATGGGGACGTAGCCGCTCGGCATAGCCCAAGTACTCTTCGATAATGCCCGCTGGCTCCAGCGGAGGCAGATCGTAGAGTTTTTCCAAAACTGCGTTCTTATGCATGATGGCCCAATGGAGCTGCTTCCTCAGCCCGTCGGGGTCCATCAAGTCGATGATTCGGATGCCAGTACGCTCCGATTTGTCCGCATAGGTGGGGCCAATGCCGCGCCCCGTGGTACCGATCTTGTGATCGCCACGGCGCTCTTCCGACGCCTTATCAATGAGGCGATGGTAGGGCATGGTCACATGAGCTGTCTCGGAAATCAAAAGATTGTCGGTCGAGATGCCCAATGCGTGAAGTTGATCCAGTTCACCGAGCAAAACCTGGGGGTCAATGACGGTGCCGGAACCGATGATGCACTCTGTGTTGGGGTACAGAATGCCAGAGGGGATGAGATGGAGTTTGAAGGTTTGCCCCTGTACGACAACGGTATGGCCGGCGTTAACGCCCCCTTGGTAGCGAACCACCATATCGGCCGACTTACTAAGTAAATCGGTGATCTTGCCTTTCCCTTCATCGCCCCATTGGGCACCAATGACTACAACGTTTGCCAAGACTCTAAAGTTGCTAAAATTTATCGAAATATCCGCAAACTCCCATTATCAGCAGCTGGTGTCACAGCTGTCAATGATGAGTTGCTGATTGCCCCATAAGCCAGATTATTTTTCCTGGCTTGGCTCTCAGGTTGGTTACGGTCATTTTTTTAGCACAAAGCCCCATTCTGTCTACGTTCTCAACGTTTCAAGATCGGCTTCGTTGTGTCAGCTTCCAGAGATAACCGTTTATTCAATCCCTAATTTTCTGAGAGGTATTTTGTGGCTCTATATGCGGAATTGCACCGTCACTTGGGGGGCTCCGTGGTTCCCCGTGTCCTATGGCGTTATTTTCAGCGAAATCGACAAGATTTAACCGAGCGGTTTACCGCTTATCCGGATTTTGAGGAATTCTATACCCGTCCCCGCAACACGTTAGACGAATACCTGGAACTCCATACGATGGTGGAGAGTGTGCAGACGGAAGACACCCTTCCCTATTTCATCTACCGTTTGATGCGGGGTGCCTATGTGTTCGAGAACCTGGCGTACCTGGAGTTGCGCTATACTCCCTTCCTTCGAACACCGGAACATCTGGAGCAATCTGAACGAATTGAGCTGATGGGCCAGATTGTCGATATCGTCGGCAAGTCCAGCCAGATTGGGGAGTACCCCATTGTTACCAGCCAAATCCTCTGTATGCACTCGCGCTTGCCCTACGAGGTAAACAAGGCCATTGTGGACTTGGCAGCGCAGTACCCACAATATGTGTGTGCAGTGGATCTAGCGGGTGGAGATGCTCATTATCGCGATCGCCTCGACGAGTTTATTCAACTCTACGACTACGCGCGCTCCCTCGGTCTCAACACCACAGGGCATCTGTACGAGACGACCGAAGGCTGTTACCCCGAACTCCTGCCTTACCTGATGCGGATTGGTCATGGGATCCAAATTCCGTTGCTCCATCCGGAACTGTTGCCTCAGTTGGCCCAGCAAGGCCAGTGCCTAGAGGTATGCCCCACCACCTATTTAAAGACGGGCACCTTGCAGGACTTGCATCAACTGAAGTTGGTGTTCGATCGCTGTTTTGAAGCTGGGGTAGACATCGCCATCTGTACCGACAACGCTGGGCTGCACAACGTGCGCCTGCCATTTGAATACGAAACCCTGCTAACCCACGACATTATCAGCTTCCAGCAGTTGCAAGCCTGCCAGGATGCTGCCTTCCGCCATGCCTTTGCCTGGAAGTACGAGCGTCGGCCTGAGCGGATTCTCAGCAGTATTTTGCATCCGGAATCCTTAGGTGACGAGGATGTTGCAGTGGGAGCTGATAGGTAGGTTCATTGATCGTGGATGCAGGCCGCGATAATGAATCTCAATTTTTCCAAATTCCATTTTGTCGCTGCAACGTGGCGACAAAATGGAATTTTATTCGATAGCAAGTCCCTAAACAAATATCTATGTCATAACGACCCGATTCTAGTCACAATAGAGAATGCTGGTTTTTTGGATTGAGCGATCGCCATGCCGTTTACCTATCAACGCACTGTCCGCTTTCAAGACACCGACGCTGCGGGGGTGGCCTATTTTGCCAACATCCTCTCCATGTGTCATGAGGCCTACGAGGCATCATTAGGGGCAGCAGGCATCAACCTCAACCAGTTCTTCTGCTATCCCCGGATTGCGATTCCTATCACCCATAGCACCATCGATTTTATGCGTCCGCTCTTCTGCGGCGACGATATCAAGATCTACACCACCCCCAAACAAATTAAGGATGGTGAGTTTGAGGTGGCCTATGAAATCTATGTTATTGAAGTTGTCGATCGCGGGGTCAAAGAAGTTCAGGAATCCTGTGCGGCACGGGCCTTTACGAAGCATGTCTGCATTGACTCTGCAGCCCGAGTACGAACATTCATTCCTGATGAAGTCATGAAGTGGTTGGTCAAATGGGGTGACGCCAATCAGATTGCCGCCATGGAAACGGATTTGTTGCTATAAGCTGGTTAGTCTTGGTGAATCAAATATAGTGAAGCCCTTGCAGGGACGTTGCATGTAACGTCCCCGCAAGGGCGTTATATCCTAAAAAAATCTCAGTTCGGGATAAGCTGAAGTGCTCAATTTGGCGTGCGCAAAGCGCACGCCAAATTGAGTGTTTTCGAGTGCCGCGCAACGCGCGGCACTCGAAAACACACTTAACCCGAACTCAGGTTAAAAAAATGAGTTAAAAACCTTGCGGCTGAATTGGAAAATTTGTGCTTGCCCAGGGGGAAACACCCGGTGGTGTTGGCTGGGCCAGAACCGGCGTAGCCGAAGGCGGGGGTGGTGGTGGGGGAACTGAATAGCTGCTGATTTGCACGTTGTTCGGGGTGAACAGGAAAATATGTTCTCCTAGACGTTCCTGATGGCCATCAACGGCAAAAGCTCCACCGGCAACATAGTCTGCTGCCCGTTGAGCCTGCTCAGGTTCCATTAACCCCAGATTGAGCACAACAGATTTTCGCTCTTTTAAGGCGCGTACCGCTTGAGGAATTTCTTCGAAGGAACGGGGTTCCATCAAGAGGACCTCTGGATTACCTGAAGGGAGACCGGGCATACCCACGACGTTGCTATTAGGTGTGGTTGGGTGGCGACGACGGGAAGCTCCAGCCGGGGCTTGCGGGGGGTAGACCTCTGGGTAGGACTCCCCTTCGTAGCGGTACTCCTCGTCATAAGTGTCTTCGTACTCGCCAATACCCAGAGCGTCTTGAAGTCGTTGGAAGATACTCATAACGACGCGTCCTAGAACTAGTTCATGTGTTCTATTTTAGCGTGTGTTTTTCAGTTCATCCAAATTCGTTGCAAATTTTGGCATAGAACCATAAAGGTTTCTGCCGCAAGGTAGTACTACCTCTCGATACAAGGACGTTCAGACCCCCATATCAACAGGTCTGGAACTTAACGAGTTGTTCGAAGTACTAATAAACACGCTGTGAGAGGTACTCTACACCTTGCTCAACACACTGGGCATTCTCCCTAAGTAAGAATTGTGCTCGAATTTCGTGGGTTGTGACGCACATCACAGGAAATGCTTTGTTCTGTCACCAGCGAGGACGCTTCTGCGTCACGGGATAATCCCTGTAAAATCACCATCTTTAGGGGGGTTCAATCACCTGATCAGGCGAAGTTTCACGGGATAGTAAACATAACGAAACGAGAGTTCCAAAACGTCCTGAGAGGTGTATCGTGACACAGCAGAAAGCCCCCCGTAAGCCGCTCCGTGAAATTACTCCAACTTATTGGCGTCGACTAATTGAAGCCGGAATTCCCGTCGATGCAGCTAATGCGATCGCCTGGGCGATCGCCCGCTACGACGCGGCTCACCGTAAACCGAGCTACCGCCAGAAGCAATTGCTTCATTACTATTGCCCGTTGATTTGTCGGGCGGGGCTGTGGCGATCGCACCTCCTACTTGCATCACTGGCCTAAAACCCACGCCGACCCCATTGCAACGAAAACCAACTGTTTAGGGAGAAAACCATGTCTTCATCTGTGACCGTCCGTGAATTTGCTCTAGCCCAAGCCGCTCTGGAACATGGCGTTTATTTTCTGGAGTTAGGAGCTGATCAGCGGGCTGCTGCTTATTTCCGGTTCGCTGCTGAGCATTTGCATGGACTCTCCAGCCAATTACTGATTGCTGATGGTACAAGCCCCTTGAAGCGTCAGATTGCTCGTGAACAGTAATTGTGGGCACGCATCCGGCCATCGTAATTTTGGGGCTGATGGAATGACCAAAAGATTTGAAGTGGGGGATGGATAACCATCCCCCACTTCACGTTACTGGCATTCATTTTGAATGTGCTTGACACACGCAAAATGGATGTCACCGCACCAATTGACCCATGTGTAACTGGATAAACTCCACGATGCTGGGTAAGCCTTCCTCCGTTTTTAGGTTGGTGAAGACGAAGGGCTTGTCGCCACGCATTTTCTCTGCATCCCGCTGCATGACCCCCAAATCAGCTCCTACCATCGGAGCCAGATCAATTTTGTTGATAATGAGCAGGTCAGAGCGGGTAATTCCTGGGCCACCTTTACGGGGAATTTTGTCGCCAGCCGCTACGTCGATGACGTAGAGGGTGAGATCGACCAGTTCGGGGCTAAAGGTCGAAGCCAGGTTGTCACCCCCGCTTTCCACAAAGACCAGATCGAGATTTTGAAACCGCTGCTCTAATTGTTCGAGGGCTACCAGGTTAATCGACGCATCTTCGCGGATAGCAGTATGAGGGCACCCTCCTGTCTCGACCCCAATGATGCGATCGCTTTCCAATGCCTGATTACGCACCAGAAACTGAGCGTCCTCCTGGGTGTAAATGTCGTTGGTGACGACTGCCAGGTTGAGGCGATCGCGCAACGTTTTACATAACCGCTCCACCAGAGCGGTTTTCCCTGACCCCACTGGCCCCGCGACTCCAACACGAAATGGTTGCATAGATTTCTTTGAGAGGCTGATAACGATGTCGGCAATGACCCTGCATTCTACCGCAGCCAATTTGAGAAGTGGTTGCGATCGCCCCCCCTCAAAACCTTGAATTTCCGTTAAACTATCTGGCCAAAAACCACCGATTTATAAAGTGTCCGAAATTGTACGGATTTTGCTGTGGAGCCGTCGAGGAGTATTTGCGTAACCATTCAACCACCAGGTTGCTGCATCCTAAGGAGTCTCTACCCACTATGGAAGCGTTCGGATTTTTTCAACTTCCCTTTGCTGCGACGACTGAGCCCTCTGTGAATTCTCGCGCCTCTAATCAGAAGCCCCAGCCGTCTCCTAATACTCAACATTCCGCCACAGAACAGCCGAAGAATCGATCAATATCCCAGGATGACATTACAGAAATGGCCAATAACCCCGTGTTTTGGATGATGCCATAGTAAGTTTTTTGTATGGCTAGCCCACCAAACCAATGCTCTAACTTCGATAGAGGCGGGTGTAAAGGGTTTCGTGATTCATGCTGGCGATCGCCACACCCCATCCACAAGCATAAAATTCTTCCGGGGCAAGTTCCTGCACCTCAGTCGCCACGACTTCAAGCACAGCCGCGAGGCGTGCCAGCAAAAGCTGCCCTTTCGTTTGTCCTAACGGAATGAGCTTTACGCCACCGGTAATGAGATTAGTAGCCCAACTTTGCAGGTAACTTACGACTGCGGCATGACAATCAATGTGCCAGTGTTGGGCTGCAACTCCATACGCGATCGCAAAGTTGCAAGGCTCACCTATGGCCTTTAGGGTTGGTGCAAGGCTGGGTTCCAGTTCTTGAAGAAGACGTTGGAGCGATCGCCCCATCTGCCAGCTCTGCTCCCGTAGTTCACTTGTTTCTCTCAGAGCTGACAGCCAATTGTTCCACTGCTCTATAGCAGTCATATCTTCATTCTGAAGGGCTCGCATAACCTGAGCTACGATGGCTGCTTCCAGCCGTATAGCTCCCTGCTGCAATTCTGCAATGATCCAGTTTTCCAAAGCTTCTACTTGGCAGAGCACCCCATCCTGAACCAGGGTTTCTAACCCTTCAGAATAGGTGTAAGCTCCCACAGGTAAGGCAGGACTGGCCAACTGCAGCAAACGCGACAATGCGAGCGAGTTAGTGGCAAGCGAATTAGTGGGCATGGGCATGACGATGGCTGTGACCGTAAGCTCCTGTTTCCGGATGGAACGGCTGAGTTTCCTCAACCACGCTTAATCCCATCTGTTGCAGCATAGATTTCAGCACTGAATCTGGGGAGAGTCGTAAATAATGTGGGGTCACTTCCAGGGAGACATGGCGGTTACCCAGGTGATAAGCGGCTCGTAACAAATCCAGTGGATGTTCTGTTGTCACCGTCATAACAGGCTCAGGTCGAGCACTGACGCGCACCCATTCTCCAGACTCAGCCTGTAATAGGTCGCCGTCCTGTAGGACGGTGCCCCGGGGAAGCTGCACATAAAACGAGTGCCCATCTTCTGTGGTGAAGTGATGGCGCGATCGCGTTCGCTCCTCTGCAGTCAGGGCTAGAACCAGGGCGGTTTGCGTCGTTCGGTTGGCGGGATGCCGTTGGGTTAGCACTAGCATGGCCAGGCTCTTGGTCTACAGGTTATAGGACATTGGTTTGAATAACCGTAACATGAGGTGGCACAGTGCAAAGCGCTGCGCCACCTCATGTTACGGCCTGACCAAGACTCAGACTATAATCCTTTGCAACAAGCCTTGCGCATTCGTATTCCGGGCCAGGTGTAACCTGCTTCACAATACGAATGCGTAAGTCACAGCAAGTACTGATTCTGTGAACGGTTACTTATTCGAGAAGCTGATTAAGTTTCTGAATATCTGGATTAGTTTGCTGCTGCTTGATGTGTTGATACGTCTGGGCCAACTCCTCGGCAAAACGTTCCTCGATGGCCTCGGCTTCTACCCGGGTGGGATAAGCTGTGTAAATCGCTGTGCCAAGTTGTGAACGGAAGAGCGTCGTTGCCAAATCTTTCAGAAGCATGCGGTCGACATGGGGGCAGAACGTTTCAGCCGCTTCAGCTTGCCGAATTTTCATTTCAGCCTTGTGGCGAATGAATGCCCGAACGGGATAGGAGCTATTGGTGAGTTCCATAATCTTTGTTGTGACGTGAGGGGGACTTTTGGGGTTTGGATAGGGGTTTGCGATAGCATAAGATTCCTTATGCATTAACACAATCCATATGCCTAACTAAAGAAGCTATAAGATTACTTTATAGCGTATCCAACATCATTACCCCGCGTCGTCTATCTTATGGGTCACCCATAAAATAACCTGTAATTGTTTTTGAGAGAGCGGCTTCACCCCTTCCCAAAAACAATTGTTTCCAGGGACAATCTGCTCTGAAATACAGCATTCTCCGCTCTAGTAGGCTGCGGCCTAAGTTCGCAACCTATGTTTTTGTGTAGGGTGCTTCGCACCCTACACAAAAACATAGGTGATGGATTTCCGCCTCAGCGTACTAGTGAGGTGCAAGAGGATAGGACGAAGTTCTACATCCTCTCGTACCTTACTAGAGCGGAAGGGTTATCTCTTAATAGAAGAGGGCGGCTGTAGGGCACTACTCCCTTCTACAAAAGGCCTATCAGTGGCCAGATTAGCCTTGAGTCCGTACAGCAGTTCCTGTGGCCGTAATTAATAGCAATACCCCTGTTTCGTCCAGTTTAATTGTGCCTGTAGAAACACGAATTCCAATGACAGCATTTGCTCCTAGTTGAGCGGCTCGGCGTTCTAGCTCAACCAGAGCATCCTGTTGACCCTTTTCGAAAACCCGCTCATAGCTAGCGGTTCGGCCTCCAATAATGTCGCGAATGCCGGCAAAAAAATCGCGAAGAGCATTACTTCCGTAAACTACTTCAGCGGTCACGATACCGAGATAAGCATCGATTACGGATCCCTGAAGTACGTCAGTTGTGGTTAAGATCATAGGCTGGATCTCTATACGAGACAGTTTTTTCTAATTGAACCGGATCGGGTTGCATCCGAAGAGAATGAATCGGATAATTTCACGTTCACTGGTTTGATGTTGTGTCTGATTGGAGAGTAGTTCAGTGAATCGGCAAACGCTTCTTACTATGGGAGTAGCTCTGGGCGGATGGCTTCTCCTGCAGCCTCCTGTCCTGGCTGCGGCCCATGAGGCTGTTTCGAGCACCGACCCATCTGGCGATGTGTTGATGCTGGCTCAGCAGCAGGGTTCAGGGAACCAGCAGACGGGCCGCCAGGTCAACGAATTGTTACGTCAGGGTCGTGACCTAATGCAACGGCGCAATTATGCCGAGGCGGTACGGATTTACCAACAGGCGGCAACACTGGAGCCTGACAACGCTCGTATTTTTTCAGCCATTGGCTTTGCCTATGTCAGCCTGAACGACTTTGAGGAAGCGATACCCGCCTATGAACAGGCGATCGCTCTAGAGAATGATAACTCTGATTTCTATTTGGCCCTCGGGTTTGCCCAGGCCAACCTGGAGAATTATGACGCTGCTGCGGATGCTTACCGCCGCGCTACCCAGCTACGCCCCAATAATGCTGATGCTCAGGTTGGTTTAGGTGTTGTACTGGCTCGCCAGGGTAAATATGAGGAAGCTCTAGAGGCTTATCAGAGCGCTGGAAGTCTACAACCCAACAATGCTGTAATTCAAGATGCCATTGGGGCTGTTTTGATTCAGCAGGAGCGTTATGACGAGGCAGTTACGGTCTTACGTCAGGCCGCGAATCAAAATCCTCGTAATGACAGCGTTTTTGTCAATCTAGGGGTAGCCCTTCTAAACGCAGGGAATACGCGGGAGGGTCTAGATGCTCTGAAGCGAGCTTCTGAGCTGGAGCCGCGTAATGGTCGCATTCTTCTGCAAGTCGGTGACGTCTACCGGGCTCAGAACAATCTGGAGCAAGCGGAGTCCTACTACAACCGTGCAGTTTTGGTGCAGCCCGATCTCACAGAGGCTCAGGCTGCCCTTGGCAATATCCAGCTTGAACGGGAAGACTATCTGCAAGCAATCCTGACCTTCCGCCGCTGGACCGAAATATCGCCCAATAACGCAGACGCGCACTACAACCTTGCCTTGGCACTCGATGGGCGTGAGCGTCGGCAGGAGGCGATCGCCGCCATGGAGCAGGCCCGCTCCTTATACGAAGCGCAAGGAAACTCGGAAGGGGTTGCCCAGGCTGACGAACATCTTGATGATTGGGATTAACAATAGCCTGATAAAGAAGAAGCGGGGTGCTTAGCACCCCGCTTCTTCTTTATCAGCTTCAGCTAGAACCCTTCCCCTATCTCACCCCACGTGTCATCGGATAATGGTAGGTAGGAAAGATCGTCTGCCTCTTCAATCAGTTCAGGTTCTTCGGCATCAGCCACATCAACCTGCTGGATCACAAAGGGTAACCCTGCTCCCCGCAACCCCCGCCGAATACGTTCTGGGGTGTCGGGAAAAATCACGAACAATGGGTAGGTATCTTCTGCCGCCTCATTCAGAATGTGCTTGTAGCGGTGAGGCATCACCCACTCATAGTCACGATTCAAGAGCATTTGCGTGTGGCGCCAGCGACTCAGTAAATCTGAGAAGTCCTCTTGGGGGCGGTGAATGAATACGAAAATCTCAGAGCCCGTTTTAATCTTCCACTCCGGGTCACACATGAGGATGCCCACATCACAGGGCAGCAGCACCGTCTCGGATGTTTTGACGGTGGCCACTCCCCCATCCCCCGCTAGATTCGTGTGGCGAACTCGAACCACTGGCAGGGGGATGGTAATGACACTGTCGCTGGGGCGGCGCATACTCGGCACCATTTCCAGGTAGGAGCGGTACTGCTTGAGGAGCGCGATCGCCCCCTGATGGTCGCAGTACTCCGCCAGCAACTCTTCATATTGGGATTGTTTAACCGTCATGTTGTAGGGCTCCCTAAAAGTGCCGGTTATGAGCTTGGAACAGATCCTAAAACCCGATTCCGCCGCTGTTCATCCCTCATGTTGAGGAGATTTAATGGGCTAAGATTTTAACCGATTGCGTCCATGACCTTAAACATCGGTAGATACATCGCAACCAGAATCGAACCAACCATGCCCCCCAGGAACACAATCATGATGGGCTCCATAACGGAGGTTAGGGCTTTTACCGACTGTTCTACCTCATCCTCATAGAAGTCGGCCACTTTGAACAACATGGAGTCCAGTTCCCCGGTTTCCTCCCCAATGCTGATCATCTGGATCGCCATGATAGGAAATACCTGCTCTCGCTGAAGAGCCATGGTAATCATGCCACCGGTTTGCACTTCTCTGCGGGCAGAATCAATCGCATTGGCAACCACCTGGTTTCCCGAGGTATCTCGCACAATTTCCAGCGATGTCAGGATGGGTACCCCAGAGCGCGATAAAGCACCAAAAGTACGGCAGAAGCGAGCCGTTGCTGTTTTTTGAATCAGGTCACCAAACAACGGCATCTTGAGGAAGAACCGATCCATGGTTTCCCGGCCGACCCGAGTTTTGTAGTATTGGCGGTAAGCAAAGACCAGAAGGGCTACAACCGCAATTAGCGTGATGGAATAGATGGGAGTTCGCAAAATTGCGCTGATGTTTAGCATGATTTGGGTAAACATAGGCAGCTCTGCACCCAATTCCTCAAACACATTAGCGAAGGTGGGCAGCAGAAAAACGCACATCCCGATGAAAACGGAGACCGCAATCACGCCTACGGTGATGGGGTATGCCATCGCAGACTTAATTTGGTTCTGCAATCGGGCGATATCTTCCAGAAGCTTAGAGAGACGGTTTAATACTTCATCGAGTACCCCGCCCACTTCTCCAGCCTGGATCATGCTGACATAGAGACCATCGAAGCACTGGGGGTGCTTGCGCATGGCATCCGATAGGTCAGTCCCCTGCTGCACATCTGAGCTAATTTCTTGAAGTGCTTTCTTCAGCTTAGGGTTGGGGCATTGATCGGCTAGTACTCCCAAACCTCTTACCATGGCAACGCCTGCATTTACCAGGGAGGCAAATTGCCGCGAGAAAATCGCTTTGTCCTTCACGCTCACGGACGCGAAGGCCGTACTAACTTCCTTCATATCGAAGTTATTGATGGTTTCCATCAAGCTTCGATCCTGGTTAATTTCCTGCACGAACAGACCTTGCGATCGCAAGGTAGTCCGAACATCCGTCGGAGTTTCCGCCGTTACTTTACGTCGGACGGGGTTACCTTTAGCATCTCTGGCACGGACAACATAAGTAGGCATAGCTCTATCACAAGCAGAAGTAAAACGAAGAGTGGAAATGTGAGGCTATCGAGTGGGTGAATTAATGAAGCGACAGCAGGACAGGATATTGGATGCCTCCATAATAGCCACAGGGTTTAAGGTAGAAAATAAATCCTGGGCTTTGGGCTCTTTAAAAAACAAAAAATTAAAGTTGAACCGCTAACTGTTTTACGTTCACGAAGAGATAGAGCCCTTTCCTGATGGTTGGAGATGTCCCCAACGGAATCGGTTGCTTTTCGTGCGCCAAGCACACGAAAAGCAACTCTTTAAGATTAACGGGATTGAACGGCTGGACGGGCCCCTGGGCCACCAGCTCCAGCCATCAGCCGCTGCAATTCATCAGGGCGAGAGGTCTTTGACATTGCCGCTTCAAAGGAGATCTGGCCTGCCTTATACATGTCGGCTAGAGCCTTCTCCAGGGTAATCATGCCCAACTTACCGCCGGTTTGAATCGCAGAATAAACCTGAGATGTTTTTCCTTCCCGAATCAGGTTGGAAATAGCAGGGGTTACGACCATGATTTCTTGAGCCATGATCCGCCCAAACTCGCCAGGCTTAGGGTTCTTCTTGGATACCAGGGTTTGACTGAATACCGCAATCAGCGAGTTGGAGAGCTGTACACGAACCTGCTGCTGTTTCTCGGCAGGGAACACGTCAATGATCCGGTCTACCGTCTGGGCGGCAGAACTGGTGTGCAGGGTGCCCATAACCAGGTGACCGGTTTCTGCGGCAGAAATTGCCAGAGAAATGGTTTCTAAGTCCCGCATCTCACCCACCAGTACAATGTCTGGGTCTTCCCGCAGCGCGGCTCTTAAAGCGTTGGCGAAGCTCTTGGTATCTTCGTGCAACTGACGCTGGTGAATCAGACTTTTAATCGGTTCGTAAACGAATTCGATTGGGTCTTCAATGGTCAGAATGTGTTCAGCCCGGGTGCGGTTGATCAGGTCGATCATGGCCGCCAGAGTGGTCGTCTTACCGGAACCCGTTGGTCCTGTCACCAGAATCAGACCTCTGGGCTTTTCGGCCATTTCTCGCACAATGTCGGGCAAACCCAGTTTGTCAAAGTTGGGAATTTTGGAACTCAATGCCCGGAGACAAGCTGCATAGGTGCCCCGATCCTTATAGACGTTGACCCGGAAGCGCGCCAACCCTTTCACGCCGTAAGAGCAGTCCAACTCCCAAGTCTGTTCCAAAGTTTTCCGTTGGGTGTTGTTGAGCATGCTGAAGATTAGACGCTGACATTCTTCTGGGGTCAGCGGTTCATCTCCAATGGGGGTCAAGTGACCGTTAATTCGGAAATAAGGGGGTACTCCAGCCGATAGGTGCAGGTCAGACCCTCCCATTTCGATCAATTGCTCCATCAGGTCTTCAATCATCAAATCCATGGGCATGGGATAGTCTCCTTCAGCAAATACATGGGTTAGTAAAGAGCAACGAAACCAAAGATTCTATAGCCGATTGCAAAGCCACGCAAAGTTCAAGGAGGATTAATCCTGGAAGCGTGGTGTTGTGCAGAAGGGACAATCTAACCACTCGGGTCTCAGTTCCGCCGCACAATTTCGACAGGTGAGTGATGTTTTCCGTTTCGCCTTTAGCTCCGACTCCAAGCCGGTGTCGGTAAAGGTAACTCGTTCGACCTCTTCTAGGGTGGTTGCACCCTGGCGTACAAGGTCCAGGCTGTAGGCTAACAGGGTCTTCATGCCCTCATCAACGGCTACTTCCTTAATCCGCTCTGTTGGAGCGCCTTCTGTAATCAAGGTTTGCAGTTGTTCCGTCACCCGCATGACTTCGTAAACGCCACAACGGCCCTTATAGCCAATTCCTCGGCAGGCTGAGCACAATGTGTTGTTGCTTTTCGCTGCCTGAATCTCCTCCACTGATAGAGAATTAGCTCGGTAGAAGGTAATCTCGCCATCACGGGATGCCGACAAGCCAAAACGAGCCAGTTCTTCTGGGGTGGGGTTGTAGGGAATGCGACACTCGGCGCAAACCCGACGCATTAGACGCTGAGCCAACACACCAATCAGAGAGCTGGATACCATGAAGGTTTCTACGCCCATTTCTTCTAAGCGGGCGATCGCACTGGCCGCGTCATTGGTGTGCAGTGTTGTTAATACAAGGTGCCCCGTTAGCGCCGCTTCGATAGCAGTCTTGGCGGTTTCCTTGTCCCGAGTCTCACCCACCAGAATGACGTCTGGATCTTGTCGTAGGAAGGCTCGCAGAATTGAGGCAAAGTCCATTCCTTTTTCCCGAATCACCTGTACCTGGGTGATCCCAGGCAAGGAATATTCAATCGGGTCTTCAGCAGTACTGATGTTTACGCCTGGGCTATTACGCTCTGCCAGAGCCGAGTACAGGGTAGTCGTTTTACCCGAACCCGTTGGCCCTGTTACCAGAATCAGACCGAAGGGACGGGCGACCATTTCCTGCACAATGGTTAGGGTGTCAGGATCAGTGATGAGCTTGTCTAGGCCAAGCTGAGTGGCTGAGTTGTCGAGGATCCGCAACACAACCTTTTCTCCGTAACGGCTGGGCAGGGTGTTGACCCGGAAGTCGACCTTGCGACCGTCAAAAATTCGACGAATCCGGCCATCCTGAGGCATCCGACGTTCGGCAATATCCAGGTTGGAGATAATCTTGAAGCGAGCGGTTACCGCCGGAATAATCTTTTTGGGCAGGGGATCAAAGGCTTCCCGCAGTACCCCGTCTTTGCGGAAGCGAATCCGCAGGTGTTCTTCCTGGGGCTCAATGTGGATGTCAGATACCCCTTCTTGTAGGGCTTTTACCAAAATCTTGTTAACCAGAGCGATGACTGGAGCTGCCTCTGCATCCTCCAGAGCGACGTCCAGGTTGGACTCAATATCATCGTCCGGCTCTTCCAGGTCGAGGTAATCCAACCCTTCCAGGTCGGCCTTCACATCAACTTTGGATTGTTGTTCAAGTTGCTTTTGCCGCTCGACCTGCTCATCTAAATACTCAGAGATGATGCGCTGGTAGTCTTCGGCTGTAATAACCATGCGCTGTAAGGCCAGCCCCTGAGGCCGCAGAATGCGGTTGAGATCATCCTGAGCTGCCAGGTCATCGGGATCGACCATTGCAATCAGGGCGGAGGGGGGTTCTCCCTCTGTCTTCGACACAGGAACGAGGCGATACCGCCGACACAGGTCGACGGGGATCAGGGTGTCAATCAGTTGACCTACCTGGGCCGTGGAAATCTGACTGATCTCGGGGTCAAGCGATTCAACCCCGTAGAGAATCTTTAGCTCAAATAACTGTTGCTTCTTATACTGACGCAGCAGATCAGGGGGGAGCTGCTGGCCCGTAATCATTTGAAGAACGTCGGTTAGGGGTCTACCCGTTTTGCGGCTCTCAACCAGCGCCTGCTGCATCTGCTCATTATTGACATAACCCGACTGGATGAGCTTGTTGCTGAAGGGGGAGAAGTTATGCTGAACAACCAGCGCGCGGCGCTGCGAGGAAGAGTTAGCCATGGTTAATCCAGTGTTTCTGTTTCAGTCGTAGATTGAGTATTCCCGCAAACATAAAGGTTTGATAACAGGAAGGCAAAATTTCGTAGAACCGATCCCGGGGAAGATGGATTTGATGGAAATAATAGTTGATGATAGGTAAACTTTCCGTAAAGATACTAGATCGCCCCAAGTCTAGGGTTAACCGTTGCGGAATCGGATAGCCCAGTCCTGGAGGCCGGAAGAATTTGAGCTTAAAAGGCAACCTTAGCTTCATAAATATGGTTGCCAGATCGCTGGGCGATCGCAAATCTATGCTTAAAACCCTCCTGAAATCGTTAAAATCAACAGATAGTTAGATTCGACGCCAGTTTGTGGGTTTATGCCGACTGTTGGATGTCAATAAAATCTTGTCAGTGAATACCTTGTCAGTAAAATACCTCAGTAGGATAGGCTTGTACGAGTGTTCGCTGTCAGCAGCGATGCATCTTATATAACACAGGCCAGGTTGAGTCGCTAACCGCAAGACTTATGTTCGGGTAGCGTCTGAGGTTTGTTGCAAGAGAAGCCAGTCGAGGAGATGGAGCAAGGCATGATGTCCGATGGAATTGAAGAGATGCAGGCTTCGGAACAACAGACCATTTCCCAGGAAGGAAGTGGGGCAGATGTTGTTTCGGTTGAAGATGCTGTTCCAGTTGAAGGCAGTGAAAATTTAGGCTCTGATGCAACTGGGGAAACCACGGGTGGAGCCAGTGCGGAAGAGTTGCAGCAAGAAATTGCCTCATTGCGGGCTCAACTGGACGACCGTACAACTCAATTTATGCGGATTGCGGCAGATTTTGATAACTTCCGTAAACGCACCCAAAAAGAGCGGGAAGACCTTGAACTTCAGGTGAAGTGCTCGACAGTGATTGAGATTTTACCTGTGGTGGATAACTTTGAGCGGGCGCGATCGCAAATTAAGCCCCAGACGGAAGAAGGGCTTTCAGTTCATAAGAGTTATCAGGGCGTTTATAAAGATTTGGTCGACCGTCTAAAGCGCATTGGGGTAGCTCAAATGCGTTCTGAAGGTCAGGAGTTTGACCCTAATTTTCATGAAGCCGTTCTTCGAGAAGCTAGTGCTGAGTACCCCGAAGGCGCTGTGATCGAAGAACTGGTACGGGGGTATACTCTGGGAGAACGTGTCCTGCGCCATGCCATGGTGAAGGTTGCAGCAGCGCCAGAAGATGGTGGATCTACCGCTCCAGAATCTAGTACTTCAGAAGCCTCGGAAGCGTAAGTTCTGGTTAAATGCCCCTAATTCATGGAAAACCATCAGAAACTTCATCAACGTTGCTAAATTTAACGAGCAAATACTGATCGCTTTCCGAGCATTTGCGGAATACTTGCAAGAAATGAGTTCAGTTCTGAGGGGCTCTGTACTCATTTCCCCCTGAACAACTTATCGGCGGCTGAATATGGGAAAAGTCATTGGCATTGACCTGGGTACAACAAACAGTTGCGTTGCTGTGCTGGAAGGCGGGCAGCCAGTTGTCATCGCCAATACCGAGGGTGGACGAACCACACCCAGCATTGTAGGCTTTGGCAAAAACGGTGAACGTCTCGTTGGACAGCTTGCAAAGCGGCAAGCCGTTACCAATGCTGAAAATACCATTTTTAGTATTAAGCGGTTCATTGGGAGACGTTGGGACGATACCAATCAGGAACGGAGCCGTGTTCCCTACGTTTGTGTACGGGGTAAGGATGACACGGTAGATGTTCAGGTTCGGGGGCAAGGTTACACTCCGCAGCAAGTTTCAGCCATGATCCTGCAAAAACTCAAGCAGGATGCCGAAAGCTATCTCGGAGAAGACGTGACTCAAGCTGTGATTACGGTTCCGGCTTACTTCACAGATGCTCAGCGACAGGCAACTAAGGACGCTGGTACAATTGCGGGCCTCGAAGTGCTCCGTATTATTAACGAGCCTACAGCCGCTGCTTTATCTTACGGGCTGGACAAGCAAGATCAGGATCAAACTGTACTGGTCTTTGACTTAGGAGGTGGAACGTTTGACGTATCCGTCTTACAGCTCGGAGATGGCGTGTTTGAGGTGAAGGCGACCTCAGGAAACAACCATCTCGGCGGTGACGACTTTGATAGCGCGTTGGTGCAGTGGCTTATTAATACCTTCCGTGATCAAGAAGGGATTGATTTGGCGAGCGATCGCATGGCCCTCCAGCGTCTGCGGGAAGCAGCAGAGAAAGCCAAGATTGAGCTTTCTAGCATGCTGACAACCTCCATCAACCTGCCCTTCATCACTGCTGATGAAACCGGGCCAAAGCACATGGAGATGGAGCTGACCCGTGCCAAATTTGAAGAATTAGTCAATGACTTGGTGCAGGGTACGATTGAGCCTGTAAGCCAGGCACTGAAAGATTCGGGGCTTGCTGTTGACCAAATTGATCGGATTCTTCTGGTTGGTGGCTCAACGCGTATCCCTGCCGTCCAGGAAGCGATTAAGAAGTTCTTTGATGGCAAAGCTCCTGATCGCTCGGTTAACCCTGATGAAGCGGTCGCATTAGGTGCAGCCATTCAAGCTGGGGTGTTGGGCGGTGAAGTAAAAGATTTGCTCCTGCTCGATGTGACCCCGCTTTCCCTGGGAATTGAAACCCTGGGTGAAGTGTTTACCAAAATCATTGAGCGGAATACAACGATTCCGACTAGCAAAACTCAAACCTTCTCTACGGCTACCGATGGCCAGACCTCTGTAGAAATTCATGTGCTACAGGGTGAGCGCGCCATGGCGAAGGACAACAAGAGCTTAGGGAAATTCCAGCTAACGGGTATTCCGCCAGCTCCTCGGGGTGTTCCTCAAATTGAGGTGAGCTTTGAGATTGATGCTAACGGTATTCTCCAGGTGGGCGCCCGAGATAAGGGCACTGGGCGTGCTCAAAGCATCCGGATTACCAATACGGGTGGCTTGAGCGATGCTGAAGTGGATCGGATGCGTCAGGAAGCTGAGCTCTATGCTGAGGAGGATCGTCGTCGTCAGCACCTGATCGAGCTGCGTAACCAGGCTGATGTCTTGTTTGGTAATTACGAAACGACTCTGCGGGAAAATGGTGAGTTGATTCCCGAGGAGTACAAGGCACAAGCGATGGAGCGAGTGGCAGAACTGCGGGCTGCGATCGCCGATCGTACAGTTTCCGTTGATGACATGAAGCAGCGCATTGATGCGTTGCAGGCCGCTCTCTTTGCCATTGGCGCATCTCTATATCAGAATGCCACCGTGTCTCAAGACACCTCGACCGATTACGAATACGATCCTGTCCCTGATGCGGAAGCTACCGCAATGTGGAATAACGGCCAGTATGAGGATGAGGAAACTCGGACGCTGGAAGATTTCGACGAGAGCTTCAACTTTGAAACTGACGAGACCGTGACGGCGGACTACGAAGCCGTTGATTAATTGACATCTAAATGAGGATGTTTGGAGAGTCCCAAGAGGGGTCAATGTTTCGTGCGTCTAGCGTACGAAACATTGATGTGTCAAAGGCTTTTGAAGCAAGGATTAGGTTGACACTGGGCGGTTGATTTCGGGGAAACCGTAATTCTCGCGGATTCCCGATGCGATACCCTGTGATTTAGGATTAAGAATGTGTGACTGTGCTTAGCCCGTCACATATTCGACAAATTTTGTTCTTATTGTTTTATTCCCCGCACCTCCGAGGCAATGCTCTATGCCCCGTGACTACTACGAGATTCTCGGTGTTTCACGCGAAGCCGATAAAGAAGATATCAAGCAAGCCTATCGCCGCCTCGCGCGTAAGTATCACCCCGACGTCAATAAAGAGGAGGGAGCCGAGGAGCGTTTCAAAGAGATTAACCGGGCCTACGAGGTGCTATCAGACCCGGAAGTAAAAGCCCGTTACGACCGCTTCGGTGAAGCTGGAGTGACTGGAGCTGGAGCTGGTGGCTACCAAGATTTTGGAGATATGGGCGGCTTTGCCGACATCTTTGAAAGCTTCTTCAGCGGGTTCTCTGGGATGGGACAACAGGGCCGTCGTCGCTCTGGGCCAACCCGTGGGGATGACTTGCGCTTAGATCTGAAGCTGGACTTCCGGGAAGCTATCTTTGGAGGCGAAAAGGAAATTCGCATTAGCCACTTGGAAACCTGTACTACGTGTACTGGTTCTGGGGCCAAGCCAGGCACTCGTCCAACCACCTGCGGCACTTGTAACGGAGCGGGCCAGGTGCGCCGTGCGACTCGAACCCCTTTTGGCAGCTTTACCCAGGTTTCAGGTTGTCCTACCTGTGGTGGCAATGGGCAAGTCATTGAGGACAAGTGTGACTCTTGCGGTGGCGCTGGGCTGCGTCAGGAAGCGAAAAAGCTCAAGATTACTATTCCTGCTGGTGTGGACAATGGTACGCGTCTGCGGGTTTCCTCAGAAGGGGATTCCGGACAGCGTAATGGCCCTCCAGGCGATCTGTACGTTTACCTCTTCGTGAATGAGGATCCAGAATTTCAACGGGATGGTATCAACATCCACTCCAAGTTGAAGGTGAGTTATTTGCAGGCCATTCTGGGAGCAAAATTGGATGCCAGCACAGTAGATGGGCCAATCGAAGTGACCATTCCGCCCGGAACCCAACCAGGAACTGTGCTCACCTTGGATAAGCACGGTGTGCCTCGGTTAGGGACGCCGGATGTGCGTGGAGATCATTTGTTGACCGTTTCGGTTGATATTCCAACGAAACTCTCTTCTGAGGAGCGTGAGTTGTTGGAGAAATTGGCAAAGATTCGGGGCGATCGCACCAGTGGTAAAGGTTCGGGCTTTCTGGGGGGGCTGTTTCAGTCATGAGTGATGTGCTCCAGACCCCAGATTTTCAACTGGATCTACGGGGCACACCCTGCCCTATCAACTTTGTACGTACCAAGCTAACTCTGGAGAAACTGGCTCCTGGAGCTTTGCTAGAGGTGTGGCTGGATGGGGGAGAGCCGATTGAACAGGTGCCCGATAGCTTGCGATTAGAAGGCTATCCCATTGAGCAAATTGAAGCGCGGGATGGTTTCTTCTCGCTGCGGGTGCGTCGTCCGAATGCAACGGAATGAGGCCATGCTGGGTCGGGAAAGGGCAGAATTACCCGAACGTATCACGTCAGAACCTGCAGATTTGCAGCAAGACGATGCTGACGAGGCGTCTGAGCAGACCCAGGAATCGGTGCCGTTAATCGGGACAGTGCTGGCAGTTCAAGCCAACTTCTACTCGGTACAGTTAGAGTCAGACACCATTCCGCTTGAAGGGGCGGAGGTTTCCATGTTGCTCTGCACGCGGCGAGCACGTCTCAAAAAGATTGGTCAGCAGGTGATGGTCGGCGATCGCGTCCAGATCGAAGAACCTGACTGGGCTGGAGGACGAGGAGCCATTTCTGCTGTCTATCCCCGGCAGACGGAGCTGGACCGGCCCCGCATTGCTAACGTCGATCAAATTCTATTAGTGTTTGCTCTGGCGGAGCCATCGTTAGAACCCATGCAGCTCAGCCGATTTCTGGTCAAAGCGGAGTCTACAGAAGTAGCGGTTCGGCTGTGTCTGAATAAGCAAGATCTGCTTTCAGAAGAAGAACGGGAGCAGTGGCGCGATCGCCTGGCTACCTGGGGCTACTCCCCCATCTTTATGAGCGTTCAAGCCAATACGGGCCTGGATGACTTGCAAGAGAGCCTGGAAGGCCATATTACTCTGGTTTCAGGGCCATCAGGAGTTGGCAAGTCCAGCCTGCTCAATCGTCTGCTACCTGATGTGGAACTGCGCGTTGGAGAAGTATCTGGAAAACTGCGCCACGGTCGTCACACCACCCGCCACGTCGAATTATTTGAATTAGCCCACGGCGGTCTTCTGGCCGATAGCCCTGGGTTTAATCAGCCTGATTTATACTGTGCTCCCACCGAGTTGGCTCACTTCTTCCCCGAAGCCCGCGAGCGCTTGAGCCATGAATTCTGCCAGTTTAACGATTGCCTCCATCGGGATGAGCCCGGCTGTGCTGTGCGAGGCGATTGGGAGCGGTATGAGTATTATTTAACGTTTTTGGAAGAGGCGATCGCTCGTCAGACTCAACTTGACCGTACCCCTGATGTAGAATCCACCACCAAGCAAAAGATTCGCCAATCGGGTCAAATCGAAACAGAACCTAAACTTTCCCAGAAGAAGTACCGCCGTCAATCGCGTCGCAGTGGCAAGCAAGAACTGGACTCCCTCCACCTGGATGAAGTGTTGGAAGAGGACGATTAATAGCGATTTTTTGTGCGCTATACACACGAAAAATCAACATGGGCGATGTCCTAGCTAACGCGACATCGCAATAAGATGGCGATAACCCGTAAACAAGCATTCCTTGGGTGCATCCCACTTTTGTAGATTTGGGAACCCCATTTTTGTAAGTGAGACGGGCTTCGCCCGCCTCACTTACAAAAATGGGATGCACTCCATTCCTTCAGTATTTTTTAAGGAATGTAAAGGAAAGGCGTATAATCTTAGAGCACATCCAAACACCAACCAAGGGAAGGAATCATTCATGCGAGTAGCGATCGCTGGGGGCGGGTTAGCCGGTCTGGCCTGTGCCAAGTATCTCGTTGATGCCGGACATACCCCCATCGTCCTGGAAAGCCGTGATGTCCTGGGTGGTCTGGTGGCGGCCTGGAAAGATGAAGATGGAGACTGGTATGAAACCGGGCTGCATGTCTTCTTTGGCGCTTACCCCAACATGCTCCAACTCTTCAAGGAGCTGGGAATTGAAGACCGCCTGCAATGGAAAGAACACACCCTGATCTTCAACCAGCCGGAAAAGCCTGGCGTCCTTTCGCGCTTCGACGTACCCGATATTCCGGCTCCCCTTAACGTTATTGCCTCTATTCTGCGCAATAACGACATGCTGACCTGGGAGCAAAAAGTACGCTTTGCGATTGGCCTTCTGCCTGCGATCGTGCGGGGTCAGCAGTACGTTGAGAACATGGATCAATACTCCTTGCTGGAATGGTTGCGGCTGCAAGGGGTTGATGAGCGGGTGAACAGCGATATTTTCATTGCGGCTTCTAAAGCATTGACCTTCATTAACCCTGAAGATGTTTCCGCTACTGTCCCTCTAACGGCTCTGAACCGCTTCCTACAGGAGCGCTATGGTTCCAAGGTTGCCTTTTTAGATGGTTCGCCCACGGAGCGGCTCTGCCAGCCCATCGTGGATTATGTGACCGAACGAGGTGGGGAAGTTCACCTCAAGAAGCCTTTGAAACAGGTGTTATTGAACGATGACGGAACGGTTGGAGGTTTCGCGATTCGTGGCCTAGATGGGGCTCCCGATGAAGTTATTACAGCGGATGCCTACGTCTCGGCCATGTCAGTGGACGTGATGAAGGCATTGATGCCTGAACCCTGGCAGAAGATTGAATTCTTCCAGAAGATGACGGAGTTGGAAGGTGTACCCGTTATTAACATTCACCTCTGGATGGATCGGAAGCTGACGGAGGTAGATCAGCTACTGTTCTCGCGATCGCCCCTGCTCAGTGTCTACGCTGACATGAGCAATACCTGCCGCGAGTATTCAGACCCCGATAAGTCCATGCTGGAACTTGTATTGGCTCCTGCAAAAGATTGGATTGACCGATCTGAAGAGGATATCCTGGCTGCCACCCTGGAGGAGTTGAAAAAGATTTTTCCAGATGATTTTGAGGGTGAGAACCCGGCAAAGCTGCTTAAGTACAAGATTGTAAAAACGCCGCGCTCGGTTTATACGGCGCGTCCAGGCAGTCAGAAGTGCCGTCCCAGCCAAGCTACGCCCATCTCTAATTTCTTCTTGGCGGGTAGTTACACCATGCAACGCTACCTCGGCAGTATGGAAGGTGCCGTGCTTTCTGGTAAGCTTGCAGCGCAGGCTATTTGTCAACCGCCCGTGGTTACCGAGTCTGCCGATGCTCCGGCAAAGGTTCTTCAGCCCGCTTCTTCCTGATAATGGCGATTTATTCTCTTTTTCAGGCTGAATCGTGGCGGTTTACTCCCGTTCGGTTGCCAATTGCTGATAGGTTTATCTGTATTCCAAGCCCTGCGATGTGATGCTGCAACTTCCAAAACCCACCTGCAAGACGCCGCAGGCTTCGGTCGCAGAAGCCTACGAATCTTGTCGTCAAATTACCCAAGAGTACGCTAAAACCTTCTACCTGGGGACGTTATTGATGCCCCCGGAGAAGCGACGCGCGATCTGGGCAATTTACGTCTGGTGTCGCCACACTGATGAATTGGTAGATGGTGCCCGGGCTCAATTTACGACTGACGCCACCCTGGATGACTGGGAGGCGAACCTGGAGTCTATTTTTGCGGGTCATCCGATCTCCGATGTAGATGTTGCCCTGGTTGATACCCTGGAGCACTTTCCTATCGACATCCAACCCTTCCGTGACATGATTGCGGGGCAGCGGATGGATCTCTACCGTAACCGCTACGAGACCTTTGAAGAACTGGAGCTGTACTGTTACCGGGTAGCCGGGACGGTCGGCCTGATGTCGGCAGCGGTGATGGGAGTCGATACGGATGGCCGCACAGCCCCATGGGATGGGGATAAAGGGGTACCTAATCCGATACCGCAGGCGATCGCCCTCGGCATTGCCAATCAGCTCACCAATATCCTGCGAGATGTGGGTGAAGATGCGCGCCGTGGTCGAATCTATCTACCGCTGGAAGACCTGGCTCGGTTTAATTACACCGAGGAAGATCTGATGAACGGCGTCATCGACGACCGTTGGCGAGAGTTGATGAAATTTCAGATTCGTCGGGCTCGTCAGTTTTTTGCGGATTCTGAGAGTGGCATTCGTCAGCTCAGCCGCGATGCTCGCTTCCCCGTGTGGTCAGCGCTGATGCTCTATCGCCAAATCCTCGATGCTATCGAGAAGAACCGCTACGACGTGTTCACGAAGCGAGCCTATGTTTCGGGTGCGCGGAAGTTTCTGAGCCTGCCCTTAGCTAAGCTGCGCGCGGAGATTCTTTAGCTGTCCCCCTCATGAAAAGCCAGGGGCTGTTTTAAGGGTTGTTTTTTTCGCACGCTTAGCGCACGAAAAAACAACCCTTTCAATAAGCTTTGAAACTTACCCTAGTAGGCTGCGGCCTAAGTTCGCAACCTATGTTTTTGTGTAGGGTGCGAAGCACCCTACACAAAAACATAGGTGATGGATTTCCGCCTCAGCGTACTAGTATTCTCATCCGCTTGTTGGGTGCGCCGGAAGAGTCGTTCAGTATCCCTTCTACCCTGCCCATGGATAGGTTTGAAATAGAACCCGCAAAACTTCTTACCCATTTCAGGCTTAAATGGGTGAAGTCACCCTAAAGGAACCTGAAATTCTGTGTCTGATGTCAAGCGCCCAGCCCGCTCTTTAACCAGGATTGCTGGTATTGTTGCGGCGGCCACCCTGATAAGTAAACTGTTTGGGCTGTTTCGGCAGCAGGCGATCGCTGCCGCTTTTGGAGTCGGACCGATTTTCGGAGCCTTCAACTTTGCCTATGTGATTCCCGGCTTTCTACTGATTTTGCTGGGGGGGATAAATGGCCCTTTCCACAGTGCCATTGTCAGTGTTCTG
This sequence comes from Leptolyngbya sp. FACHB-8, assembly GCF_014695575.1. Lineage (GTDB taxonomy): Bacteria > Cyanobacteriota > Cyanobacteriia > Elainellales > Elainellaceae > Vacuolonema. The sequence goes on along the minus strand of NZ_JACJOO010000075.1, from coordinate 48,836 downwards.
GCCAAGCGGAGGCGCGAGGAAATCGCGGCCATTGTGGAAACCATTACCACCCTGGTAGTCGGCATTCTCCTGTTGGTCATGGTCGGCATGATTGTCTTTGCAGAGCCATTGATGCGATTAGTCGCGCCTGGTCTGTTTATTACCCCAGAGCAATTTCAGGCGTTGGGAGAAGCACCTGAGGTGTATGCAACCTTGCAACAGACTCGGGAAGTGGCTATTTTGCAATTCCGCATCATGTCGCCGTTGGCGGTGCTGGCAGGATTGATTGGCATTGGCTTTGGTACGCTGAATGCCTCAGATCAGTATTGGTTGCCCTCCATTAGCCCAATTTTTTCTAGTCTTTCGGTGTTGTTGGGGTTGGGATGGTTGGCCTGGTATCTAGGATCCGGTATTTCCGGCTCAGAAAACATCATGTTTGGCGGTGCGGTACTGGCCTGGTCGATTGTGGCTGGAGCTGTAATGCAGTGGTTGGTGCAGCTGCCTGTGCAATGGAGATCGGGGTTAGGAACGTTGCGCCCCCGCTTTAACTTCCGTCAGCCGGAAGTGCAGGAAGTGATCAAAATCATGGGGCCTGCCACATTCTCCTCAGGCATGATGCAGATCAACGTCTGGACGGACTTGTTTTTTGCATCGTTCATCCCCAGTGCGGCGGCGGCGGTATCGGCTATGGGCTACGCGGGTCTGTTGATTCAGACGCCGCTGGGTATCCTGTCTAACGTTATCCTGGTGCCCTTGCTTCCTGTTTTTTCTCGTCTGGCGGCGCCAGAAAATTGGCCTGATCTGAAGCTGCGCATCCGGCAGGGGTTGTTAATGACGGCTATCACGATGCTGCCAATCAGCGCTCTGATGGTCGCTCTGGCGGTGCCGCTGTCGCGGGTGGTTTATGAACGCTACGCATTTACAGAAAAAGATTCGTATCTGACGGCTTCAGTGCTGGTGGCTTATGCCTTGGGCATGTTCTTCTATCTAGGCCGAGATGTATTGGTCCGCGTCTTTTATGCTCTGGAAGATGGGGATACTCCTTTTCGCATCAGCGTCGTTAATATTTTTTTGAATGCCTTTTTGGATTTCCTGCTGGTCAAACCTTTAGGTGCAGTGGGTTTGGTATTGGCAACGGTAGGGGTCAATTTCATTGCCCTAGTGACGATGCTGTGGATTCTCGATCGCCGCCTGAATGGGTTGCCTCTGCGTCAGTGGAGTATGATTACGCTGAATCTGACCGTTGGGAGCGTGATGACTGGAGCGATCGCCTACGGTAGCCTCCGACTTCTGCAAAATTGGATGGGGTTGGACGGCTTCTTCGTTCAGTTAGGGGAATTGGCGATCGCTGGAGCCCTAGGATTTTTGGCTTTTGCGTTTTATGCCAGCCGATTACAGTTGCCGGAGGTCGATCAGTTTGTCGGCCGTATCCGTGAGCGATTTAGTCGGGGACGTTCTCAGGAATAACCTATCGTCAACGTTCGGTATGGTTCTGCTATTCCGTGATGTTTTGACTGTCAAATGCTTCGACGCTACCCTGACCCATCACTTCGAAATTAGGGTTTCCAATTTTGTGCCGCTTGCTCCAATACATAGTTAGCGACGGCTTGAATTTCGTCTGGCGTCATGCGGTCAGCATAGGCGGGCATATTGCCTTTGCCGTGGGTAACGAGTTGGGCGATTGCCTCAGCAGTGTCATATCCGTTGCGTTCCAGGGTTTTTTGTTTCAGATTTTTGCCCCGGCGAATGATGTTGCCGCCGTTAATATGGCAGCCGGCACAGTGCGTCTCAAATAGGGGGGCCGCGTCCGGCAAATTGCTTGTGGGCAACTCGGCGGCCCAGGTTCCCGCGATCGCCCCCAACCAGAACATGGCTACTATCAATCCCGTCACCAATCTGCGCATTTTGTCCCTCAACTCTGGATACGATGTAATGTTTTTGTGGGTGGCAGGCTGTCTCTGCTACCCACAAAAACATTACTTGAAGTTGGGAAGCGCAACATCAGGACGCTGGTATGAACTCCCCGGATTTTTCAGAACGGTTGCGATCGCTGCTTGAAGCAGCCAATATCCCCAGTTTTCGAGCGCTTTGTCGCAAGGCAGAGGTGTCGAAATGGCAGGTGGAGCAGTTGCGCCGAGGGCAGATAGCTGCCATGCGCGTCGAGAACTTGCAACGCATGAGTGAAGCTCTAGGCCTGTCTTTAACGGAGTTTATCTCCCATTTTTCATCGACTTTGGTAACATCAACTGCGGTAGAAAACTCAGCTTCTACTGACTCAGACGCTACCGCCCTACAGGAGGAGTATCAACGGCTTCAGGCCAAACTAGAGCAACAGCGGGAGCAGTTATTGGCTGAATTTCAGCAGGCGACGCTGCAAACTCTGGAATCTATGCTGGTGCAACTACCAACAGCCTTGTATACAGCCCAGCAAAAACCGGATATCCCAGCTAGTCGTTTAGCTCCCCTACTGCGGCCGCTGGATCAATTGCTGAGCCAGTGGGGGATCGAGTCGATCGCCCCGGTCGGCTCCGAGATTCCCTATGACCCGCAGCAGCATCAATTGATGGAAGGGAATGCACAGCCAGGAGATCAAGTCAGGGTGCGATATATGGGGTATGTGCAGGGCGATCGGTTGCTTTATCGGGCCAAGGTTAGCCCAGTGTAGGGGGCGATCGCTACTTGGTTTTTTTATGCAAGGTCTGATATTACTCTTAACACCCTGAGTGATTGATATAAAATCCTAGAGTCGTTCAGAACCCCAGCTATGACAGATATTCAGATCGGCATTATCGGCGGCAGCGGCCTCTACCAAATGGAGGCGTTGCAGGATGTGGAGGAAATCCGGGTGGATACACCCTTTGGGCCACCCTCCGATGCGCTGATTCGGGGCACCTTGGATGGGACGCCGGTTGTATTTCTAGCGCGTCATGGGCGCGGGCATACGCTGATGCCAACGGAACTCCCCTTCCGGGCGAATATCTACGCGATGAAGAGTTTGGGGGTGAAATATTTAATTTCGGCTTCGGCCGTGGGGTCTCTAAAAGCGGAAGTGAAGCCGCTGGATATGGTCGTGCCAGATCAGTTCATCGATCGCACCCGACACCGTGTATCCACCTTTTTTGGTGATGGCCTTGTTGCTCATATTTCCTTTGGTGACCCAGTGTGCAATCGATTGGCGGAAGTGTTGGCGGGGGCGATCGCTGACCTCAATCTGCCCGACATTACTTTGCATCGGGGGGGCACCTACGTTTGCATGGAAGGCCCAGCATTTTCCACAAAAGCGGAATCGAATCTATACCGGAGCTGGGGCGCCACGATTATTGGCATGACAAACTTGCCTGAAGCCAAGCTTGCCCGTGAAGCCGAAATTGCCTATGCCACTCTAGCTCTAGTAACAGACTACGATTGCTGGCATCCCGACCATGACAGTGTGACGGTTGAAATGGTGATTGGCAACCTGCAGAAAAACGCCGTTAACGCCCAACGGGTCATTCGTGAAACAGTCCGGCGTCTGAGCGAGAATCCGCCTTTATCCGATGCTCATGATGCCCTCAAGTATGCCATTATCACCCCGTTGGATAAGGCACCTGACAGTACAAAAGAAAAGCTCAAGCTGTTATTGCAAAAGTATTTATAGGTTCTCAATCTATATCCATGCTTGATACTGATGCAGAGCTGATTCAAGCCCTTCAAGCCGGTCAGACTGCTGCACTGGGCGTTGTTTATGATCGCTATTCCAAGTTGGTGTATGGAATTGCGATGAAAATTCTGGGTAACTCAGCAGAAGCAGAAGACCTGACCCAGGAGGTTTTTCTCACCTTATGGCAACGCAATACCTATCAGGCGAGTCGGGGCAGTTTGAGTAGTTATTTGTCAACGGTGACGCGATCGCGCGCCATCGATCGCCTGCGAGTGGGCAGCAACCGTCGCCGTATCTTAAATCAGTGGTCCGATGAGGTCAGCCCTCCTATCACGAGCACTACACCCTTTGATCAAGCCTCTACCCTTGAACGAGGAGAGCTGGTTCGCTGTGCTGTAGCGATGCTCCCAGAAATGCAGCGGCGAGTTTTGGAGCTGAGCTATTTTGAAGGCTTAAGCCAGGCAGAAATTGCTCAATTTCTGGACGCTCCACTGGGCACTGTAAAAACCTGGACTCGGAAAGGACTCCTGCAGTTGAGTCAAAACTTGCAATCCCTTCGGGATAGTTCGTAGAAGCTCAGTCGTGTTTTAAACGTAAGGGCGTTTTTGAGTGCCGTGCAACGTACGGCACTCAAAAGCAGCAATTCTCAGTATGGGCTTCAGCGTTGAAGCCCGAAAATAACCTCAGTTCGGGTTAAGGGCTTTTTCGAGTGCCGCGCTTCGCGCGGCACTCGAAAAAGCCCATTATTGCGTGCGCGTCGCGCACGCAATAATGGGCGGTTCGGCTTATCCCGAACTGACGTGAAAATAGCCCGCCTTCGGCGGGCTATTTTCGGGTTGGATTCCAAAATGAGAATTACTGACTTAAAAACGCCCTTAACCTATCAGCTCATTTAGAACAGTACTGGTGGATTTCTTGCCAGCGGATATCTCAGGTTGATAAGAGAATCGGTGTGAAATATTCACTTCAGCTAAAGTAAAAAAATAGTTTGTTCTTTGATAGAAAAGCGATGCTGTGAGCCTTGCACCTTGGGTTAAGAAGCACAGACCTGTTCAGTACATGATCCCACGCATAGATGCAATAAACACATTTCTGTTAGGCCACACCTTAGAGGTACGGATTGCCGAAATATGTACTCCTAGGGGATATTTTGCTTATCCCTGCAGGTAGGTGTATCCACAGCAAACACAGCCTATTTTGGACTTATGAAAATTCACGCCTAGATTTCACCTATAGCTAGCAGGAGCTACTAGACCATGGCTTACACAAATGAACCTGTCAATCGGGTTGTAGAACCGATGGCTGCTGTCCCAGTTGCCGAGTATCACGATCTGGTACGTTGGGGTCCTATCTTTGCAGGACTCGTCACCGCGATCAGCTCTCAACTCGTGCTGACAGCTCTGGGTGCCGCGATCGGTCTAACTACTCTGGCTAACTCTGGAGCCCCCCAAGCCAATGCCGGTGGAGTTGGCTCCGCTGTGGGTATTTGGTCGATCATCAGCTTGTTTATTTCTCTATTTCTGGGTGGCTGGGTTACCTCCCGTGCTTGCGGTCCGATGAACCGTAAGACTGCTCTGTTGAATGGTGCAATTCTGTGGGCAACTACCCTGGCCGTCAGTGCCTGGTTGATCTCCTCCGGTGTTTCCGGTGCATTCGGTATTGCTGCATCGAATGCTGGAGAAATCCTGAATCAGACGGGCAACATTCCTAACCCCGCGAATGTTCAAACTCCCGATGTAACAACTCAGGAAGCTCAAAACCTTGCAGGCAACTCGGCTAAAGTGGGTTGGTCTTTTGCCCTGGGTTCATTGCTGGGTCTGGCCGCCTCCATGATTGGTGCTGCTGTTGGCGCTCGCAGCCCCCGCTCCCATCAGCGTACGAACGATCGCACCTACACCAACGTATCCTGAGGATTCTTAAAGTCAATAGATAGATAAAGAGAATGCACGGTGCTAAGCACCGTGCATTCTTCTTTAAAGGAAACAGGGATTCTAGAACTGAGGGATGACAGGTTCCATGCTTAAATCGGGTCGCAGAACGGCGGCACCGCGCAGGTAGGCATGGTGGAAGCGGATATGAGCTGGGGCATTGATATGGATCATCAGCCGGATGCAGCGCTCCAGGCTACCTGCAACGTGCATTTGTTGCACATCGAGCAGGGGAACGTTTTGCCAGTGGGGGCGTTGGCGGGCGATCGCCGCGGGAAAAGCTGCATCTAGATCTCGGGTAACGGAAAAAGTCACACTGACAATTTCATCAAAATCCAACTGATTTCGATGCTCGATAGCATCTAGCATTTCCATCACAGCCGAGTGAATTGCCTCCACCGAATTTCCAGTCGCAGTGGTTGCTCCTCGAATTGCCCGCACTCGCCAACCCACGTGGATGTCCTCCATAAGCTCCATACCAATGTTTTCAAAACTTACTCAAAACTTTTTAACATTCGAACCATTTCAAATTTGACTGCATCCTCTTGTTTTAACAGCCTTAATAGGAGTCCTTTGAAAAGCCCTAAAAGAAATTAGGCTTTGCCCGCTCTGCATACAAAGAACTAACCTTTCAACGGATCTCTGATCGGTCTGTCTCTCCATTGAAATGCGGAAACCATGAATCCTTTAACCTTGCTTTGATAAAGATCCTGTGAATTCTCCGTCAAACCCTAAGGACGAAACATCCATAGCGGCAATCCATTGGTTTCTAGCTCAAATTCCATCCATTGGGTTGTGGCTTGTAATTGAGCAGGGAAGCGGGTATTTGATGGCAGAATGCGGTTGATCAGCTTTTTCTTCTCTTCCAAGGTGTAGCAGGGTGTCTTCTCTGGATCTAACCCTACCAGCTCTGCTACCCAACGGCGAGCATCAGCTTCGGTACCCAGGCGATCGACGACCCCCAGTTCCAAGGCTTGTTGCCCTGTAAAAATACGTCCATCGGCAAAGGCTCTTACGGCCTCAACCGGAAGCCTGCGGGCCTCTGCAACAGTCTGGACAAACTGGCTGTAACTGCTATCAATGAGCGCCTGCAAAATACCTTGCTCAGGCTCAGTCAATTCTCGATCAAAGGCCAGAATATCTTTGTAGGGGCCAGATTTAACCACCTTAAAAGAAACGCCCACCTTGTCCAGCAACCGCTCCAGGTTATTGCCGCGTAAAATAACGCCAATACTGCCGGTGACCGTACCGGGGTTTGCCATGATGTGCTGAGCTCCCATGGCAATGTAGACCCCACCCGAAGCCGACAGATTACCAAAGCTCGCAACAATCTTGACCTTGTCCTGAAGCCGTTTGAGCGCCTCGTAGATTTCCTGAGAATCGCCTACGGTGCCGCCAGGGCTGTCGATCCGCAGGAGTAATGCCGGGAATTTCTTCTCTTCTACGGTTTTGAGGGCTTCTAAAACGCGGGTGCGGGTGGAACCATTGATCGCCCCATTCACTTCAATGCGGGCAATCTGTTGACGAAATGGGCGCTTAAAAAACCAAACCATGTTGAATCCGTACAATCGTTCGTGCGACTAAGCTGATCTCTAGTTTGCACTAATCCACCCCGAATGATTCTCCGTAAGTGGCAATTCAGCGCTGGCGAATTGAGGGGGTTACCTTCAATGCAGCAGTTCTTACAGCACTTTTTAAGCGCTTAAAATCTGGTTATTTTTGTGAGAGTCGCGCGGAGTGCGGCTCTCACAAAAATAACCATGGCTAATTCAAGCGCAAAGCGCTGTAATACTTGGATGAGGTAGAAGGAGGGCAAAGTGGTGCTCTCACCGTACTCAGACGCCGATGTGAGAGAATACAGACCATTTTGTTAAGAAACTACATAATCTGTAAAATTAGATGAAGACTTTCTGGCAGTCCCTATGGCCCTCAAATTATCCGAGTCTCGGATTCCCGTTGCATCCTTGTTGTTGATTGCCCCCTTCTTCCTGTGGGGAACAGCGATGGTTGCCATGAAAGGGGTAATTCTACAAACCACACCTCTCTTCATGGCCGGAATTCGATTGGTACCAGCGGGGCTGCTGATCCTTGTCGCCACGCAATGGATGGGTCGCCCTCAGCCATCCGGTTGGAGAGCCTGGGCCTGGATTTCATTATTCGGCCTGATTGATGGGGCCTTGTTTCAGGGCTTTCTAGCCGAAGGATTAGTACGCACTGGCGCGGGTTTGGGGTCTGTGATGATTGACTCTCAACCGCTGGCGGTGGCGCTGATGGCACGTTTCTTATTTGGGGAACAGGTGCGCCTTTGGGGCTGGCTAGGATTAGCGTTTGGGGTTGCTGGCATTAGCCTTTTAGGGCTGCCCGAGGCTGTTCTTTCTGGCCTCCTGCATGGGCAGTTGTCGCTGGGTAGTGGCGTGGATCTGGTTGAGCGAATTTTTCAGAACGGTCAGTGGCTGATGTTGCTGGCAGCTCTATCAATGGCGGTGGGTACGGTGCTAATGCGTTATGTGAGCCGTCATGCTGATCCGGTGGCGGCAACGGGCTGGCACATGATTTTGGGCGGCATTCCATTGTTTGTTCTGTCGGCCTGGGGAGAAGTGGGCCAATGGCAGCAGTTGGGCCTGTCAGAGTGGACGGCGATGGCTTATTCAACCGTGTTTGGAAGTGCGATCGCCTACGGTCTCTTTTTCTACTTTGCTGCCACCGGTAGCCTTACCAGTCTTGTTTCTCTGACATTTCTCACCCCCGTCTTTGCCTTGCTATTTGGCAATTGGTTGTTGGGTGAGGTGCTGAATTTAACCCAATGGTTTGGTGTAGGGTTGACGCTGGTGAGCATCTATTTGATTAATCAGCGCGATCGCCTCAGCGAAATCGTGTTTGGCCGTTCTTCAACGGAGGCGCAGGTGGAGGGAGATGGGGAGGCGATCGCCCTCGTTTCAACGACTACAACCAACGTTCCCTCGGAAGCTGAGTCGTCTTGAAAAGACCAGAGCTAGTAGGCTGCGGCCTAAGTTCACAACCTATGTTTTGTGTGGGGTGCGAAGCACCCCACACAAAACATAGGTGATGGATTTCCGCCTCAGCGTACTAGTGCATTTTTGTTAGGGATAAGTAGCTCAGCAAACCTAAGACCGAAAAGGCTGTACTGCCCACACGGGCGATACAGCCTTTTCGGTCTTAGCTGTATTAGCCGCCGATTTCCGACATGACCCGGTTTAGGGGGACATCTTCTTCTGCTAAACCATGGCCCCAGGGTTTGAGCCAGATGGCATCTTCAATCAGTTGTTGTAAGTCTGTAGAAGAAATGCCTTGACGGAGGGGGGTGAGTACATCCAGTTCATGGTCACGCAGCAGGCAGAGCCGTAAGCGCCCGTCAGCTGTCAACCGGGCCCGGTTGCATCCAGCACAAAAGGGTTGTGTGACCGGACTGATGAAACCTAAGCTTCCTACAGCTCCTGGTAGCTGGTACAGGCGGGCTTCTCCATCAAGTTGACCGTTATTGAGAAGTACCGGCGCATCTAACGTATCACCGATACGAGCCAGTAATTCGGCTTCACTGACGGAGTTGGCCTGTTGAAATTCTGCCACTTCTCCAAAGGGCATCATTTCGATGAATCGCACCTGCCAGGGGAAGTCGTAAGTTAGGCGCGCTAACTCGATCACGTCTTCTCGGTCATTAAAGCCGCGTACAATCACAGCATTCAGTTTGACGTGTAGTCCTACTTCTGTCGCAGCTTTAATTCCACTCCACACGTCGCCGACGTCCCCCCAGCGTGTCACCGCTTTAAACTTGTCAGGGTCGAGAGTATCAATGCTGATGTTGACGCGTTGCAATCCTGCCTCGGCGAGGGGCTGTGCCAGTTTTGATAACAACACGCCATTGGTCGTCATAGCCAGTTCTTCGACACCGGGGGCAGCGGCTATATGGCGCACCAAGCCCACAATATTTTCTCGCAGAGTTGGTTCGCCTCCAGTCAACCGGAATTTTCGAAATCCAAGGATCGTGGCAAAGAGTGGAATAAGCCGCTGTAATTCCTCATCCTGAAGCAGTTCGGCACGGGGACGAAAGGTCATCGTCTCCGGCATGCAATAGACACAGCGCAGATTACAGCGATCTGTCAGAGAAATCCGCAGGTAGTTGATGCTGCGCCCGTAGCGATCGATCGCCATAGATTAAACCGGGATTAGGGAACGGTAATCGGTACTTGGGAAAGTTTCGATGGATGAAACCGAATGAACTGGGCTCGGTTTATCAACCATAGTAAGGAAAAGCCAGGGGAAACGACAGAGGCGGTTGCCGCACCTCGTGGAATGCCGTTTCTTCTATAGCACTGTGCGCATTAGTTAATTACGGTGGTGTGGAGTACTTCGTGCCTCACGCCACCGTTGCTGTACTTCATGCACTTGCACATCGCTATGCATTCGTATACACAAAAAATGGCATTTTTTAAGTAATGCCCCCACTCTGAATTAGGATTGCAATGGATCGATTCGACATTAAGGTAGGAGAGCGGCAGCTTCGCGTCTCTTCCCCCTGACGTTCGAGCAATCTGGCGGTTCACGGTTCACGATTATGCGTGCTTTCTGGTCTGATCCTTATCTCTGGCTGCACTTGGCGGGCCTTGCTACCGTGCCCCTATGGCTGGAAATTTGTCTGTTGGGGCTGGCAGTGGGCGATCCAGTTCTGCCCGTCTGGCTAGAGGTTTTGCTGGTGGCTGGAGTCGGTATTGTGCCCATTTTGTGGATGCAATGGCAAAAGCCCTTCTGTATCTTCAGCTTGCTGTTTTTATCCGTAGCGCCCATTCATATGACAGAGGGGCAACGTCGACTACTGCGGCTGTTTAAAGGCTCGTTTAACCAACTGCTGGCTATTCCAGTTGCGGTAGGGTTACTGGTTGTCCTGTGGCAGCTTTACCTGCGGGCCCCCTTGGTGGCCTCGGTGGCTCCCTTTGATGGGCAGCGCTGGTTTGGATTGGGGTTAGCGGCGATCGCCTTCTTCTTCGCCAATCTTTTCACCCAGGTTCCGGTCAGTGTTCTGGGGGTTATGGTGGCGAATGATGCCAAGGTTAACCGTCAAGAACCTTACCCTACCGAGCGCATCGGTAAAGACTTCACCCTGCTTGGAATTCGCCTCAAGCGCATTCTTCCCATGCCCGAGTCTGTGGTCGTCCCCACTCCGTCTTCAACGCTTGCTGCAACGGACGGAGAATCTCCCTCCCCAGATACATCCGTTGTTACATCTGCTGAAGTCCCACATCAAACTGAAGTAGCGGAGTCTTCTATCTCAGAGTCATCCACTCTTCTGTCGGATCAACCTGAAGAAGGCACAGTTCAACCTGAAGGGACAGAATCTCCACTCGAAATATCTGAAGATGAGCTGGCCTTAGCGGTAGATACGCTCTACTCTTCGGAGCCGTCGACGAAAGAAGATGCGGAAACTACAGAACCAACGGTTGATACGCCACCGGATGCCTAATTGGGTCGTCCACAATAACAAAGAGCGCGGTGCTAAGCACCGCGCTCTTTGTTTCAGTCATCGTTTAGTAGCTGTCATCGCCAGCAACGCGATCGCCCTCACCAGGGCCCATTTCTAAGGCGAGAGAGGCATCTCGAATTGCTTTCCACTGACGGAATAACTCTGGCCCTCGCAGGTCGTGTTTGCGGTAATTTCGGACTGCCTGATCTAATGCCTGACTTGTATTCAGTCTGGGATTGGAATTCGACGGAGTGCCCATAGGTATGCCTCTCTGTGGAAGTCAAGGGAGAGAAGGGTTGTCGGAAATGTTCTGTAACAGAACATCAATAGACTGGAGAGAAGTTCCGTAAACTCTTCTTTGGTTGAATTATGGCACAAAGGTATCTTGCGATACAGATTTTTTTCTAATTCTTCATCAATGTGAGCCAATTTACCCCCGTCGCAATGTAATAGGTTCCCAGGAGCACCAGCATGACGGCACCAATTCGCAAGAATTTGCTGGAATGGACCAGCCATCCTCGGGTTTGTTTTGCCAACCCAGTAAAGAGGCTGGCTAGAAAAATAATCATGCTGTAGCCAATGGCATAGCTCACCATCGTCAGCACACTGATCACCTGTGAGCCTGTTGCTCCTGCCGCGGCAATGACCGCGAACACAATGGGGCTGGCACAGGGAGATAAAACCAGGGCAAACGACAGGCCAAAGATGTAGGGATTGGCAAGGGGCAAGTGTTTCCCAAAGGATGGCATGGGTAGAGGCACAATCCCAAACAGCCCTAACCCCATGGTTACAATCAGCAGTCCTACCAAAACATTGATATAGCCACGGTATTGGAGGGCGATCGCCGCTGCCACCGACGAAAACAGCCCAATAATACTGAGGGTCGTACTGACCCCCAGTACAAACAGACCTGCTTTGAGCAAGGCATCCCGCCGAGACGTAATTTCTCGGGTACCAATGTAGCCCAGGTTCACCGGTAGCAAGGAAAGAATGCAGGGAGAAAGGCTGGCTATCAGCCCTCCCAGAAACGCCATTGGCAACAGTAGCAGTGGGTTCTGAGCAGCCGTCTGTTCCAGCCAGGGACGGTACAGTTCTTCTAGCCAAAACACCAGGGATTGCAATGGTCGTAGAAATTCAATCAGGCGAATCTGGCTAGCCCAGACCACCAGCCCCAAACCGAGTAACCCCAACGCTCCTAACCCAAGCCAGTGTTTAACGGAACGCTTTGATGTGGATGCGGTTGTTCTCGGTGTCATGGCTAGTTCCTAAATGTGCGAGGGCCGCTATATCCTGACAAATCTGCCAGGCGGGTCATAGATTGCAGGCCAGGATAGAGTCGTCCATTAATTTGCCAGGTGGGAAAGCTACCCACGTTGGCTGTGCGACAGCGATCTACTTGAGGATTAGTCCCGCGGGGGTCGCATTCTACAATCTCCAATTGCTGCACGGCTTCGGAGCCAAACATTGCCTGCTGACGTTGGCAATAACCACACCAGTAGGCGGCATACATCCGTGCGCCTGTCTGCTGCAAATGATTGGCGAGTGCCACCTCCGCCGTCACATCCGCCCGCTGAGACAAATTGGCCTGGGGCGACGGGCTTTCGCCTGGTGACGGGCTGGTTCCTGGTGACGGGCTTTCGCCTGGTGACGGGCTGGTTCCTGGTGATGGGCTTTCACCCGGAGACGGACTGGCTTCTGGGGAGGCTGTCCCATCCCCGGAAGGGCTGGCGTCAGGTGATGGGCTACTGCCGTCAGCGGGCGAGGCGTCTGCCTCAGGGCGAGCTAGACGGACGGGTTGCCGATTGAGCGGTTGGCTGGCCTGTTGCTGTGCCTCGGCCAAGTTGCGCCGATAGGTGGCCAGATCTTGCTGGGCTTTGGCTGCTTCGGGGGCGCCCTCAGGGATACGGCTGAGGAGGGCGATCGCCCGTTGCCAACGGCTACTCACCAAAGCCCAGTCATCTCGCGATTGGGCTGACTGAGATAGGGTTGCAGCCTGGGTCGCGTTTTCTTTTGCTTCGGCTACCAGTTGAGCAACATTCGGTGCTGCTGGTGTAGCTGAGGTTGCAGGTGACGAAGCGGTTAAGCTGGGTGAGACTGGGACGGGAGTAGCAGTTTCGTTGGATTTGGATGGCGAGCAGCCCCCTAAACTCAGGGTCAAAACGGCTATTAAAACAGGAAGTTGATTCAGTATTGGGCGCATGGCTTCGTTCAATCGCTGCAAGACGACCGAAAAAACGACATCACAACAACCGCCTCAGTAACAACGGCGGATAGGTATAACTTACAGTCAGGATGCCCCAATTTTTTATTTCTGTCGAATAGGGGCTTTTCCGCCTAGTTCGCCGCGCTTACCTGTAACATTCCCCATCCAAGAGAATGGATTAACACATTCAAATGGATTTCCAAAGCTCCAGACCTCTTTGGCAGAGAGGATGGGCGCGGGGCACCCATCCTCTCTTTGTCGCAGGTAACAAGGGGCACTTAGGCTTATGCCAAATAAAGGTTAACGGGTGCATCCCACTTTTGCGGATTTAGGAACCCACTTTTGTGAGGCGGGCTTTGCTCGCCTCACAAAAGTGGAATGCACCCGAGGTTAACTAACCTCAGCTCCAGTTAAGGGCTTTTTCGAGTGCCGCGCGAAGCGCGGCACTCGAAAAAGCTCATTATTGTGTGCGCGTCGCGCACGCAATAATGGGCGGCTCGGCTTATCCCGAACTGACGTTAACTATGAATGCAGAGTTTGGCTAAATAGATGCTGAACTTTTTCCCAGGCATCTGCGGCTGCCTCGGCGTTATAGTTGCCACGCTGGTCGCAGAAAAAGCCATGTTGGGCTCCTGGGTAACGGAATACTCGATGGGAAATGTGGTGGTTTTGCAAGACTCCTTCAATGTCGTCTACATGTTCGGGGGGAATGCTGGGATCATCCATGCCAAAGAAGGCATAAATCACGCCCTGAATGTCAGCGGTGTAGCTGAGTGTGGGTGCGCCACCGCCAGGGCTCCAGGTCGGAATGCCTGCTCCGTAGAAGGAGGCTGTTGCTTTAATGTCGGGTAGGGTTGCGGCTAAGTAAGCAACGTGGCCACCGAAGCAAAAACCAATGCAGCCGATCGCCCCCGCTTTCACATTAGGCCGTGTTTTCAAGTAGGCCAGGGTCGCTGAAATGTCGCTCAGCAGCTCAGAAACCTGAGTTTGCTCTTTATATTGGCGACCAAGCTTAATAGACTGTTCGGTATAGCCTGCTTCAAAGCCGGGAGCCTGGCGCTGGTAGATAGCGGGGGCGATCGCCACGTACCCCAATCGAGCAAAACGTTCGGTGACATCCCGAATATGGGCATTCACCCCAAAGATTTCCTGAATCACAACGATTGCCGGAAACACCCCTTCTGCCGCGGGCTGGGCCAGGTATGCCTCGATTTGCAAATCACCATTGGGGACGGTAATGCGCTCAGTATGAATATCCTGGGTTACAACCATTGTGCTTTTTGCAACTCGCCACGTTAATTATGAAGCTGTCAACGAGATTATGGAGGTAAACTGGATGGCGCAACCGCCTGATCCCTTCGTTTTTAGGATTAAATCCAGGAAACCCTGCGATTTCGAATGTAGTCCCTAATCAGGATCTCTTCCAGCTTGCCCCCCAGCCGCTTGCCCATTTCTGCACTTCCTTAAACACCATGGTTGAGTTCCATATCCAGCCAGAGAGCGACATTCCCGCTTCGGCCCAACTTTATAATCAAATTCGCTTTGCGATCGCCTCTCGCCAATTTCCCCCCGGACACCGCCTGCCCAGCACCCGCCAACTGGCCATGCAAACCGGGCTGCACCGCAACACTATCAGCAAGGTTTATCGGCAGCTAGAAGATGATGGGGTTGTCGATGCCCGAGCTGGAGCCGGCATTTACGTACGAGCTCAGGGCGATGAAGGAGGCGGTGGGGCCAGCCGATCGCCCATCATGGAGAAGCACCCCAAAGCCTACAAACTGGTGCAAAAGAGCCTGGATGAGCTGTTGAACCAGGGGTGTTCCCTGAGCCAGGCCCGAGAATTGTTTCTGGCAGAGATTGACTGGCGGTTGCGGTGCAGTGCCCGCGTGCTGGTTACGGCTCCCAGTCAGGATATTGGGGCCGGTGAGTTGATGGTGCGTGAGCTTCAGCAAGCGCTCCAGATTCCTGTCCAACTGGTACCCCTTGAGGAATTGGGGGAAGTGCTGGATCAGGCCCGTGGGGGAACGGTGGTCACGAGCCGCTACTTCATTGGGGAAGCGGAGGCGATCGCTTCCCCCAAATCCGTTCGTGTGATCCCTATTGATATCTATGACTACCGCAAAGAACTGGACCTACTCAAGGACGTTCCTCGCAACACCAACATCGGTGTCGTGAGTCTCAGTACAGGAATTCTGCGAGCTGTGGAAGTCATTATTCACAGCTTGCGGGGTGAAGAGTTGCTGGTGATGACGGCCCAGACCGAAGATGCCTACAAGCTGACAGCTTTAGTTCGCAGTTCCCAAACCATTGTCTGTTTCGATCAGTACAGTGAAAAGGCGGTACGGGACACGATTCAGAAGGTACGGGATGATCTGATTCGGGCTCCTCGCTTGGTGACTTGCGAGAATTACATCGGTGAAAAGTCCATCAGTCTGCTAAAGCGAGAACTGGGGTTGGAATAGAAACAGGTGCAAAACAAAGCGCGTTGGAGACAGTATCTCCAACGCGCTTTGTAAATGGGGCTAGATTAAGGAATCTGTGTATTTACCGCATCTGAGATGGTAGGAATTTCGGCGTACTTACCCATAGCTGTTTGAACCAGCGAGTAACCAACGGCCGCTAAAGTGCCCAGGAAAATCACGTTGTACAGGGTATCCATCAGCAATCCACCGGGCAGGATGGGCCGCAGTACGTAGCTGATCACAATACTGCACAGGGCCAGCACGATATCAAATAGGATCGCCTGCATCGTGTTGAATCGGATGAAGCGAGCAATGCTCTCATTGCGTACGACCAGCAAAAATAATGCGAAGAAAATCGCCAGACTGAGGAAGGGAACTCCCTGATAAATGGCCGCAATGGGCAGGATTGGGAGGAACAATAGCCCCACCACTGGAAACTGCGACACCAGAGGGGCGGCGAAACCAAGGCACGAGATGAGCGGCAGCAGGTAAGGTAGGCAAGCAAAGATGCGATCGCTCGCCGTTATGGAGCCACGCCAGGTCATGAGCAAAACTCCTAATCAGAGGGAAACTAAGCGGCTTTTGCTCTAGATTACCGCAAACTCTTTCAACCCGTCCTCTATCCATCCACAGCCATCTAAGGAGATTACCGCAAAAGAGTAGCCCCATTTTTGGGAGAAAGTGCGCGGCGAAGCCGCGTACTTTCTCCCAAAAATGGGAAGTTCTTTTTCAGAAATCACCTAATTAACCTCAGTTCGGGATAAGCTGAAGTGCTCATTTTGGCGTGCGCAAAGCGCACGCCAAAATGAGCGTTTTCGAGTGCCGCGCAACGCGCGGCACTCGAAAACGCCCTTAACCCGAACTCAGGTTAATTAATTTAATTAATTACCAATAGGACTTATACAAGCCCACTATATTTATGCATTCTTGTTGTGTGGGGTGCAAGGCAGCCCACACAACAAGAATGCGGATCCTTAAGAGAAGAGGGTAGCTATACTCACAGCTATTCTAAAGACCCCATTACAGAGTAGGAGCGGCACTAAGCACCGCTCCTACTCTGTAATGGGTTTCAATCATTCAATATTGGCAATCCGGAAGCCCATTTGGCACTCGTACTGTTCTGGCACTGTCTCTGCGGTGCGTTTTAGGGCGCGTCCACAGCGTAGCTTCCCATGGTTCCAGCGAGGTTGCCCGCTCTGGTCTGCCATCAGACATCCCGGACAAATCTGCTCCGGGGAAAGAATTTGTTGATCCATTAATACAATAAGCATCCGTCACCTCCGACGTACAGTCGCTTTCCGGTGTACCGTGCTGGATTTCTCCTATCCTTAAATTCTATATCAGCCTTCTATGGTCGCGCCCGGAAGATGGCGGAAGCTTAACGTCATCTACAATCCGCAATTCTCTACCTTTTGATAGAAAGCCAGCTCCTCAAGATCCCATCTTCGCGAGAAACCGCAACCGCAGTATGATGTTAGATCCAGGGCAATCGGCTAAGCGGGGCTTTACCGGAGAGCATACCGTCGCACCCTGGCCCCTAGCATAGGGCAATCTATGCCACGTTGATGTGAGAACTCCTGGGAGCGTATTTGTGACTCAAACCAATTGGGATTTTCTAGCGGCAACCGACCCGACAGTCGCGGCCCTCGTTCAGGATGAGCTGCAACGGCAGCAAGACCATTTGGAATTGATTGCCAGTGAAAACTTTACCTCGGCGGCCGTGATGGCTGCCCAAGGTTCCGTGTTGACCAACAAATATGCGGAAGGTCTACCCGGAAAGCGCTACTACGGTGGCTGTGAGTTCGTTGATAAAGTTGAGCAGTTGGCGATCGATCGCGTCAAAGAGCTGTTTGGTGCAGCTCATGCCAACGTACAACCCCACTCCGGAGCCCAGGCTAACTTTGCCGTTTTCCTGTCTTTGCTAGAGCCGGGCGATACCATTCTTGGCATGGATCTGTCCCATGGTGGTCACCTGACCCATGGTTCGCCTGTGAATGTGTCTGGTAAATGGTTTAAGGTCGTGCAGTATGGCGTGAATCGGGAAACCGAGCGCCTTGACTTTGACCAAATTCGTGACTTGGCTCTGCAACATCGGCCCAAGCTCATCATCTGCGGCTACTCTGCTTATCCTCGAATTATTGAATTCGAGAAGTTCCGGGCGATCGCCGACGAAGTAGGAGCCTATCTGATGGCTGACATCGCTCACATTGCGGGTCTGGTAGCGAGTGGGCACCACCCCAATCCCGTACCCCTATGTGATGTGGTTACCACTACCACCCACAAAACCTTACGGGGTCCTCGCGGTGGCCTGATCATGACCCGGGATGTTGAGCTGGGTAAGAAATTTGACAAAGCCGTTTTCCCCGGTACCCAGGGTGGCCCACTGGAGCATGTCATCGCTGGGAAAGCGGTTGCCTTTGGTGAAGCCCTGCAGCCATCCTTCAAGCAATACTGCGGTCAAGTGATCAAGAATGCTCAGGCCATGGCGGCACAACTGCAAGCCCGTGGTTTTAAGTTGGTATCCGATGGTACTGATAATCACCTGATGCTGGTAGATCTGCGCTCGATCGGTATGACGGGCAAGGTGGCCGACCAACTGTTGGGAACGACCCGCATCACGGCTAACAAGAACACGGTGCCTTTTGATCCCGAATCGCCCTTTGTTACCAGCGGTATTCGTCTGGGCTCCCCAGCGATGACGACTCGCGGCATGGCCGAGGCAGAATTCGTCGAAATCGCCAACATCATTGCCGATCGCCTGCTCAACCCCAGTGACGAATCTGTAGCGGAAGACTGCCGTGTGCGGATTGGAAAGTTGTGCGATCGCTTCCCGCTTTATCCTCACCTGAGCAACCGCCAACCTGCCCTGGTGTAACGTCAACCAATGACTGAGCGCTAGGCGCTCAATCATTAAGAATCTAGTAGAGAGGCCCAGGCACTGCCTGGGCCTCTCTACTAGTACTAAGCGGCTACTATAGCAATGTGCAAGTGCGTTAAGTACAACAACGGTGGTGTGGGGCACGAAGTGCCCCACACCACCGTACTTAATCAACATGCACAGCGCTATAGTACTAAGCGGCAGAAATCAACCTATCCCTAACCATCGGCGAACTTAAGCTGTCGAGTCCTAGTCTCCATCTGAACCATCAGGCATCGTAGCTCCTGCAAGGATGGCTCCGAGCAAATTGGTACTGCTCATTTCAGCTCGAACAAGGTTGGCATTCGTCAGATCTGCGTCACTGAGATCTGTACGGGCCAGATAGGCATCGGTGAGAAATGCTCCCTGGAGATTTGCTTGCTTGAGATTAGCGCGGCTCAGGTCGGCACGGCTCAGCTGGGCATCCTGTAAGTTGGCCCCTTGCAGATTAGCATGGGTCAGTTTAGCATCCGGAAGAATGGCTCCTTTGAGCGTGGTACCTTCCAAATCAGCCTCTAAAGCTTCTACCCGCTCCAATTTAGCATTAGTCAGGTTTGCCTCTCGCAGATTGGCTTGCACCAAGTTTGCCTCCGTTAGAAATGCTCCACGGAGGTTTGCCTCGCTCAAATCTGCTCCGCTCAAGTCGGCTCCTCGTAGCATTGCCTCACTCAGATCCGCACCTCGCAGGTCAACACGAGCCAGGTCGGCTCCCGTCAAATTGGCTCCCTGCAGATCTGCTTTGCGTAGAATGGCTCCCCGCAGATTTGCAATATACTTGCGGTTTTCTTCTCGCAGGTTTGCTCCTCGCAGACAGGCTCCCGTCAAATTCGCTCCACCCAACTCAGCATTCCGCAGATCTGCATCCAGCAGATTGGCATCCAGTAAACTGGCCAGGCTCAGATCCGCTCCTCTCAAATCTGCTCCCTGCAAGATCGCTCCATGTAAATCTGCATCGCGCAGGCTCGCTCGTATAAGATTCGCCTGACTCAGGTTGATGCCGCTTAACCGGGCCCGGTTCAAATGCGCCTTTGATAGGTTTGCTCGGTTCAAGTAAGCCAGGGTCAGCGTTGCATTTTGTAAGTAAGCCTGACTCAGATCAATTCCAATTAAATCTGCCCCTGATAGGTCAATGCCGTTCAGCTTGGCCTCTGCAAAGTTGGTTTGTTTGGCCGCATAACGTTGTAGCAACTCTCGAGCATTCATGGTTGATCCCTTCATTAAGAGGGAGTAGCGTGTATTGATTCCAATGGCGTTCCTCGCATGAATGAGGGGCAGTCTTGTGTGCTGCACTTTATTCAGCCTTATGGAGAATTTTTGGGATGAGGTGGAAGATGGGGAACCGTCCATTCCTGTTGTTTAGAAATGCTGGTATTTGGCCCTCCAGCACTCACAGGTTCTTCGGGTGAAGTTGCGGAGGAGGTTTTTGGAGCATAGTAAGGCTTTAAAGCCCGTAGAATAGCCCCTGCTGCCTGAATGTAGTGCTCTGATTCCGCCAGAGCTTCGGCTGTTTGCTGAAGCTTTAGACGCAGTTCACTGTCGTCTCTAAAAGCTCGGAAGGCTTCTAAAAGCAAAGTATCTAGCTCATGAGAATGGAGCACTTCCCAGGAGCGGGGCTCCGGTCCAAGCGGGCGATATAGGGTAGAGAAAAGGAGTACCTTAGCCCGCAGGGGATTACTGTATTTCATGACCTGCAAGCGTACATCCATCAAATTAGCTGTATCCAATACTTTAACCGCAGGCTTAAAGCTAGGGGCCGGGGGAGATATAGCCGTGGCTCTGGGTGGTGGTGGTGGCGGCGGGGGAGCGGGCGATCGCTGAGCTTTAGAAGGCGCTGGAGCTACAGTTTGAGGACTAGCGGCAGGCATAACCCTTGTCTGCTCAGGTGCTTCTTCTGCAAAGAGAGGGGCCAGGATGCGCTGGGTGCGTTGAGCAATGGGGATATATTGCTCCTGACGATTGAGAGTCTGCACAATAGCATTCAGGTTTAACGCCAAAGCTTCCGGGGTTTGAAGCAGGCTATGCAAGTCTTGAAGTAATGCTTCCAGGTCGATTTGGCTGAGAACGCCTGGGTCATTTTCCCAGGTGCGAGTTTGCGCACAGTACAGGATCTTTTTGATGCGAACCTGTTCTGGATCCTGAAGTAATTGTCGAGCCACAGTGCGATAACGCTGACGGTCGGCCTTACTTTGCCAACGAGAATCTCCTTTGAGCGGGCCGCTGGGTTGATGAACGCAGAGCGGCTCTAACTGGCTGTAAATAATATCAGCAACGTGAGTATATTCATCTACCTTGCTTAAGGTGCGAACAAAGGTATCGAGGCGGCTGCGTAACTGTTCCCGCGATGGGGCCAATTGTAGAAGCTGATACACGAGGCTGCGCAAGTCAAAGTAGTCGAGCCGATAGGGGTCGCTTTCCCAGACACTCTGACAGGTATAAATCAACAGTTTTTTGATTCGTGTCAGACATTCGTGCTGAGATAAAGCATCAACAGCGGCATCGAAAGGGGACTGCACAGGCAATATTCTCACCCGAATGAAGGTTTTGTAGATGAACAGGCTCTGCTGATTCGTGATGTGTCAAGCACTTAAGTACCAGAGATGCGATCGCATCCAATTTTTCCTAGCACCTTAGATCTTTCAGAGGTAAAAAAGAACTAGAGGCTTGATCTCTAGTTTTTTCTTCCCTAACGGGTGAGCCCGTAAAAGCGATAACCCAGCTTATAAAGGGATGTAACACACTTTTCTACTAGCATAAACCATGGAGAAACGAGGGGCTTTCTCATTAAAAAGCAAATCTCTCACCTGAAAAACTGGGAGATTGCTGATTGAGCGATACTTTAGAGCCATAGAATCTAGGTTTTTGTACCCTCAAAACATACTTGCTTAAAGAAATTGTGTTTCAAACGTGTGGTTGTTTGCTGTGGAAAGAATGCGAGTTCCTTTTCCACAACAAACAACTACACATACAATAAACAACTACACATCCAGAACAGATTTTTAACAGCAATTTCCACTTTAAATTGAAGCTTGAAGATAGACCGCCGAAGGCGGTCTATCTTCAAGCTTCAAAGGTGCGAACTCTCGCCTTTGAAGCTCATAATGGGAGTTGCTGAATTCTTAAAGAGAAGCGTTAGCCATCCCCATTTCGATGCCCATCGGGGAAAATTGTTCGGGTGTCAGAGACACTCTCCTTGAAACTCCCCCCCTGGGATCGAAACAAATTGGCTTGTTGGAGATTGGCCTGGGTCAGGTTCGTGTGTTCTAAATTAGCATTAACCAGATTGGCCTGGGTGAGGTTTGCCTGTGATAGGTCAGCGTACCGAAAATCAGTAGTTTGGCAATTCGCATCTGATAGATTAGCGCCCTGGAAGGTGGAATACGAGCAGATAGCACGAGAGAGATTTGTCTGATGCAGCTTAGCTCGATTTAGATTGGTGGACTGCAATCGGGCATGGCTTAAGTCGGCCCCTTGCAATTGTGCATCTTCAAGATTTGCCCGGCTCAGGTTGGCATAGGGCAGATAGGCCCCATTCAGGTTGCTGCCCTGAAGGTTGATGTCTTGAAGATTGGCTTCAAACAGGTTCGCCTGAGTCAAGTTAATTCCAGAAAAGTCACGCCGTCCTTCAGCGTACTGTTGTAAAAGATCTTCTACGTTCATGCGATGCCATTGGTTTCACATGGGCTGGTTTAAGACTGATCGACTCGTCAGAGTTAAACCAAGCCTCTTTAGGCTGAGTATTTACACTTAGCACCGTGTAACTTAACCGAATTATGGCGCTTATTTAGTCGATTTTAAGAATATCTTTACTTTTTTGCGATCGCCCTAAATTCCTACCCAGCAAGCTTTTGCCTCAATACAGGGCAGGCTTTTACCTCGACACAGGAAGGAGCATAGACGCGAAGTTTCGCTTTTGAGTACAACGCATTGTGTGGCACTCGAAAAACCCCTATTGTTGCGTGCGTTTTGCACACGCAACAATAGACACGTCAGATTGCCTCACCTGGAGGCTGTGTATGGCTTAGCGACCGCACTATACCGACTGTCCTCTCAAAGTTTTGAGCACCTGTTGTGCAGCCACTTCTGCAGATTCAACCGCGCCATTGATATACCCTTGAGAGCTGAGGGAGCAGTGCTCTCCAGCAAACCATAAGTTACCCACAGGTTCCGCTTCGGCTCCACCAAACTGAGTCCACTGACCCGGTCGGTAGCAAGAGTAGGACCCCAGAGCATAGGGCTCTGCCGCCCAGTAAGCTCGTAGGGCTTGCCCTCTCTGTACTTGATCAATACCTGGGAAGAGGGGACTCAGACTCCTGATCAGGCGATCGCCCTGTGCTTCAGGAGTTCCTTCTCCCAGCCGAATGCCTTCTGCACCACCCCGTAAGTTGGTGATCCAGCCACTGCTGCCGGGCGTGTAACGGGCACTCTCCCAGGTATTTTGAAAAGCCTGATCAGTGTAAACACTAATGGTAGAACCATAGCGATTACGCCAGATTCGCTCTCGCAAGGGAACGACGAGCTTGGTACTGGTGCCGTACCCCAGTTGAGCGATCGCTGCCCGTTTAGCTGGGGGTAACTTTACTGCTAATTCCACCTGCCGCAACACCGTAAAAGGTACTGCCAGAACAACCCCTTCATAGGTGCGTTCTCGGCTGGTCGCTCCCTGCCGCAGGCTGACCTGATAGGTGCCAGTATCGGTTTCGCGGATTGATTCTAAGACCGTTTCTGATTGAATGGGCGATCGCAACCGTTGAGCCAGGGTTTTAGGAATTTGCTCATTTCCTCCAATAACATGCCAGCGTTCATCACTGGTGCCGTAGGTGCTCCACTGGCCGGACTCCGTTCCAATCAAAAACAGCATGTTCAGGCAGGTCTGATCTCCGCTGTCACGGCCATACTCCGTGATGTAGGCAACACGCACCAGATCGCGAATCATCGGATCAATATCGACCGTATCCAGGTATGCATCCAGCGAAAGGCGATCGAGGGCTTGAGTCGCACGATTGGCATTGCGGTAATTGGGTGTGGCGTCGCCAATGGCAGCTAAATCCCGATTGAGCTTTTCAGCTAATGGAATAAAAGCATCAATCACGGCCTTGTGAGAAACTCGCTGCCCGTTGAAAAAGAAAACTTCTGCCTCCAGCCCGCGATCAGCTTCTCGCAAATCTGCCAGGGGCAAGCCCAGCTCTTGCACCAATGCGTGCACCGCTGTATGCCGGGTATCAATAAATTCCCCCCCCAGTTCTACCGGATTGGGGCATCCGGGCCAGTCTCGCAGACTGCGCAACCGTCCCCCCACCCGTTGAGACGCATCTACCAGATCAACCGCTATGCCAGCCTGTTGTAGCCGATAGGCCACCGTCAGACCGGCAACTCCCGCACCTACGACCAAAATTTTGGGATTACTAATAACCTGTGTTACCTCTTTGGGGCGTAAACCCAGAGTTGCCCCCGTAACCAGACTGCCGTATAAAAACTCTCGACGGGATAAGTGGGACTGGGATGTTAATAACCCCTCAGCCTCACCAATGGAAATTTTTTGCTTTGTTGCAATACCAATTGTTTGGTAAGCACGACGTAGAATTTGAATAATTTGACTTCGAGCCATACTGCTATCTCTCGATAATTCGACGGGGCAGCACCCTACCTCTCTCGATATAGATACGTTACTCCTCTTCCTGGCGTGCAGCTATACCTGAATGGGTTATTTAAGGCCTGGCTATTGGATTGATCGGCTGGTGTGTACCAGATGGGATCAGCCCAAGAGCCACTCAACACCTCCTCGCTTTCTAGACGGCGATCGCCCCGTGATACCGACTATTCAGTTTGCTCGCCGGTTTGTTCGTTTCTTTCTGGAACGACCGGATGACACTGGTCGCATGACCTACGCCCTGTGGCAACGCCTTTTCATGCGACGGCGGTTAGGCTTGGGCATGCTGCTAGCGTTTGGTTATTTTGCCACCTATGCTGCCCTGGATTGGGTGAGGGCCTGGGTTTTGCCGACTAGCTCGGTGGATGCTCAAGCTGTGATGAATCTGCTGACGGCCGTGGTGCTGGCTGGGCTGTTGGTGTGGTTGCAGCGATCGCCCCGGCATAGCAACCTATCCCTCATGTTCCTAACGCTCTCTTGGGCCGTGAGCGTTCTCACCGAAATTCCCGAAACCCTCAGCGGGCACATCAATCCAGATATTTCTGGGTGGACCATGCTATTTTTTGCTCAGGCCACTGTTATCCCATTTCGCTGGCGGCTACACCTGGTTTCTCATTTAGGAGCCTATGCCTACTACTTCGGGGTGAATGGCCTTCTGGGGTTGCCTCTATTCCCGGAGGGCACCGCAGCAGCAGATGTGCTGTTCGATATGGTGTGGATTTCGGGAATGTCCGTTCTGGTGGTGTACCTGATTGATCAGTTGTTTCACACGGAGTTTGTGATTCGTCGACAGTTAGACGACGAACGATCGCGATCGCAAGCACTCCTGCTCAACATTCTGCCCCAGTCTGTCGCGGAGCGCTTGCTACGCAATCAGCGCACCGTTGCCGATAATTTTTCGACTGTCACCGTGCTGTTTGCAGATATTGTCGACTTCACTCAGCTTTCAGCCCACATGACCCCAGATCAAATTGTGGAGTTGCTCAACACCGTCTTTTCTATGTTCGATGAGCTTGTAGAAGAGTTTGCCCTGGAGAAGATTAAAACCATTGGCGATGCTTACATGGTGGTGGCAGGGGTACCCCATTACCGGGAAGACCATGCGGTGGCGATCGCTAACATGGCCCTTGCGATGCAAGATGCTCTAGAAAAATTTAGCTTCTACTTCGGTCGACCCATTTTGTTACGGATTGGAATTCATACGGGCCCTGTTGTTGCTGGTGTTATAGGCTTGAAAAAATTTGCCTACGACCTCTGGGGCGATACTGTCAACACGGCCAGCCGGATGGAATCTCAGGGGCTGCCAAACGAGATTCAGGTGACCGACACGACCTACGAGTGTCTGAAGTACCAATTTGTCTTTGAAGAACGGGGCCAAATTTTGGTCAAAGGTAAGGGGGAAATGGTGACGTATTTATTAAAAGGAAAAAAATAGGGCTGGCATTCATCGTTGATGGAATGGGTACCACTCCATCTAGCGCTGTGCACATTAATTAAGTATGGCAACGTGGGGCACGAAGTGCCCCACATTGCCGTTGCTGTACTTAACGCACTTGCACATTGCTATAAATGATAGAAACGTCAATTCGCAGGCTGATTCGCCGTTGACTTCGCCTTACCAAAATAGGTTTGTAAGACTTGAAGCACAATCGGGCCCGCTACTTTACCACCCCCGCCTGCGGCTGAGTTCTCAACGAAGGCAACGACGACAATTTCAGGTTTATCGAAGGGGGCATAGGCTCCAAACCAGGCATGAGAGTGCCGAGGAGGATCCTCAGCCGTGCCACTTTTGCCAGCGATGGGGGGGAGGTCCGGAACATTCAGTACCTTCCCTGTTCCCGCGGTAACCACTCGCCGTAACCCCTGCTCCAACACCCTTACCGTGGTGGGGGATATGTTGAGCGATTCTCGCCACTGCTTAGCTTCTTCGTTGTCTTTTAGCAGGTGCGGTTTAACCAGGTAGCCACCGTTGGCTGGTACCGCAAACATCCGGGCCACTTGCAGCGGCGAAGCTTGCATGAAGCCCTGGCCAATAGACATATTAATGCTGTCACCAATAAACCAGCCTTCACCAATATTTTCTTGTTTCCAGGCTTCGTCAGGCACCAATCCGGCTGCCTCTTCATCACTTAATTCAATGCCTGTTTTACTGCCAAAGCCATAGCGGCGCGTCCACTCAATTAAGGTTTCGCCACCCATTCGCATGGCAGTTTGATAGAAGAAAGTGTCACTGCTCATGGCCATGGCCCCTGGGAAGTTCAACGGCCCAAAACCGGCCCGGTTCCAATCCCAAAACTGAATGCCACCGACTGAAACGAATGGGTAGGTGGGTAGTACCGCTGTGGGGGAGAAACTACCCGACTCAATGGCAGCAGTTGTGGTCACAATTTTGAAGGTGCTGGCGGGTGGAAAGCCCTGTAACGTTCGATTGACAAAGGGGTACTGTTTCTCTTGCAGTTCTTGCCACTGGTCATCAGTAACACGGCCTGAGAAGATATTGGGGTCGAAGGTGGGGCGGCTAACCATGGCTAGTACTGCACCATTGCGGGGATCAATGGCAATGACGGCCCCTTTGCGATCGCCCAAAGCTGCCTCTGCGGCCCGTTGCACATCCAGATCCAGGGTGAGGGTGACTGTATTTCCAGCGCGAGCAGATTTTTCGCCCAGCACCCGTAGCACACGGCCAGCACCATCGACTTCTACCTGCTGGCCACCCCACTCACCCCGCAGGCGAGGCTCAAAGGATGATTCGACCCCCATTTGGCCAATGACATCCCCCAGCCGGTAGCCCTTGTCCAGGTTATCTTTCAACTCATCATCAGTGAGTTCCCCCGTGTAGCCCAGCACATGAGCTCCCAGGTCACCGTTCGGGTAATAGCGCACCGCTTCCCCTTCTACCTGGACACCGTTCAGCTCGGGACTAAGTTCGGCTAATGCCGTAACCTGAGCTGGACTGATGCCTCGGGCAATGCGCACTAAGGTAGGCGAGTGATACCCGGCCTGTGTTAGACGATCCTCAATTACCTTAGGAGGAATATTGAGGATCTTCGAGACTTTTTGAACGATAGGCTTCCACTCAGCTTCTTTATTGGCGATCGGCCACAGAAAGACGGCGAAGGACAGACGGCTTCCGGCTAAGGTGCGGCCTTTCCGATCCAAAATCCGCCCCCGCTCCGGTTGTCGGGGAATTAGTCGAATGCGGTTATTGTCAGCTAACTGGCGGTTTTGTTCACCCTGTACCAGTTGTAGGTAGGCTAGACGACTACCAATACCTCCCAAGAGGGCCAGAGTAATGAAAAACATGACAACAACCGATTGGTATCGTTGCCCTACGGTACGGGTGCTGTCCCGTTGGCCTAGTAAACCGTTTTTCGTCAGAGTCATGAGGGCGATCGCTATCTATTCAAAACATATGAGGGTTAGCTTGACTGTTGAAAGCAACCTGCTCAATTTGCCAGTCTAGCCGACTTCATCATTGGACGGTCAGACGAGCTTCTAAGCTGGAAGGCTACACCACAGTACTCAACTTGAATTGAGGAAAGATTTTAGAAATATCTCTATAGTGATCGTCCATAACTTTAAGCTATGCTACGGACTAACGTTCAATGGTATCGCGTTTAACCGTTGATTTCCCCAACTGCCCAAATACTTAGGTAGGCTCAATCAAGGGAGATTAGAACCGTTAATTTTCATCCACTATGAATAAAAATTAATTTCTTCTAATCAAGGAGCTCTTTCTGAGACTTTTCAAGCACCGCTTAGCGGGGTAGATCGGGTAACCATTCGAGTTGAGATTGCGTGACTGCGGGGACTTTTCATGGCTCAGACCATTACACATAACCAGACAGCGACAGAGACAAATGCTCGGTACGATGTGGAACTGCGCAAAGTCTTCAAGGTCTACAACGGAGATACAGCAGTTCGGGGTATTGATCTGGGAATTCGCCAGGGAGAGTTTTTTAGTATTCTGGGGCCATCCGGCTGTGGAAAAACCACAACTCTGCGCTTGATTGCGGGTTTTGAGCAACCTACGTCTGGGGATGTCCTGATTCGAGGACAGGGGATGGCAAACGTGCCTCCCTATCGACGGCCTGTCAATACAGTCTTCCAAAGCTACGCCTTATTTGGTCACTTAACGGTCTGGGAGAATGTCGCGTTTGGTCTCCGCATCAAAAAACATGGGACGGCGGAAATTCTGAGACGGGTTGAGGAAGCGCTGCAATTGGTCAAGATGGATTCCTTTGCCCGCCGCTACCCCAGCCAACTCTCCGGCGGTCAGCAGCAGCGAGTTGCCCTGGCTCGAGCCTTAGTGAACCGCCCGACGGTGGTATTACTGGATGAACCCCTAGGGGCATTAGATTTGAAACTGCGAAAGGAAATGCAGGTCGAGCTGTCTACGCTGCACCAGGAATTGGGCGTCACCTTTGTGATGGTGACCCATGACCAGGAGGAAGCCCTGAGCCTTTCCAACCGTATCGCCGTTATGAATGGGGGACGTATTGAGCAGATTGGCACTCCCAGCCAAATTTACGAAAACCCCCAGACTCCTTTCGTGGCTGATTTCATTGGTGATACCAATTTGCTGCATGGTTTTGTGGAAGCAGCAGATGCCAGTCTGCTGAAAATTACCACGGAAAGTGGAATGCGTATTCTGGTTCACCCTGCGGAGGGGTGGAGTGGTTCGGTGGGGGAGGCAGTTGTTTTGAGTCTTCGGCCTGAGAATGTGCACCTCAGTCCTGAACCTTTGGATGCAAATGTCAACTGTTATAAGGGCCGGGTACAAAACACGATGTACCTGGGAACTCACGTTCACTACGTTGTAGATTTAGAGCCAGGCGATTTCTGTCGGGATGGTAAAACCGAGCGTATAACGGTTCTTCAGCCTAACCGCCAGGGCAGCCTGTTGGAATTGGGCGATACAGTCTACCTTTACTGGTCTTATGCTGACTGCTTGGCGCTGACCCATGCGCTGACCCCAGCGTGATTTGATTCAGGGCTTACCCATGTTCGTTGAGTGTATGGAACGTACCCAACGAAATGGGTAAGTCCTATTTGATTAAATAGTTGATTTTCGAGAAGCCGCACGGAGTATGGCTTCTCGAAAATCAACTGTTCTAACAAAATTAGGTAAGGCTATATCGGCGCGATTTCTTCTACAGCGGAGTAGCACGGCTGGAAAATTTGCAGAGCTGTTCACGGTGTACGGAACTTGCCTGCATTCCATAGTTGACTGTATCTATTCATCATTCCTCGAGACATTCAGGGACTAAATTTTTTGTGTATCAAGGCCGCAGCTTTTCTTTTATAAAAGCAATTCGTCGCTGGGAATTGTTTTTTTGCTAGCCCGTAAATTTACGGTTCTTTTCAACAACTGAATGTTTTGTGGCGGCACCTTTTACCCTTAAATCTATAGCCTTGAGGAGTTTGATCTATGCCTAAGCGAGGGTCGGTTCCATCCCGCTCTTTTCAAAATCTTTCCAGCAGTCGGCGGCGTTTTCTGCAACTGTCTACTGCGGCGATGACAGGGGTGGTGCTATCCAACTGCGCCCGCAATCTTGGCAGTAGTGACCCGGATGCTTCTGCATCCACGTCCGCAAGCGGTGATAAGACCCTTTATATCTATAGCTGGTCGGCCTATGTCAACGATGAAGTATTAGCTGATTTTGAAAAGCAGACCGGTATTAAAGTGGTCGCCGACATCTATGACTCCAACGAAACGATGCTGGCGAAGTTGCAGGCCGGTGGGGGTAGCCAGTACAGCATCATCTACCCCTCTGACTACATGGTGGAGCAGATGATCGAGATGGGGCTGCTGACTGAGATTGACCAGGACCGCGTTCCTGAGCTGGCGGATCTGCTTCCTCAGTGGCAAAGCCCTCCCTACGATCCCAAGAATGGTTTTAGCCTACCCTACACCTGGGGCACGACTGGGTTGGTCTACAATGCTGCCAAATTAGGAGCTGAGATTACTGACTGGGATTACCTTTGGGATAATAAGAAAAAACTGTCTCGTAAGGTAAGCCTGCTCAATGATGTAAGGGAAGTGACAGGGGCGGTCTTAAAGATGCTTGGCTACTCCAACAGCACGACCAATCCAAAAGAAGTTGAAGCGGCCTTTAAGAAATTAGAGGAATTGAAGCCTGCTATCAGTGCCTTTACGACAGATGGGTGGCGCGATCGCATTATCCCAGGTGATTTGTTGATTTCCCACGCCTACTCCGTGGATGCACTGGATGTGGTGCAGCAAAACACCGACTTGAAATACGTCATTCCCGCCAGTGGTGCGACGGTGTGGACGGATACCATCGCTATCCCAAAAACAGCACCAAACGTGGAGGCTGCCTACGCCTGGATGGACTACGTGCTGAAGCCGGAAAGCGCCTCCAAAGTATCCAGTCGCTTACAATTGGCTACTCCTAACAAGAAAACCTTGGATCTTCTCGATTCCAAACTCAAGTCCGATGAGCGCCTGTTCCCACCTGATAACGTGCTAGAAAAGTGTGAGCCCTTGGCGAATGTGGGTAACACCATTGATCTGTATGATCGCCTATGGACTCAACTTACTAGCACCTGATCCCTACTTCGGATTCACCTCGATGGCATCCAGCACCCCTGCCTCTCCTCCCAAATCTGGCTCTCTTCTAAGTACGGTACGACAGCGGTTTGCCCGATTGGTTGAGCCGCTTATTTTGTTGCTTCCAGCAGGGGTATGGCTGTTTCTGTTGTTGGTCATTCCTACCTTGATGATTGTGGAGTTGAGTCTGTTACCAGACTTTAAGCTGGGGCAGGCTGCACCCCCCTACGGGTTGGGTAATTACCTGAAGATTTTTGAGTCGGTTTACCTGCTGGTTATTTTCCGCTCGGTTCTCTTTGCGGTCATTAGTACGATTGTCTGTCTGCTGCTAGGTTTTCCTGTGGCGTACTGGATCGCGCTGATGGCTCCTAAGCGCTGGCAAAATCTACTGGTGGTTGCCTTTGTGCTGCCCCTGTGGACTTCGTCGCTGCTGCGTTCCTACGCCTGGATCACGATCTTGCGACCCACAGGAGTGCTGAATTCAGTGCTAGGAGTGGTTGGTATTCCCCCTGTGGAAATTTTGAATACCCAGTTCTCGGTTGTTTTGGGATTGGCCTATAACTACCTGCCCTACATGGTGCTGATTCTATATGCTTCTTTGGAGAAGCTAGATAAGCGGCTGCTGGAGGCGGCTTCGGATTTGGGGGCTACACCTCCTCAAGTTTTTAGCAAGGTTACCGTACCCCAATCGTTGCCGGGGATTGCGGCGGGGTGCCTATTGGTATTTATTACCAGCTTGGGCGATTTTGTGGTGCCGGAATTATTGGGTGGGGCGTCTAGCATGACGATGGCCCGGCTGATCTTCAACCAGTTTTTAGGAGCAACCCGTAACTGGGGCTTTGGCTCAGCGCTGAGTATGCTGCTGATTTTGGCTGTGAGTGCAGCGATCGCCCTCCTGTTGAAATACGGCGATCGCAAAGCCGAAACCTTCTAGTCCCTTGTTAGTATTCGAGGGTCAATTTCCAACCCTCAAAAGACCTTGTAAGCGCTTTTATTCAACCCGCACCGCATCCTATGACGAATGGCCTCTCCCCTCGCTTTCGGCTGCACTGGCAGATGGTGTTAACGCTGCTCATGTTTGCCTTCATGTACCTGCCTGTGCTGGTGCTAGCTTTCTTTAGCTTTAACGCATCGCCGTTTTCGTCTAACTGGCAGGGGTTTTCCCTGAAGTGGTATCAGAAAATGTTTAGTGATACCCGCATCCTGTCGGCGCTGCAAGATAGCTTGTCAGTTGCATTCTTTGCGGTGGCGGTGTCTGCGGTGTTGGGGACGCTAATGGCCGTGGGGTTGGCGCGTTATATGTTCCCTGGCAAAGGGCTGTATCAAGGGATGGCATATTTGCCGTTGATTATTCCAGATATTGCGATCGCCGTAGCAACCCTTGTATTTCTGGCATCGATGGCCATTCCCTTGAGCCTTTGGACGGTGGTGGCTGCCCATGTGGTCTTCTGTATTGCTTATATCGCGGTGGTCGTTTCTACGCGCTTAGCGGGGCTCAATCCATTTCTGCAAGAGGCCGCACTGGATTTGGGCGCAACGCCAGTCCAGGCATTTATCAAAGTGCTGCTGCCGGAGATTATGCCGGCAATTATTTCTGGGTGTCTACTGTCCTTTGTGCTGAGCATGGATGACCTGCTGATTTCTAGCTTTACGGCAGGGGGTGGTGTAACAACCCTACCGATGGAAATTTTTAGCCGCGTTCGAACGGGAGTGAAACCGGATATTAATGCCCTCAGCGTCGTGCTGATTCTAGGGTCAGGGTTGTTAGCCTTTGCGGCTGAGTTTATTCGCTTTCAAGGCGATCGCCGCCGTCTGAATGGCTAGGCCTCAGCGTACTAGAGAGCAGAACATGAGATACGTCTTCAAATTGAAAAAATAGAAGCTCTAACGGATGCATCTAACGTTAGTTACATCTGGTATCACGGAATTTGTGCCAGAATTGCCGGGTGATAGGTTCCTGTGAAGCAGAGCGATCGCCCATGAGATACGAGCAGGGCTTTAGCAAGTCCAACATATTTCGTGCAATTTTGCATGGGCTGGGTTTTACCTGGCCCATGCAAAATTGTGTAAGCCCTGGCCATGCTAGGTTATCTCGAAAGCCTGGGGTTCGGAGGTTAGGGCGATGGGCTTTGCTAGGATGCGCTATGGCTTTGGGATTGGGTTCAGGATTGAAGCCACAGCGGGCGATCGCGGCCGAAGAAGTGATTGTTACCTATAGACAGTTGGAATTTTCCCTCTCGCGAGAATCCCTGGAGATATTTGAAGAGACGGGGAAATTGGAAGGAGATTTACGTTTTTATGCTCGCTTCTTAGATGATCAAACCCTGGCTGCTTTTCGCCGCATTCTGCAGCAGCGCTTTGAATTGGATCCCGTAGTGGTTTCGCAACTGACCTATTCCCTGATGGGAGAAGGGGTGTTGCAAAATTTAGGCCAAGTTATCCAGACGGATGCCCGTACTAACGGGTTTACTGCCCTTCGAGCCGCCCTAACTCTTGCTGCGAACGAGCCTGAGGGGTTTGCCGTTGTGAACTTGATTGAGCAATATCCCAGCCGTGCCATTCGAATTGATGGCCGTCAGCTTCTGGCATTGCGGGACGAGTTCTTGACCCTGGTAGATTATCGAGATGCGGCCGTTCGAGCTGTTCAGGCCGAAATGGACGAGACGACGAATCAACCACCCATCGACTTCAGCCAGCTTCCAGATTTAAGCGAGTTAGGGCCATATCGCACAAGAGACATCCGGTTGGAGTTGCATCGCGATCGCCAGACAGCAGAAGGTCAGCCCATTGCCCGTAGTTTCCGTGTCAACCTGCACATCCCAGAAGGATTGGATCATCCGGCACCCGTGGTTGTCATCTCCCATGGTCTGGGTTCTACCCCCGAAGCGTTTGATTATCTGGGAGAGCACCTGGCTTCTTACGGCTTTGCGACGGTACTCCCCCAACATATTGGCAGTGATGAGAGCCTCCGCGATGCTCTGATATCGGGCGTGCTGGGCACAGATATTAACCCGGTAGAATTTATCGATCGCCCTTTGGATATTCGTTACATCCTGGATGTACTGGAACAAATGGCTCAGCCCGGTGGTTCTCTGGAGGGGCGCATTGATACCAACCAGGTTGGCGTGATTGGCCACTCGTTTGGTGGATATACGGCGCTGGCGCTGGCCGGAGCCCCCCTCAACATTGACCGTATTCAGGCCCAGTGTAATCCGCCTCCGTTTACCCTCAATGCTGCTCCAACCCTGCAATGCATTGCGACACGATTGCCAAATTTTGCGTATCCCTTGCAGGATAATCGAGTGCGAGCGGCGATCGCCATCAGTCCCACGATCAGTGTAGTGCTGGGGCCTGAGAGTATGAGCCAGATCGAAGTTCCTACTCTCATGATTGGAGGAAGTAATGACTTTGTGGCCTCCGTCGTTCAGGAGCAAATCCACCCGTTTCTGTGGATGACCAACGAGGACAAATACCTGGCGCTGATGATTCCCAGTGGTCATTCCTCCGCTGACAATACTGAGCTGGCTAATGCAGGCCCTCTCGCTGCGGCTTTGGCAGGCCCAGATCCACAGCAGGGTCGGGAGTATATTCGGGAGCTTTCCCTGGCGTTTATGCAGCGGTATCTCCAAAACCAGGCTGAGTATGATTCCTATCTCACCCCAGACTATGCTCAGTTTATCAGGGCTGGGGAATTGGATCTGGCGTTGGTGCGATCGCTCACCCCCGAGGATTTGCAGACAGCCTATGGAGCTAATCCACCTATTCCGATTGTGCCGCCGTTGGTGCAAGAACCTTTAGCTGCCAATGCTTCCTCGGTGCTGGATGTGATTGCTGCGGAGGGAGTGTTGCGAGTAGCTATTCGTACCAATGCCTTACCGTTTGGTTTTACTGATGACCAGGGCCAACTGCAAGGCTACTGTGTAGATTTGATGGAGGGGTTGGCTGCTCACCTGACGCAGCAGTTAGAGGTGCCCATTCGTATGGAAGTGGTGGCCCAACCAACCGTAAGCGACGGGTTTCAGGCCGTTCTTAACGGTGCAGCGATGGTGGAATGTGGCCCCAACAGCATACGTCTCGCATCGGAAGGGGTGACGTTTTCCAGTCCTTTTTTCATTACAGGAACCCACTTCCTCGTGCGGGAAAGTGATCAAACGCCCATTAATCCCTACGGTGCCCTCGAAGGCACACGGTTGGGAGTCAAAGATGAAACGGCCACGGAACGTTTTCTTGAGCAGCGCTATCCTGCTGCAAGTGCTGTGGATTTTCAGGGGCCGCTTGCTCAGGAACAGGGTGTACGGGCGATGCTTCAGGGGCAGGTCGATGCCTTTGCAGGAGATGGAATTTTGTTGCTGGGGGAGGCGATCGCTCAGGATCTTCCCCCCAATTCCTACCGCCTGATCCCTGATGCACCGCTGAGTTGTGAGCCCTATGGTCTGGTGTTGCCTGAGGGCGATCGCCGTTGGGAAACAACGGTTAATAACTTTATTGCCAGTTCTGACTTTCGCCGGCGCACGGAGCGACTGTTCAGTCCAGAACTCTATTCGTACATCCTGCTCAACTTGGATTTTTGTGCACAGTGATGTTGTGGCGATCGCCAATAGGTGTTGCTGAATGGAGCTATTTCATAGCTTCATTCAGCAACGGAAAAATTAGGGCGTGACGCCAGACAAGGGCGTTGTAGTTACCACATCCCAAACCGTGTTCTGGATGACAGCAGCCAATTCATCGGAAATCGGCTGATCTTCTTGATACGGAGGTGGTACCGGAAGCCCAATGGGGCTGGATTGGAAAATTGTGGCGTAGAATGTCGTTGCCACAATATAGGAACCAACACTGTTTAGATGGCCCCTATCGATGTAAACATCGGTAATTTTGGTAAAGCCTGGTATCTCTCCAGCTTTCATCTTCTGATTGAGCGCATACATGACATGGCCTACTGGAATGAGGCGAAATGGGGAAAAGTTAGGATGCTGCTCATTCAACGTCTGGGTCAGAGTTTCGTAATAATCACGGGTACGTTGTGTGCCATCCCAGCGATCAGTGTACTCGTGTAGCCATTGCGTGTCCCAATCCTGACCGTCATTGCCGGGCCATTGCGCATAGATGAAGACTTGGGCCTCTGGGCTGCGCTCCTTCAGGAGATCAAGGAACTGGGCGATCGTTGTCAAATCATCATTTAGAAGGCGATTGGTCGGTTGCAGCGTTACATAGTCCCAGGTGTAGTTGGCAAAGGCCTGGGGATAGGTACCGTAGGGTTCTTCTCGAAACCCATCATTGGGGTGTTCAAAAATCCATTCCAATGGGGCGCCCGGAATCATGTGACGGCCCCATTCCAGGGGGCGTCCCTGACTTTCCACCATGTCATCAAAGCCCTTGTACAGCACTTCGTCTGTAAGGCTGTTCCCGATGAAGTAGAGGCTGGAAGCGGGGGTAGCTTGGCTACTGGAGACTAAGCTATGGCAAGACCCCAGAGCCACCATGGCGGTAGCCCAAAACCCCAACACTAAATATCTCAACCTGAAGCGGGTTACCCTCCGCTTCCAGGCTGAATGAAAAAAATGACGAATCATCACTAAACCCGCTTTTGGAATCAAGGTTGCAAGACGCCGTTCTGTATAGAGTTATGCAATGTGAAAACATTCGACGTGGAATACGTTACGCTAAAACCCCGTCTTTGTACTTAACTCGTGGCCAGACCACTGTATAAAAACTAAAGCCTAAAAAAAACAGAACGTCCAGTCTGGCAATTTGCGCGTGTCGCGATCGCCAAATATCTTTTTTTATAGCCTTACCCAATCTGATTAGAACAGTATGCTTTTGAAAAGCTGCGCTGAGCGCAGCTTTTCAAAAGCATACTGCCTGGTTCTAGGCGCGTAGCGCTCTAAAAGGAGAGAGGTGGGACGAAGCCTCACCTCTCTCCTTTTATCAGAAGCCTTGTGAGCAATAATTGGCACTCACAAGAAAGCTTCCGTGAAGGCTTCAGTTTGACACGATCGCCCTTCCCCTATTGGCGAGGTCTATTTCCCGTTGGGTGAGGCTCCAGCGAAGTGGGTGTCCCTGGCTGATTACTGAGGGTTGGGTATCCCTCGTCGGGGTTGGGGCGCGGAATGATCGTTGGGGCCAGAGTCTCAATGGTAAGCGCTTGGGGCGGAGTGGCATCGGGAGGGTAAAGAAATTCCACTTCCACATCTCGTTCTTCCCCAGGTCTTAGGGATAAGGTTACGAGAGGTTCACCTTCCTGCCCCCGACGCTGGACGACATGGACATAGCGAGTTTGCTCGGCTCCCCAATCGTTGGTATAGCGAATCCGCAGCGTACCCCGATAGAAGACCCGATCCAGCGGCGGGCGCATAAACCGCAGCCCTCTTCCCTGAAGAGTTTCATCTTTCAAAGGAGTCTGGAAAAGGACAGCCACCTGCTGAGTGCGATCGGTATTGTTCCGCAGGGGCATTTCGATCTGGTAATGAATGCCATAGTTACCATGGGCACGGTAAGCCGTATCGGGGTACCGTGCCAGGATGGGAGCACTTTGAATTTGCCCAGTTCCCAGAGTGTTACGGTCAACTGTGCTGATGGCGTAGGAAATAGATTGCCCTGCCTCGGGAATAGAGAGATGCTCAGAGTCAGAGTCATCAGTCAGGCGAGTGCTCCAGAGCGAACCCTGGGCAACGCCAGCAACGCGACCGTAGTAGAAGCGACGAGAGGAGGTCCGCTGGTTCGGCGGGGTAGGAGGAACATCGCGCGGTCCTGCCAGATCGCCCTGTTGTAACAGACGAATCCAATCCTCTGTACTGGGCGGGATCTCTCGGCCATCCGGAAGGACTCGGCTAAACATCCCTAAACTTGCGACATTGATAGGGCCGTTGCTGTCTAAATAGACCAGGGCTGTACGACCGTTGATCGGGATATCTCGGCCGCGAGGTCGGACGGGACGCGTTGGAGCCAGGGGATTATCGGAGGTGGCTTCTGCTGCATCGAGCCCAGCCTCAGTAGCCGGATCGACAAACAGCGGCAATGGCATACCCTGTTGGAATTCTTGAAGGCTGCGCAGGGGAATGGGAGCACTGAAGAGGAGCTGGGTGCTACCCGGTGGCAAGCGGAAGCGATCAGGCAAAAAGCCTTGGTCAACCCCTCGCAGAATATCCGTGGTGGTGCGGCTACCTGGGCCTGCAAAAGCGCGTCCGGTGGTGTCTGCCACGTAGGAGGGCAAGTCGTAAAAGGGCGCTTCCTGGCTCAGATAACTGACGGCCTGGGATACCTCTACGGTCACCGTCTCGTCGGAAGGGTTATGAACCAGAACCCCTAAAAATAGGGTACGAACGTCTTCGGGGGTCTGCCCCTTAGCAATATGGTGGATGAAAAGATCAAAACGCCCTTCAAATGCATAGTCGAGATGGGCGGAGGGAACCCGCATTCCATCGGGGGGAAAGGTGGACAGCAAGATGCCTTCTTGCTGCACAACTTCGGGGCTGTTGCTGTTGAACACAGGGACTTCGTCCAATTGCCCCGGTAAAGGGCGCACTTCCTGGGGCTCGTAGACGTACTGATGGGGAGTACTCTGGGCCAGGAGTGGCGGTGGTGTGGGAATAGAGACCGGAAGCAAGAATGACAGTAAAGTCAGCATGGGGAGGCAACGAACACGGTAAGGAGCAAACTACAAGAATCGAAAGACAGCGACCTGATTCTGTAGATTTGGCTTCTGCTAAGCTGTCTGTAGACTTTGCAGAAGCCCTACGCATGGGCGATCGCCCATCCCAAATGGGGAGGGAAAACCCCAGTACAATGTGGGCTATGCTCAAGGCAAAAGAAACTTATTTCGACATGTTTCTTAAGAATGAGCCGCCTCTAACCATAACATCCTACGGGAGCAAGACTATCACCGAACTTGACAAGAACCTTAGGGAATATTTAGTGAAAAAGTTTCAAAGTCAGTCTGCCCTAGAGTACCCTGCTGGCTTGTGCGAACAACAGCCATAATCGAGAGGACTATGGTCTTGTTGTAGTAAAACCCAGAGGGCTTCCATGGCTTAGGATTGATTCGGTTTAGAGCTTGAAAAACGCCTTGAGGCCTGGCTTTGCCGTTCATACTTACACTTGCAGCACGTGAACATGGGCCGCTTCTGTAAAAGCGAGCGGGACATAGGGTATATGACGAGCGCTATGCTACTCATCCGGATGAAATCTGCTGTTAGCAAACCAATTGGTCGAGTTGTCGGCTGGCAGTGATGTTTTGGGTGTGGTGTGTAGTGGGTTGTTATGGAAGGAGCACTGAGCGCCCCTTCCATAACAACTCACTACACGTCCAGAACAGTACCTGAATGATTGTCTTACCGCTGCAAGTTAACGTTGCTGAGTCCAAAGAAATAGAAGCCCAATGTTTTGCAAACATCGGGCTTCTTTCATTCAGCAACCCAGGGCTGGTTTAGAAGTTATTTTTTCGTGCGCTTTGCACATGAAAAAACCTTCCAGGGAGTTTTAAAGTGCGCTCCAATATTGACGCAACTTGGATAACCGAAATTAAGCCTGCAAGATGAAGCTTTGAGCGGTCAAGTTTGCCACACCTCTCAAGATTGCAAATCTGCCACCATCGCCAAGTCCCAATTCGGTGCCGTTAGCGTTGTAGTAGAGGGTGTTGCTGGCCTGGCTGTAGACAATCAGCGCACTGCTGTTGTCTACCAGGGTGTTGTTGGCAACCTGGGCAAATTCAGACGCCTGGGAGAAGCCAGTTCCGATCGTGCTGAGCAGGGCTGAGAAGGTGCTCTTGCTCAGCATAATTCGATCAACGCCGTTAATGAAGTCGGTGATCAGGTCGATACCCAGGGATACAGCCCCAAATGCACTGTTAGCGGCGAATCGGAAGGTATCGGCACCGTCTCCACCCGTAAGGCGATCGGAAGCTGCCCCACCGAGTAAGTTGTCAGCCCCAGCTCCACCAATCAGGGAATCGCTACCATTGCTACCGTTGAGCCGATCGTTACCTTGCTCACCCCAGATGATGTCATTACCTGCTGCCCCCGTTGTGTTGTCATTGCCTCGGCCACTCCGCAGGAAGTTAGCGGCGTCATTGCCTGAAATCGTGTCATTGCCATCGCCGCTAAAGGCTTGCTCAATGGTGGTATCAGCAGCGATGGTGAGGGTGCGTCCGGCGATCGTGCTGGTTGAACCAGCCGTTAAATTCAGCACGAGATCGGTGGTTGTAGCAGCGGCATTGAGGGTATCCAGACCACTGTTGTCAGTTAGAGTTGTGCGGGCGGAGTCGTTCGGAACGGTGCCGTAGGCATCTGTGTAGATGTAGACGTTATCGCTGGTGTTCTCGTCGCCATAGACCCGTAATGTCCAGCTTTGCAACACCCCGGTGTCAAATAGGGCGCGATCGCGAACCGTTAAAGTCCAGGTACCCTCACTTTCCTCACCCCAAAATTGGGTAGTGCCAAAGGTAAACCGTAGATTGTCAGAATCCAACCCGTTAGGACTGAACTCCGTCGCTCCTGGACGGCTTGTTAGAATGCTCTCGGTGCCATCAGGGGAGGTCAGCACCAGTTCTAAGTCCCCAATCCAGGTATGGCTAATGTCAACCACTACCTCGACATGGTCGATGTCCATCTCCTCGGTCAGAGTGATCTGGCTGGATACTTCACCATTGTCGGGGATGGCTGCTGCTGGGCTGGAAGACACCTGGGCTTGGGCTTCGTTGCTATAGGTATGCTGGGTTGTCCAAGTTTCTGCCAGGCGGACGGCGGCTCGTGCATCTACGAGCCCGAAGCCGTAGTCGCTGCTGTGGTGTAAGCCACCACCATTCCAGTTAGTGGCTCCATTGGTGAGCCAGGTGTTGTTGTCTACATCGACCTGACGAGCCGAGTAGGCCAGAATCTCCTGAACATCCCGATAACCCAGGTTAGGGTTGGCTTCCAGCATAAGGGCGATCACACCCGTTACCATGGGTGCCGCGGAAGAAGTGCCGCCAAATTGGTTGGTATAGTCATCCCCGCTGTACCCGTCGTATCCTGTGCGATCCGTTGTGACAATGCCATCTTCGGGGGTATCCCCTCCGAAAGCGGATACCAGCAGATTGACACCGGGGCTGCTGTAATAGGTATGCACCCCTGTGTGGGTCAGCGCTGCTACAGCGATGGTGAAGCGGGAATTATTCAGGTTGTGGAAGTTAGCATTATCACCCCACGTCCGGCTATTACCTGCTGCAAAGACAATGGAGGTTCCGAGGCCGCCCCGGCCATTTTCTACGGCGTACTGTAGAGCATCTCGGTAAAAAGGCATGCCCGGCTTGCCGTCAAAGTTATCGTAGAAGGGGTAGCTGTATCCCCAACTGTTATTGACTACATCGAAGTTGGCCATCTGCCGGAACCCATAGCTGGCATTGGCTTCAAAGTTGTAGTCATAGAAGTCAAGGCGAATGCCAGCCAGAGTAGCATCGGGGGCGACACCGGTTCCACCAATGCCGTTGTTTGCCTCAGCGGCAATTAAGCCAGCAACAGAGGTGCCGTGTATGTCGTCATACCAGGTTGGGGCGGCATCGTCGTCGCGCTCGGAGGTGTCGATGTCGATGCTGGTGTCATAGTTATCATTCAGGTCGGGATGGAGGTATTCCACACTGTCGTCCATCACGCCAACCCGTACCCCTCGTCCCGTGTAATCGTCCCACACGGGTAATACGTTCAAATCCATCCCAGCGGTGCCACCAGATTGACCCGTATTGGAAAGGTGCCACTGTTGTGAAAACAGCGGATCATTCGGAGTAGTCATACAATCATTCCTTTGGAAATTGAGTGAAGTTGTGATGGGTGCATCGCTAGAAGTGCGATCGCAAGGCCCATATATTGCGCTGTCTCCTATGCAATTCGCATGCATGCATAGGAGATTAAACTTGAGACGAAATCGGCATTAGAACCTGTGCTTAACATGACCTACAGGACTAGCCGTAATGATTTTGTAAAATCTATGCCGTGAATTTGGAATGCAAATTGTTAGGCATTTCGCGTCTGGGATGTGTTGATTTTGGCAAGGATAACGAGGTGATGTAAGTACCCGACCCGGGTAATTTACAGGTTAAGGACATTCTGCTTAATGCGATGAACCTAGTCAGAACTGCTAAGTCTATTGTTCTGATTTATACCATGATGAATTGTTGGCTATCGTCTTTCATTTCTAACAACAATAGGCTTCCTAAATGACACTTGAGGCCAGTACGAAGTGGTGGAACTCAACTCATGTTGGAAGGTGAGTAGACTTTAACTATCGAGCATTCATGAATTCTGGTATCAAATAACTCAATTCAATCAAACATAAACAGGACTTACGCAAGTCCGCTATCTGTAGCGTATTTGTGTTGTGGGTGGGGTGCGAAGCACCCCACCCACAACACAAATGCGTAAGTCCTGATAAAATTTCCAAAAATTGTGCTGCCTAATAAGCTTGCGACAAAGCTTTCGGAGATTTTATGTTTGCTTACAAACAGGCTCTAACGCGCTTCGATAGTTGCTTCGGCGGCATGGGCGATCGCCCGTAACTCGTCCAATGTTGCCCTATCAACTTGTTGCCAGAGCCCCCGTTGGTGGGCTTCGAGTAGACGTTCCGCCATATCTCGCAAAGCCCAGGGATTTTTAGATTGTACGAACGCCTGTACGGTCTCATCCAGCACATAAGCCTCGGCAACGCCCTGGTACATAAAATCATCGGCGCAACGGGCTGTGGCATCGTAAGCAAATAAGTAATCAACCGTAGCAGCCATTTCGAAGGCTCCCTTATAACCGTGACGCATGACCCCGGCAATCCATTTGGGGTTGATCACACGGGAGCGGTAGACTCGCCGCATTTCCTCCTGCAAGGTACGAACGCGAGGATTTTCGGGCAGACTGTGGTCGCCAAAATATGTGGTGGGATTTTGCCCCGTGAGGGAACGTACCGCAGCGGTCATGCCTCCCTGGAACTGGTAGTAATCATCCGAGTCGAGCAGGTCATGCTCGCGGTTGTCTTGATTGTGCAGCACAATCTGTAGCTGACGCAGACGTTGAGCAAAGGCTTCGGGGGCCGACTGGCCATCCCCCTGGCTGGTGTAGGCGTAGCTGCTCCAATTTAAGTAAGCACGAGCCAGGTCATCATCCGTGCTCCAGTTTTGTGCTTCGATCAAACCCTGAAGCCCGGCTCCATAAGCTCCAGGTTTGGAACCGAAGATTCGCAGGCGCGATCGCCCCTCGGCCTGCTCTGCCGATAGGCCCTGTTGAATCCAGTCCTGGGCTTCCTGGTGCGATCGCGCTGCCAACGGATTCTCCTCTGCCGGCTCAGGTAGAGCGGCGACCGCTTGAACGGCTTGATGAAACAGATCAATCAAATTGGGAAAGGCATCCCGAAAGAAGCCTGAAATTCGCAGGGTCACGTCCACCCGGGGGCGACCCAGGGCCGATACGGGCAAAATTTCAAAATCCACGACTCGACGGGAGGGCCCGTCCCACACGGGACGGACTCCCAGGAGTGCCAGAGCTTCTGCTAAATCATCCCCACCTGTGCGCATCGTAGACGTGCCCCAAATGGACAGCCCCAGGGTTTGGGGATACTCGCCGTTCTCCTGGGTATAGCGCTCGATTAACGTTTCCGCTGCTCGTCGCCCCACATCCCATGCCGTCTCTGTGGGAATGGCGCGAATGTCTACCGAATAGAAGTTACGACCTGTGGGCAGCACATCAGGACGACCCCGGGTTGGAGCTCCAGAGGCACCGCTGGGAACGTAACGGCCATCCAAACCTCGCAGCAGATGGGTGATTTCCTCGGACGTGCGACGCAGGTTGGGTAAGAGGCGATCGCCCACCCATGCCAGCTCTTGAACCGTTGCGGCTCCAGGCCGAAATGGAAAAGCTGTTCCTTCTAAGAGGGATTCCACGAAAGTCGCTGCTGCAATTTCTAACTGTTCAATCACGTCTCCCTGATGACGGCATGGCATGTTGAACAATTTGGGTAAAATACCCTCCCATGGCTCGTTGGGAGTAGCGGTTAGAGGATCGAAGGAAAGTTGCCAATCCTGGGCGATCGCTCGGGTTAAACCGAGTCGCTGAGGGCCAGGGTGACGGGCGATCGCGACCACCAGATCGCGTAGTTGCCGCCCCTCAGGGCATTGACCAAAAACGTGCAGCCCATCACGGATTTGGGCTTCTTTCAGGTCACAAAGGCAGGCATCCAACCCGGTGAGTAAAGCGCCCCAATCCGCGGTTTTCAGGTCAATGGCTTCCGTGGCGCCCAGCCAGGTTTGGAGATCTGCCGTTAAGTTTTCCTGACGGACCAGGGCTTCAATGCGGTCTTGAATCGCAGGCAGCCGGGTGGGATCGAGAGACTGGGCCTCATAATACTCATCCACCAGAGCCTCCAGTTGCATCAACGAGCCGTAAAGTTCGGCACGGGTCATGGGTGGGGTCAGGTGGTCAAGGATAACGGCTTGAGCCCGGCGTTTCGCCTGAGAGCCCTCGCCGGGATCATTGACAATGAAGGGATAGAGGTGAGGTAAGGGACCGAGGGCAATCTCCGGGTAGCAATCCTCAGAGAGAGCCACGCTTTTGCCGGGAAGCCATTCTAGGTTGCCGTGCTTGCCAACGTGGGCGATCGCCTGTGCCCCAAAGTGTTGCCGTAACCACTGGTAATACGCCAAGTAGTCGTGCGTGGGTTCCAGATCAGGCGCGTGGTAGTTGAGGGAGGGATCGCGATCGTAGCCCCGAGGCGGC
Organism: Leptolyngbya sp. FACHB-8; assembly: GCF_014695575.1. Lineage (GTDB taxonomy): Bacteria > Cyanobacteriota > Cyanobacteriia > Elainellales > Elainellaceae > Vacuolonema. The sequence goes on along the minus strand of NZ_JACJOO010000075.1, from coordinate 4,286 downwards.
TGAATTCCTACGAAAACGTTGCCGAATTGAATGCCAGGAATGGGAAAACCTTTGTCTTCGAAATGTTCTGACGATGGTTGCCCCCAGCGCTCAATAATGCCCTGGCGCGCGGCTTCCGGCAATGTATCAAAGAAGGTTTGATACTCTTTTAAGGGAAGGTATTGGTGAACAGCCCGTAAATATTGCCCCTCGGGGTCATTCGTGACTCCCGATGTGAGGCAATCGATCAACGCGTCTCCAGTTTCGGGAACCTCGGTTAGAGTATAGCCAGCATGGTGAAGCGATCGCAAAATCTCCACACAACTGGCGGGCGTATCTAGGCCCACACCGTTGGCCAAGCGACCGTCTCGGCTGGGGTAATTGGCGAGAATGAGCGCAACTTTGCGTTGCTCGGGTGGTGTGCGGCGTAGAGTGACCCAGGCCTGAGCCAGGTCAGCCGTCCACTGAATGCGATCGCCAACCGCCCGATACCCCACGCCCTCGACCTGGAGTTGAGGATGTTGCTGCACCACCGCTTTGAAGGACACTGCGCGGCCGATAATCCGTCCATCCACTTCGGGGAGGGCTACGTTCATGGCCACATCTCGCGGGGAAAGGCCACGGCTCAAAGCTTTCCACTGCTCCTGGGAGCCGCCGCTGAAGATGGTTTGAATGATGGGCACATCGAGCGTCTCCCAAAGCTTGACATCAGGAGCATCTGTGTCCAGCTGAGCCAGGGAGAAGCTTGTGGTGTTCAGTAAGGCATCAATGCCAGGGCCGTCCTTGGGTTGCAGGATAGCCAGTAGATCCTCCTGCGCATCGGGGTCACGCAGGGAGGAGACGAAGATGGGGACGGGTTGCAGATGGCGTTGAGCGATCGCCTGACTTAACGCCTCCACAGGTTCCACATTTCCAGCGAGATAATGTGCCCGATAGAACAAAATCCCCACGCGAGGATCCGTTGCGTTACCCTGCTGAGTCGTATTTAAACAACCGACTCGGGGGACGGGCTTGGGCGGCGGTGGAGCGTCTGGCTGATTCAGGCAAGCATGCTCCAGAAACCGCAACCCATTGACCATATTTTCCAGACCGCCTTCTGTCAGATAACGCCAGAACTGATTCACCAGAGCCAGGGGGACCGTGGAATGGCTGATGAGTTCAGGGTCAGGGCGATCGTCTCCTGGTAACACCAACAGGGCAGCTCCCGTTTGCTCCACGGTTTGCCGCACCACCTCTAGCCCATAGGGCCAGTAAGCCCGCCCACCGAGTAGTCGCAGCACAATGACCGAGGCATGGGCCAGAACCGTGTCAGCGTAGGTATCAATGGTGAGCTGTTGTTGAAGTTGCAGTAGGTTTGCCACCCGCATTTCCGGAAAAGTGGACGGAAGCTGCGCAACAGTGCGGCCCAACAGCAAAATGTCAGTATCAGCCGCTGTCAGAAAAATAATGGGTGCCGGGGTTTGGTCGATAAAGATAACGCCTTCGGTGTCAGGATTCCAGCCACCGGGAGAGGCAGGGAGACGATGCATATACGAAGCTCTGAGCCGCTTATTCAATTTAGACTGAAAGGGCTCAACGTCAGCTAAGTAGCGGAAATCAACCGTGTGTTGGGTGGTGTGGGTGCAAAGCATTCCACACCACCCAACACAGGCATTAAGCCACCAGGTACTAAAAATCCTAAATTGTTTTTGAAGGGTGGGTTGAGCACAACTGCTACGTCTAAGTTTTACGAGTACAGCGAGCTTTGCCTGTCGTACTAGTGACTCAGGTTCAAGGGCTTTATGGCGAACAATTGAAAGCGTTTGATGCAGTACTTATCTTGTTTACTGTGAACATTTACAGGACTTACACATCTTTGTTGTGGGTGGGGTGCAGAGCAGCCTACCCACAACAAAGGTGGTCTAGATATAGCGGACTTGCGTAAGTCCTAATTTATTTTGAATAGTTTTGCAAAGTTCTTTGATTTAAGATTATGAAATAGCTCCAAAATTAAAGTCTTTAGAAGATTTTCAACAATGAATTACCCCCAGGATGTTGGTGCTTTGCCCGCTTCGTGGGCGAAGCACCAACATCCTGAGTAAATTCTTATGCAGAAACCTCCTTAGAAGAATCCTCTAAAGTATTGATTTAAGAAAGTGATGAGAGTGCCTTTAGACTTTCTTAGGGGCTATCATAAAAAGCTTATGTTTGCCAGGATGAGCAGTTGAGCAAGGTAGCATAGATTACGAAGAAACTGCGAACTGGCATTTGGGGCGATCGCCCGACTATCACAATCTGTCCACTTCTAATCCAATTCGTCCGTCGAGTTTTTCTATAGTTCATTGAATGGATATAGATAGTGGTTTGGCATTTGACCCAAAACCCGTTGCTGCACCCTGACAGACTCCTCTATGCCCGATTCAGACGATGCCATATTTTGCCAGATGTTGCCGGTCAAAACCTTCGAGCAGTTGCGTGAACTGCTGCGACGGATGGCTCAACGGATGGGCGCACAGGCCATTTTCTTAACAGAAGAAATTTTTATCTCTTCCCGCACACCTTTGCTGAGCAATGCAGAGAGTTTTGGGTTGGTGATCTCGCCTGCCTTCAGCGCTCTGCTAACCGCTCGTCCCATTGGCTCAGCTGAATCCAACGGTCATGCGTCGGGGGTGGAAGCTGATACCTATGCTGTCGCTTTAAGTTTTGAGCCGGGAGCGATTTCAGCATTTTTAGACTATGTGATTCAAAAGCTTCAGTCCCGCTCTACTCTGGTCGAAACCCTGGAAAAGTTTCTGCCTGTACCTCGGCTCAACGATCCCCAGGTTCAAAGTGAATTCACTCTACAACTGGCTCGTCTGCTGGCCCCGGCCCCGGTGACAACTGGCAGTGTGTCCCTCAATGGAGCACAGCCCCAACGGGATACCCTGGAACAGCAAGTTATAGAACGCACCCAGGATTTACACGATGCGATGCTGGCTGCAGAAACGGCTAGTCGTGCCAAGAGCGAATTCATTGCTGCCATTAGCCACGAGCTGCGTACCCCTCTGACCGCCATTATTGGCATGTCTGCAACTCTACTGCGCTGGTCTCTAGGGGAGTTAAACGATCGCCAACGGGGCTTTATTCAAACTATCTACGACAGTGGCCAGCACTTGCTGGAGCTGATTAATGACATTCTGGATTTATCCCAACTAGAGGCAGGCAATACTGTCCTCAAATTATCGGCCTTTTCCTTGACCCTGTTGTCACAGCAAACCCTCAAAATTATGCAGGACGTGGCTGACCAGAGAGGCGTCAATTTAGAACTAGACTCCCGTGTCGATGGGGGACGCGATCGCTTCATCGCTGATCCCTATCGGGTACAACAAATCCTTCTGAACTTGTTGAGCAATGCGATCAAATTCACCCCTGACGGGGGCCATGTTACCCTACGAGTGTTTGCCGACGAGAACTCAGCCATTTTGCAGGTAAAAGATACCGGCATTGGTATTCCAGAAGAGAAGCGATCGCTCCTGTTCCAAAAGTTTCAGCAACTCGATACTTCTTACCATCGGGTTTATCAGGGAACAGGGCTGGGATTAGCCCTGACCAAGCAATTGGTAGAACTGCATGGGGGTCGCATCACTGTCGATTCAACCGTAGGGGTCGGTACGGTCTTCACCATACAACTCCCCGCCCGAGCTGATGTCCACGGTTCTATCCCCGAAAGCCCTCTGGGCCTTGCTACCGACAGTGGCCAAAAGCGGATCGTCTTGGTGGAGAACCACGAAGAAAGTGCCAACATCCTCTGTGATATGCTCACGACCGCAGGTTACCAACTGGTTTGGATTCTTGAAAGCTCCACAGCCCTGAACCAGATTGAAGTTCTCCAACCCGATGCGGTGATTACGGGTGTCGATGAACCCAACATCGATGGCTTTGAGCTGATCCGCCATCTGCGACAAAACCCTACAACTAAGCATCTCAAAGTTCTGGCGATCGTAGCCCCCAATGCCCAGGACTCCCAAGCTCGTTCCCTGCAGGTGGGAGCCGACGATTGCCTGATACGTCCTATCCAACCGACCCAGGTGCTGCCTAAAATCATGCTACTGACCAGTCGTTTAAGCACGTCAGTATCTGAAGCAAGCAAATAATTGCTAGGTTCTATAGATCTGTGCGCGTTGATTAAGTAACCTCAGTTCGGGTTAAGGGCTTTTTCGAGTGCCGCGCTTCGCGCGGCACTCGAAAAACAGCAATTCTCATTTTGAATTGAAGCCTGAAAATAGCCCGCCGAAGGCGGGCTATTTTCAGGCTTCAAAGCCGAGAGTTCGCGCCCGTCGGGCGCGAAC
>NZ_JACJOO010000074.1 GCF_014695575.1 Leptolyngbya sp. FACHB-8 | reverse complement strand
ATAAGGTATCGATGACAACGACCAAACTGTTGAGGAGCCGGATGAATTGAAACAATTCACGTCCGGTTTTGAAGACCAGCGGGGCTGGTGACAGCCTCGCTGAGTTTAATTAGCAATCAAGTCCGATTATTGAACTGTGGAAGAATGAATTTCTAGGTGTTGAACTTGAGAAAGGTGTTTACGGTTCACCATCCTTACCTATCACCAAAAAACTTGGCAACCCAAGGCAGCTTTGAAAGCCTACTTAGATACCTGGGGGCATAATGTATCTTGAAGCAGCAAAAGCACGGTTCCAAGAACTTGAGCAGCTTAATAAAGATATCTATAAAAATCGGCCCTGTTCGCTGGAGGAAGTTGAACTTTTAGAGAACGATTTGAAGTTAAAGCTGCCTGATGCATACCGAGAATTTCTTTTATGGTGTGGAAACCGTTGTGGATTCCTTGATTCGGATAGGTATTTCTGGAGTGATGTAAAGGACTCCCACCGTGAATGGTTTGAGGAAGCAATGGAAGAATATAACCTGCCGATGACCCTGATATCCTTAGATGCCATCATCTTTTTCGCAGCTCATGGGGGATACATTTATGCATTTATTCGTGCTTCTGAAGGAGATAATCCTCCTGTTCACGAGCTTCGGAATGGTCAATTGATTTGGAATCATGCTGACAGCATTGAGCAATTCTGTCTTGAGAGAATCGAAACTGCATTGAGGCTCGCAAAAGGTCGTTAACGATTCACAGATGCTATTTTATGAGCAACTCCATAGACTTTCAGCAAGAGTTCGACAAAGTGAGGCGATACTTATAGCAACCAGGAGCTGCAGCCGAGGATTAGTAGCGCAGAGCGCATTTTGCTTAAGGATGCTATTACAGAGCGCTTTATCTCAGTGTATATTCCATCTATCAATATTCTGCTACTTGCGTATCAAAGATAATTGCTAACAATCCGCTTGCACACCGACCGTTGGTAAATTATTTGTTGAGTCCGAGGGGTTACTAGCGGCGGGTGAAGCGGGGCGTTAGACAGCGGCGGCGAACTGGCACTTAATTGTCCCTTATGATGAGCAGGCGACCGAGTGGTGTCGGGGACTCGTTTACCATTCGCGGGGACTTGGTGTTAGAGTTACATTTACTTCGCCGACTCGTGGAGCGCGTTGGGCAGATGTGGGTGTACTCTGACAGCGGCTCGCTAGCGATCGTAGTCGATCCGACTATTGACCCAGAAGCGGTCGCAGCAGCGTGGATTCGCGCCGAGTCTGCCGACGATAGTTGGACAGAGTTCCTGGGAAAACTATCAGATGCCTAATAAATAGTTAGGAGACCGAGACAAACTGATGGCAATGGAAGTCTCTCACATCTGGATTGGCGTGTTCGCATCCAGCGCTTTTGAAGACTATTTTATGGAGCATTATGGAGATGATGAAGCTCCGATCAATCGTTTCGCTGAAGAACAGGGAGAGGTGTTTTACGACCACGACTGGATTGAGATTAGCTATCTTGACGATTCCGAAGCATCGGATATTCGATCGTTTGTTGCTGAGCATTCATACTCGGAAAACTATCTTGACGCGGTTTGTGAACGTGCTGTAGCACTCAGAGTTGACAGAATAAATGTCTTTGTGATTGCAGACAAAAACGAGTTCGACAATCCGCGCTCAGTCACCGGAACAAATTACCGGCTAGAATACCTTGGGGAATTCAACTGTTTTACTTAATCAGGCGGCAATCGCCCCAAGATGCCTAACAATTCCCATGCACACCGACCGTCGAAAATGATTGGTTATGATGCAAGCACTGTCTGCGGCGGGTGATGGGAACCGTTAGCCCTCTAGTCCTCGGTTGGGACTGTGCATCAAGCTTATCCGTTAGCGGCAAAGCAATTGCGTTCAGATCTATCAGGGGTAGCTGCTTGGGTAATTGCAGAGCAAATAGAGGTAACAAAGCTTGCCCTTGGTAGTATGTACAGGTGTGCATACTATAATTGAGATGGCTTATCAATGGAATAGGGACAAAGCAATAGCCAATCTTCGCAAGCATGGTATTGACTTCGCTGATGCAGTATCCGTTTTCTCCGACGATCTGGCAATTACGATTCCAGATGAGCGGTTTGATGAGGAACGGTTTGTCACGATCGGGGTTGATGCCTTTGCACGAGTTTTGGTGGTTGTATACACGATGCGGGACGATGAGATCCGGATCATCTCTGCCCGCAAAGCAACCCGACAAGAACGGCAGCAGTATGAGGAGGGATGAGTATGGAAGCTGAATATGATTTTAGTCAGGGTAAACGAGGGGCAATCGACCCAACGCCACCTGGAAAAACTCGCATCACAATTCGCTTAGATGACGAGGTTTTGGAATGGTTTCGTGAACAAGTTCACAGTGCAGGCGGAGGCAATTATCAAACGATGATTAACGAAGCCTTGCGTCAGCATATTCAGCAGAACCGAGAACCTTTAGAGGAAACATTACGTAGAGTTGTTCGTGAAGAGCTTGAACGTATTGAGCGATGAGGTACTTGCTGAGGGCTAACCAGTCGCTGCACCGGAACATCGAAAGTTGTCGGTTAGTTTCACAAGTTATCTGTGTCCGGTGAGCTTGGTCGTTATGCGGCTTAGTATGCTTTAGAGGCAGGGCGATTACTACAGAAAAGGTTTCAAGTTGCGATTTCTAGCTTGGGTAATTATTTGCGTAGCAAGTATAGCAATTATAAAAAACGTATCTATAACGTGAGTCAAGAGAGACAGCCCGATCGTAGCTCTGTCGGGCTTCGGTATATTGCTGTAGGTCAACTAGAGCTAATCCTCGTTGGTACCAGAATTCGCCACAGTCTGGCTCCAGGGCAATTGCCTGGTTGTAAGCCTCAATTGCTAGATGCAACTGCCGCTGTTGAACCAGAATCTCTGCTTTCCGATACCAAGAGTCAGCAGATGGCTCTAGCTGGATTGCTCGATCAAAAGCCTCAACAGCTTTGTCTAAGCAATTAAGGCGTGCCAAGCAATTTCCATAATTATGCCAAGCTTCCCAGTTATCAGGTTCCAGCCTTAGAGATTCTTCGAAAGCTTTCAACGAACTTGAATACTGCTGATAATGCTCTCCTAGCAGACACGCTTTGAAGAACCAAGCGGATGCTGACTTGGGATTGAGCTTTAGAGCTTGATCGTAAGAATGAAGTGCAGCATCATAAAATCCTAAACGGTGAAATGATTCGGCTTGAATGTTCCATAACAGCCAATCATTGGGGTTGAGCTGAATAGCACGATCGCATTGAATTAAAATATCTTCATCAGTTATACCCTCATAACCTTCTTGCCACAAAATATGGGTAGTAAATGCACGGTTAGCTGCATCTTGAGCAGACAAGTCAGGAGAGGGTTGCATGGAAAACCACCTAATCGATCAGAAACTCTAAACCTAGCAGAAGCATTATCAAGGTTGCTACTCCGCTTCAAAGAGACAGCCAGAGTCAAGTTGCTTCGTTGTTAGCCTCTACTGCCGCTGATTTTTGCCGTTATGCCTTAATCATGGGTATCGATATAGTTGAAGAGCATTGGGTTTTTTAATATTGGAATGGCAATGGGTATCGATATAGTTGAAGAGCAATGGGTTTTTTAATATTGGAATGGCAGAGATATGGATAATTTGTCACATAGCCTGATTTGTCGGCACATATTTAGAGCACAAGATTTGGTAGATGCCTACCCACCGCAACTACATGACGCAAACAAGAAGATTGTTTACAAAATCGCTTGTCCAACGGGATGTACTCATAACGGTCAACTCGTGTTTTCCCGTTGGTCTGCAATGCCACTTCCACAAGTTCTTTTCCCTTCTAAGTATCAGACTAACCTTGATGAGCGAGAGGATTACTTTGGTTATGAGCCGTCCCAGGATAGTACTCAGTTGGAGTGGTATCTTAACTTTGCTCATTACGATCTTTTCTGTGCGTATGGTGGTCCTCTGTTTGCTCAGGACGAGATGCAGGTAGCTGAGCACCCTGCCTTGGGTTCACTACGAGAAGCACTGCTGGATAAAGACATTAAGCCATTAACAGTAGAGAATGGACAACCCACCCCTATCCTCATTCGTGGAGTTGAACGCAGATGCGCAATTGCTACTGACAACAATCCACAACAGGGCCGCCCCTATGGCCTTTATGGCAACAATTTCGCGCGAGCTCCACTGGATGCTATCAAACAAGCAACACAACCTCTTAATCCACCGACAATCACAAACATCATTGCAATGGAGGCTCCTTCAGAAGGTTACGGCTCCTATAAGCTAGAGGAGATTGAATACATTCTCACAACAGCATTCACTGGATTTCTGGCAGCACGTATCGAGTCGCAGTTAGAACTGGGTCAGCAAGCAAGTGTGCTTATTCACACAGGTTTTTGGGGGTGCGGAGCTTATGGCGGCAATCGTATACTCATGGCGCTTCTGCAACTTCTAGCTGCCCGTCTAAGTCAAGTGAATTGCTTAATCTTTCATACTGGTGGTTTTGCGGGTAATGAGGCTCTTGCCGAAGCTCAACGGATCCTGGATCAATTCCTGGTTTCTAATGATTTAGAGGTTAGAGTTCCCCACTTAATAGAAGAAATCTATAGGATGGAATTTCAGTGGGGTGTTAGCGACGGGAACTAAGGGGCAGCCGTATGATTTCTACCGTGTGAAGGCATAACAATCCCGTTGCACACCGACCGTACACAGCCTCTTCATGAATTTCCAGCGGTTACTAACGGCGGGTGGTTGGAACCGTTATACGTCAAGGACGCGCAACCGTTGCATCTAGTAATGTTCGACATTGATGGAACGCTGGTAGATTCCTACGGAGTCGATGGTGATCTATTCGCCCGTGCGATTAGGCTTGAGCTTGGAGTGCCGGTTGATGAAACCTGGCAGTCCTATCAGCAGCGCACGGATAGTGGTGTTCTCGAAGAGGTGCTGGTGCAAAACAATGTATCAGTAGATGAGAGGCCGCAGGCTTTCGAGCGAGTCAAGAGTTGCTTTATTGACCTCATGCAGGATTACATCGCAAAACAGCCAACAGGATTAACACCCATTTCCGGTGCTCCTGAGCTGATCCGCAAGCTTCGCTCGAGTTCCGAAGTCGTGATTGCCTTCGCGACTGGAGGCTGGCGCGAGACTGCCGAAATGAAACTGAGTTCAGTCGGGATCGAATTTGAAGGTTTACCATTTGCTACATCGTCTGACGCAGTAGCACGAACTGAGATTATGCGGTTAGCCGAGCGGCAAGCGGGCGTGTTCGGCAGTTTTACGCGGCGAACATACTTCGGCGATGCGCCATGGGATAAGAAGGCGAGCGCTGACCTTGGCTATGATTTTTTGGCAGTAGGGGGAAGAGTCGAGCACCCACACAACTTTGAAGACCTCTCGGATTTAGAGGCTATTCTCGGTGTGCTCGGCGTATAACAATCATGTTGGAACGGATTGCAGAAAGATGCCGGCTTCATTTCAAAAGTCATAACAACCGCTCAACACGCTCGTTAAGCAGCTTGCTCTAGCCAATTGAGACGAAATCTGAAAGATAAAATTTTTTGGGATGAACTACGTATCGCCTGGCTACTTCGTTGCAGCTTCGTTACCTTCCCCCTAAACAGATTCTTCGAAATTCTCGCTTTTCTTACTAATTAACCTGAGTTCGGGTTAAGGGCGTTTTCGAGTGCCGCGCAACGCGCGGCACTCGAAAACGCTCATTTTGGCGTGCGCTTTGCGCACGCCAAAATGAGCACTGCAGCTTATCCCGAACTGAGGTTAATTAGTAGCGAAATACTGCTGCAACAGGGGTATTGTCTGGTACTTTTTCTGGTTCAACAGCATAGACTGCTCCTCCGTGAAAGATCGTCTGAATTGCTGCTGCATTGAGCAGATCTTCATCACCAGGCTGAGCCTCATTGTGTATCTCAAGTTCCATTGAGCCCGGGTCAAAATGTCCCCATCTTTGTACGCCAACCGGAACAAAAAGCTGTTCTACACGACCATAAAATGCCCCTTGAATGACTTCATTCAAGTCATTTGAGCCTTTGCCAGCCGCAATTGACTCATGATAATAATCGATCGCTTTTTCCTGGTCTGCTTCAAACTGTGGCTCTACGATCGCCCAAGCTTCTGCATGAAGCTCTTCCGCCGTTAGCTGCTTTGTGTTGTGCTGAATCCCTTCTTCCACAATGAAATTGTAAGTATTTGCCTCGTGATAAATCGGCAGCAAATAGCTAACGCCAGCTAAGACAAGGGGCGATCGACGATTGCGGAAAAATTCGTGTAGGCTCTTATCGACTAACAGGAAATACTGCAGCAAATCTTCCTTAACGTTTTCGCGCTCGCCGCCCTGTCCGTGATAGGAGCCACCTGCTTGCAAAGCTGAACGACCTGCACCCGCTCCCTGGCGGCGCTGCTCATCCTTCGCTGTTTCGTCATACTGCAAGGCTTCATCCATGCTCTTCGGCAAGCCTTCAATTTCAATTTCACGGGTGATGCCATAGCGATTGCCTTCCAAAAGGCGCACATCACGCTGACCAAGCGTGAGAACATAAAAGCGATCATCGCCGCTCAACAGCGGAATTAGCGGCTTGAGATGAAAGCGATCGCTTACGACTACCAGTTCAATGAGATCGATCGGCACCTGGTAGAAACGGAAGAACCCTTCTGAAATGAATAAAGCTAAACCTGCGTTCTGCTGCTGCCAAAATTCATTTTCATCCAGTTCACTAGCGGGCTGAAGAAATTGGTTTGGATCAGCCGAGTGCAATTCATATTTTTCTAACTCTGCTTTTGCCTGCTGAAGTAGATTTTTGAAGCGGACAGGGTTTTGCTGAGTTTCTGAACTAAGCTGCACGGTCGGCATGTAAATTGATACACACAACCCTTGCGGCTGTTCAACGAGTTCTTTCAGTTCTTCGATCGAAAGGAAGCTCATATTATTAAGACAGGATTACAAAGATGTGGAAGGGAACCCTCATACTGTAAAAACTTTTCCAAGCCTAGGCCCCTGCCGAATGGTAGAAAAGAAGCTCAATCGTTTAGCAACACGTAACACGTTCTAAACAGATGTAATCGCTGATAAGGAAGCAGTGCAGTTTAGCAAGTTGTGTTGCAGAAACGGGTCAATGATGAGATGGGAAAGTCCGGGCTGACCTCCCCACCTTGCTATATCTACTCTGGATTTATAGTTGCTGAAACTGCTTAACCGTGTGTTGGTGCAGACGATTAAAGGTTGTTGAGTATCTAAAGTTATCTGCTGTCGCCTAACTCTACCGTTATGCTGCTCAGCCTGTTTTAGAGGCAGGGCGATGACTACAGAAAAGGTTTCAAGTTGCAATTTTTAACTTGGGTAACTATTTGCGTAGCAAGCATAGCAATTATAAAGAACATATCTATAACGTGGGTCAAAAGAAACAGCCTAATCGCAGCTCTGTCGGGCTTCGGTATTGCTTTAGGTCACGAGAGCTAATCCTCGTTGGTACCAGAATATGCCACAGTCTGACTCCAACCCAGTTGCTTGGTTGCTTGGTCGTAAGCCTCAATTGCTAGATGAAACTGCTGCTATTGAACCAGAATCTCTGCTTTCCGATACCAAGAGTCAGTAGATGGTTCTAGTTGAATTGCTTAATCAAAAGCCTCAATAGCTTTGTCTAAGCAATTAAGGCGTGCTAACGCACGCATCCATCACCATTTTCCAATCCCTATAGTTACACGATGCATATTGCCTGTGCGTTCTTTGTGACAAATTGGGAAGCCTATTTTGATGCTCTTACAATAGTCGTCACTCCTGATGGTCATTTTGTACTTGAAGGTTGGGATACATACTGGTTCGGAATCTGTTCAAACTTTCCCATTGCAATACTCTGAACAGTTTTTCTGAAATCCTTGATTTTGCGTGCGCGAAGCGCACGCAAAATCAAGGATTTCAGAAAAACTGTCCGAACTAATGCCATTGGGACAGTGGGTAGATACCTATCACAGCACCGTGGAGATATCTAAAGAAGTGAGGTGTAAGAGAATGTTTGCACGAGGAAGCAGAACAAAGCCTCTTCAATGGTGATGTATGGCTTCCCAGGATTGTAATCCTAGGAAAACTCAACAATCTGGTCCGAAACCCCCTGCGATCGCGTTATGTTTAGAACACTCTATATAAGCTAGTTTTTTGTGTGGATACTGGTATCTGCTATTCTTGGTGTCGTCATTTACGTGCTGATACGCTTTACTCAGCAGAGGAGCGGTGTAATAGAGCCAACCTCTTCTAGAAGAATCTTCAGCGGATCTGAGACGCATGCAATTGTTTTAATGGATGACGACATTAATTCTATGGAGAATGTTGTCAATACCCTGGTGAGAGTGATTGGCATTTCTGAAAAGCAATCAATTAATTTTATGGTTAGAGTTCACAAAGAGGGAATTGCTATAGTTTGGGCAGGTGCTAGGAGTGAATCAGAACACTATCTGCAAAATCTAAGAGAATCAGGACTACGATGTTTTTTAATAGAGATTGTGCATCATAACTTTTGATCCAGCATCCTGATTTACCCTCTGCTCCTAGGCACTCTCTTTAACCAATAGGTTCTGAGCAGCTATAGTTTTTTTGTTTAACTGCCCTCCTGTATCATTAGTTCGGACAGTTTTTCTGAAACCTTTGATTTTGCGTGCGCGAAGCGCACGCAAAATCAAAGGTTTCAGAAAAACTGTCCAGAGTATTGTGTATGTGAAAGTGCCAGGAGGGAGCAGTAAAGTGCGAAATCGGCTCATACATCACGGTGGTGATATCCCGAGCGATGAGAAGGATAAATATTCTTGCATTGATGGAATAACTGTAATGTCATTATCCCCGATGCACTGTCTTGTTATTGAGGATGACTTTATATGGGGCATGGTTGAGCATGCTCAGAACTATCTTCATAAAGCAGTCATTTCTTAACTTTTTCCTGAGTGCGATCGCTTGTCTGTAGGGTAGATTGACGAAGGAAGCTCTACAACTCTTTAGCACTTTACGTTGCCTGCCTTAACGCTCGCCAGCTAACCCTTGCGTGCATCGGACGGATTGGTTACCTAGAGCTATCTACCGTCAGTGACGCTCGCCGTTATGCTTCTTAGTCTCTAGTGGAGAGGCAGTCTGAACCTCATCTGTTTGTATTAAGGGTGAAGCCAGCATGAGTGAATTTAGTGAGTCATATCATCTACGTCAAGCTTCTCAAGAAGATGCTGTTCAGTTGTTGCAAAGGGCAGGATTAAAAGGGATTGTTTTCCCTTCAAGTAGCCAGTGGACAAGTTTTGTTCCAGGGGGGCAGGATTGGGAAGCTCTGCCAGCGATCGTTCAAGCAAATTCCGGGATATTGCTGCATTATTCCTATGGCGAGGATCACGGCTGGACGATTGAAGTGTATGAGGATGCAGAGCACCGGATGGTATTTCAACACTGGTGGGATGATTTCTCGGAGGAACTTGGCGATTTTGCCCCATCTTGCCCACCAAATAACCCTGATATAGAGCTTTTAGCTCAATGGATTCCGCAATCTCCTGAGAGTTTTGAAGTTTTGCAAAAATGCCTCATGACGGATGGACAGGATAGGGCTTACGAGTTTGCCCAACTAATAGGACTAGAGTATTTTAAAGGGCTGTCCCCGAACTCCTGGAGCCATAGTCCAGAGAGCGTTCGTAAGCCAGGAGTGATTGAAGTATGAAGATGATAGGATGCGGCATAACCATTCAAATGTAGCGGGCTTACTGAGATGCTTTCCGCTTCGTTCTTAGTCCCCTGTGCCGCTGATTTGAACCATTGGGCAGAACCTAAAGATCTCTTAAGTGGAGCAGTGGAGCACACATCATGCATACCGCCTGGGTCGTTCAGACAAACGTTGAGCCTGAATCAATGTCTCCAACTGCACTCCGACACGCCTGTGCTGTTGAGAAGCGACCCTTTTACGACATTTCTGTCCTTCCAGGTTCTGCATCGCTTCCTGAAATGCCGACAATCGATGGTCCTGTAGTCTTTCACGGTCGCACCACTCTCATCCTACGGGCTTTTGAGCACCCGGAATGGCGACGTGGTATCTTCTTTGATCCGATGCACTTTCAACACCGGACCTACGCTACTGCCTATGGTGATCAGTTGCTGAATGCCGATGCCAAGGTCATGACATGGGAAGAGTTCCTTCGCCAATCACGTGCTCCAGAAGAACTTGTCTTTCTCAAGCCAAATGACGATTTAAAGCGCTTCACCGGAGGCATGTTCTCCTTTGCCCAGTGCTCCGCACTCTACGACCGTCTTCGCAGCGCAGTGCAACCGATCGACCCAACAGCGGAAGTGGTAGTCGGCAAGCCACGTGAAATCGATGCAGAGTGGCGTGTGTTCATAGTGGATGGTGAGGTTATCAGTGGCAGCATGTACCGACCGAGTGACGATACATACCTTCCTCCCGATCTCATTGTCTTTGCAGAGAGCGTTGCCTCACAATGGGTGCCTGCAAGCGTTTTTGTTCTGGATGTAGCACGTGTCGAACAAACGTGGAAGATTGTGGAATGTAACTGCTTCAACGGCAGCCGATTTTACACGGCTGATGTCTGTCGAATTGTACGAGCCGTTTCAGAACACCAAGAACGAGCGATGTAGGAGGATGTAGCAACTCTGTCCAACATGACGCTGAACCGGAACTACCTATAAGTTGTTTGGGTTTCAAAGGTGTTTATGTCTAGTTCGCTTAACTGTTAACCGCCTAGAAAACTGAGAGCAGTGCAAGTGATTGAAATTGCAACAAGTAAGGATTTCGAGGCGATCGCTGATTTGAATGTCGCAGCCTACGCAGAATTTGCATCGTATCTCCCGTCTGGTTCTTGGAAAGTCATGCAGAAGAATCTGCGAAATATTTCAGAAAGAGCAGAGGCGGCAGAATTCATAGTTTATCGTTTCAGCAATGACATTATTGGTTCGGTTGCTTACTGTCCGGCGGGGAAAGGTGACCCGACAATTTTCAGGTCAGATATGGCCTCGCTCCTCTTGTTGGCAGTTCACCCAGAACATCGAGGCAAAGGTATTGCTAAGGCTTTAACCATGGCGTGCATTTCCAAAGCAATAAACGATAAGGCGAGTTCAATCGGTCTTTTCACAAGTGAACTGATGCAGTCCGCACAACATATCTACCGGGACTTGGGCTTTCAGCAAGAGTCGGAGTTGCCCAAGCGAAATGGTGTTAGATACTTTCGGTTTGTTCTTTCGTTGGCTTCTGGTGTTGTCGGCGGCTAATAAGCTATTGCAGCGAACTGAAAGATTCTGCCAGTAATGAGTTAAAGGCTGTTGCAACCACTGGCTAGGATCGTTCGGCTACAAAAATGCTCGGAAAGTATAGATAGTAAGAGTTTTGCAGAGCGACCATGGATGATACTTTGAGTGTTTAGTGGGGCACCCAATCATGAAACAGATTCAAATTCCTGTTAATGGAGACAACATCTCCAGATATGAGTTTTATATAGAAGAGGAATTCCCAAACGCTATCATCACGTGGTTAACTGATTGGTTGACCAAATACATAGAAAGTGGTGCGAAATTTTCTAATGGCCAAATTTTTCAGTATGGGTGGTCCGTATTACAGTGCCAACTGCAAAATAATTGCCTGAGGTTACTTGCTCCAGATTTTCAATCTATGCCAATTGAATGGATACCAAATATTACAAAAGTTCTTCACATTCTAATGGAGCATAAGTATGTACCAGAAAGCTTTGAACTCGATATGGATGTTCCCTCTTTGGAAGATACTGCCGTTGTTGGGCGAGGGTTTGAAGAGTTGCCAACAATAATGGTTAGAAGCAGTAGGAGTGAAAATAATCCTCAAGATTCAGGCTGGTTTGTTGGTAGCTTTAGAGAAGATATCGATAACAATGATCCAAGTAATCTTGAACTGATGACTTTGTATGAAGTAGTGCTGTGTGCGCCCCATACCCTGAGATATTTATCTATGCCCCAGGGAACGCAGATTGTGTTTGAGAGCAACTCTCCAGTTATCTTCTTTGATGAGCAATTGCTGAATCCAAAAGCTGGTAGTTACCTCGCTAATAAGCTAGCTCTCGAAAGTTAGTGCTCTACTTAAACTACATTACGTTTAATTGTAGATCTGCTATACAGCGCTTTGCGCTTGAATCAGCCACGGTTGTTTTTGTGGGAGCCGCGCTCCGCGCGGCTCCCACAAAAACAACCGGATTTTAAGCGTTTGAAAAGCGCTGTATAGCCGCACACTGCAATGCACTAGACGATAATGAAGCATGTCCGTTGCAGAGCGATATTTCTGCTAGTTTGCGGATCCTCGCTCTTCGGACGCTCGGGCGACGAAATCGAAATTCCTGACGGCACCTTCGATACGCCGAACCAGGTGCCACCCACCTGTAAGCTCTGGGTTTGTTGTTGGGAGAATTAGTTGCCCCCGTTCAACGTTGCACACCGATATGAGCGCGACCTATTTTCAGGCTTCAATTCAAAATGAGAATTGCTGTTTCAGCACCCGTTGCGTCTGAAAAGTGCAAACACTATGGGAGAATAGAGCTTTCATGAGATTTATCTATGCCTGCAGCTTACATTCAAAATGAAGCCGAGTTTGATGCTCTTCTAGGTGCAGAGTCATTGTTTGTTGTAGATTGCACTGCCTCCTGGTGTGGCCCTTGCAAGCTGATTGCTCCATTGATTGATCAGCTCGCAGATGAATATGGCGATCGCGTCAAAGTCTTAAAATTAGACCTGGATGCTAATAAAGAAGTAGCTAAGCGATATGGAATTCGCAGTATTCCTGCCGTAATGTTCTTCTCTCAAGGCGACGTGGCAGAAACACTCGTTGGCGCGAAAAAGTACGAAGAATACAGTACTACTCTCGGCAAGTATCTGGCTTGAAATCAATAGATCAGTAGGTGGTTGCAATTAAACATAAGACCCAAAAGCAATGACGCCCACTAAGCAGGCGTCATTGCTTTTGGGTCTTATGTTTAAGCGGCCTGAGCCAGACGATCGCCTCACCAGAATTTGGGCCTCGGTAGAGCCATTATTGAGATGCAGTTGGTGCTGACTGGGGCTGGTCGCACACGAAGCGTAGAACGGCGGCTGCGCTACTGCCTGCCTGAGGTTGTGCTAATTGGCCCGCATCGTCATAGCTAATTCGCTGAATGACCTGCCGCTGTCTATCGTGGACGACGACTCGCCTGAGCCGGGAAACGCCGCTAGCACAATCGACAGAACGATACAGCATGGCACCATAAACTGGTTGCTCTACCTCAACCCCAATGAATGCATTGTTTGGTTGCGGAAAATCGCGATATTCCCAATACCAAACAATTCCATCCCTAAATTCAATGGAGTTGCGCTCTACCATGAAGCGATCGCCCACAGCATTGCGTGTGACCTCGAACCAATTTTCTTGAGCCGGTTGAGCCAGCGCACTCGAAACGCTGATAAACGGAATAATTGCTGCTAAACCAATCAACAGAGTTTTCATAGCGTTACTGGGAATTAGACGGAGATTGGCCACCAGACGCACCTTCAGAAGTGCGACTGCGATAACCCTCAACGTTTTGGATAGCTTGTCGGGCGTAGGAATCATCAGGGCGTTCATCTAATGCCCGTTGAAAATACAGGAGCGCTCTTTCGTAATCCCGCTGCTGCGTTGCCTCATAGCCTGCTGTCATGTAGCGATCGAATTCTGAGGGCTGCTGTGGCTGTTGTGCGGGAGGTGCGGAGGGTTGAGGTGTGGCAGCAGCACTCGATGACCCTCGCTGCTGCTGATAGGCATTCACAACCCGCTGAATGTAAGCTGAAATTTCAGCACTGTTGTACTGAGATGGGTCACCTCGCATCCACCAGGCAGCGGCTCGACGTACCGCTAGCATTTCATCGTTGTTGCTAGCGCCATACTCATCTTGCAGCACATCTCGCATCACACACGTTACAACCGAACGGGCAACCACTGGGCTAGCCTCAAATTCAGTTGGTGAAAGCTCTCGACCGATGCATGACCTTGACCATCGGGGAATGTTTCCTGGCATAATTTGCCAGTCACTATATAGCCCGTCATCTGCACGCCCCGTTTGAGGCGCTGCTTGCCGAAGTGCCTCGACCAGTGCTGCAACTTGACGGTCTGAAACTTGTGCCTGGGCTGGTAGCGTTCCTATAGCCAGAAGGACGCCAAGGCTGACGATTAGTTTGCCAATTGATGCTCGCATACTATCATCCCAAATTACATCCCAAGTTGGATCTTACATTCATTATTTGAGGTTTGTCATTCATCATTTGTTAGTTGTTTTTTATAGAGAAATAGGCACTGAAGTGAGAGAGAGGGGTTGGACGTTGGACAAGGTTTGTCTTCTGCGTGCAATATTGAGTTCCATATTTGGGAACTTCTTTGTCAACTAACTTGGGAGAGGTTTTGTGAGTAGGGAAGTGCGATCGCATCAGCTCGTACGTTGGATCGAGTAACTCTAGCCCTGTGTAACCGAGTGGTTTGCCAATGTTCAAGTGTGGGGCTATCCCGCACCTAAACATAAAATTTGAGGAGTTTTTGAGGGGGTGTAGATCTCTCAAAAACTCCTTGACAAAGTACTAGCAAAGACAATGCTGTAAGGAGATTTCCAACAATGAAATTACCCCCAGGATGTTGGTGCTTTGCCCGCGAAGCGGGCAAAGCACCAACATCCTGGTAGATTCTTATGCAGAAACCTCCTAAGTAGCAGAAGTTGAAGAATTGGGGAATGCTTGAAAAGCGGTGCTGGAAGACTATTGGATTCGGCACACATACTTTGAAAGAACAGGACTAGAATCTATGAGAGTAAGGTTACTGGTGCGGTGCATTCTCATTGCTTGTATGGCCCTGTTTGTTTTGGCTGCATGTCGTAACCCAATATTAAGCAGCCAAGAGTCAGCCCAGATTCTTCTCGTTGGGAACAGCTTTACCTTTTTCAATGATGGTATTGATCAACAACTGGTAGGGTTGTCTCCTTCGAGCCGTGTGTCCAGTGTTGCTCTAGGAGGCTATACCTTAGACGACCACACGCATGACAAGAATACTCGCCGAACCATCCGTGACGGTGGCTGGGAATATGTCGTCTTGCAAGAACAAAGCCAAATACCTATTTTTGATCCAGGAAAGTTTCATAAATCCGTCAGAAAGCTCGATAAAGAAATCAGAAAGCGGGGAGCCAAAACGGTTCTTTTGATGACCTGGGAACGTCCCGATAGTGTGAGTTATGGAGTTACGACGGCAAGCCTGGCAGATGCCTATAACGCGGTCGGCGCAGAACTGGGGGCTACAGTAGCGCCAGCAGGTTTAGCATTTGCGCGGTCCCTAACTGAAAGGCCAGATCTGGTGTTATACAACCTGGATGGCCATCCAACCCCTTATGGAACTTACCTGGCAGCGTGTGTTCTATACGGCACGATCTTTGAGCGTAGCCCTGTCGGTAATCCTTATGGGGGCAGAAGTATCCCTAGAGACGTGGGAGTGTACTTTCAAAAAATAGCAGCGGAAAGTTTAGGTTATTAACAATCGGCTGATCGGGAACTGTAAGGTGACGCCATACTGTTGCGATCGCAGTCAGCGTTAACCCCAACACGGGCTCGCGCTGCAGGAAACCATGACTCCCGCTATATACACACCAGCCGCCGCGCTCTAATGAGCCTACTTTGCTACAGGGGCTGCGAGGGTTCCTTCTCCCAAGCCAGCGTCTCGTAGCCGCTGGGCACCAATATTGCGGCTCAGAACGGCCAGTCCAGCCAGATGAGCCTGCAATCCTGCGGTACTGGCACAGCAGTCTGTTAATACAATCGGTTCAATGCCCTGATCGAATAGATCCATGGCGATTTTTAGAACACACATATCTGTGTCGATTCCAACGACAGCGATTTGTTGAACCTGGTTCTCACAAAGGTAATCCACTAGCTCACTGGGCATTCCGCATAGGCCCGGTTTACTGAAGACGAATTCGGATTGGATGTAGGGTGCTAAATCTTCGGACAGGTCAGTTTCAGGCGCGTCATGACAACCGTTCCACTGGAGAAGACGTGTGTAAGGGCCATCGGCTGCATTAATGAAGCGGGTAAATAATACAGGGGAATAAAGCTTCTGCTCAATTAAGCGAGCTACTCTTTTAGGAATATGATGGGTAAAGTCATTAATAAAACCTGTTTGTACATCCACAACCAGTAAAGGAATAGTCATAAATAGTTTTAATTAGCTTGCCATTTTTACTATTAACGATTTTCTGTGTAAAGCTTAGTCTTGCACCTAAAAATCCTTCTTTAGTAGGAGGAGTACACAAGCTGGTATGGAACCTACCGTAACCGTTCTTGCATCAGGATTGAACCTCTTGTCTTTTCAAGGGGTTACGGTCTTTCAGGATGCAATTATCGTAGCCACTGTGGAAGGAGATTTAGTACGGGTTGCACCTGACGGAACTTTAGTGACCTGGGTGAACGTGGAGCGCTATGGTATCCCTGCTGGAATTGTCGGTTTGCAAGAATCGGTTATTGTAGCTCTTTCGGCTCAGGAGTTGGGCCACTCTCTCGTGCAGGTCACTAAACAAAGCGAAGTATCTTCTCTGGCAGATTTATCTGACTTTGCAGGGGACTTTGGCGCACCATTTGCAGTGGCTGCTAGCGAGGGGTACTATCCCTTCTACCTAGTTGCTGTTTCAACAGATGTGTTGGGTTCTGCGGGCTTGATTGTTCGAGTGACCCGCTCTGGTAGAACAACTGTCTTAACCCCTTTAGACAGCACATCTTTTGGGATTGGAATTGGAGAAGATTACATTATCGCGACTCAAGAAAACGGGCAAGTTTTGAGAATCGCTTTTACGGGGGAAACGAAAGCGATCGCCGATCTACAACAAGCTGACCTGGGTGCCCCTTTGGATATCACTCGTCTGGGCGATCGCTGGATGACTGTGACAACGGCAGGTTGGCTAGTAGCCCTAAAGCCTAATGGAATGTTATCTCCTATCATCAACATCGCGGAGATGGGTGAAGGCTTACCAACAACACTCACGACTCTTGGCAATCAATTGATTGTTGCGACCCAGGCAGGTAAGTTGCTGCGGATTGAGGTGTAATTGCTGATCCTACAACGCTTGGCGCTTGAATCAGCCACGGTTGTTTTTGTGAGAGCCGCGCGGAGCGCGGCTCTCACAAAAACAACCAGATTTTAAGCACTTGAAAACCGCTGTATGACATGACAAAACCTCCCAACCAAAATTTTCACATTAGTATCTTTATCGCAGATGTGCTGGAACCAGTAACTTGGGATATAAATCTGAACTGACTAACTCTGCTGTTGCTCTGGCTGGTGTGTAGCGAATTGTTTCTACATGGGTGGCAGATTCTAAAGATTGAGTGCGGAACTCAACCTGTACTTCAGCGATCGCCTGAGCTGAACAAAGACACGCCTGAATAGCTTGATCGGTAATGAAAAAACGAAAGCAAATTGGAAAAGAAAAAGAATTTTGGATCTGCAAATCTTTATAACCATACACAACGGTTGCATCAGAACCTAAGGGAGCAAACCGTGTGGCATCTGTGTAAATATCTTTGGAGTGTGGATGACGCTCCAGGATTGTTAATCCAGATTTGAGCGCCAGAAAATAAAGCATGCCCGATAACTGGCATAATCCGCCACCTACCGATGTTGCCAGCTCTGTGCCAGTAATGGTTCTTCCTTCAACGAATCCCGCTTTAGTGGTGGGGTTTCCAACCAGATGCCAGAAAGAAAAAATTTGACCCGGCAGAATCACGACGTTCTGAAGCTTTTGGATAGCCAGGTTGAGGTTATGTTTCTTTCGCTCAAGATGGTGCCCTGTCATGGAGCCCAGAGGCTGGGTTAGGGTTACTTGTGGCAGAAAGTCATCGTGAGCGTGGGTGTCGCGATGCTTTGCCAGTTGCTGCCATTTTCCTGTGAGCCGAGCTGCCAGGTATCGCTGAACGATGCGTATATTAACTCGCCAACTTGGCGGAATAAGTTTTTTCATTCCATTGTCCTTGTTATTAGTCGTACTTAATCAGTTGAATAAACAGATAGGATGCAATGTTTTTTAGCCATGTTTGGCAGAGAAAATCATCGAGCGATCGCACTCGATCACGGTAAGTTGTTGGAATTCGGTGCACTGGAAAGAGCATCACCCCGCTCGATGCCTGAAGCTCCCATTTGCCCTGAGTCGCCTCACGAATCTGTGGGATAGATAAAGCGGTTGCCCCGTGCCAATCTTCTGCCCGGTATCGCACCAGATTGCGGCGTAAGGCCGATGGAATATCAAAGATCAACATGCCTCCCGGACGCAAAATGCGGTGGCATTCATCCAGAATGGTGGCAACCTTTGCTGGGTTCAGATGCATGAAAAAGTGAAGAGAAAAGATGGCATCGTAGGAAGCTGAGGGGAGCGGAATTTCACATGCGGATGCCTGAATTAGAGATACATCAGGATATTTCTGGCTGGCGATCTCTAACATGTTGGCACTGGCATCTAAACCAGCCGTCGCTAAATCTAGAAAACGCCCCGTGCCACAGGCTAAATCCAGAACGGATGAATCGGAGGAGCGAGGTAACCAGCGCTTCAAAATCTTCCGTTCCTGGTCATCAATATAACGACCATAGGTGTTGGCAAAGCGTGAGCGATCGTAATCAGCGGCAATGCTGTCGTAATACGATTGAATGGATTGTTCTTCTGTATCGATATTCGCTAAAGGATTGGTGATATTAAAATCGCTCATGTTATCCCTTTTTGAATAGAATCAACGTTCAATGCAAAAAGTGTTAAAGTATTTCGTCTTTCATAGTAAACATCTGAAAACCCGATTATTCCGCAAATTCTATATCAGTCGTTTCTGTTCGTTATTGAAACTTATCTATCTTTTTATGAAAATCGTATTGCTTCAAATGTTTACAAAATTGGTATCCAAGGAGAGTACCAGGACAGAATCCCGTCGCTTTTCCTGGATACCTAACTTTGTGCCTCACTTAGAGGGCGATCGCGCAATCCTAAACTGACCAATACTGACAGGAAAGCCGTACTGCCAACCATCCAGAAGACTAGATGAAAATTACCGCTAGAGCTGAGGATGCCTGCAAGAATGCTAGAACCCACAATGCTCCCAAGGTAACGGCTGGTCGAGAAGATGCCTGCTGCGACGCCAGCTTCTTTGGGGCTTAAAGACTCGATGGCTGACGTTTGTAACCCTGCCATTGAAGCACCCATCCCGCTTCCGGCGATCGCCAAACCGGGCAGCAAAAAAGCAAGGGGCACCGTTTCTGCCTGGATGACGAGAGGCAGCAAACCCAGGGTAAACAACGCCAGACCTGCGACGGTTGGTATCCGGCGGCCCCAACGGTCTGCCCACCGTCCGCCGAGAGGCGAACCAACGATCATCAACCCTGAGAAAGCGGCGAGGACAAAACCAATTTGTGAGTCCATCCATCCCGCCCGTTCAGACAGAAAGATGGGCAAGCTGAGCAATGTGACATACATTGCCAGGTTGCTGAGGGCGATCGCCCCATTGGCAGCGGCAAACGCTCGTTTCCGGAAAAAGCGCAGTTGGATAATGGGGTCTGGATGTCGTCCTTCATAGACGAATAATGCTGCCATTAACGCAACAACACCCGCCACCGCTACTCCTGGCGAAACAGGGAGGCCACCCTGCCGCATTTGGGAAAGGAACCCGGCTAAGCTGGCCAAGACTGACGCTAACAGGAGCGATCCGCCCCAATCAAATGGACGGGATGAAGCTGATGGTTTGCTGCGAGGAAACGCCCACCACCCCAACAGTAAAGCTGGCAGGATGAGCAAGACATTGACAAAAAAGATGGCTCGCCATCCGGCCAGACTGGTCAGCACCCCTCCAATAGGCGGGCCGATCGCCGCCGCTAAGGAGATCGCACTGCTGATTAATCCAAACTGGGTCGCACGCTGGTGATCGGGCACGACTTCTCGTACTAAAGCGACCCCGTTGGGAATAGCGATCGCCCCAGACACCGCTTGCAACAGCCGAAAGCCTATGAGCATCTCCAGAGTCGGTGCCCAGGTTGCGGCTAAAGACGCTCCACCAAAACAGATCAACCCTCCCAAAATGAGGGAACGTCGGCCCCAGCGATCGCCCAATTTACCAGCGATGGGTTGCAGGGTTGCCATAGCAATCAGATAGCTTGTCACGAGCCAACTGGCGTGGGCAACGTTCGTTTGAAACTCCGTGATCAGGCGCGGCAATGCGACCGCGATCATGGTCGAGTTCAACGGTGCCAGCATTGAACTGAGGGTGATCGCAATGAGTAGAGCGCGATCGCGCCAAACAGATTTGGAGGACGAATCATTCATGTCAATTAGGTTTAAGCCTCAGAAGGTCGTTTTTCGTGCGCTACATACACACAAAAACAACACATCCTCTTAAACACCAGGGGACGCAATACGAGTGATGGCGCGGCACTGGAGTAAGTATAAGGTGGAACCCTCAAAGCACCATTCCATATCCAGTGCTTGCTGGAAGTACTGTTCGCACTGGGTTGCCAGCAAATTGAGTTGCTCCAGATGCCATGCCTCCAGGCAGAGGGCACGTATCCGATGCGGTTCTACCTCAACTTCCTGGGTGTGGCCCTCCGTGCTCGGCATCACTGCAATATCCTTCATCCCAGGAGTTTGCTCAAGAACAAGCCCTTGCCGGGTTAATCGGTAATGGTCGGGTGTGACCAGGCCCGACACAATCGCCTCACCCAGCCCCCAGGATGCCTCAATTACCCGCTCGTCCTGGCCGGTGATCGGGTTACGAGTAAACAGTACCCCCGATTGCAGAGCAGGAATAAACCGTTGCACGACAACGGCAACCTGAGGTGCTTGAGTAATCCCCAAGCGCTGGCGGTAGCTTTGTGCTGCGGCACTTTGCCCGGATTGCCAGACCTGTTGCACCGCTTTGACCATGCTGTCAGGTGAGCAAATATTCAAGCAGGTGAGATGTTGACCCGCGAAACTTGCCTCACTGGAATCTTCCCCCACAGCCGAGGAGCGCACGGCCACAGGCCCTTTCAGTTGAGCAAAGGCTTGTAAGGCCAAGTCGATCGCAACCGGGTCTTGAGCGGCGATCGCGTCCACCAGACCGGCTGTTAGCGCAAAGCCCGGTGGAACAGGAAGGCCCGCCCGAATAGCGGCCCCTAATTGCACAGCTTTACCACCACAAGCGGTTTCATCAACAGCGTCAATTAAGTTGATCGGTGCGTATAGCGGTACATTCAACAGCGTCATGCCAGAATTTTCACCTCTCCAGTTGTTCCATCAATCCGAATGCGGCTACCATTTGGAATCGCCTGCGTTGCTTCCATGCAGCCCACGACAGCAGGCAAACCATATTCACGGGCGACGATCGCCGCGTGCGATAGCAATCCACCGCGATCGGTGACAATGCCTCCCAGCATCGGCAACAGCGCATTATAAGAAGGGGCGGTCATCCGAGCGACTAAGATATCGCCTTCTTTCACCTGCGCCATGTCTTCCAGGTTGAGCACCAATCGGGCAATGCCTTCATACTGGCCTGGGCTAGCTGCAACCCCTTGGATGGTTTGAGGCTCAATTTGCTTACCCGGTGCTGCAAATAAGTGCCCCAGGACCAAGTTAATCGCGCGGCTCAAACGGGCCGCAGCAGGTGGCAACCACTCATCAGGTGGCGGGGGACTGGGGGGCGCGCCCAGATGAACGGGGGCATCGGCAATGGTTTTGCTTGTGCGGTAATGGAAATATTCCGCCAGCTCACTGGCGGGAATTCCGTCCTGCCCATTGAGCATGGCAACCAGTTCGTCGTGGGTGAGTTCAACGGCGTGCTCTGGCTTGTCTAGCTTGCCTGCGGCTACGAGGCGATCGCCCGCCGCTAAGATAGCCCGTCTCGCAATTCCGGTGGCCCAGGCATCATTGAGATAGCCACGCTCATCTCGAATGCGATAGGTTAGACGGGCTTCTGCGAGTAGTTCATCAAAGGCGGCACGATGTTCCTCCGGTACAGCGGCTCGAACTTTTGCCGTTTGCTCTGCCAACTGTTCAGTCGCGCTCTCATGTACTGTGTGCTCTAAGGCGGAACGAATTGTTTTGACCAATAACTCCGGGGTATCCAGAGCCGACAAATCCCCAACGTCATACCCGGTTAAGACGCGTAGCCCAACGGTATTGAGATAGGCTTTTGCTGCCTCACCAACGTCCCCTGGCATCGTTTCCAATTGATGCAGAATCTCGGCGGCAGGTTGTTGGCTATTGAGGATGGAGGCGGCTGCGGGCTGTTGGGAAATGGCTTGGGCCAGATGTTGAATTTCGGCGATCGCTCCAATCGAAACAGGCGTTGCTCCTTGCAGCAGTTGTAGGAGCGTTTGAGCCTCCAGCCCAGTCCATGCTTGCGTTTGTACGAGAAAATCGCCGAGGGGTAGCAATGCACAGGGATTCAACCGATGGTGGAAGTAAATCGCCTCGGCGACCGCATCTCGACAAGCCGTAAGGTGAGTAATGAGGTCTTCAAGCGATAGCTGTTTGGGATCAACACTTTGCAGCTCTAGGTATTTACGGGTCAGTTCTGGTTTCCAGGTTTCGTCCCATTGTTTCAGGTCTTGCCGCCATAATTTCTGCTCAAAAGCAGCTTGAGAGGCTTTAATGCGCTGGCGAACCTGGGGATGCAAGCGGGTGAGTAGCTTAAAAATCAATTTTGGCGGCGGTGCTTTGGCTTCGAGTGGTGCCCCTACGACATGCGCGCAGTTGTAGGCAAAACCATTCACGACACCGTATTCTAAATAGTCCAGCAATAGCCCATATCGAGCTGTTCCTTCCCGGAATCCTCGCTTAAATGCAGGGGGAAAGACATCTGCCCCCCAACGTGTCATGGGGCGCGCCCAATGAGTTGTTTCTAACGTCCAGGAACCGGGGCCTGGTGGTACAAAATTTTCTACGTACACAGACATAACAGGTGAGGCGTGAAAGAGCTTAACTTCTGGTGATTTCTTATAGGAGCTTCTCTAGCTTCTACAGATTTTCCGTAAAATTAACCAGGCCTTAACTTTTCTTTAAACAGCAATGTAGCTTTGCCGTACAGAGGAGTTGAGCAGGTTCTTCTCGGGTGAGGTGTGGATTTGGGCGATCGCCCCACGTGAAGGTACGAGAGAGGGGTGTGGGACTTTGTCCCATAACTCTCTCTCGTATCTCGTTAAGACCGGATAATGCTGTTTATCTTAATCAATACTGTTTTGTTGATATAGGGCTATGGTACAGGTCAAAATCTATGGATTAAGAGAGTATCTTGATCCAATCAAACATCAACTCTCTGATGTCATTCATTCCTGCATTATCGATGCACTTCAGTATCCATCTGATAAACGCGCACATCGTTTCTTTCCGCTTGAATCCTCTGATTTTTTCTATCCTGAAGGGCGTACCCTGCGTTACACCATTGTGGAATTCAGCATGATAGAGGGACGCACGGTAGAGGCGAAGAAACAGTTAATGCGCCTGATGTTTGAGCGAGTGCAAACCCTTGGAATTTCAACGCACGATTTGGAAATGACAATTTTTGAAACTCCAAAGCACAACTGGGGGTTTCGAGGTTTGCCTGGGGATGAGCATCAGCTGAACTATCGGATCGATGTGTAATGCTGCACTCGGAGTAAGCAGCATGAATCTTGAAAGCGAATATAAAGAGTGGAGGGCGATCGCCCTCCACTCACTTCTATAGGCAAGGAACTCTCGGTAAACCGAAAACTGACCTGTGTTTGGAGAGGGTAAATGTGACGGGTTTATCCTGTTTTCCGATATAAAGAAGAACTTGCTTGTAGTAGCAGTGGTAAACCTTGGGATGTTTGCCCTATGCGAACGGTTGAATACATTGAACTATTTTGGGATTGTCCAGAATGAGACAATCTTTCAAGGCTTAATGGAGTTAGATGTTCCGTCCCCTTCTCCTCAAATGGTAAAACACAACCAAGGTGGCATGGTGCTGACGTAGAAGATTTAGAGTTCCAGTTTTTCAGAAAAACCAAAGCTCTAGGTACTCAAATGCCGCTGATTTCAGTGCGATTCAATCAAGATGTTATATCAACGAAACGTTCTAAGGAGAACATTGTGAAAGGTACAAACTATATTGCTAACTCTCTAGCGGCTTCTTTGGTGTTAACGGGTTTATGGAGCCTCAACGTCAATGCACAACCGTCTGGTAGTTGGATGGAGCAAACTCTAGGCCGCTATGAGGGCCAGATTTGGGCGGCAGGTGATTTACTGCCGGCAACAACGGAATTTAGAGAAGCAGAAGATGGTTCTCTGGAAGGTAGCTACACCATGAATGAACTAGGAGAAATGGTGCCAGGCACATTGTCTCAATGTGAAGCCGTGCAAGTTCGAGTTATGCATTGTGTCTGGAATGATGTATACGGCACTGGAAACCTTGAAGTGACTTTCTCTGAAGACTTTTCTAGCTTCAATGGATACTGGGGTGAAGAAAACTCAAAACCTGAATTTCCCTGGAATGGTTCACGATAGTTCAGCTTCTATAGTGCTTGAGAGGAAACAAGATGAATCAATCGGATTCTGGAACTGTATCTGTTGGTATTTACATCTTTCCTGATGTTGAAGTTTTAGACTTTGCTGGGCCTTACGAAGTTTTTACTACGGCGTCTCGGGTGTTCAAACGTGCAAACCTGTCCTTGCCTGAACCCTTTACAGTCTTCACGATCGCCCCTCAACCTAGTACTATACGAGCCCGCGCTGGTCTTGTTGTACAACCGGATTACACCTTTGCCAATCATCCCCCTATTGATCTGCTACTCATTCCAGGAGGGGTTGTTACCAAAGAACTTGAAACTCCAGATGTTGTTGAATGGATTACTCAACGTTCGGCGATCGCTACATTAACCGCTTCAGTTTGTACAGGTTCCTTTCTGCTAGCAAAAGCGGGTCTCCTCAATAACCAAATGGCAACGACTCACTGGGAAGATATTCCGGATATGCGGGCTATGTTTCCCAATGTGCAAACGGTTGAACAGCAGCGCTGGGTCGATGCCGGAGATGTAGTGACATCGGCAGGTATTTCAGCCGGTATTGATATGAGCCTTCATCTAGTTGAACGTCTTGCAGGCCGAGAGCTCGCGTTACAAACTGCCCGCCAGATGGACTTTGATTGGCATGAGAATACCTAAGTTCATGAGGAAGCCATACTTTGTATCAAGTCAAGGTAAATGATCACAATAAGAAGCGGCGTGGTGCTCAGTACCACGCCGCTTCTTATTGTGATCATTTAACCCAATGCGGTATGAGAGGATGTGTTCTGGAGAGTGAGTCTTAGGAGCACATGCCTTGAAATGCATCTAAGTAGCAACGTTCAGTGAAGAAATGAAAGATAAACGCTGATTGGCTGTTCCTCATGTCAGAATGAAGCCACCGTCTACTGCTGTCTAGCATTTGTCAGAAGCAATCGAGGAAGTCTCCTGATATGAAAATTGCATTTGTGATACTCGCGCACAAATATCCTGAGCAAATTATTCGATTAGTCAAAGCGCTGAGTTCAGAAGGCGATCATTTCTTTATTCATATCGATCAGCGGGCGACATCTGTTTTTAGTGACGTTGAAAAGTTACTAGGCAATACTTCTCATGTTTTCTTGATGGATCAACGGGATGCTTGTCGATGGGGGCAGTTCAGTATCGTGAATGCTACGCTGAATTGCCTGCGGAGGGCTTGTCTGACACAGGAAAATTATGACTATGTTTTCTTGATCTCTGGGCAAGACTATCCCATAAGGCCTTTATCGGAAATCAAGCGGTTTCTTGAAGAGAACCGGGGACAGCAATTTATTGAAGCTTTTCCTTTAGCGGAACCTAATAAATGGACGAATGCCGGAGGGGCTTATCAAGCGATGAAGCGAGTCTCAAATTGGCATTTCTTTCTGCGAAGTCGTCCGTTTCATGTTCCATTGCAGCGGAAGCTTCCTAATGCACTCGTACCCTATGGCGGTTCGCAGTGGTGGGCTTTGACTGGAGAGTTTGTGCAATGGATGATCAATTATCTGAATACTCATCCCAATGTAATTACTTATTTTAAGTACACGTTTATTCCAGACGAAATGTTTTTTCAAACTCTGGTTTGTAACTCTCCCTTTAAAGAAGCAGTGGCAAATTACAGCTTGACGTACACGGATTGGTCAAATCCCAATCCAACGCCTCCACGAGTCCTGACTATGGAAGATGTTGACGCACTCAAAATATCTGACTTGTTATTTGCGCGAAAATTTGAGCCCGGTAGGAGTGATGAAGTGTTAGATCTGATCGATCAATTGCTGTGAAACAAAATTATCCTTCTGGGTTTTGGAAGATTTGAGTTGATGAATGATGAAGTTGAGTCTGGCAGCGAAGTTGGCGTTATGGGAGCCCTTGCCGTACTATTACCGTAAATTGGCTTTTATTGTGCCCAAATTCCATGAACCCACTGCCTTCGCGGGGAGACATCCTAATCGTTGACGATACGTTGGATAACCTGCGGCTACTCTCTGCCATGTTAGAGGAGCAGCACTATGATGTGCGCAGTGTTACCAACGGCTCCACCGCGCTCATGGGAGTGCGGGCTCAGGCTCCCGACCTGATCCTGCTGGATATCAACATGCCAGGGATGAACGGATTAGAGGTCTGTCGCCGCTTAAAAACTGACCCCGAAACAAAGGACATTCCCATTATCTTCATCAGTGCGCTGAATGAGGTGTTTGATAAGGTAGCCGCTTTTTCGGCAGGCGGCGTCGATTACATCGTCAAACCTTTTCAGGTGGAAGAGGTGATCGTTCGCATCGAGAACCAGCTCAAGTTGTGTCGGCTTCAAACACAGTTGCGATCGCAAAATGACCAGCTCCAAAAAACAGAAGCCGAGTTGCGACGATCCCTCGACCAGGAGAAGGCCCTGAATCAGCGCATTGAAGCTATGGCTGCTCTAGAGGAGCGTAACCGCATTGCCCGAGACATCCACGACTCCCTCGGTCATGCGCTGGTGGCCCTCAACATTCAGCTAGAAACAGTGCTGACCCTGTGGGATACCGATTTACCCAAAGCTCGTAGCTTTTTGCAGGAAGCTAAGCAGTTGGGGGCTGGTGCTCTGAAAGCTGTGCGGCAATCGGTAGCCGATATGCGGGCTGAACCATTGCAGGGAAAATTATTGGAGGCGGCGATCGCCACCCTAACTGAGGAATTTCACCACACCACCGGGATTCAGCCCCAATGTGACATTCACCTGGTTCATCCTTGCTCCAATCCTATCAATACCGCTGCCTACCGCATCATCCAGGAGGGCCTAACCAATATTGTGAAACATGCGGCTGCCACCACGGTTAACTTACACCTGTCCTCTACGGAGGCAGGGCTACACCTCACCCTGCAAGACAACGGCAAAGGCTTCCAGGTGAGCGCCAATCCTACCGGGTTTGGCTTGCGTGGCATGCATGAGCGCACGGCCGCTCTGGGTGGAACCCTCATCCTCCATAGTGCCCCTGAACAGGGCTGCACCATTACAGCTTTTCTTCCCTGCTAAACGCCTATGCTGCGCCTCCTCCTCGTTGAAGATCAAGAAATCATTCGGCGTGGCCTCAAAACCATCCTCGAAACCAAGCCGGATTTGCGGGTGATTGCCGAAGCGGAAAATGGCCAGCGGGCCATTGATGTGCTGACCTCGCTCCATGCTGCTCAGCAGCCGCCAGATGTGGTACTGATGGATATCCGCATGCCGGTGATGGATGGGGTGACGGCAACTCAACACATCTGTCAGCGCTTTCCTGGCACCAAGATTTTGATTCTGACCACCTTTGACGATACTCAGTATGTGGCGGAAGCCCTGCGTCATGGTGCCAAGGGTTATTTGCTAAAGGATATGCCGACGAATGAGTTGGCCGAGGCGATCGCCTCCATTCACCGAGGCTACACTCAGTTTGGCCCGGGCATCCTGGAAAAAATGATGGCCCATGTGCCCAATGAGATGGAAACGTCTGCACCGGCGCCCAAAGAGGCAGATGGGCCGATGACGCCGGAGCAGTTGTTGGCGATCGCCAATAGCGCTCTGGTCGCACGTAATGGTAAGCATCTCAGTGATGTCGAGACGGCTATTGTGCAGGGAGCGATCGCCAACCACACCTACGAAGAAATTGCCGAGACTTCGGGCTATTCCGTTAGCTATCTGAAGCGAGATGTGGGGCCGAAGCTCTGGAAATCTCTCAGCGATGCGTTGGGGGAAAGCGTCAGTAAGACCAATTTTCAGGCCGCTCTGGAACGGTGGCGCAATATGACTAGAGGTAAGGCAGAGACCACCACCAGCCAACCGGAGCCAGCTTCAAAAAGCGAGCCTGCAACATTGCCATCAGTTGCAGAACCTGTCGCATCACCGATGGCAACTGAGATTTATGTTGAGCGGCCCCCAACCGAAATTATTTGTTATGAGACATTGCTGCAACCGGGGGCACTGGTGCGAATTAAAGCACCTCGATTAATGGGCAAAACGGCGTTAATTACCCGCATTCTATCCCAGGTGTCGCAACACCAGTATCGCACCGCCAGCTTCAGCTTTGAGCTAGCCGATCGCAATACCCACCTCACCAGCATGAGCAAGTTCATGCGCTGGTTTTGCAGCATTCTCACCCGCGAATTGGGGTTGCCTAACCAATTGGATGAATTTTGGAATGAAGAGGAGATGGGCGTGAAAATTAGCTGCACGACCTATTTTGAGGAATACCTCTTGCCTCACGCGGAATCACCTTTAGTGCTATGTTTGGATGATGTCGATTTACTCTTTCCTCATCCCGAAATTTACGAAGATTTCTTTGGTTTATTACGCTCCTGGCATGAGAAAGCGAAAAGCCGCCCGCTTTGGCAAAAACTACGATTAGTATTAGCCCACTCCACGGATGTTTATATCCGATTACACATTAATCAATCCCCCTTTAACGTTGGTTTACCTATTGAGTTGACAGAATTTACTCGTGAACAAGTACAAGAACTTGCACAACAACATGGTTTAAGCGGTGATGCCACTTTAATTACACCATTAATGGAGATGGTTGGCGGGCATCCCTATCTTCTGGAACAAGCCTTTGTGCATTTACGAAGTAATCCTCACAGCACTTTAGAGATGTTGCTGAGTAAGGCTCCTACGGAGATGGGCATCTATGGTTCTCACTTGCGGGAATACTGGTTGAACTTAAACCATCATCCTGATTTGTTAGAGGCATTTAAGGGGGCGATCGCCTCCCCAACACCTGTGCAATTGGAACCAATGGCCGCCTATCAATTGCAACGCATGGGCCTGGTCAAGTTTGTTGGAACATTAGTGGCCCCCCGCTGCAATTTATATCGGCAGTATTTCGCCCAATATCTGTTGCAATAGTGACGCGATCGCTGTGGTGTCCTTTATAAGGATTAGCCTCCCTAGAAGGGACGTTTATTTGTGCGCGTTGCACACAAATACAGCAATGTGCGGGTTGATTAAGTACGGTGGTGTGGGGTACTTCGTGCCCCATACCACCGTTGCTGTACTTAACGCACTCGCACGTTGCTATAAACGACTTTTAAGTTGGGCAAGAGAGTAGTTGAGCGTTGGGGTATTGAGTCGCCAGTTGAGAGCGATGATCCAAATTTTGCCGTCCATAGGTTGAGAGCGCTTGAATCTCATCTCCGGATGGGATGGAAGGCAGAACATCTTCTCCCAGGTCGCTAAAGACAACAACCTGTTGAATTTTGAGATGCTTTTGCTGATGTTGGCTGTAAAGGGTATCGTATTGCTGCACCACCTGTTTCCAGGCATCGGGTGGGCAATAGCTGCGATCGATCAGCACAGCAACGGTGGGAATGGGAAAGAGCAGGGTGATCAGGAGACCGGCGATCGCAAAACCCACCCAACTCAATCCCAGGGTCACCAACAATTTGCGATTTATCTGGGTCATAAATCCTCGCGTTTGGAAATGCTGGAAATTACAAATTGGTTTGGAATAATCCCCGTAGCAGTTGCTCCACGTTTTGTGGGTTGCCTGCCTGAACGTTTGATTCCCGCAAGCTGGCGATCGCTTGCAGTTCTCCCTGGTTCACCTCGCCATAAGCAATGGGATAAATCCGCACTTCGCTATGTTTCAGGACGTCTTTGATCTGGTCAAAGGTGTGGCCTGCGTTCACTTCGCCATCAGTTAATAACAACAGGTAATAGCGTCCATCGGGGTCATTCTTTTTCTGAGCCATGAGATCTGATAGAGCGATCAGCGAAGCGTCATACATGGCTGTTGAACCATCGGCTACGACAGAATCAACAGCGGCCAGAATGCGCTTTTGCTGCATCTCATCAAAAGGGGCCATGTTGACCAGGCGACGGGGGCGATCGCCAAAGCTGACCAGGCCGACATGATTACCTGCATTAATTTGTTTCGTGGCAATCCGTAGTCCCTCCTGCACGGCTGCGAGACGCTCACCTTCCATGGAACCGCTAGAGTCGATGACGACCATCATGTAGACCGTTCGGCCACCATCCTTGCGTTCTTTCCAGAAGGCCTGAGCTGCTTGTAATACATCTCCGGGAGGGGAAGAGAGTTCCTGTTGCTGCTGGCCGCTGGCCTGCTCAAAGCCTTTGGTGCTTGCCAGGTCCTGCATGGGTTGGCTGAGGGCAAAGTCGGCAAACTTTTTCAGCGCCTCCTTTTGGGCTGGAGTATTCCACTCAAAGCCTACTAAAGGGCTGTTATGAGGCACGCCAAATGGGACAAAGACGGTCTGGCTAAAGTCCGGTAGCTTCTTCAATCCCACATAGTTTTGATATTCGAGTGGGAACGCCTGGAGTTTGGTGCGATCGCGCACAAAGATATCGCGCAGGTCAGGAGCGGTCAGCGTCGTAACCAGAACCTGTTTCTGAAACGTGTCGAAAACCGATGTGACCTGCGGTAATTTCAGATCCGCAGCGGTCAGAGGCTTGCCGTCCTGGTGGTGTCCTGCGGCTCGCCAGAAAATGGTATAGAGCAGATTGAGAGCCGTGGAACTGGCGTAGGGGTTGGGATAGCCGATGGTCATCTCCCCACCGAGAATGGCATCCAGCAAGCGCTCGAATGTTACATTACCTCCGGATGCCAACCCTTGATAGGTTTTGTCATCCACCACAAATCCGGCATGGTTGGGTACCAGAGACGGCGCGATCGATTGGAATTTGACCTTTTGACTGTCTAGCAACTTAAGCCAGAGGTCGTTCGCTGGGGTAAAACCCGCAGGTTTGACGGCTTGTGCTGCTAGCAGCTGACTGGCTAATCCTGAGGGGATGTTGCGTATGCCCACCTGCACGACCTGGCCTGAACCCACTTTTTCTTTTCGGGCATTAAAGGCATCGGCAACATCCACGAGCCACCGTTCATCCTCTAGCTTTGCGTTGCCTTTTTCACTGGAGCTATAGATTTCCAGATAAACCGTTTGTGGGTCCGTGGACGGTTGTGCTGCGTACAACGGATAGTCGTCGGGCTTGGGCAGCGGTTCGGCAATCTGATCGGTGGTGTACTGAGCGGCGATCGCATCCGGTACCAATGCATCCTCAACCTGAATGTTGGGGAGAATGTTGCTCTGGAGTACCTTCTCAGCGGAGTCAAAAGAGTCTACCTTGGGTAGCGAATCCCCATTGCAGGCGAACAGCAGGCTGAGGCAAACTCCGAGCAAAAACCACAGGCGGAAACGTCTGACGAAGGATTTCATAGGGCAGGAGGATGGTCTGAAGTTTGAAGTGTGGTTTTGTTATGGGTAATTAACAGGCGCAGTTGGGCCGGGAGCGGTTCTGTCTGGGCCGCCTGTTGTTCCAGGGCCGAGAGGGCGAGTTGATCTTGCAGTTGTTGCATCTGCGTCCAGGTTTCGCGAAGGCGATCGCTACTCTTAGCCAATTGTTCTTGCGCTAACTGGCGATAGCTCTCGGTTTGAATCTTCTGGGTGACTTGCAGGGCTCCGGCCACTTGTCCTGATAGATCGAGAACGGTGTGCAATGCTTCCAGTAAATCGGGGGTGAGGCTGGGTTCCCGTTGGGCAATGCTTTCTGCAGATTGCTGAATTTGTAACGCCCAGCTCTGCGCCTGTGTCCATTCTGGTTGTGCAGCATTGGGGAGTTGCCGCTCCACAATCTTGAGGCGCTCCCGAAAGACAACGGGGTCTAGCAGATTATCGGTAGCTCCTTCCAGTTGGGGCTGAGGGCGATTTTGCCAGATCCAGGCCGCCAGAGTGATGAGAGCGATCGCCCCACCGCACACCCAGACGACTGGCCGTGTTCCCTGCCAGTGCAATAGCCCCCCATAACCCAACCCCAACCCCACCAGGAGCAGATAGGTCTGGGGCGATCGCAAAAGATGCTGCAACAATGGCATACCCGAAAACGAGAGGATGGTGAATCTACTGTACTCGTCAGGTCGAACCTGCTGTGGGAAAGACGTACATGATTTTACAATCCGTACACCTTGAACTATGGGTACATAGCACCTTGCGTTTAGCACTTATGCAGAACGCTTGTGTTTGAACAACTTCGCTTAAGGAAGCTGGTCGCAAAGAGTGCGATCGCTCGGCTCCACAGCTTCGCTGGTTCGTAGATAATCGCGAACCCAATCACACCCAAATTGCAGCAAGTCAGTATTACGAATCCGTTCCAGGTTCCACAAAATCACTTGCTTGTCAATGGATGACGACACAAGCATTTTTCCATCCGGGCTAAAGTCTACCCCTGTTGCCCCAGAGCTATGTCCATTCAGCGTGCGCATCAGGGTGCCGTTTTCCACATCCCAGAGCTTCACCGTCTTATCCATACTGGCGGAGGCGATCGTTTTTCCATCGGGGCTGAAGGCCACACTATAGATAGCCATCGTTCCCGGAAGGGTGTGACGTACCTCTCCGGTTGCCATGTCCCACAGTCGTACACTGCCATCTAAGCTACCCGATGCCAGCAGCCTACCATTGGGGCTAAAATCCAGAGTCCAAATACCATCTTCATGCCCTCTCAACGTCCTGAGCAAGGCTCCATCCTGTAGCCGCCAAAGTTTGATGGTGCGATCGGTGCTGCTGGAGGCGAGAAATTGTCCATCCGGGCTGAAAGCAAGCCCCCAAACTGCATCGGTATGGCCCTCCCCCGCCCCATTCCTGTTACCGGGCAGAGCGCGCAAGAATTGCCCTGTGTTTGCATCCCATAGGCGAATACTTTGATCCAGGCTACCCGAGGCGATGAGCTGACCATTGGGGCTAATATTGACTCCCCAGGAGGCATCATTGTGACCTCTCAAGGTGTGTAGAAGACGCCCCGTTTTGGCATCCCAAATTTTGATGGTCTTATCGAGGCTGCCAGAAATGATGCGCTGGCTATCGGGGCTTATGACGACTTGCCAGATTTCGGCTCCGTGGCCCTTCAAGACATGCAGGAGTGTGCCATCGGGTTTCCAAACCTGCACAGTACCCTCCAGGTTGCCCACGGCCACAAAAGAGCCATCGGGGCTATAAGCCAGCCGCGTGTAGGTGTCCTGAGAATGGGTAAGGGTACGCAAAAGAGGGTTTTCTCTCCGGTAGAGGTGAATGCTCTGGTCGTAGGTTGCGACGGCGATGGAATTGTTGTCAGGGGCAATGGAGACCCCCCAACTCAGGGCATCGTGTCCCGATAGGGTCTTCAGTAAGTTACCGTCAGCGATCGCCCAGAGCTTTACCGTGCTATCCACACTGCTGGAAGCCAGAAATGTTCCATCTCGGCTCACATCTAACCCCCAGATGGCTCCGGTATGCCCGACCAGGGTTCGAACAAGGGTGCCATCCCGCTGCCAAACCTGGATCACTTTGTCCTGGCCGGCAGAAAATAGATAGTTGCCATCAGCACTAAAGGCCAGAGCCAGGATGGATTGTTGATGCCCTTGAAAGGTGCGCTCAACCCGGAACGTCTGAGCGGTATTATCCCACCTCCAAAGCTTGAACATGCCTTCTTCGCCGCCGGAGAGGAGCGATCGCCCATCCCGGCTCAGCGTCAGGTAGAAAATGGCGGCCCCATGCTCAGTCAGGGTTTTGAAGTGGCGATACCGACCGTCAGAACCCTGTTTCCAGAGGATAATCAAGCCATCGGCTCCGGCAGTCAGCAAGAGAGAGCGATCGGGGTTAAATTGGATGCCCCAGACGTTAGAGTTATGTCCTTCCAGGGATTGAAGATAGGTTCCCTGAGCATCCCACAGCTTTACAAGACGATTGGGGCTTCCGGCGGCAAATACCTCGCTATTGGGGCTAATGGCGAGGGCATAGGTCTCACTGGTAAAGCCGCTGATCTTCTTCACGAGTGTGCCATCCGGCTTCCAGATAGACAGGGTTCTATTTTGAGCACCCGAAACCAAATAGTGCCCATTGGGGCTGAACCGGACTAAGTTCACCTCGGAGTGGTGACCCAATAGGCGATTGTATTCCGTTGCACCATAAACCGCTTGCCGCAACACCTTATCCACCTGCTCTTGTAGAACGGAGGATGCGCTCTTTAAATGGGTGAGCTTGCGCTTGGCCCGAATCGCTTCGATCAGCGCATCCAGATGGCGATCGGACGCGAAGAGTGCCTCGGAGGATTGGGCGATCGCCTCCACTTCTCGTGCTAGCGTGCGTTGATACTGGCGGTAGGTGAGAGAACCGAGGGCGATCGCTACCACTAACCCTACACTCACGGCCCCTAGAATGCCCCGCTGCAATCGGGCGACGGTGCGCTCCTGCGCCAGACGGACTTCTACTTCTTTAACCCGCTCGGCTTCGAGAGCCTGTTGCATTTCCTGCCGGGCTAACTCCTCGCTGGCGGACAGAAATTGATAGTCCACTGGGCTCAGGTTCTTGCCGATAGCCCAGGTTTCGGCCTGCTGCAAGGCTTGCCCCCGGAGTAGGCGCGATCGATCCTGGCAGTCACTCTCGACCCAGGCGTTAAGGGCTTCGGCGTAGGGGCGCAGAGCGGCCAGTTGCTTCTCCACCCAGGTGTTATCAAACACCGTGGCATAGATGCGATTTTGGATTTTTAGATCGTTTTGGTGCTTAACGACTAATCCGCTTAGCCGCAAAGTTAACTGTTCGGGGCTGTTGTCCTCGCGTAAAAAGCCCTGCTGCCAGAGCTGCTGATAGACCCCAAGTAAGCGGCTGGCCTGCTCTTCATCAAACAATAAGAAGTCGCGCACTGTTCGCAAATGCTCGGGTTCGTCCTGAAACTCCCAGTTCTCAACGATATGCTCCACCACCACATGGGCAATCCAAATGCGGAGGGATAGCGCGGCATTGGGTGGGTCGTGCCAGGGAACTGGATGTGGTTCAGCCTGCCAGGCGCTGGTCACAAGCTTGCATAGTTTTTGTGTGAGAAATGGCTGTCCGGCTGTCCAGGAAAGGATTTCAGTAATGACCCAGGAGGGCTGCTCAAACGTTCCAACCATGCCTTCTAGAAGTGGGGTCACCTCATCTAACCGAAAGCCGGTGAGCGGGATGGCGCGCCCTACATTAAAGGGTGTGCGACTGCGATCAGCAATCAGATCTTGAGGCGTTGCAACTCCCAGCAACACAAAGGTGAGCCGTCGATATTCGGGATGCTCTGCGCGATTGTTGTAGCAAGCACGAATAAAGGCAAACAGGTCATCGGCGGGAAAGTTGAGGCTGATAACGCTGTCGATTTCGTCGATAAAAATGACAATTTTTGAGGCAACTTCCGGTAGCAGAATGGCTTCGACGAATTCTTTAAGGCGTTGGGTTGGGGAAAGCAGATCGAGCGATCGCCACCACTCAAACAAGGTCTTACGCGATGAGATGGACAATGAAAAACAACTGGCAATGCTGCGAGTCAGCCCTAAATACCACTGCTCGGGGTTGATTTGCTGGCTTCCCACCTCGCTTAGATCGATGTCTGCACAGGCCACGCCTTCCGCCTGTAACCGCTGCATTGTGCGAATTCGCAGGCTCGATTTTCCCATCTGCCTCGAATTCAACACATAGCAAAACTCTCCCGATCGCACGGCCTCGTAAAGCACCGTATCGGCCTGTCGCACCACATAGGTCGGTGCATCCAGGGGCAAACTGCCGCCCACCTGATACCACGATGAGTAGGCCATACTGCGTCAGGATGTGGCTAAGAACGCCAATTGAAGGATTCGATTGTACGCTCCATGGACGACTCTTTCGCAAATTGTGAGAGTTTCTTTGGAATTGGAGTGCTCACAAGCTCAGCGTTACAAATAGATGCCTGTTAGAGATTGTTTTTCTTGCGCTTTGAGCAAGAAAAACAATCTCTAACAGGTACTCATCACAACCAGGTTCCGCCAAATTAGGATATGCCTTGAAACTGCATCAAAGCCTGCATACCTTCCCATGCGAAAAAACAACTCTTAAAACGGGCCCTGGAGGTAACCCTCTATCCTAGGATTGAGTTCGATAACATCTTGATTGAGACAACTGCTTTTCACGGGCGTAAGAGGGAAAAATGGCACGAGAAGAGTTTTTAGATTCGGCATCTGACCCATTGCAGAAGGGTGTAGTTTCGGAAGACCAACTTCCCACAATCGGCCTGCTGACAATGTTGCGGTTAGGCATTTTCAATATGGGGTTGGGGATTATGTCTCTGTTGACCCTGGGGGTGTTGAATCGGGTCATGATTGACGAGTTGCAAGTACCGGCGCTAATTGCAGCGGGGGCGATCGCCGTTCATCAATTCATGGCACCTGCTCGCGTTTGGTTTGGGCAATTGTCTGACTCGAAACCATTACTGGGGTACCACCGCAGCGGCTACATCTGGTTGGGTATTCTCTCCATGGCCATCACCTCTTTTATCGCCGTGCAGGTGGTTTGGCAGCTGAATGCCAGCATGGCCAATCTGGGCTGGGGCAGCCATGCTTATCCCTGGGTCGCCTTGCTAGCTCTGGTGTTTGCGGTATATGGTCTGGCGCTGAGTGCGACATCCACCCCCTTTACCGCTTTGTTGGTGGACGTGTCCGATGATAAGACGCGATCGCGCCTCATCGGTATTGGCTGGGCCATGTTGATGGTTGGCATTATCGTTGGCGTGATCATCACCTCCATCGTGCTCAAATCTCTGGCACTCAACTCATCAGTAGACCAGGTGCAAGCGTCAATTAATCGCTTGTTTATCATTGCTCCGGTTATTGTGTGTATATTGGCGATCGCCAGTACTTACGGCATTGAGCGCAAATACTCCCGTCTGACCAGCCGTTCCTCCCTGCGAAACCGGGAAGACGGCATTACCCTACGTCGTGCTCTACGCATTCTCACCGCCAGCCGCCAAACAGGGCTGTTTTTCTCTTTCCTGCTGGTGCTGAGCCTTAGCCTATTCATGCAGGATGCCATCCTCGAACCTTATGGTGGCGAGGTTTTTGGGATGCTCATCTCTGAGACGACCCAGCTTAATGCTGCGTTTGGCATGGGTACTCTGATCGGTATTATTCTGACCGGATTTTTCATCGTGCCCCGCATCGGTAAGCAGCGTACCGTCAAAATTGGCTGTTTCTGGGCCGCCTTTTGTCTGGGAATGATTGCCCTTTCGGGCACCACCGGACAGCCCCCATTTTTGATGGCCGCTGTCTTTTGCTTTGGCCTTGCTTCCGGCATTCTGACCCTGGGGGCGATTGTTCTCATGTTAGACCTGACCATTGCTGAAACCGCAGGCACTTTCATCGGGGCCTGGGGTCTGGCTCAGGCGATCGCCCGGGGTAGCGCAACTCTTCTCGGCGGTGGCGTCCTTGACCTGGGCAAATCGCTCTTTGCCTCCAGCCCCAGCGTTCTCCCTGCCTATACCCTCGTTTTCCTGACCCAGGCTGTTGGCATGATCGTTGCCATCTTCCTCCTGAGCCGAGTCAGCATCCAGGAATTTCAGGCTGATGCCAAAGATGCCATTGCGGCGGCCATCGCTAGCGACATGGACTAGGGCCTGTCTGACAAGCCGTTTTTGTGCCCATAGCGCACAAATAATGCTCCCTTTCGCTAGCTTTAAAGCACGTCCTAACCCACGCTTCTACGTTCCCTTTACCACTGCCCATCCTCATGCCCGACTGGAACGCTATTCAAACCTTCGCCCAAACCACGACCACCACCGTTGGCGAACAACTCCTGAAAGACTTCGGTCATGTTCAGGGTGTTGAAAAAGACGACGGCAGCCTGGTTACTCGTTCCGATCAGTGGGCGGATGAAACCCTGCGGCAGGCGATCGCCCAAGCCTTTCCCGAACACGGTGTTCTCAGTGAAGAAACCACTCACGTTTTTCCGGATACGGAGTGGTGCTGGGTGATCGATCCCGTGGATGGCACGACGAACTACACTCGGGGCATTCCCCTGTGGGCAATTTCGTTGGGGCTGCTGTACAAAGGCACTCCTGTGTTTGGTCATATTTATGTGCCGCCCATCCGAGCCCACTTTTATGGCTACTGGTATGGCAA
Organism: Leptolyngbya sp. FACHB-8; assembly: GCF_014695575.1. Classification (GTDB taxonomy): domain Bacteria; phylum Cyanobacteriota; class Cyanobacteriia; order Elainellales; family Elainellaceae; genus Vacuolonema. The sequence goes on along the minus strand of NZ_JACJOO010000074.1, from coordinate 97,696 downwards.
CTCTGGTTTAACGGGGCCAACGGGGGCGTTTTGTAATGGTGAACCGATTCATGCCAGCACCGCAGAGCCGTCCGGTAATCAGCTCTTTAACCTCTGTGCTCGTAGTACAACAGTCATGCAAAAGCCTTTTCCCTGCAAGATTCGAATGCTGGGTGTGGCGAGCTATAACTTGCTGACAGTGGCAGCGGGAGCGGCTCTGGGTGGCGTGGAGGCTACGCCCAAGATTTGGGATATCGCAGCGGTGTGGGCGATCGCCCAGGCGGCTGGGGCAACCTGGCACGCTCTCAACAATGATCCCATTTTTCCCCTGGTGCCGGGTGAGGACTATGGTCGAAAGCCTTACCCTACGCTGGTTGTGAACCAGGAAAAACAAGTCGATACGTTTGTCCCATTGGTTCAGGAAATTGTACGATAACGGGCCTTGAATTTTGGGGCAGAACTGGCTAGGCCAGTTTTGCCAGGACGAATCCCATTTATAAAAGAGGTGGTGTGGCGCTCAGCGCGACACCACCTCTTTTTATGGTTGGTTATTCAAGCGGATTTGATAGGCGTTCCCTAAGTCCTAATTAACCTCAGTTCGGGATAAGCTGAAGTGCTCATTTTGGCGTGCGCAAAGCGCACGCCAAAATGAGCGTTTTCGAGTGCCGCGCAACGCGCGGCACTCGAAAACGCCCTTAACCCGAACTCAGGTTAATTAAAATGGGGTCTCAGTTTTTAGATGAATCCATTTGCCAGAGTGGGGATGCTGAAAACGCAATTCTCTGGCATGTAGGTGGAGTCTTTTGTCAAGTGAGGATGTTCCATAGAGGCGATCGCCCAAAATAGGTGCCCCTAGCCCTTCTGGATGGGCGGCATGAACTCGTAGTTGATGGGTACGCCCCGTGAGGGGGATGAATTCTACACGAGTTGTTGTTGCATCCTGTCTAATAATTTGGACATGGGTAACACTGGGTTTTCCACGTTCCACATCAACTTTTTGGTAGGGGCGATCGCTCGGATCCGCCCATAAGGGTAACTCAATCACATTCTTCTCGGCTTCGGGATGGCCTACAAGTAGGGCTTCGTATACTTTGTGAACCTGCCGCTGCTGAAACTGTCGGCTGAGATGACGATAGGTGTCCAAATCACGGGCTAACAGGAGAATGCCAGAGGTATCCTGGTCGAGGCGATGGACTGGAATCAGACCCATTCCCTCGCATAATTGGAGACGGCTGAGGACGCTATCCTGGCGATCGCTGCTTCGCCCTGGCACAGATAACAATCCAGCCGGTTTATTGATAGCGATTAACCATTCATCCGTATATATCGTGTGAAGGGATTGGTTGGCATCACGACTTTTCTCACCTGTGATCGCCGCCATGAAGGAGCCCTTTCCAGATAGCCCGGATAATAAAAATCCCATCAATGGCTGGCATCGTTCCGCACAGGCTCCATAAAACTCTCCCTGCACTTTGTCTCCGTTGGATGTCGACGGCCCCCACCAAAACTCCGCCATTGATAGCGGTTTATAACCTTGAATTGCCGCGTAATGTAAAAGTTTTGGGGCACAGCAATCACCTGTTCCGGTAGGAATTGCCCCGTGGGTGATCACATCCTGCAAGGTTAAGGATTGACCGGCAAAATTCGTGAGGCGGTAGACGGCATGCATCTGGGCTTGCAGCTGCTGGGATAAGGCTTTGCGCTCGTGTTTTAATTCCCGAATGCGGGCATCGGCTGCTTCGATGGTGAGCTTGAGCGATCGCAATGCTTCATCCCGTTGCCGTTTAAGGTTGCGTCGTTCAATACCGTCCCGGCGGCTCTGGTCATCCAAATGGTTAAGGGCGATCGCCAGGGCTTCACCATCTAGAGTGTCGAGTGCGATCTGCCGTTGCTGCTGCCGTTCCAGCTTTCTCGGGTGCTGCTGCTGCGATAGCTGCTGTAACTGAGTTGCAAATTCCTCAACTAGCCCTGCATACTGCTGTCGTTCTGGCAGATGTTGGAGGGTCAACAAATGCTGCTTAATCGTTTCCAATTGGCTCAGGGTACGGGCTTCTTCCTGAGCAACGTGTTCGCGTCCTGGAATGGGAGGCAGCCAGCCTGCTACCTGGCTCTCGCCATTCAACAGCCCAGAAAATGCCTTTAGGACTTGAAGTCCCGTTGGCGTTTCAACAAGCAGCACCCCATACATTTTGCCCTCGCGAGAGTAGCGGGGGTCGTCCGCAAGCTGTTGCATGAGTTCGTGAGCGATCGCCTCTACCAACGCCGTTCGTGGCAACCGCAACAACGTGCCTCGATAGGGACAACGCCCTTCATACCAGTAGGAAGAATGGCTGCTGACCCGCTCACCATCATGCTCCCATCTCAAAAGTGTCTGAAACTCAACCATGCTGGATGCCTGAATCCACGCGTGATCCCCCACGCATGCGTACTTGATAGATACAGCCTTAGCTGCACTCATTCTATTCAGGACTTACACAAGCCCGCTATCCATAGTGCATTTGTGTTGTGGGTGGGGTGCGAAGCACCCCACCTACAACACAAATGCATAAGTCCTGTTATTGATACATCACCGAGAATCTTGTACAAAATAAAACCCGGACTTTGTGTGGAAAGCACGGCTCCCCTGTGCTGCCACACAAAAATCCGGGTTTTATGGGATTCGTTATCCTGGCCTCAAAAAGAGAGCTGAATTTTGCAAGAGCGTGGGCGTAAAGTCCACGCTCTCCTGGGGTGTGGCGCGATCGCCGTAACCTATAACCGGCTCACCCAGTCACCAGAAACCCAACCACCATTATTCAGCTGAACCCAGTTTCCAGATGTGCGCCCATTGAGGGTAATCCGTGTGCCATTGGCATACTCGCCGATGACGCTGCCACCGGGCGAACTCCGGACCAGTAAGGGGTTTCCATTCGTCGTGACGACCGCAGTCGCATCAGGTCCGCCAACACCGCCATCACTACCACCACTGGTGGAGATCCAGTTGGCCGAGATCCAGGTGCCATTGGTCCGTTGTACCCACTCACCACTGCGGCGACCGCTCAGCTCGACCCGAGAACCACTCGGTAAGGTACCGATAACGGCTCCACCCGGCGAACTGCGTACATTCAACGGTGTCCCATTGGTGCTTACAAACGCGGTCGAGGCATCACCACCCTGATCCGGGGGTGGGGTCGTGCCACCACCACTCGTGGAAATCCAAGTGCCGGAGATCCAAGTGCCGTTGGTGCGTTGTACCCATTCGCCACTCCGACGACCGCTCAGCTCGATCTGCGAACCATTGGGTAGTGTCCCAATGACGGCTCCACCGGGCGAACTGCGTACATTCAGCGGCGTCCCATTGGTCCGCACGAAGGCTGTGCTAGCATCGCTGCCGGTGCCGCCACCACTGCTGCCGCCGCTACTACCACCGCTGCCGCTGGTTGAGAGCCAGTTGCTAGAAATCCATGTACTGTTGGTCCGTTGTGCCCATTCGCCACTGCGGCGACCTGTTAACTCAACCTGTGCCCCATTGGGCAGGGTTCCTACTACAGCGCCGTCCGGTGAACTGCGCACATTCAGCGGGCTACCATTAGTGCGTACAAAGGCAACTGAAGCATCACTTCCACTGCTTTGGGGACCAATAAACTGGCTGGCCACCCAAGTACCGTTGCTCCGTTGGGTCCAACTGCCACTCTGTCGGCCGCTGAGCTCAATCACGCTCCCGTTGGGTAAACTGCCAACAATCGCCCCTCCTGGAGAACTGCGCACGTTCAGTGGGGTGCCGTTGGTTCTGACCGTAGCCTGGGAAGCACTGGCTGGACTGGGCGCTGCTGCTGGTGCAGCCGAGGTGCGTGCTGCTGGGGCGGGAGGGGCAGCCGGTCTGGGGGACTGAGCTGTAGCAGGAGCCGATCTGGGCGATGCTGAGGCCGCTGGGCTCGGAGATGCTGGAGCAGCCGGGCTGGGCGACGCTGATGCTGCGGGGGCAGGCGATGCTGGAGCAGCCGGGCTGGGCGACGCTGATGCCGCAGGGGCAGGCGACGCTGGTGCTGCGGGGGCAGGCGACGCTGGAGCAGCCGGGCTGGGCGACGCTGATGCCGCAGGGGCAGGCGAGGGCGACGCAGGTGGAGTGAACTGGATATACTGAGCCTGCACCCAGGTACCATCAGTCCGTTCTAGAAACCCGTTTTGTTCTCGGCCTGTCAGTTCAACCTGAGTCCCATTGGCTAAACGGCCTGCTACTTCACCCCCCGGAGATTTCCGGAAATTCAGGGGGTTGCCCCCTGTGCTGACATAGCCTACCCGTGTCGAACCTCCCTGGGCTGCACTAGGGCTGGGATTTGTGGCAACCGCAGTATCGTTTTTGGGGGTCGTCGCGGCGGTACGACCTGGAGGAGTATCATGAACGAATCGTGCAGCTACCCAGGTACCATCGGTGCGTTCTAGCCAGCCGTTGCTGCTGCGCCCGGTTAATCGTAACTCTCCGCCATTGGGTACTGTACTGATGACACCACCATTGGGAGAACTCCGCACATTGAGTGGAGCTCCGTTAGTGCGGGCATAGGCGACGAAAGTGTTGCCGCTTTGAGGTGCTGCCTGGGCTGTACCACCCGCCGGTGTGGTTCTCTGAGCTGTGTTGCCCTGGGGCGCTGCTTGGGGCGAGCCGCTCTTGGGAGCAGCAGCTTGATCCATCGGTGGCTGCACATATTGCGCCATAACCCAGGTGCCATCGGCTCGTTCTAGCCAGCCATCTCGGGCGCGCCCGGTCAATTGCAAGGTAGAGCCGTTGGGAAGTGTGCCGACGATTGGCCCATCAGGTGCCTTACGTACGTTGAGGGTTGCGCCCCCCGTTTGGACAACGCCGGTAACGGCTGCGATCGCCTCTTGCTGCACTCCCGTCACTAGTAGAGTGATCACTAATGTGGAGGTCGCAATCCACGCAGAGCTAGGGATTTCCCAATCAGCCAGGAGCGGTCGCAACTCTGGTACAGGATCGTTGCTTTCGTAGGCAACGGCATTGTGGATATAGGCGAGGGACTCCATGATGCTTTACCTCATCAAAATTAAAGCGGTCAACGTGGGCATCAGAGACGAAAATCTGGCAGACGGCTCGTCAGATTCGTTTACCTAGAATAATAACGACAAAATTGGCGATCGCTAAACAAAATTACCGGGTTTCAATATCATGCAATTGCACCCCAAAAGTTTCCTTTGCCGGGTTTATTTTTTCCACAACTGATCATACGTATCAGGTGATAGCTCTGCCCCCTTTCTGATCACATCCCGATCCTTCAACTCACATTTATTTGGGGTTAAGGCAGGGAACGAGAGACAGTGTAAAGTGCTATCCCCCTACTACTGCCCTAGTCTATATAAATAGGGCGATGAGCTTTCCTCAAAATCTATCCTGATCCGGACGTAATTAGAGCAAAAACCTTAACTTAAATCTGGGTAAGCATTAAGAAATGGGACAAGAACACTTGTTTTTTCTTAACTCCCTGCCTTTCAGGCGCAAAATTCTACCCTTGATTAACCTTACAGGCTCGGCACTGAAACGGATCGGTTTTAGAGGTAATGGCTTGAAATTAACTTTGGTAGTAGTTTTTGGGGCGATCGGTTAAAGCGCATGTTCTAAACTTTCAGGCTACCGTCCAGTCGATTACATTTTAAGGTTCTAAAGGTACTCACCTATATATGGCCGGAAAGAGTCTTAAAACAGCACCAATGTCTTTTCAATCTAAAGAAGCGCCTAATATTCTATGCCCTTCTTAGGTGGATGTAGAATATTAGGCGTCTCTTCACATCGAAGTGATATGAGATGATCCACGACATCAATAAAAAGCTCGTTTCAAGGATCGCAAAGAGCCAAGGTAAATCGAGCAAAAGACTTGCTTCTATTGCTAGCGTAAATTAGCAAAAAAAGAGTCAAAATCTACTAAATCTAGCGATCGCATCAACGGCTCCAGCACGGAGGTAATCTGACGCATCCATAACCCTTTCCGATCTGGTGCGGTACGGCATAAACGCAAGCCTACGCTGCCTGCTTAACTACCGCATGGCTTGGGTGTTTATCCTTATATAGCAATGTGCAAGTGCGTTAAGTACAGCAACGGTGATGTGGGGCACGAAGTGCCCCACATCACCGTACTTAACCAACGTGCACAGCGCTATATATCAATTTCGATCACAAGCGGGCAGTGATCCGAAGCTTTGGGGTTACGGTGGCCCACGCCTTTAAATCGAGCTTCCTTAATTTTCGTCGCTCGTCCAGGCATCCCTCGCCGTTCGATTTCGGGCAATGCTGTAGGGTTAGCCTTTGCTAGAGAGCGTGACAGGAGTAGATAGTCGAGCTGGTTGTAGGTGTCATGCTCAGCAAAGTAATGGGTCCACCGCTCGGCTGATGGGAGTCGATTCAGCACATTTTCGAGCCAGGGTTGGCTGAGTAGAGGTTCCAGGCCTTTGGAAGGGAGGTAGTCATTCAGATCTCCTAATACCACCCAGGCTGCCTCCCCTGGATCGGGGCCAAACCGCTCCTGCAAAATCTCCACGACCCGTTTTGCTTGGGTTTGACGAATCGCCATGGTGCTGTCTCGGTTCTCTGCCATGGATTTGAAATGATTGACGAAAATCGTCAATGTTTTGCCGTGGGGTAGGCAAATTTCCACCTCCAGGCAATCCCGTGAGAAAATATGAGCTCCCTCGGGGGTGCGGTCAAATTGATGGGTGCGAATGGCTCCTAAAGGAAAACGGCTGACAATGCCGACATCAATCTGCCGTGGATCATTCCCATCAATAACAAGAGGATAGGGATAGCCCTCCGCAGGCATCCAGAGGGTAAATTGCTTTAAAAAAAGCCGTAAGGTTGGTAGGTTCTCAATTTCCTGCAACCCTAAGATGTCAGCTCGAATAGCACCCATGGCCTCGGCTGTGATGCGGTGGCGAGGTTCCGAGAAAGGGGCGTAGCGAGTTTCATCACTCGTCCAACTGGGCTGAGTCGGGGCAATGGGGAGAACCTGATCCCGAAACCGAAAGCGGGCAAATAAATTCTCAGCGTTAAACGTTCCAATGCGGACACGCATACCGCAGGGCTCCTATGAGAGGAATGGGCATTCTCGAAACCCAAAATCCCGGCTTTACCAGCGTTTTGTGTGGCAAAGTCGGGATTCTAGGCCGTTACAATGCCAAATTACTCGGGACGATCGCTCATCACGTCGCGCGTTTCAAACCCGGCGCTACTGTTTACGGTGCCCAGCTTTTGCCGGACATCGTCAATGGCATCATTCAGTTGGGCAATCTTATCCTCCAAACCCCGACGGGCGGCCTCAATGCTTTGGGGCGTGGGAGGGGTTGCTCCCTTCTCGATGGGGCGTTTCAGGGCGCGACGAGCCAGGACATCGGTCTTGGCCTGAAGTTTTTGCTTCGGTAACCGAGAGGCTGTGAGTACACCGAGTACGCCGCCGACGGCTCCGCCAACGACGGCTCCCAGGATAAACCCGCCTAAAAAGTTGTCTTGCTGACTCATGCTCCTCTCCTGATAAACGAGCGGTGGAGGGATATCATCCATTCCACAGCTTACAGCAGTTTCAAAGGCTTTGCGGTGAACAGTAACGGTTTATCACGTCCCAAAGGTGCGATCGCCTGCATCCCCTAGCCCTGGCACGATAAAGCCCCGGTCATTCAGCCCCTCATCAATGGCAGCCGAATAAATAATGACTTCGGGATAACGTCCACCTAGTAATTGCAATGCGTTAGGAGCGGCCACCACAGATATGATGCGCACCATAGAGGGGTCGATTCCCCGTTCGGTCAGCTCAGACATCACGGCTACGATGGTGCCCCCCGTTGCCAGCATTGGTTCTGGAATAAGGATACGGGTTTCGGGCGCAAAGGCTTTAGGGAGACGATTGAGATAACAGAGGGGTTGAAGGGTTTCTTCATCCCGAGACAACCCGATATGGTAAATGGATGACAGCGGCAGAAGTGCCTGTGCTCCTTCCATCAAGGCTAATCCAGCCCGCAGAATGGGCACCAGCGCAACGGGCACTTCCGGGTTGATGAAGGTCGCCGGGCAAGGGGCCAGGGGGGTATTGATTTCGGTACTGACAGTGGGGAGCCAATCACGGATGGCTTCGTAGGTGAGCCAGCGGCCCAATTCGGTCATAGCACTGCGAAACAGTACCGAGGGAGTAGTTTCATCTCGCACAACTCCCAGCCAGTGCTGAATCAATGGGTGGGTGGGAACATGAACACGCAGTTGCAAAGCCATAAGTCAGGGGCGATCGCGTAAAACGATAACGGAATAACAGCACCGATAGGTAGCGCCCTGTAGTAGGGCACCAGGTAAACGCTTCGCCGATCAACACTCAGTCAGAAGCCGTCTCAAAAAGCGTAGCCAAACGTTGATTTTACGTGGGTCTACCTCACGGGAAAGCAACGCTTCAAATCTCCTCAAAGTGTACCATTTTAGATAGATCAACGCTGCCAGCAGAGTTTTCTATCATGGCTCGCAAACAACGGTTTCCTTATCTTGTTGGTTCGAAATGGACGTCTCGCCAGGAAACTTGGGGGTGGCGACATTTTCAGGTGGTGAACCGTAAAAACGAAGGCTCCTGGGTGTTTGCGGAGATGGTCGCTGCCTGTGATCCATCGGTGCGGTTTTGGGTGAGTGCCAAGCAATTAAAAGACGCTAGTCTCTGGCAGGCGGGATGGAAGTCTCTGCAGGAGCAAGCAGGTTCTGAGATGCCTTTGTAGCGATCGCCAACTTCAATCAACTGCCTGCGTGAATTGTTGCGCGGCTTTGCCGCGCAACAATTCACTTCCTTAAAAACCGACTTATGCAGGAGGTCCAATAATTTCAGTTCGAGTGAAGAGTATTTTCGAGTGCCACGCAATGCGCAACTAAACCGAGATTTCTTGTTGTCGTAACTTCGCCCCCACAATGAAAAACTTGGGTTTTAGCGGTTGTGTTCTGTACTGAGACCGCTCCGATACGAAGGCGGAATTCGTATCGGACTTCAATCGTTTGGTTAACCTCAGTTCGGGTTAAGGGCTTTTTCGAGTGCCGCGCGAAGCGCGGCACTCGAAAAAGCCCATTATTGCGTGCGCATCGCGCACGCAATAATGGGCGGTTCGGCTTATCCCGAACTGACGTTTGGTTACGACAAAAGGAGAGCCTGGAGCCAAGTCCCAGGCTCTCCTGATCACTTAACACGTAGCTCGAGTGGGCTATTGCGAATGGCGATCGCCATTCGCCATGCTCCCAGATGTCACCCGAGGCTGCAACATTGCCTTAAGCAAAATAGTCCGCCACAGTCAATGCACCTCGGGTCAAATCTCCGGCTTTAAAGACCATATTGTTCATGTTGATCACTAAGTCTTGCCCACCATTGAAGGCTTTATCGAAGTTGTTAACTGCTAGATACGTCTGCTGATTCCATTGGAAGAAGATGGCATGTTTGGCAACGGCAGTTTGTTTACCTGGTTGTTTGAAGTTGCGATCTTCAAAGGCTAAACCAACTGCTGCCCGTAAGCTATCTGCAGTTAATGTTCCAGCATTAAACAAGGCACTCGGCTGATCGGTTAGGACACCCACAGAAAAGCTGAGCCGGAAACGATCGCCTTCGGTCTGATCGAAATCTACAACTTGGTCCGGTTGGGTAACAACTGAGTCTGAGAAGATCGTCTCATTTAGGTTAGGAGTCGCAAATTGGAATGTATCTGCTCCCGCGCCTCCTGCCAGAAGATCTTGGCCAATATCTCCCTCCAGGAAGTCGTTACCCTCCCGTCCATACAAAGAGTCTCGGCCTGTGCTGCCAAGGATACTGTCGTTGCCGAGCCCACCAGACAGATAGTCGTTGCCTTGGCCTCCGTCAACACTGTCATCCCCATCTTCCCCGAATACAAGGTCATCCTGGGTTCCGCTTAACAGCGTATCGTTGTCATCGCCGCCGAACAGGGTGTCTGTCCCTTGAGCCCCAAGGATAAGGTCACTTCCGGCTCGTCCAAACAGGCGATCGAGACCTCGGCTGCCATTCAGGCTGTCACTGCCGGCACCACCATCCAGCACATCATTCCCCAATCTTCCATTGAGGCGATCGCTTCCGGCCTCTCCTGAAATGCGGTCGTTGCCTGTGTCGCCGCTAGCGGTATCGTCTCCGTCACCGCATTCAAACACATCATCGCCAAAGCCACCTTTCAGGAAGTCATTTCCGAGGCCACCTAAGATGCGGTCGTTACCATCTCCGCCATTGATCGTATCCAGGCCTGTGCCACCGTTTAAGAAGTCATTGCCCTCCAACCCACGGAGGCGATCGTTTCCAGAGGCACCGCGCAGGCGATCGTTGCCCTCATTGCCGATCAACTGGTCATCAGCAAGACCTCCGTTGAGGAAGTCATCACCCAGGCCACCAAAGATGGTGTCTGTGCCACCATTGCCTCGTAGGGTGTCGTTTCCTGCCTGCCCACGTAGCGTGTCATTGCCATTATCGCCAGCGAGCAAATCGTTGCTGGTACCCCCATCCAAAATATCGTCGTCGTCACCACCGGCTAAGACATCCTCACCGTCATCCCCTAATAGTTGATCCTGGCCATCACCACCCTGCAAGCGGTCTGCATTATCACCACCCCGCAACAGGTCGTTTCCAATATCTCCACTGAGGAAATCATTACCTATACCCCCAAAGATGCTGTCGGTACCGCCGCCCCCAAAGAGGGTATCGGTACCACTTCCACCATTGAGGAAGTCGTTGCCGCCGCCGCCCCGGCCAAGATCGCTGCCAGCCTGACCAAACAGGCGGTCATTTCCGGCATTACCATCTAGGGTGTCATTGCCACCGCCCCCAAACACACGGTCTGTGCCCTCGTTACCAAAGAGCCTATCCTCATTAGCGCCCCCATTCAGGAAGTCATTGCCCAACTCTCCATTCAGGGTGTCATTACCATTGCCGCCCTCGAGACGGTCGTTGCCTAAACCACCTCGACCAATATCATTGCCATTGGCACCCAGCAGACGGTCGTTACCTATGGCACCCGTAAGAATGTCACGTCCGTCACCGCCATTCAGGGTGTCATTGGCTGCGCCCCCATTCAGGGTGTCATTGCCTGAACCCCCGATGAGTAGGTCGGGACAACCCAACCCTAGCAGTACGTCATTACCACCAAATCCTCGGATGGTGTCGATGATACCAGTGGCTCCAACCAGGCGGTTTGCGCGGCTATTGCCAAGAATGGGAGTGCCAACGACGCAACCACCATCTTCATCAACCACGGTAGTGGTATCGGTGGCTACGTTGTTGGCAGGGTTGCTATCTACAAGACCGGGGGGGAGGTCTGCCCGGCCAGATACCGTGAGGGTTGTATTCTCAGGGGTTCCGGCAGCGACAGTTGCGGTGACCGTGTAGGTGACGGTAGATCCGGCGTTCAGGTTAACCAGGTTGTCAATTTGGTTGCCAGTGCCACTGGAGGCACCAGGGAAGGTAACGCCAGCACCGCCCTGTGCCTGCCAGGTAATGTTGGTAAGTTCGGGAGGGAGGAGGGAGGTAAACGACGCACCTCGAACGTCTAGATTTGGATCGGTGTTACGTACCTGAAGCGTAAAGGTAATTTGCTGCCCAGCCCGTACAGTTGGTGGCAGGTCAGTCCCCGCAATGACTTCCAGGTTAATCTGCTGTGTTGGAGTAGGTAGGCTACCGAAATCATTCAGATCATTTGTAAGTGCACCGCCTCCCTGTATTTGGACAGTTCTTGGGGCACCAACAATAGCGCCAGTTGTTTCGTCTATTTCATAGACCTGACGGACGGTTTGGTTATTGATGGTAGCTGTAGAGCTGATGTAGAGATTGCCATCTTCCCCAAAACCTAAAGCACCAATCCCCTGCGAACCCACCTCAGTCAAGGCTGAGCCAATTGGTTGTGCCTCTAACGTGGGCAACGTGGCCAGGTTGACTCTATAGAGCTGTACAGCAGCGTTGCCAGCTACTAAAGAGGTGACAAATAGTTGGTTGGGATTTTGTGGGTTAAAGGCCATGTCACCGCTGCCATTGGGAAGACCTGTGATAGCCCCCAGTGGTGTGACAATACCTGTATTACTGTTAATGGTATAGAGAGTTGACCCACCCGTTGCATTTGCAATTGCATAAATCGTTCCATCGCTTGACTGGGCCATCTTGAGAACATCGCCAATCCCCGAACCCGTTGGGATGGTTGCAAGAATGGTCGTCACCCCAGCGGGGTCAGTTGCTGACGGAACCCAGTAACCAATACGGCGTGGTGGGTCTGGGTTATTACCGAGGCCAGCACTTGGTTGATTTTCAATGAAGTATAAACGGCCTTCGTTGTTTTGAATGACACGAGCGATCGCAAAGGTTCCAATGTTATCTGATCCTCCATTCCTGGTGTCGATTAACTGGCCTCTTTGTAGCGCGTTACCCGTTTCGGTATCGATTTCGTAAATCGTGGTGGCGGTATTAGTGCCACCGCCTGAGATGGCAGCACCATATAGTAAGTTGGGTATGGCTAAAACCAGCACGGCTGGGTATGCTTCCCGAGCCTGGGCTGAAAATGCGAGAGGGGTGCGAATGGAACCGGTGCGGTAGGCCAGGTCCCAGGTTCCCCCGAGGAGGGCCGAGCCAGTGGGAGTGGTGGAGGCGGCGATCGCGGCTCCAGTCAACTCCGATACGGCATTAACGAACTGTTGTCCTTCCAGGGTTTGGGCAACATTGCAGCCGTACAGGAAGATTTCGGCATTAGGAGCTAGAGCTTTGGCCCAAGCCATAATGGATGGGGCGTAACGATTCAGGGTTATTCGATTTAGGGGGCTGTTCCCCAGGGCAAGGCTGCCAGATGAACCGTGAGAGACGATATGAAGCGTTTGGAGCCCAACTCGCTCGGCTAAAGCCAGGGAGATTTGCTCGACACCATCGAGGCTCGGGTCCAAATGAATCACATCAAAGCTATGAGAGACACCTGCCAGGAGCGTCTCATAGTTTTCTACACTCTGGTCCAGAATCAGCAGATGAGGGGAAGCTTGGGTAATCACGATAGACGCCTCAAAATTTAGATAGCGAGCAGGAAAGGTTTAGCAGGCGGCGTACAAGGGGGCAGAATTTGTATGCCGTCTGAGGAAACCTTGAAAAATCCAGAAAACTTTTCACGATTGAATGAGTAACTTTGGTGAAGGCGGTTACTCATAAAAACACACCCTGAAACGTCGTTATGATACAGCCTTGTTAGGCTGTAAAGGAATTTCTCGTTGCTCATGTTTGTCAAAAATTCAAGATCTCCGAGGTTTTTTTTGCAATTAATTTGCAAAATCTTATAGCGTAGATGTCCCCTCGTACACGCACCCCAAGAATGATTACTTTCTGTGTGAGGAAAGATGAAGCCATCTTCAAACTTTCACTGTTTAGTCAAACTTTAACAGTAAAAAATAAAAATCTCATAATTGGCTAAATTATTCTATTCATTTGATCTAAATACTTTTTGAATATTTGCTGAGCTCAGCTAATAGAAGTTTAGTAACGTTAGTTTTAGAATGCATCATCTCTCTTCCGGGCGATAAGTAGCTATTTATATTGCTAGTTGACACAATCCGGTCGGGAAAGCGGCGTTGCCTATCTCGTAAGGCTTCTCAAAGCTGAGGCTATATCAAAGCTCGCCCGAAAGACCCCGTGAGCAGATTTTATTTTTCCTTGTATGAAATGCTGAGGCAAGTATTTGGCGGCAAACTTAACCCCTTGCCTTGAGGGAAATAGCGACAAGTATGAGATTTTGGGCCATAACAACCCATTCAGTTTTTGGGAGCCTAATTTACTGTGCTATGGCCGACAAAAGTTTTTCTCCAGAATTGTCTCAGCCTATAGATTAGTATCTGGTAATGGAGGAGGAGAAGAAGAAAATACGGAGGGCCTTCCGGCTTCTTAACGTAAGAAGTATCGGGTGCATCCCAGTTTTGTTAATGTGGCGGGCTTCGCCCGCCACATTAACAAAACTGGGATTTCAATCTGCAAAAGTGGGATGTACCCGAAGTATCATTGTCGATACTTCTTTAAAGGAAGATCGTTGCTTTGCCTGAAGAGTCAGTGAATCTGTAGTGACGGTTTTCATGAAAGCTTAGGCTTTGCATGTGAAGATCGTTTTGTTTGGGGGAAGACGAAGCGTTCTGCATCTTCAAGCATCAGTAAACTTCAGCCATCAGGTACGAGGGACTGTTTTAAGAGTTCTTTTTTCGTGTGTTTCGCACATAAAAATAACCCTTCGAGGGATGGTGCTTGCTAAAATTTCTCCCTTAAAAGCTTCAGTACACGATGGTCTAGATTGGCTCACGTCTTGCTAGTGGCACGTTAGTTAGCACGTCAGGAGGGCTGGAAGCATTACTCTTACTCGCTCCTAATGTTTTAACTAACCTCAGTTCAGGGCACTTCAGCATAGAAGCTTAGGATCACAAATAAAACAACCTGTAACTCTTTTTTGGAGTGACGGCTTCGCCGTCACTCCAAAAAAGAGTTACAGGTTATTAAATGCACGACCCCTAGCGGGTTGGACGGCGACGTTGCAGAAACTCAGGAATATCCAAGCTAGGTTTGCCGCCTACGGAAGGTGGTTGAGGTAGCGGTGTTGTTCCCATTGGGGTTGTCGGCAGTCGCTTCAACGTTGAAACTTTGTTCGCGGAATTAGCCGCTGCTGCATCTGCCGCAAAGCCCGTTGCAATCACTGTAATCCGCACTTCACCCTGGAGGCGATCGTCAATCACGGCTCCGAAGATGATGTTGGCATTGGGGTCAACAGCTTCATAGATAATCTCTGCTGCTGCATTAACCTCATGGAGGGTTAAATCGCTTCCTCCAGTGATGTTGAATACAACTCCACGAGCTCCATCGATCGATGACTCAAGCAACGGAGACGAAATTGCCGTCATCGCTGCTTCACGGGCTCGGGATTTGCCGGAACCCATGCCAATGCCCATCAGCGCAGAGCCAGCATCCGCCATGACCGCACGCACGTCAGCAAAGTCAACGTTAACTAACCCGGGCACTGTAATGATGTCGGAAATCCCCTGTACCCCCTGACGCAGAATGTCATCGGCAACCCGGAATGCTTCCTGAACCGGAGTTTGCTCGGAGATAACGGTCAGCAATTTATCGTTAGGGATAATAATAAGCGTGTCAACCCGGCTTTGAAGGGCAGCAATTCCCTCTTCAGCCTGGCCTGTGCGCCGCTTTCCTTCAAATGTGAAGGGCCGGGTTACAACCCCTACCGTTAGAGCCCCTACTTCCTTGGCCACTTCTGCCACAATAGGTGCGGCTCCAGTTCCAGTACCACCACCCATACCGGCGGTAATGAAAACAAGATCTGCCTCTTCTAGCGCAGTTGCAATTTCATCGCGGGATTCTTCTGCTGCTTTTTGACCGATCGCTGGGTTCCCACCCGCGCCTAACCCGCGTGTCAGCTTTTGCCCAACTTGCAACCGATTTGTTGTGATGGAGTTGCTCAGTGCCTGAGCGTCAGTGTTAACTGTCCAAAATTCGATGCCAGACACATCGCTGGCAATCATTCGGTTAACGGCGTTGCATCCGCCACCACCGACCCCAATGACCTTAATTCTGGCTAGACTACTCGGCACAATATCGTTGCTCCTGGTTTCTTCCGACACAGTAGGATTATTCTCGCCGGATTGCCCCAAGTGTAGTGCAGAATTGGCACCCGAGTTCGCAAAAGGATTCGCAGTATTCATTGAACCGTTGTTATAAGGTTGGGGGGATGGCAGTTTAACCAAAATTCTTCTCTACCAATCTACTACTGAACGACCAGCAAGTTGAACGAATCGATACTAGCCTGTTTCTACACAAGGTTGGGAAAATCCGAATGACTCTATTTATAGAATGTTTTCTACATCAGTGTATTTTGAACTCATTTGCCTTTTTCAGGAGACTCATCATGACCTGATAAGGTCGCTAATCACCCAGCGATGGGCGTTTTGGCAATTGCGGTTCTAGATTTTAACCATATTAGGAGAACTTGTCTAGAAACACCAATAAAATTTGTTTGAAATATCTATCTATAGTCATGCATCTGCTTGCTCCACACCACCAGAAGTGGTCTAACCCCAAATTAAATTATCACCCTAATTGATACTGTAAGGACTTAAGTACAAGCGGAATGCGAAGTGTTTCACCCCACATTCCGCTTGTACTCAACCTGAGTTTGGGCTATAGGCTTTTTCAAGAGACACCCAAGGCGCGCCCCTTGAAAAAAACATTTTTGCGTGCGTAGGGTGAACGCAAAAATGGGCTGTTGGGATTATCCCGAATTGAGGTAACTCAACCAATTTGCCCGGTACTGCGTGCCCACCTGTATTTAGGGGAATGGGTAGGTGATTAGCGCATTTGCAGAATTGGGTCTTCGGGTCGACGTAGATCAATATAGTCAACCTGTCGCCCATTCATTTCTTTTGGCAATTGGCGCATCTGAGTAAGTGCTTGTAATTGCTGAGCTAAATACTTCGTCGACTGATAAACCCCCAGGTGTACCGATCCCAGTTCTGTTTTCAGAATTAAATTCGATGGGGATCGCCAGTCGAGCTCGCTAATGTGAACGGCATTGGGAGTGTTTTGCTGGTAGTAGGTGAGCTGGTTGTAAATCTCGACCCACTGCGTGCGATCGCTCCCCCTCATCCCAATCACCACTAAGGGTGGCATTTGTAGGGAAGAACTCAGCAGAGCATAGTCCTCCATGGGGATCCAGGCTCCTGTGGCATCAAGTAAGCCAGTTCCGTTGCTAGCAGGACTAGCGTTGGGAGCAGCAGGATCGGCGATATAGCCTTGAACGGCTGCTACAGGACGGCGCTCCTCAATATCTACCACAATGTTGGGAGGCCACAGGTGGCGAGTAACCGTCGCCTGCGCAATGGGGCCACTGATTTCCAGATTTTGGGCGATCGCCTCCGGTTGTACAGCCCACAAGGGTTTGGGGTACTCAAGACCCAATAAGGATCGAACTCGCTCGGGCGACAACAACTCATTGCCCTGAATGACGACCTGATCAGCACTTTGGACAATCCATATGGGAGACTGAATGACCCAGATAGCTCCACCTGCTAGCCCCATCACCACGACAGTGCGCCACAAACCCTGAATGGCTCGCATACGACGATGCCGCCGCAACTGACGCCGGCGATCGGCCAGAGTAGAACGGGAAATACGCGAAAAATCAGCCATGACGATGAGGAGGAATAGCCAGGATAGGCTCAGCAGGCACCCCTGATTCTACTGCGAATATCTGCGTCGGTCGAACGAACTCACCGAATACTGGCAATTCTCATGATGCGCTTCAAGCTTAGGAGGACATGCCTTCCCAAGCTTGAAGTCCCGAAACAGTCCACCGAAGGTGGACTGTTTCGGGACTTCATTTCAACCACAGATGCGTAGAACTAAGGAGGTTTCTGAGAAACAATATCCCCATTTTTTGGAAAAAGGACGCGGCGAAGCCGCGTCCTTTTTCCAAAAAATGGGGAAGTTCTTTTCTGGAAATCTCCTAAGTTAATGAAAACAAGCACCACATGGTGTGCAGCGCTTCATTTTTATCTTCAAAATCTACACAGTTTGATCGGATTGCAACCATTCATTCAAAAAACGGCCCCATCGCACGGCCAGTGTTGCGTCGGTGAATGGAATGCTGATAAATGTTTCAGGGAGCTGTAACCGAATTTCAGAACGGCGGCCTGTCGGACTTTCTGCGTCAAGGGCGATCGCTCCTCCATCCACCCAAACCTGCACGGATGAAATTTGCTGACGGGATAGCGTTTGCAAATTAATCGGCCCTTGGCGAGTCGGTTTACCCCAGGTAAGGGTATCTCCAGACTGGCCTAGGGCCGACAAAATATCGTATTTGGCCCGCTCAAAATCAGATGCCCAAACCTTGTAGGCTTCCAACTTTTGATACTCATTCCAGCCAGCCCAAGCTAACCAGAAAAAAAGAACGAGTAGTGGTAACCAGAGCAGGCCACGTTCCATAGTAAAAGAGGGGCTTAAGCACCACGCTTGAGGGCAGCTTCAACTTGCGCAAACTCCTTCTCCAGGCGTTGCTTGAGTTTTTCAGGTACAGGACGATTGGGGTAGGAGCTGTAGTGACCTGCCAGGGAGTTAAGGGCAGTACGCATGGTGGTGAATGAGGTCAGCTTTGCCAGAGAATCATCGCGGCGATAACGGGAGAAGAAATCGTTGATCAGCTGACGAGCTTCTGCCTGAGCCGCTACCTTTTGAGGGGTACTATCGGGAATGTTGATGGCCGTTCGCAGGCTTTCGATCACCATCAAGGAATCGTCGCGGTAGCTTCCCGTGAGATTGCTCGGATTCGAGCAGGCGGTTAGCCCGGTTAGGCTGACGACAAGCACTAGTACCAGGGCAAAAATACGAGAGAGCAATGATTTCATAAAACCTCGCGGTTGACTTTGACAGCGAAAAAACCCGGAAGGGCGTTGAGCATTATCTTATCTTGAATGGGGATCGCCCTTCTATCTCTCCAGAGAGGCAGAGGGAAGGGGGTTGTGCGATCGCCCTTCATTACAAGTTTTCTAATTTCTTAAGGAATCAAAGAGCTTTCAAGGAATCTGAATCCAGTGATTTAGCGTAGAAAATCTACGCTAAATCCTTGTTAAAGGAATCAACTATCACCCAGAATACGACCAACAATCCGCTGAGTGATTTGCATTCCTGTGACCGCTTGCCAACCAAACAATCCAACGAGGGCTACATTCAAACCGATATGGAAGCTTCGAGCCCAATCATTGCCTTTTTGCATAAAGGGGGTCAGCGCGGCGGACGTTGCCATCAGTCCTGTCATTCCCAGACCAGCAAGCAGGTGAGGCCCCATAAACAATTTGCCATTGTTGATGTAGGTGACACCCATACCGACCAGGGTGCCCAGCACCATGGTCGATAGCAGAATTGCTCCCAGCTGATGATGGCGAAAGCCAAACTTACCTTGAATCAGCTGCTTACGCACATCAGCCTCTGCAGAGCGAATCCGACGCGATTGCATACCCAGGTAAAAGGCATACAGGGTGAGAGCAAACAGCACCCACATCAAAATTGGATGAAAGAACTGGCTCCAGACTTTAACGGACTCCGGAAGGGCAACGCTCATACGTCTCTGCGGTTTCGGAAGATTTTAGATTCTTCATAAAACTTATCATAGAAAGGGTATACCTATTGGGCCACAACTTGGGTAGTTTTTGCGGCCTGAACGGCCTTACCTGCGCGGCAAAGGCACATACAACAATTAAGAAGGCTGGGTGTAGTGCATTGCGCTATACCCAGCCTTCTTGATCAACCCATACAGCGCCGTATAGCAGACTTGTGAAAAGCCCTTTGAAACTTAACGTTTCAAAGGGCTTCGAAGGATTACATGATGCATCCAAGATGTTCCTGACCGTGGGGCTCAATAGAATCCACAGTCAAAATCCCTTAAGCACCAGGGGCGAGGGGATCACTCATAGGAACTGTCTGCTCCTGTGCGGGGGGCTGTTGGACGATCAGCGGAGGCTCCGTGATAATGCCCACCAGCCGTTCACCTGCGAAGCAAAGAACCCCTGCTCCGTTGTTAATAGGGATTTGAAAAACATGCTGGGGACGGTTATCGGTCCGGTTCACAATTGTTTCAAACAACTGCTGTAGCAGCCGATTGTTAGACGCAATTTTGAGCGTATGCTGCTGACCCCCTTCCAGCAATAGTGTCAGGGAAACCTCGGCAGGAAGAGATGGTTGTGCGTCAGATGCCATAAAAAACCTCACAGTAACGGCACGACACACCCACACGGATGTGCCTAGTAAACCTTGCAACAGGGCTGCGCCAAATTCCGCGTAAAACCGCGATTAATGTAAAAAGTGGCGGAAGCCCGTAAAGATCATAGCCAATCCTAATTCGTTCGCTGCATCAATTGAGAGTTGATCCCGGAGACTGCCTCCCGGTTGGGCGATCGCCCCAATCCCCGCTGCTGCTGCCTCTCGCACAGAGTCGTCGAAGGGGAAGAAGCCGTCACTGGCTAACACGGCACCTTTTGCAAAATCGCCAGCCTGTTTGATGGCGAGCGCCACAGACCCTACCCGGTTCATCTGCCCAGCACCCACACCGCGAGTGGTGCGATCGTTCGTCACCACAATGGCATTAGATTTCACGTGCTTACAAACTTTCCAGGCAAATACCAGTTCAGCCCACTGAGCATCCGTTGGCTGCTTCTCCGTGACGACCTTCCACTGACTTGGGTCAATGATGGGATCATCAGCGGTTTGCACCAAAAATCCACCAGCAATAACTTTGACGGTGGTGGGTTCACCCTTCGCTAAGTCAGGCAGAACCAGTACCCGAACTTTGGATTTGGCAGCCAGGATTTTTTCAGCTTCAGGATCACAGGCTGGGGCAACAACGCACTCCAAAAAGGTTTCGGTGAGCTGCGAGGCGGTTGATGTGTCGATCGCCCGGTTCAGCGCCACAATGCCGCCAAAGGCCGAGGTGGCATCGGCTTCATAGGCCTTCTTGTAGGCTTCAGCGATGGTGCTGGCCTGGGCTACCCCGCAAGGATTGGTGTGTTTAATGATGACAGCGGCTGGGTCGTCGTTAAATTCCGCAACGATGCGTCGGGCGGCTTCTAAATCTACCAGATTGTTGTAGCTAAGTTCCTTGCCCTGGAGTTTGGTGGCGGCGGCCCAGCCACTGGTAGTTGCTCCTGTTTGATACCAGGTGGCAGGTTGGTGTGGGTTCTCGCCATAACGCAGTGCCTGGATTTGAGAACCGCTGAGGGTGAATTGAGCGGGAAGGGGAGCTTCAGGATCGGCGCTGAGGTAGGCGGCGATCGCCCGATCATACTCCGCCGTATGCTGGAACCCAGCTAACGCGCAGGCTTTGCGGAATTCAAAGGAAACTTGTCCGTTGCCCCGCTGCCACTCTTCCATATACGCATCGTATTGAGCCGGATTGCACAGCACGGTGACATGGGCAAAGTTCTTGGCGGATGCCCGCAGCATGGCGGGGCCACCAATATCGATTTGTTCTACCGCATCTGCCAGCGTGACCCCAGGTTTAGCAATGGTTTGTTCGAAGGGGTAGAGGTTGACAACGACTAGATCAATGGGTTGAATCTGATTGGTTTCTAGATCGGTGACATCTTGGGGAACGTCGCGCCGAGCCAAAATCCCACCATGGATCCGGGGATGTAACGTCTTTACCCGGCCACCCAAAATTTCTGGGGAACCCGTGTAGTCAGAAACCTTCGTAACCGGAATACCGGCATCTTTGAGAGTCTGGGCGGTGCCGCCACTGCTGACAATCCCATAGCCGCACTCATCAACCAGGCGACGAGCAAACTCCACCAGACCAGTTTTATCGGAAACGCTCAACAGGGCAAGACTCATGGGATTTTGGATGTAACGAAAAACAACAGGCGGTTGCCGATCTGTAGGCGGATGACAATGCCGCAACGTTCCATTATCGCATGGGATTAAACCCTGAAAAACTGAACTCTCAGGCTTGAAGCCCTAAAAGAAATGGCTGCTTCGCCGTTCTCTCCCTCAACGAAATGAATAGGCACACTCTTTCGTTAGGAGATAGGGCAAGAGTGAGTCCACAGCACTCACTCTCGCCCTATCTCCTAACGGAGCTTGAGTTCGGGTTAAAGGCTCTTGAACTTGTCCCGAATTGGGGTTAACGAAAATAGCTCTAGCTATATGATGCCTGTAGTGAAGTGTTCAGGAGGTACTGTTCTGTCTTTACGTGCGATTTCTATCCCTCCCCGCAACGGTCAGGCATCTCAGGGGCTTTTGATCGCTCTGCATGGATGGGGAGCCAGTGCCCAGGATGTTGCTGCCCTGGCAGATTATTTGGAGTTGCCGGAGTTCCAAATGATCTTCCCAGACGCACCGTTTCCCTTTCCCTTTGGTCCGGATGGGCGTGTGTGGTATAACTTTCCGCCCAATTACACCTTTACCTGTGAACCCTCGTTAGCTCAACAACCAGAGTTAGTGGAGAGCCGTCATATGTTGACGGAGTGGGTGCGATCGCTCTCCACCTCAACCGGAGTTCCCCTTGAGAAAACCATACTGGCTGGCTTTTCCCAGGGAGGAGCCATGACGATGGAAGTGGGACTTACACTCCCCCTCGCCGGGCTGATTGTCCTGAGCGGTTACCTCCATAGCCCGGTGCAACCCCTGGATTCACCTCCGCCCGTGTTTATGGTGCATGGACGGCAAGACTCTGTTGTACCGCTCCAGTCGGCCCAAACCAGCCGAGATATGTTGCAAGACTTGGGCGTTTCAGTGACCTATCAGGAACTGGAGGGGGGCCACGAGATCTCGCTGCGGGTGTTACAGCTTGTGCAAAACTTTACACGCCAGATCTTTCAGCCATCCGGCGGAACCGCTTAGGATAAGTAATGAGGATAGTAAAACAGATAGAATTCTAGGCAAAAGCCGGAAGACTATGCTGTCTCTTGCAATCGATGGGGAGGACCGGTGATGACGACGCTGAGCTTTTCCGAACAGGATGTAACTCACCTGACCGAGAAAGATGTAGCAGACCTGGCAGAGCGTTTGGAGCAGGATTCCTACAGCAGTCCCTTCGATTGCTTAAAGGATTGGCATTTATTGCGAGCGATCGCCTTTCAACGGCCGGAGCTCGCAGAGCCTTACTACTACCTGCTGGATATGGAAGCCTACGACGAATCGTGAGATTTGTCCCAATAAGGGCCACCCCAAAAGGGTGGCCCTTATTTTTTGGGCTACTCTTCGGACACTCTGGCTTGGGCTCGCCGCTCTTCCAACCGCATGACCAACTCGGCATGTACCTCGCGGGTGAGCGGGTAGAAGTAAGCCAGCACCAGGCCAATAATCAGGACAATGGCAGGAGCCGGGCCAACCATGAGGCGAATGGCAAACAAGGCCGATTCGGGTTGCACAGGTGGGGCCTCACCTGCAGCAGTTGTGATAAAGCCAGACTTTTCCAATACTTGCCCCACTAAAAACAGGCCTAGAGCCAGAGCCAGCTTTTGCAGCAGCACCATAAAGCTATAGAACACCCCCTCTCGGCGGTGGCCTGTTTGCCATTCATCCAATTCGATCACATCGGGAATCATCGACCAGGGAATTAGGTAGGCTGTGGAAACCCCAAAGCCAGCCATGATGGCCAGACCGTACATCCATCCCACTTGTCCCGGTTGGAGTAGAAAGAGTCCGATTTGTGCCACAATCCACAGCACCATTCCCATGAAATAAACTACTCGTTTGCCGACTCGGCGACTGACGGCACTCCAGACAAAGAGCATCAGTAAGCTGGTGACTTGCACTGCAATTACCACTTTAGTGAAGTCCTGATCGCCCAGACCCATCCAGTTCTTGACGAAGTAGGGAATGACTGTAACCGTGTTCTGTACCGCCAGCCAGGAGCAGAGGTAAATGCCGATCACAAATAGAAAGGCACGATTGCTAAAGGCGATTTTGATTTGTTCGGCAAAGGGAATGGATTCCGGTTGGGGCAGTTCCTGGCGCTCGCGCTCCACCTCCATAACCCGTTTTCGCACACCATAGACACACCAGTAGAGTGGTAATACCGACAGCACTGCTGAGATGCCCCCTATCCACAGGTACTGATTCACGGGGTTATCTTTGACCAGGGCGAAAACGCCTAGAGCGAGTACCAGGGAGAGAATACTGCCACCAATGGAGAAAGTGAATCGAAAACTGCTGAGGCTGGTGCGCTCGTCGTAATCCTGGGTGAGTTCGGCGGTCAGGGTTGTGTAGGGAAGATTAACGACGGTGTAGAAGGTGTTGAAGACGATAGCGATCGCCAGATAGTAGGCAACCAAACTCCATTGATTGACCGTGGGGTCAGCATTAAAGCGCGGCACAAGCCATTGCAAAAAGAAGAAGAGGCCAAAGGGAATGGCTCCCCATAACATCCAGGGAAGGCGACGACCCAGGCGGTTCTGGCTGCGATCGCTCAACCAACCCACCATGGGGTCGTTGACCGCATCCCAAACTTTGCTGATCATCAGTACGCTACCCGCAAGGCCGGGGTTCAATCCCGCTACACTCGTAAAAAAAATGAGCAAAAACACACCCAGCATGTTGGCAGTGATGGCAGGCCCCAAGTCTCCGGCCCCATAGGCTAACTTGGTTGCAAAGCTGAGTTTGTCAGAGGGGCGTTTACTTGCCACCACAGGGTTACCATCCATGCTGTAAAAGGTCAGGTCATCAGTCTAATACCGATTCGGCGTTGCTGATTCCATGATGATGTTCAAGAGTTGTATCATGCTCATCATCTTCACTAAGCTGCATCGTGGTATTCCGGTTTTAGCTGGAAAAAATCGTTGCCTGGTGCCATTATTCCTCTTTCCCTACTGCTGCTCCCATGCCCGATCTGTATGTCTCCTGGCCCGAGTACCACGAAACTATCGAGCAACTTGCCCTGAAAGTTTACGAGTCTCAGTGGCAATTTAATCAAATTGTGTGTCTGGCAAAGGGTGGGTTACGGGTTGGCGATATCCTGGCCCGCCTGTTTGATCAACCCCTTGCAGTACTATCGACTGCTTCCTACGGTGGCCCCAATAATCAGATTCGAGGTTCGGTAACGTTTTCTCAGGATCTCTCTAAAACCACGGCCAACTTGGGTAGCCATGTCTTGCTGGTAGACGACTTGGTAGACTCCGGGCATACCTTGAAGCGGAGTATCAGTTGGTTGCAAACCAAGTACGGGTTTTACGTTGATGAGATTCGTACGGCTGTCCTCTGGTATAAGGACTGCTCCATCATCAAGCCAGACTACTATGTCTCCTACTTGCCCGATGATCCATGGATTCACCAACCTTTCGAGAAATATGAGCAGACAACTCCAGCAGAGTTTTTTGCATCTCTCAAAACTTCGTCTAATTAATCGGAACTAGGGAACGCTTTAAAACCCGCTGACGGGGTTATTTTTTCGTGCGCCTCGCGCACGAAAAAACATTTGGGTAGTGTTTCAAGCATGCTCGAAAAACGTTAGGAGAAAGCGCTATAGGAACTCGCCTAAAAAACCAAAAATGTGATCTTCCCAGCAGGGTTCTGGAAATCGCAACAATAAATTGTGGTGAATATCGGCTTCAATTTCAGGCATAGAGTCAGCTTGGAACCAGTCTTCAAGTGCGGCCCAGTCTCGTTTTCTCAGAGGCGCAAGGGGCGCCGCACCAGAGTAAATGCGGCCTAACCCAAGTTCTAGTAAGAAGGAGGTTGTGTGTTGCGCTGCTGGTGTAGAAGGGGCTGAATGTTCCCGGGTTGAAGGAAGGCGAAACACCTCCTCTGTCTGCTCAGACCAATCCAGGTCAATGGAATTACCGGAAAAATTATTTCCCATGGGGAGAGCACCTATGCCAAAATGCCGGATGAATTATTTCATCCGCACAAAGTTATGAGTGAGCGTGAATGCTTTCCCTGACGGTTATGAAGGAAACAGACTTAACCAGGGCGGCTTGAGTGTATGTATTCACACTAAAGCCTTGTCTCAAAAGACTTTCCTGCCGCTGTAGCTTAAGCATAACACCCGCAACTTTACTTAGCTAGTGAATTCAACTAGTCGCATCCGAGCTTGGAAGTGTTTGAAAAATCAGCCCTTTCAGGGACTTTTGATAGTGTTCTAGGCCCATGGATGGGATGTGGGGAAAGGGGCACGAAGTGCCCCTTTCTCCACATCCACAGGTTGAAACATCACTGGAGCAACGTGCTAATCGAGAGGTCGTCAGAATTACGCTCCCACACATATCGGCTTAGTTCTAACGACCTTCTTTCAGGAGGGTAGAGCTGAGATTGGTTGCGTCATGGATTCCAACGGAGTGGGCACGAGTGGAATCTCAAAAACATGGCTGAAGCTTTGGGCGATCGCCCCTCTCATTTCCTCCAATGTAATTTCTGGCACCCATTGCGCCAGGCTTCCCACAGGGCGATCTGCAATACCACAGGGTACAATCTGCCGAAATCCGCTGAGGTCGGGGCATACGTTCAGGGCAAACCCGTGCATCGTAATCCAGCGGCTTACCTTAATGCCAATCGCGGCCACCTTATGACCTTCAACCCAAACTCCTGTGAGACCGTCAATGCGCTCACCCTGAAGACCATAGGGGGCGATCGCCTGAATCACAACCTCTTCCAGGTTCCGTAGATACCAGTGCAAATCCTGCTGATATCGGCGTAGGTTCAGAATGGGATACCCGACTAACTGCCCAAGCGCATGATAGGTTACCTCCCCACCCCGTTCTGTGCGATGCACCGTTACGCCTTCCGCTTCAGGGTCAAATTTGAGGAAGTCAGTGGTTGAGCCTGTTCCCAGGGTGTAGACCGGGGGATGTTCTAGCAGCAACAGCCAATCTGGAGCGTCAGGGTTTTGTTGCTTGTGGCGAACGAGCGATCGCTGCCATTCCCAGCTTTGCTCATAGGGCACCTGGCCGGCCCATACCAAATTGCAGTTACAATTCATAGAAAATTGAGCCTTTTCTTTTAACACAAACCTCAGAGAAAAAGGGACTGTTAAAAGCGTGAAAACAGAGAATTTAACAATTTCTTTAGGTAAAAGAGATAATAGATTCGCTGATGTTGCTTATCAAGATTAGGATATCGTTTCTTGTCCGTACGTTTCTTAGCATTTATGTGGGGGCACTATATCTAGGATAGCTATAACCGTGCTGTGGGTTTTACCTATTTCCTACCCACATATGTGGAAGACCTATCCGTTTGGCAACCGAGTGATCCCGGCTGTCAAATCAAGAATTATCAAGGGATGCAAAACATTTTTAACGACTTAGTTCTCCACAATACAAGGTGCTAGGGTGAATGTAGATCCACCGTTTATGGAGGAGCTATATGAAGCTTGTTATCCAGGGAAAAAACATCGAAATTACCGACTCAATCCGCGACTACGTCCAACAAAAGATTGAGAAAGCTGTGCAACATTTTCATACATTGACGACGGAAGTGGATGTCCATCTGTCGGTTGCCCGTAACCCTCGGATAAGCCCTAAGCAGACTGCTGAAGTTACGATTTACGCGAACGGAACAGTAGTGCGGGCTGAAGAAAGTAGTGAGAGTCTCTATGCCAGTATTGATCTGGTCGCTGATAAAATCAGCCGACAACTTCGTAAATTTAAGGAAAAACGAAACGCCCGCACCCCACTAAAAACCTCCGAAGCTCTGGATAGTACGCCTGTAACTACAGATGCAGCGGATGTCGAAGAACTGCTCCAGAATCGCACCCCAGAGTTACCTCCTGAGGTGGTTCGCACCAAGTACTTCGCCATGCCTCCAATGACGGTTGCCCAGGCCCTTGAACAGCTAGAACTCGTAGATCATGACTTCTATGCATTCCGTAACATCGAAACTGGGGAAATTAACGTTATCTATGAGCGTAACCACGGTGGCTATGGGGTGATTCAGCCCCGTAATACTAGTAGCTCCAATGGCCACAAGAATGGTGCGGCCAAAGCCTCGCAAAATGGTTCTTCCAGCCATGCTAATACTGGGGTAACTATGCGGTAGCGACATATTGATAGTTGGGGGTGAAAACCTTTAATTATCGATTCTGGCAAAGCCTGTGCTGAGGCGATCGCCAGCGTTTAATTGCAAATTGACCCAAACGGTCATATCTAGAGGCATCCAGGTATGGCCGTTTGTTATGAGCATAGTCACATGGCATCTCTTCAAACCACCTATACCTATGCCTTGTTGCCACCTGACGCGATGCTGGTGCTGCCTGAGGGTATTGCAGGAGCGCTGCAGCGTATTCCTGTTGGTTCCCTGGATGCTTTAGTAGAAGTAGGCCTGGACATTGAGACGTTGCAATCTGACGATGCTCGACTAATGCGGGCAGTGTTGCATCATGACCAGGTGATCCGCGAAGCGTTTGAGCAAACGGATTTATTACCCTTACGCTTTGGTACCTGCTTTCGCTCTCAGACCGACCTGGAGAACCATCTGCAAGATAATGCCGATGCATATCTTGCAAAACTGGCGAAAGTCAAAGGGAAAGCTGAATATACGGTGCGCCTGAAACCTGTTGTAGCTTCTGCCTCCGCGATTCCTGCGGAAGCAGGTGGAAAGGCGTATTTCTTAGCGAAAAAACGCCAGTTTCAAGAACAGTTCGAGCAGCAACAGCAGCGGCAGCAGCAGCGGGATGTGTTGCGGGAGGCGATCGCCCAAATTTATCCCCATCTCTTTACGGCTGAGCCCCGTGATGGGATGGAACGGCTCTACTTCCTGGCAGACTTCAGTCGGGGGAACGGCTTAGCTGAGCCGCCCCAAAGCCCTCAAGGCTATCTGGAGCAATGGCAAGCCCTCTGCCCGCTTTGGGAAGTCATGCTAGATGCTCCGTTGCCTCCCTACCACTTTGTTTAGGAGGTTTCTGCATAAGAATCTACCCAGGATGTTGGTGCTTTGCCCGCGAAGCGGGCAAAGCACCAACATCCTGGGGGTAATTTCATTGTTGGAAATCTCCTTAATTTACAGTGCCTTGTGCTTGAATCAGCCACGGTTGTTTTTGTGAGAGCCGCGCGGCTCTCACAAAAACAACCAGATTGTAAGCGCTTGAAAAGCGCTCTAATAGCGCTCTCGTGGTTCACACATGGATGGTAGCGCTATATAACCAGCAGTTGAACCTCGATGCAATGTAAAGCGTGTGAAGCCCCCTCCATCGAATATCAATCCTCAAAGATTGCCCCCCGGCGGATCAGATCGCGGCGTATCTCGCGGTTAATGCCAGGGTTAGCGCTGAAGTGGGCTCCTTCAACCTTGACGCCATCTAAGTTAGTGTCATTAAAATTTACTCGGTAAAGCAGCGTGCTGGAAAAATCTGCCCCGAATAGATTGGCTCCTTGAAGATTTGCGCGGGTTAGGTTGGCACGGCGGAAGTTGGTGGATGATAAATTGGCCTCTTCTAGGCGAGCACGGCAAAGGGTAGCCCCTGTCAGATCAGCGAACCGTATTTCTGCACAGATGCAATGCGTGTCACTCAAATCTGCCATTTTTAGAACGGACTGATTGAGCTTGGCATTTGTCAGGTCTGCGCCACTGAAGACCGCGTTGGTCAAGTTGCTATCCATTAAGGTGGCGCTGATCAGACGTGCTTGAGCAAAGGCTGCACTGGTGAGATTAGCCTTATTTAAGTTGGCACTACTTAACTCGGCTCTACAAAAACTGGAACGGATGAGGATTGCTCGGGAAAAATCGGCGTTAGCGAGATCTGCGTCATCTAAATTGACACCGACAAGATTTTGGCCTGCATAGCTTTCGAGGGGGCTGAGGCCAGCCAACCGCGTTAATTCTAAAAAATCGTCCGTGTCTGCCAGGACGACCTTCTTAATGAGATCAATTAACTCTAAGGAAGACGGATCTGTGTCGGAACCAAGCTTTTTCTGAATGAGCTCGATCAGTCTCCTTAAAGAAGGTGATTCATCGGACACATCTTAACCTGTATGCTCCAGTCGTACCTTGCGATTGGCTTCCCACGTGTGGATGAGGGCTTGGACAACAGCGCGCTTATTAGGGCTCAAATTCTCAGCTAGGAGTGCTTCGAGATCAGCCGCTTCACTGGGACTGGGGGTAAGGGAACTGAGAGAAGCTCGTTTGACTTCAGGCGTGCTAACCGATTGCCCCCGATGATCCTCAAAGCGCTCTGCATGAAGCATAACAGATAACCAGAACTCTACGAATGGATGTGGAAGATGGTGTCCCTCTGGGTCAGTGACAACAGCGGAGCCCTTAACCGAACTTCTCTAATGCCATGAGCCATCAAGTATTTGATGAACTCATAGCGGCAAAAGCCAGTTTTCTATTGCCAAAGTACTGTGATAATAACCCCTACTACGCGAGCGCGCATGGGGAGATCCACGATGTTCATCTCTTCATTATAATCCCCCCTATTTAGAAGAGATTGCTGACCCATGGGTTGAGATTCACAAATACTTCAATGAAAGGCCGTGGAAATAGGCTTTCCAAGCCTCGAATGGCATTAACACCAGCTCTCGAGAATAACCAGCATTGGAATCTACCGCTGTATTTACGTCAAGACCTCATAACTTGCTGTCAAATCATATCAGTCCTGTCAATTAAACAAACTCAGTTCGGGATAAGCCCAAAAGCTTATTGTTGCGTGCGCTAAGCGCACGCAACAATAAGCTTTTTCGAGTGCCGCGCGTCGCGCGGCACTCGAAAAAGCCCTTAACCCGAACTGAGGTTAAATAAAAGTGAGGCCGCGATTTGCACCTGCCCTAGAGGTGCATCGGCATAACCATTGCCAGCAGGAATCAGGCGGGGAAGTTGGGCCAAGCGTACGATGGATTGCTGGCAAAACTGTTCTGCCGGAATTTCATAGCCGACTTCGTAGCGATTATGGACGATGTAGCGTTGGGCGATCGCCATCTCTTTCAACGACTGCGTCAACCGCTCTGCTTCCGCCAGAATGGGTGATTGTGCCTGCACCACACCAATAAACTCTGTATAGGCTGGATCCTTCAGCTTTTTCTGCGCATCCATCACACGCTTTCGTAGGGTGCGGAGACGGCCCATCAGCTCGACACGGCCCGCAACATCTTGATATTTCAACCAGAGTTTGAAGATCCAGGCGAGCCAGTCTCCCAGAGCGGTCGGCATTTCCAGGAAGCGAAGCAGGTGCCCTGTGGGAGCTGTATCCAGCACAATGAGCTGCTGTTCCCCGCTTTCCAGTAATTCCATGACTGTAATTAAAGCCAGCATCTCATCAATGCCAGGAAGTGCCTGAGAGACAATTTTCTTCCAGGCTTCTGGCCCATAGGCTACTCGCAAGTCATCGCTTCCAGTCTCACCGCTCATCATTTCTGCCAATTCCCAAAGGTAATCTTCGCGGAACTGCTGGAGAATTTTCTCGGCGTCCACTTCCTGGCCACTCAAGTTTGCTGTAATAGCGGTGGCTTCATGTTGCAACAGCGTACCGTAGGCATCACCCAGGGAATGAGCCGGGTCAATGGAGATAATGCGAACGGATTGATCAGGATGACGGGCTGCCAAGCCCCAGGCGATCGCTGCCGATACGGTCGTTTTCCCGACACCCCCCTTGCCCCCGACAATGACCAACCGCCGTCCCGCTGTTACAAAATCCTCAAAGCCCGGGGCATAGATGGGCGGAAGCTGGAAGGAACGTTGTTCCGGTGTAACTTCTCCCACGCTGTCAGGGGCTGTAACCAGTTGAGCCATTAGCCGATCCAACCCTTCGGCTCCGACAGGTTCGTTGTTTTGCTGAGGGATGCAGAAGAGGGGACTGGGAGCGATCGCCCGGAACTTTTCCAATAAATGTTGCTGTTCTACTCGACGGTCTACAGCAGAATCAGCGGGAAGCCAGTGATTGAGAAAGATGCCACCGACGGGAATGTTCAGGGTTAATAGGGCATCCAGGAAGCGGTGAGTTTCGCACCAGCTCATGGGTTCTGGGATAGCGACGATGAGGCAAGCGGTGCGATCGCTATTCTGCAGCAACTCGCGCCCAGTCCGCAGGTCTTCCTGCATCTCGATCAGGAAGTCATCCGCTTCATCTCGCTGATGACGGCCCCCAAAGCTTTCACTGATGACGCGATGCTTTTCCTGGAATAGATCCAGCGCTTTCAAAAACTCATCTAGAAAGTCCATGAGTCCGAACAGGTTAAGGGTGTGGCCGCTGGGGGCCATATCCACCACGACCCGATCCGCTTCTTGATCTCTCAGAATGCGCTGAATCTCCAAAATGCCCATCAATTCATCGAGCCCTGGCCAGCTCAAATCCCACACCGGGCTAAGGTCTTCCCCTTGAACAAAACTACCCCGCTCCACGAGTAGTTCCAAAACCTTGCCGTACCGATTCTTGAAGTCGGCTAGAAGGCGTTGAGCGTCAAGCGCGCGCACCTGTAGGTTGGGCAGATTTGGCATGGGGTGGGGGCTGTCCTCCACCGTCATTTGCAACACATCCCCTAAGGAATGAGCCGGATCGGTGGATAGCAGCAAGACCCGCTCGTTGGGAAATTGCTGTGCCCAGGCACGGGCAAAACCACAGGAGAGGGTCGTTTTTCCGACGCCTCCTTTGCCGCTAAACATTGCCAGGTGTAAGTGATGAAACGGCGTTAGCCCCACGGGGTACTCCAGTGTTATTGGCATCTGAGGTGTTGCTTCTAACCTATTGATTCCAGAGTTGCCATCCGTTTCAGGGGAAAAGTTGCGATGAAACGTAACGTCCATGTTTTTTTAAAGGTAATGGTTTCCTGGTGCGGGGAATACTAGGTCGAAGAAGGGCTTAGGCAATTTTTGAATCGGGGCGCGACTTTTCAATAGATCAGCCTACCGGGCCATTCCTGAAGTGATTGCGCCCCTTTTCAACAGCCACTACCCAACGGTTGTCACCGGACTCACCCATGAGCGACTTATTTAAAGGCTTTGAGCAACTCCTGGAATTGGCAAAACTTCTAGAAGAGAAGGCGGAGAAGGGAGAACTCCAGACTAATGTTCAGATCAACACTCGCCCTCTGAGTAGTATTCCCCGTCAGGGGAATCGACCTACCAATATCGGCACCAGTCGGATTCGCCCCAATGCCCCCGCTAGTACTGCCGATGATCCGGTGATTATTCCCCCACCCCCCAAGGACTCCGGTTCTACAACATCCTCAACATCCTCTGAAGACGACCAGCCGTCTGCGGAACCACCCACTCTCCAGGATGTGGGCGGCTTAGGGCCAATCTTGCAGGAATTGCGTGAGTTAGTGGAGTTGCCCCTAAAACGCCCTGACCTATTGAAAAAACTTGGGTTGGAGCCGACCCGTGGCGTTCTGCTGGTTGGGCCACCCGGAACGGGTAAAACCTTGACCGCTCGTGCTCTGGCCGACGAATTGGGTGTGAATTACATCGCTATCGTTGGCCCTGAGGTGATGGGCAAGTATTATGGCGAGGCTGAAGGAAAGCTACGTGGAGTCTTTGAGAAGGCCTCGAAAGCAGCTCCCTGTCTGGTATTTATTGACGAAATTGACAGCCTTGCCCCTGATCGCAGCAAGGTTGAAGGGGAAGTCGAAAAGCGCCTCGTTGCACAGCTGCTGAGCCTGATGGATGGTTTCGCTGCTACCAATGGTGTTCTGGTGTTGGCGGCTACCAACCGCCCCGATCACCTGGATCCAGCTCTACGTCGTCCGGGTCGTTTTGATCGAGAAGTGCAGTTCCGCGTGCCCGATCGCGATGGTCGTCTGGAGATTCTGCGGATTCAGACACGGGCCATGCCGTTGGATGAAACGGTGGAGTTGGGAGCGATCGCCGACCTCGCCGTCGGGATGGTTGGAGCTGACCTCAAAGCGCTTTGCCAAAAGGCCGCCTACACTGCCCTGCGCCGTCAGGTGCCATCTCTCAGCGGTCCCATTCCCGACGATATGACGGTGAACCAGACGGATTTTCTCCAGGCGATTCGTGAAATCAAGCCCTCGGTGCTGCGATCGATCGAAGTTGAAGCTCCGAAGGTGGAGTGGGATGACATCGGTGGGTTAGAACTGGCGAAGCAGAAGCTTCAGGAGTCGGTTGAAGGGGCGCTGTTGTACCCCGAGTTGTATCAGAGAACAGGGGCAAAGGCACCTCGCGGCATTTTGCTATGGGGGCCTCCGGGAACCGGAAAAACTTTATTGGCCAAGGCGATCGCCACTCAGGCCCGAGCTAACTTTATTGCAGTGAATGGCCCCGAGCTGCTCAGTAAATGGGTCGGCGCTGCCGAACAGGCTGTGCGAGAACTGTTTACAAAGGCGCGTCAGGCATCGCCCTGTGTAGTGTTTGTGGATGAGATTGATACCCTGGCTCCGGCTCGGGGTAAGTTCTCTGGAGATTCAGGGGTGAGCGATCGCGTCGTCGGTCAGCTTCTCACGGAATTGGATGGGCTTCAGGACGCCACGAATGTGCTGCTTGTGGGAGCTACGAACCGCCCTGATGCCCTGGATGCCGCACTACTACGAGCGGGTCGTCTCGACCTACAAATTAAAATTGACTTGCCTGACGAGCCGAGCCGTCTGGCGATTCTGCAAGTCCATAACGAAGATCGCCCCTTGTCCGAAGTGGATCTTGCGGCTCTGGCTGCCCAGACCGACGGTTGGAACGGTGCC
Organism: Leptolyngbya sp. FACHB-8; assembly: GCF_014695575.1. Lineage (GTDB taxonomy): Bacteria > Cyanobacteriota > Cyanobacteriia > Elainellales > Elainellaceae > Vacuolonema. Next base: position 63,612 of record NZ_JACJOO010000074.1, on the reverse strand, counting down.
GATCTGGCTCTCCTGAGTAACCAGGCTGCCCTGGAAGCCATTCGTCGCTTCCGGGCGGAAGGACAGGAGGACCCCAGCACCCTGCAAATCACCACGGAAGACTTTGCCCACGCGTTTGAGCTATTGGAAGCTCAGAAAAACCGTGCTTAATCCTGACCACTCGCAAATGGTATCCGCCTGAGCGAGCGTTCTTCAGAAGGATTTCAACTGTTAACCTCTGCAATTCAAAAATTCCGATGATTACTTCACCCACGCCCGACCCCGTCAAGCAGCAGGCTCTGGCTGTACTAATGGCGAGTTTTGTTGCTCAGGGCCATCCAGAGCAGTACGCTCAGCACATGGCGATCGCCACCATTTTCCAGGCCGATTTGGAACTGCGAAACGCTCAAATTAACCGTCTGTTGGCCTGGCTCAAAGCCGAGCATAGCGAGTTGTATACCCAAGCTCTCGCACAGGTCGAAGATACCCGTGCCGAATTTGAACGGCGCGTTCAAGCGTAGTCTTAGCGAAAGAACCAAACGATTGAGGGTGGCGCAAAAACGTCACCCTCAATCGTTGTTAATGGAGTTTGTGCCGTTGTATTGCTGCTAAAGCTTACTACGTCTGGCATCAGCGCTGATTCAATTGCAGCCGAATAGCAATATTAATCGCTAGAGCTGGGTTTGGTCGGTGTGCCTGTGTTCCGTACCCGCACGATTTTGCCCAGCAGGTCAAACCAGAAGCTCGAACCCATAGAGATGGCAATTCCAGTAACCAGCCAACCCAGAAGTGACTTGGGTATGGTGAGAAAGCGGTTGCTCTCTGCTGGAAATTGGCGTCTAAGATTGTCAGAATTCCAGCCCAGGGGAAGCGGAATATCACCCAATACATCACCCAAAGCGTCTTTGACACTGCTCAAGTTTTGCTCTAAGGCACGGGCATCAGCTTCTCCAGTAGTGGGTACTTCGGTTGGATTGCCAGGTTCATTGGTTGGGATATCTGGGGTTGTTCCACCCACGGCATCGGGGAAGTTATCTCGTTGAAACTGCTGGCTAATCAATTGATCGGTTGTTTGTGTGAGGGCCGTCCGAATGGCTGTGTCTTGGGATAAGCGTTCCACCATCAGAAACGCGTCAGCATTCGTGGCCATTGCTGTCAAAATGCCCAGAATGATAGCAAACCCTTTAGCATTGCGGCGATAAACTCCCGATGCCCGATCCATCGAGCGGTCAAACCAGGTTTCTATCTCGGCCTGCAATTGGCGAACACCGTCCCGCAGGTTGCTTGCTTTTAATTGGGCTTGCTGGGCCAGTGACAGAATGTTAGAGCGCAATTCTGGAGGAATAAACCGGAGCCGTTGACGCAATTCCTGAACTGTCTCGGCTAATTCCGCTGGCACCTCTACATCATTTCTAACGACGACCTCTAGAAGTTCATAGATCGTGGGTTCTAGTTTCTTCTGAAGGATTGACTGACGTAAAAAGGGCAACCGTGTACGAATGATGGCGTAATTTTGGTCGTTGTGATCCAGGAAGCGCTCTGTATTGTCGAGGAACTGAGAGATTTGGGCGATCGCCTGCTCCAGGGCCAACGACAAAGGAATTCGGTTACCTTTGAAATCTCGAGTAATCTCAATTAGTTGGCGCTTTAAACTTTCAAATTCTATTGCTAGCAGTGAATCATCGCCAGCACTATTGCGAAGGGACTGAAGGAGTCGCTCTAGCATCGTTATCCGTTCGCGGCACAACTGTCTCAAGGTTAGTTCGCTGGCTTGCTGTGCTAGGCCATCGATACCAAGCTTTTGCAGTAATGCTTCTGCAAAGCTTGGAGCAGGGATATAGGACGGCCCGGTTCTGTTTCCCCCGAACGTTTCCTGACGACCCGTCACAGAACGAACTACACTTCCGCTTCCATGTACAACATCCCGGAAGAAGCGAGGAAGAATTCCTTTGGCTTCCTGATTCAAGGCTCGGATTAACGGGCTTCGGTATAGTTCATTCACAAATTCCTGATAAGCCGGATCCTGTTCGCCCTGGCCCAGTATCAGGTTTTCAATGGAGCGCTTAAGATGTTCTGCCCGCCACTGAAGCAGGGTTGCAATCAGTTCTTGGACTTCTGACGCTAACAAACTGAGAGTTAGAAATATAAAGATGAGCCCTAGTGCAATATCAAATACTAAGGGGAGATTCATAGAAGTTTGACTTGCTAGAGAAAACACCCAGAACCGTATCACAGGTACCGTCGGAGGTACAACAGCCCAGAGCCCTCGCACCGGGTGCATCCTACTTTTGTAAGTGGGTTTCCAAATTTGCAAAAGTGGGATGCACCCCTCGCACCTGTTATCTACAGTTAAAGATCTCAGTATGGGACAAAACCTCTAAAACCCAGTTTTTCCATTGTGGCGATGAAGCCCTCACAACGAAAAAACTGGGTTTTAGAGGTAGTTTTATGTTTCGTCCTGTCCTGAGGCTAAAGATGGCTACTTTCAGCGGAGAGTAAGTAACCTGAGTTTGGGTTAAGGGCGTTTTCGAGTGCCGCGCAACGCGCGGTACTTGAAAACGCTCATTTTGGCGTGCGCAAAGCGCACGCCAAAATGAGCATTTCAGCTTATCCCGAACTGAGGTTAAGTAGATGAATACGAGAAAAGGGTTAAGGTAAACCCCTAACCCTTCCTTGTGTCCTATCAAAAATTAAGTAGAGCAATAAATGAGGGTTTGAAACTTGATTAGATCGGTTTTTCTAACAAGCAGCCCGAAAAACCAACCTTCATAAACAAAACTTAAAGCCCAGCATAGGACAGCACTTGAGGCTTAGGCCGAGAGTTATCTGCACTTGTCAAAACTGCCGCTTGAGAATTAGCCAGAATCAGCGTGGAAAGATTTGGCATTTCTTGATGGCAATGGGGGCAGAACCAGTAAATGCGGCCACGTTGAGCATGACGCAGTAGTGGTTCGGAGCAGCAAGGACAAGTATTCATAGTCATCAAATGCCAAATAGGTTAATTAAAATTGTTTGAGGTTCCGGGAACAATCCCTCAGCGTCTGCATCTTAAGGTGAAGACTTCTTAATGTCTGGACCTTTAGATAGCGCTGGATTGAAAGCGGTTGCACGAAGTAGATAGCTACAAAACAGGAAAAAGAACAATTTTTAGCAGATAGTCAGGGAGCTTAAGAGAACAATCAAGAGGGAGATTTTGAAAGAAACAATGCCAAGAAGTAGGGAGCAAATATCTTAGCTTCTCGTTTCTTAGGCAGTTGTCAAAACTGCTTCTACTAACCTCTGAAAGTTATCGTAACTTAATGCTTTCAGGAGTTCTACTGCCGAGGGATTACTTTGGTGTAATTGAACCAGAACTGATAACCGAGTAATCCCTGATTTGCTAATATTAAATCTAATTTAAATAGAAGCAAAAATACAAGAAAACTAAAGAGAAAGTTACAAAGCTCTCCGGTCATTTACATATCCCTCCTTTACCTATTACACCTGTCTTTAGGGAGACTTTTCAGTTAAACCGTATACAAATAGCAGAAGGCATCTATCAATACGTTCAAAAGCCCTGAATTGCAGGTATTTCCATCTTAGATGTGTTTTTCAGCTAGAGCATCAGTCTTTAGAAAATGGTTCAGGTTGTTAATAGATAGTTTTAAGGAATACCATTAGGTTGTATCGAGGTTTAAGGGTTTTAATAAGACCAGGAATTAAGCCTTTGCTTCTATATGGCTGGCATCCCTCTTTAGATAGAAACTGCTTCTTGCAAGACTAATTGTCCGGCTATGCCTTTTGGATGAATTAATTTTGTATCAAAGATGTCATTACTCAAGTGGGTTGCTTTTAAGAAATTGCAAAGGTTAAAGGTTGATATTACTTGTCAGTAATTTGTTCTTGTTGCAAAGCTCAACTTGATCAGGAAAAGAGAACCTGAGGTTAACCTCAGGTTCTCTTTTCCTGATCAAGTTGAGCGAATATGCATATTAAATAACCCGAGTTCGGGTTAAGGGTATTTTTGAGTGCGCAAAGCTCGCGCTAAGGGCACTTCAGCCTATCCTGAACTGAGGTTAAATAATGACTTCATGGATGTCATTTAGAGCGGGCAATGTAGCTTCTGACGTGCGATGGATAGAACTGCGATCGCACCGTATTGCAAAGGGACATGCTTCACAATGCCCATTTCCGTCATCAACCTGGGGAAGGAACTGTCCAGCCCGGTAATCTTCCAGGTATTGCTCTAAGCGGGCCAGTAGGATGCTAAGTTCTTCGGCGATCGCATGATGTTTCTCCGCCGCATAGGGAAATCGCATCATTTGAGGGTTTGAAGCTTCGTCAGGCCCTCCCGGTTGCACAAACCAGTAGGTCATTGTGATTTGTTCGGGTAAGTAAGAACTCGTTTTTGCCAGAACGAAGGGGTACAGCTTGAATTGCCAGTTGCGTTCTAGCTTCTGGGCTGATGGTAGACCCAAGCCTGTTTTCCAGTCCAAAATATCGGCCTGCTCTGGCTCCAGAATCAACAGGTCATAGACAACGGTCATCAGAAAATCTTGAAAGACGATTTGACGGCGATGTTCACTTTGCCGAAATAGCGCATGGTCGCGCCGCATCACATCTGGGGCCGTTGCCAGAAAGCGTTCCATTAGTTCACTGAGGGCCGCATCTTCACCCAGCACCTGGGTAGAGAGCCCCAATTCGTGCTGCTGCATCAATGTGTGGAAGCGGCTACCTCGGGCCATCGCCTCCTGCTGCTCAAAGGTCAGTGGAATACTTAATTGGTCGAGGTAAATATGTTGAAAGAGCCGGGGGCAATAATCCAACGTATTTAAATGCCCTTGAGAAATTTGCATCATGATGCAGCGATGTTAATGATGTTTGATTGTTATAACGTTCCTGGGTGATTCAAGCATGTTTTTGAGCCTGGCCAGGCTGCACTCACTCAAGCTCTCAAAGACATGCCTGCACTAGAGGGTCATCGTTATAACTGGCCCCTTCCTTCACCAGTATTCCCGCACTATCTGGCATACTGAGCAGGATTAACGCTTTTGCATAGACCGACGCACGCTCCATGGCAGAACAGCCCGACTCGTTGTCACCGACTAAACGTGCCTTACTTGCCCTGAAAGAACTGCAAGCTAAGGTTGATGCCCTGGAACAGGCGCGCACCGAACCGATCGCCATCATTGGCTTGGGCTGTCGTTTGCCGGGAGGCGTTGATTCGCCCGACAGTTTTTGGAGTGTTCTGCATCAGTCGCAAGATGCCATTACTGACGTGCCGGGCGATCGCTGGAACCCCGATGACTATGACAGCCCTGATCCAGCGTTACCGGGCTGCCCCCGGCGCGGTGGGTTTGTGCCTCATCTGTGGGATTTTGATGCTCCCTTTTTCCGCATGGCCCCTCGGGAAGCCCTTTCTCTCGACCCACAACAACGGCTACTCCTGGAGGTGAGCTGGGAGGCTCTAGAACATGGAGCGATCGCCCCCGATTCCCTAAATGCTTCCCTGACCGGGGTTTTTGTTGGAATTTGCAGCATTGACTACTGGCAACAACTCCTCAATCAGGCACCGGAGCAGATTGACGCCTATTTGGCCACGGGCAACACCCACAGCGTGGCTGCTGGCCGTCTCTCTTATCTGTTAGGGTTGACAGGGCCTAGTCTGGCCGTGGATACGGCATGCTCTTCTTCCCTGGTATCCGTTCACCTGGCCTGCCAGAGTCTTCGCAATGGGGAATGTAACCTCGCTCTGGCGGGAGGCGTGAACCGTATCCTGTCACCCGAACCCGGAATTAATTTTGCGCGGGCACGGATGCTCTCGCCCGATGGGCGTTGCCGCAGCTTCGATGCCGACGCCAATGGTTTTGTGCGAGCGGAAGGGTGTGGCATGGTGGTGTTGAAGCGGCTGCGGGATGCTGAGCGCGATGGCGATCGCATTCACGCCGTGATTCTCGGCTCAGCGGTCAACCACGACGGGCGCACCAGTGGCCTGACCGTGCCCAATGGCCCTTCTCAGCAAGCCCTGGTGCGGCAGGCGCTTGACAATAGCCGGGTGCAGCCGGAGCAGGTGAGTTATCTGGAGGCCCACGGTACGGGCACAGCACTGGGAGACCCGATTGAGGTGAATGCCTTGGGGGCCGTGTTTGGAGGCGATCGCGCCAGTGGTAAGCCTCTCATCCTGGGCTCTGTCAAGCCAACCATTGGGCATCTGGAAGCAGCCTCCGGGATTGCTGGATTGTTAAAGGTAGTGCTGGCTCTGAAACATCAGCAAATTCCGCCCAACCTGCATTATCAGACGCCGAATCCACATGTACCCTGGGCTGAATTGCCGATTCAGGTGCCTACAACTCCGGTCGCATGGCCGCAGGGGAGCGATCGCCGAATTGCTGGCGTCAGCGCTTTTGGATTCAACGGTACCAATGCCCATGTGGTGCTGGCCGATGCCCCTGACGAAGCGGTGCCCATTGCTGTTGATCAAGATTTGCCCGGATGGAATGTGCTGTGCCTTTCTGCCCGTGATGAAACGGCCTTGCGGCAACTTGCTGAGCGCTACCAGGCTTATATTCAGAAACACCCTGAGCTACGGTTGGGAGATGTGTGTTGGACAGCCGCCGTAGGGCGATCGCACTTCCCCCAACGGCTCGCAATTGTGGCGCAGTCTATGGCAGAGTTGAGCGATCGCATTTCCGCCTATCTGCGCGGCGAATCAGACGCTTTTGTCTATCAAGGGCGTGCTGCAACGTCTGAGTTGACAGAGTGGGAGGCAAAGCCGTCTCTCGAAGCCTGTCACCAACTGGCGGAGCGTTACATCGTGGGATATGGGTTGGAGTGGTCGAAGGTTCATCCGTCCCGTGGGAACCGTCGAATTCCACTGCCGACTTACCCGTTTCAGCGTCAAACCTATCGCATTGTTCCTAAAAGGAATGCTTAGGAGATTTCCAGTAATAAAATTACCTCCGGGATGTGGGTGCTTTCCCTGCGAAGCGGGCAAAGCACCCACATCCCAGATAAATTCTTATGTAGAAATCTCCTTAGTTCGTGCATTTCTTTTACGGCTGAGGCGCCGCGACTATCGCTATACAATTGTCCATAACTTCTATCCGGGCGTTTTCGCGAACAAAGAGACAAAGACTGCCGTCTCTTTCCTGTAAACCTTTCGTCAACGTTTGAACTGTGAAATTGTTTCCCCTTCGTTTTCTTTCGGTTGTGGCGATCGCCCTGATCCTCCCTCTCACCTATCTGTCTGCTAGTCAGGCTCAAACCGGCACATTAGTGGCTCAAACGGCTCAGAATCGAGATTTGCAATCGGGCCGGCCAGTGGTATCAGGAGATGAGGGGCAATTTGTAGGCCAAGTGCTGGTCAATGTTCCAGCAGAAATGGCCTGGCAGGTTCTGACCGACTACGACAACTTTGAGAACTTCCTACCAGGTGTGGCCTCCAGCCAGTTGTTGGCCAGTGAAGGTAACCGCCGGGTATTTGAGCAGGTCAATGAAGTGCGAGTGGCCTTTTTCAATCGCCGGACTCGGGTCCGGCTTGCAACCACTGAGAACTTCCCCCGGGCGATTGACTTTCAACTGGTCGAGGGCGATGTCGAAAGTGTCGCTGGCAGCTGGCAGATTGACCCTGTACCGAACAACCCAAATCAGGTCGTGGTGACCCATCGGGTTAATGTGGATCCAGGGCCAGATAACCGAGGCCTCTTCTTTAATATCTACCGCAATAGCTTGCGGGATACCCTGGGTGCCTTGAAGCAAGAGATGGAACGTAGAGCAGAAGGCTAAGGCAAGTATGGCTAAAATGCAGAATTCAGGGAGCATCGTTGCCGGGGGACACGCCATTATTACGGGGGGCTCGAGCGGTATTGGCTTAGCAACAGCCCATCGTTTGGTGCAGGCAGGTATGAATGTGTCACTGGTGGCCCGTGACCCCGGCAAGTTGGCGATCGCCCAATCCGCCCTCACCCCAAGTTCAACCCAGGTACAGGTGTTTTCAGCGGATGTTAGCGATCGGACCCAGGCAGAAGCGGCGATGGCAGGAGCGATCGCGGCTCTGGGTACCCCTGATCTGCTGATTACCTGTGCTGGCATTGCCCATCCCGGATATTTTCGGGAACTGCCTATCGATATCTTTGAGCAGACCATGGCGATCAATTACTTCGGCACCCTCTATTGCATCCGCGCTGTGCTGCCTGCTATGGAGGTACGGCAGCGCGGTCATCTGGTGCTGGTATCGTCCGGAGCTGGGTTGGTTGGGCTGTATGGCTACACACCCTACAGCCCAACCAAATTTGCGTTGCGGGGGTTGGCGGAAGCCTTGCGGGGAGAAGTGAAACCTTCTGGCATTGGCGTTTCCATCGTCTACCCCCCCGATACCGATACCCCTCAATTGGAGGCTGAAAATCGGACCAAGCCTGAGGAAACTAAGCGTATCACCGCCACCGCCGAAACCTGGAGTGCGGATGGCGTTGCCCAGGAGATTCTGCGTGGGGTAGAGCGGCGGGTCTTCGCCATTACTCCTGGCACGGAAATGAGTGTCCTCAACCGTCTCCACAGCCTTCTGGCCCCAGGGCTGAACTGGTATTTTGACCGGCTAGTGGCTGAGGTCGCTGCTCAATCTGGTCCTCGCTCTCCTCAATAACCATGCGCTCTTTTGCTCTGACTCGCCGTCAGGGATTGCTAATTAGCCTGCTAATTCCCCTGATTTACGGTGCGCTCTCCGCTATCTTCTGGCTGAATCAACCCTATGTGATTCAGGATGACGTACGCCATCACATTGTTTGGATGCAACGTTGGGCTGATCCGGAGTTGTTCCCGAATGACTGGAGTATCAACTATTTCCATTCCGTTGCGCCGCTAGGATTTAAGGCTGTTTATCGTTTTGCGTTTCTTCTTGGCATCGCACCGCTAGCTTTTGCCAAAGTTCTGCCGACCCTGTTAGCTCTTGTCGCATCCTTTTTTATTTATCGCCTCACTCTGCGACTGTTTCCAGTCACCGTAGGCGCGGTGCTGGCGGTGTTATTGTTCAATCAGCAAATTTGGCTCAACGATGACCTGGTGTCCGCCTCACCTCGGGCCTTCGTTTATCCCATCTTTGGTGCTTTTTTAGATTTTCTGGCGGCCGGAGCGGTGTGGCCCTGTATTGGAGCGATCGCTCTCCAGGGTCTGGTTTTTCCCCAACTCGCTATTCTCGCAGTGGCAGTGCTGACGGTGCGTCTGATCAAAGTGTCGAAGCGAACGCTGCAGTTGTCCTCCAACCGGGCAGATTATCGGTTGTGGGCGTTGGGACTGGGGGTCGCGATCGCCGTTCTCATCCCTTTTGCGTTGGATGTAAATGTATCAGAGTATGGCCCGGTGATCACCGCAGACCAAATGCGGTCTATGGCAGAGTATTATCCTGGGGCACGCAATGTTTATTTTGAGCCACTTGCGTTGCGCCTTCTCTTTAAAGGCTCTATTGGGCCTGGGTTGCCTTACTTCCCAACCGTCGTTCTGTTGGGCTTTGCGTTACCCTTCCTTCCTAAATCGCGCTTTCCGCTAACGTCTCGCATTCAACCCCAAAGTCGGCTGCTCTTCGATCTGGTCGTTGCCTCACTCGGCTTATTTGGGCTGGCCCATCTGCTGCTGCTGCGGCTGCACTTCCCAAATCGCTACACGTATCACACCTGGCGCTTTGTGCTGTCCATTGCCGCTGCGATTTTCCTGGTGGTTCTGTTGGAGCGGTTTCTACATGGGTGGAACCATCGCCGTATTGCTCGTTCTATAAGGCACAACGTTCAGGCAGGATTGGTCGCCCTGGGGCTGGCAACGATCCTGTTCGTGCCTCTCTACCCTCCCCTACTGCGGGTTTTTCAAATCTGGATTGTGGGCAAAGCTCCTGTTCTGTACGAGTACCTGGCCCAGCAACCCAAGGATATCCAGGTTGCGTCCCTGGCTCTGGAGGCCAATAACATTCCAGCCTTTGCGGGGCGATCGCTCCTCGTAGGTCGCGAACTGACCCTGCCCCACCACATTCGCTACTATGCCGAAATCCAGAAACGAGCTACGGCTGTGATCCAGGGCCAGTACTCCCCCGACCCGGCTGCTCTGCGGCAGGCGATTGAGACCTATGGCATTGACTACTGGTTGCTGGATGCGAATGCCTTCGACCCCGGTTACTTCCTGCAACCCTCGCAGGATTGGCTCTATCACAGCTCGTTTAATGCTACGGTGGAGGCCGCGATCGCCCAGCTTAAGTCTAAGCAACTGCCTGCGATCGTCCCATACATTCCAACCTGCACGGTTCTGCAAACCCCCGATCTAACGTTGCTCGATGCCCGCTGCCTGCTGGCATCGACCGCTAGCGTTCAGCAAAAAAATCCTTAATTTTAGTATCGCTTCCAAACCCTTAAAAACTGGCAGGATACGAACACTCCACTTTCCTCTACCTCTGCTCCGTTCCATGGCTAAAGTATTTGACAGTATTACCGATGAGCTTCAGGCTTTTATTGCCCAGCAGCCCATGTTTTTTGTGGCCACAGCTCCCCTCAGCGAAACTGGCCACGTTAATATGTCTCCCAAAGGGTTAGATTGCTTGCGTGTCTTGTCACCCAATCAAGTCGCCTACTGCGATCTCACCGGAAGTGGCAATGAAACCTCGGCTCACCTTCAGGAGAATGGGCGCATTACGTTTATGTTTTGTGCTTTTGAGCGGGCTCCGTTGATACTTCGTCTTTATGGCTACGGCAAAACTGTGTTGCCGACCATGCCCGAGTGGCAAACCCTTGCTGCTTGTTTACCCGAAATCCCAGGCACCCGCCAAATCATTGTAGCTACCATCGATCGGGTTCAGACCTCCTGCGGTATGGGTGTGCCGCTCATGACACTGAATGAGCAGCGGGATGACCTGCTACGATGGGCCGACAAAAAGGGCGAACAGGGGTTACTGGACTACTGGAAACAAAAGAATGTCATCAGCATCGACCAGATGCCAACACCGCTGGGGGCTGCCATCTCAGAATAATAATGCTGTGTCTCTTGCGAAGCGAGGGACACAGCATTTTGGATTTTATGGTTAATTGCGTTGAGCTATCTAGTACAACTGTCGGACGGCTTCCTGCATAGTACCCGATTCTTCAATGCACACCGCATAGAGCTGAATAGCATCCAACCCAATTTGTTGTTGAGCGGCAGCGATGTCCATCCCTGGCGAGGCACAGAACTGGCCCACCGTCTGAGTGTACTGTTCAGGTGTTCCTAGCAGGCTGTTGAGGCGGGTTGGGTCTTGCAAATTATCGACTAGGCGTAATACGACCGCATCGGTCAGGACTGCTGCTGACTCTAGCCTATCGCCGGGCTGCAATCCTCCCTGCACAATAGCCGACTGCACAATATTTTGAAGGAGCTGACTACCCTGGTCAGTGTTAACAAACGTGGCCAATACCTGAGGTGTGAGACGAGGGTCAGCATCCATCGCGGTTCGGAGGCCCACCAGGGTACTGGCTGCCATGACATCCGCGACTGTTGAGAGGTAGTTATTGTAGGTCACGCCTTCAACAACACTGCCGTCCTGACAGACCACCCAACCATTAACCGGGGTGGTCTGCAGGTTCACTTTCCCCTGTTCCCAACAAGCAGCCACCGTTGTCTGAATTTGGGGTGAGAACATTGAGCTCAAACGCTGCAGGCTATCTTGCGAAACTGCGGGGCCACCTGCAGGGGCTTGCACGTCCGGTGTGGATGCCGGAACGGCAAGCCCAGAAGGGATAGCTACAGAAACGGGTAAGCCCAAACCTAGCCCTGCAAGAGCCACTGTGAAGAACGAACGCAATCCCATAAATATCTCCAGAGGTAATAAACTAGCCTCGTAGCAGCACCCGCCGCATCTGTTCCATGTTAGCCGGCAAATCCATACGGATGGCCTGCTGGATAAAGACCGAAGGGACAGGAATGGCTGGCGTGGCTTTGACTTGATAGGTGAGCAAGGTGCCGTTCTCGTACTGCTCCAGGTGTAAATCTGCCGAGAAGTCATGGAAGCTGCCCCGCTCCATCCGAAACTGGATGCGGCTGCGCTGACCTTTCAAATATTGTTCAAAAACTTTGAGGTGAATATCTACCTGAGCCTGAAATATGAAGAAGTTTTTTGTGGCTGCCTGGTAGAGGCGCTTCCAACTGCGATCGCTCCGCTCCAACACCACTTCACTACGGGTAATATCAGGAAAAAACTGCACCCAACGGGGGTAATCCGTGAGCTGTTCCCAGGCAGCGGTCAAGTGCATCGGTAGAAACATGCGGGCGGTAACAGCAGCTCCCCAGGCTGTATGGGTCTGGGTATCGACTAAAATTTCTCCCTGGGTGAGCCGGGCTCCTTCGCCGGGGTGTAGCGTGGCGATCGCGCTCGGCTCTTCTGCAGGAACATCAAATCCGTGAGATGCAATTCCACCAACCATGGCCTGTACTCCAAGTATTTCCAACCCTTCCAGCACCCTTATGCCCATCTGCTCACACTATGCACCAGACTTTGCATAGAATGGCTCAAGGTTTGATAAAGAGTTGAAGAAATTGCAATTGTCTACGCCTGTCGCACACCCAACAACTCTCGTGCCACAATAGCCCATGTTAACGTCTCAGTAACATCCGTAACTGTATTGGAGACGGATGTTCTAAGCCGGAAGCCGTACCGTAAAATTGCTGAAGTGGGTCAGCTCAGTACCCGTTTTCAATGTTCGACATCATGTGGAGTGAGGATTGTGGGACGTAATCCCAACCTGGCCATTACTATTTTTCTCTATGTCACCGGCATCCTCCTGGTCATGATGGCTCTGCTGTTGCTGTTTCAGTCCTTCGGTTGGCTGCGCGAAGTTCCCCGTGAAGCGCTCTGGGCGCTGGTTATGCTGGCGATCGGCTCTGGGATTTTGGCCGGTATCCGCAATGCCCGTTGAGTAGGGTTGAGGAGTTTGGGAAACGGTTGATTGTTCGCGCCGATAAGGCACGGCATCAGCTGTATAAATACCCTTTTAGATGGCTGCTTGATTTATGAGACTCGAAACCACCCTATTTCTGGCATCCCTTGGTATTTTGATTGCAGTCTGGGCACTGCGGGGCTTTGGGATACTGACCTTTGTTCCCGGGTTGGTCATCTGGCTGTTGATGTTCACGACGATTGGGTCAGGCATTGTCGACATCGTGCAGCGGACGCGGCGCTGGTAATGATGAATCGCTCGGCTCATTTCATCCCCTCCCCCCTCCGGAGTAGCCTCATCCACTCGGTTCTTCGTATATGCCGCCTGTTCCTGGGGATTTGCTGGGGCGGAATAATCTTATGCGGAATCGTGTCTCCTGCCTGGGCTGCGGATGAGCTATCCCCGTTGCCAGATGTTGCCCAGCCCCTTCCCCCAGCAACCAATCCTCAGGCAGAGGATATTTCTTTTGAGAAGGTCAGTCAGTTTGTCCGGGCTTACTTGCAAGTGCTGGCCCTGCTTGACCGTCGTGAGGGCGACCTGCAAGCCGCCGAAACCGAACTGGAATCGCTCCGGTTACAACAGGAAGTTGAAATAGAAGCCTTTCACTTAATTGAAGCGTCGGGGTTGACTCTCCAGGAGTACTTGCAATTGTTGGGTCTAGCTAATACCGACCCAGAATTTGGTGAGCGAGTTGCAACTCTACTTCAGGAAATTCCTTTGGATTAACACCGGGATTAAATGAGTGCGTTTTAATAGGAAGGGCAGCCCCTTTTAGCCTGTCTTGAAGTGGCTGTCATTGCCTGTTGAGAGGGTAGTTGAAATGTTGATTTTGTGTGTACTAAGCGCGCAAGAAAAATGGTCCTTTTAGGGCTTTCAAACCACCTCTAAAAAACTATTCAATTATTGTGAGTTGAGGGAGCACTGTGGCTGATCCTCAGGTGTTGTGTTTAGGCGAAGTGTTGTTTGATAAGTTGGCAGATCAACCAGGGTTGCCACTGGACCAGGTGAAGTCTTGGACGGATTATCCGGGCGGAGCCCCAGCAAATGTGGCCTGTGCGCTAGTAAAGTTGGGTACCCCTGCTGCTTTTGTTGGCTGCGTTGGTTCCGATCAAACTGGGGATACCTTAGTCGAGCTATTAGAAACCATTGGAGTAGATCTCCGGGGCCTCCAGCGGCATCCAACGGCTCCTACCCGAGCGGTGTTTGTTACCCGTACGGAAGGGGGCGATCGCCACTTCGCTGGCTTTGGCAAATACCCGACATCTGAATTTGCCGATGCCTTCCTCAGTGCTGATACCTTACCTGCCGAGCTCTTTACCCATGCCCAATTTCTCGTCATGGGCACGCTGGAATTGGCCTATCCTGAGACAGCGGAAGCCGTGCGGCGATCGCTCGATCTAGCCGAGCAACACTCCCTGCAGGTCTTAATGGATGTCAACTGGCGGCCTATGTTCTGGGATGCGCCGGATACCGCGCCCGAGATTATTCGCGGCTTGCTGGATCGGGTGCAGTATCTTAAATTGTCAGCGGAGGAAGCAGATTGGCTGTTTGAAAGCCGTAATCCGGGGGCGATCGCGGCCCAACTTCCCCAGGCGAGAGGTGTTTTGATTACCGATGGAGAACGGGGCTGCACCTACTCGATCGCAGGTCATATGGGAGCTGTCCCTGCTTTTCCCGTAGATGTGGAAGATACCACCGGGGCTGGTGATGCATTTTTAGCGGGGTTCCTGCATCAATTGTGTCAGCAGGGGGAAACATTGTTTCAAACCCCGGAACAGACTCGGGAATGTATCACTTATGCCAGTGCAGTAGGAGCCTTGACTACCATGCGGGCAGGAGCAATCGCAGCCCAACCGGACCCGCGGGAAGTCGAAGCCTTCCTATATATGCACTCACTCGAGGAGGTGTGAAGCTGTGATTTCGTGGGCCAACCTACGAAATCATGTGCAGCCGATTGATGAAACCCAAGAGAACCCAGTTTTGAGGGTAAGCTTATGCCTTTTGAGATTGAACGCAAGTTTTTGGTGGTGGGTGACCAGTGGCGAACCTTGGGGGAAGGTGTCCCCTACCGACAAGGGTACTTAACGACCCAACCCGAGCGCACAGTCCGAGTTCGATTGGCGGGGGACCAGGGGTATCTCACCATCAAAGGAGCAACGGACGGCATTTGCAGGCGTGAGTATGAGTATTCCATTCCCCCATCTGAGGCGGAGGAATTGCTGGATCATCTTTGCGATCGCCCTCTCATTGAGAAGGTACGCTACCGAATTCACTGGGGCGATCGTCTCTGGGAGGTGGATGAATTCTTTGGAGAGAATGAAGGGCTAATTATGGCAGAGGTTGAGCTAACCAGCCCTGAGCAAGCCGTTGAAATTCCTGATTGGATCGGCAAAGAAGTTTCAGATGATCTGCGCTATTTCAATGCTTACCTGATGCGGCATCCTTACAAAACTTGGGCCACGCAGTAGAGGGTGTGCGCTAAGGGTACACCCTCCTTTACTGGGAATGCTGAGAATCTGAGCAACTCAGTAAAGAGGGGGATAGGTGTGGATACCTTTCCCTACTGAAATGATTAGGCTCCGGTAATCTGGCGATCGCTCGTATCCTCGACCACCTGTGCTGAAACCTCGACGGCCTGCACGTCCACCGTTCCCGGAGGCGTGAGCCGGATGAAATGCTTTTGCTCAACTTGCAAGGGTTCACTGCAATTGGGGCAGCGCAATTGGGTTCCGTTGAGACCAACGCTTGTGTAGTTGCAAACTGGGCAAGCGTCTTCTACCAGGTTACGGCGCAACCACCAGCGGAATCCTATAAATGCAATCACAGGAGCAACCGCTAGCAAAACCAGGAGGATGGCCACTGACTTGACTAACCATCCCAAACCAACGGCGCCCAGGAGCCAGATCACCGCAAAAATGGTCAGCCAGAGGCCAATCCCAGACAGGTTAAAAGATAGCCTGGTCATATTGTTGGGGTTCATCGCAGACTCCTATTGCACGGGGCAACCGACGTCGAGGGGACATGCTCTTCCGGTTGTGGATTGTATAGTACCAGCATAATCTGCTTCGATGGGTCGGGTATTGGAAAGATTTCCACACTCATTGCTAGGGTCATTTCCCTATACCTGATCTTCCAATTGAGCAAAGAGGGAGGTGGAACAAAGCCCTACCCCCCTCTCTGCTGGATTAAAAGAGGATTAATTTTCTTCACCTTGCTTCACAATAACCAGACAGTTTCGGCCATCCTGGCTTCGTTCATAAACGGCTTTATCAGCAAGACGACGGATCAAAAACCATCCGTAGCCGCCTAAGCGAGGTACACCCAGTTCGGGTTCTTCGATGCTATTGGGGTCGAAGGGTTCACCACGGTCCCAAATACGAATTTCGATGCGATCGTTCCACAGAGCAAGATCCAGGTCGATTTCCGTCTCTGAAGGCAATTCCTGGTGAGCATGACGAACGGCATTGGAAAAGCCTTCCGTTAGTGCCAGGTGTAAGGGATAGAATTGCTGTTTGAGCCAGTTGAAATCGCGGACGTAGGGATTGCAAAACTGCCGAAACCAGTCTTGCACATCATTTATTACAGAAAGATCGCTACTGACGGTAATATGAGTTCGCCGAAACACGCCTCTAACAGATCCCCTAATTAAGTAGCTAAGAACACACTAGGCACAGTTTAACGTCTGTTGTAGCGAATATAGCCAAAAGGCTATGATTCTCCAAGGGTTTTGTCATTGATTGATAACACGTGGTTTTTGGAGCGCCTGACCACCACCTCATACTAAAGGCTGAAGTTTCCGGAGAGATAACCCCTGCCTTTAAGCCCATTCTATTCTAAAAAGTACCTCTTGAGACGTACTACCTTTAGTAACAAAGGTTATAGTAATTTCCCCATCTCGCATTAAAGCCTTAATACTGCCGTCGCAAAATGATGGCAGTATTAAGGCTCTGGTTCAACGAAGAACTGCTCGTACGCAAGCGCACGAGCAGTTAATGTTTGAAGATGAGTCTAGAGCGCGTTTAATCGCTGAAAGCGTTGATTGTTTGTACGTGAAGCGCACGAATCATCAACTTTTAAAGCCGACTCTAGAACAGGCCCAGCGTCAGAGACTTATCGATGGGCATGGTTGCGCCGATACCTAGGTAGAGGGTGAACGCAGTTCCAAACAAGAACAGCGTGGTCGCAACAGGGCGACGGAACGGGTTCTGGAACTTGTTAACGCTCTCGATGAAAGGAATCAGCATCAGACCGAGAGGAATCGCAGTTTGTAGCGAAATTCCTAGCAGTTTGTTAGGAACAACGCGCAGGATTTGGAAGGCAGGGTACAGGTACCACTCTGGCAAAATTTCCAGAGGAGTTGCGAAGGGGTTAGCAGGCTCACCGACTACTGCGGGATCTAGAACCGCAAGGCAAACGACGCAAGCGATCGTCCCCAGAATTACCACGGGGAAGATGTACAGCAAGTCATTTGGCCAGGCAGGTTCACCATAGTAGTTGTGACCCATCCCTTTCTTAAGCTTCTCGCGCAATGCGGGATCGCTCAGATCCGGCTTTTTAATCGTGGCCATGTCTCAAATGTTCTCCTTTAACAAGGCTTGCAGGGAGTTGAAAAAAGGGAAGTAGCGACCAAAGGGGAAGGATAGTTATTCTACCCTGCCCCTGCGAATCGTTATTTACAACGGCCCAGAGATCCCTTGCTTCCGGATCATCAGGAAGTGGGCCAGCATGAACACAGCAATCAGCCAGGGCAGCACGAAGGTGTGAAGGCTATAGAAACGAGTGAGAGTCGCTTGACCAACGCTCTGACCACCCCGCAGCAGTTCTACCATCAGAGAACCGACAACCGGAATAGCTTCAGGAACGCCAGAAACGATTTTCACTGCCCAGTAGCCAACCTGGTCCCAGGGAAGGGAGTAGCCCGTTACCCCAAAGGAAACCGTAATCACAGCGAGAGTTACGCCCGTGATCCAGGTCAGCTCACGGGGCTTCTTGAAGCCACCTGTCAGATACACGCGGAAGACGTGCAGAATCATCATCAGCACCATCATGCTGGCAGACCAGCGATGGATGGAGCGGATCAACCAACCAAAGCTCACGTCAGTCATGAGGTATTGCACAGAGGCAAACGCATCAGTAACGGTGGGCTTGTAGTAGAAGGTCATGGCAAAGCCGGTAGCAAACTGGATCAGGAAGCACACCAGTGTGATCCCACCCAGGCAGTAAAAGATGTTGACGTGAGGAGGAACGTATTTACTGCTAATGTCATCAGCGAGCGCCTGAATTTCCAGTCGTTCCTCAAACCACTGGTAGGCTTTGGAGTCAGTTACCTGCTTTGTAAACATGAAGCAAGAGGGGGGATATAAAATACTGCGATTTCTTAAAAATGTAACACAGTCTATCAGGGTTTTGATCCGTTGCCCCTTGCGGCTTTCCGCCGAAAAAAAATGGGAATCCGCTGAGCAAACTGTGCCATTTTGAGCATAGAGACGGGCAACATATGAGAACCAGGGGTAGGCAAGCGGTACTCCTTTTGAACAGCTCCTGTTGCCAATCGGTATCTATATGGAAGATTCTGCAGTCCTCCTAAGGCTGGAACTTCTAAATGATTGTTTGGCCGGTGATGTCTTAAGTCTTATAAGTCAGAAGTAATCAACTTCTCCGAAGCCTTATTAAATGCTGAGAAAGTTTAGTCAGGTCTTTTGAAACCCCTAATTTGCAAATCCTGTGCACTGAACAAAATCATAGGGTTCTAGAAAAACTGTCCAGAGGATTGAAAAGTGTTGGTTTAAGATGAGCTTATGAAAAGATGGATTTTGCGATTCGGATTGCTCCTGCTTGTGCTGGTGGCCAGTTTGAGCCTCTGGACTCCGGCATCCTCTGCCTTCACGGATGAACAAAAATTACTCAGCGAAGTCTGGCGGATTGTGGACCGGGCTTATGTTGATAGCACCTTCAACCATCAGAACTGGTGGATGGTGCGGCAAAAAGCTCTGCAACAGCGTCTCGATACCCGGGACGATGCCTATAGCGCCATTCAAAAAATGTTGGCATCCCTGGATGACCCCTACACACGTCTGCTCAAGCCTGACCAGTATCGGAGCTTGCAGACCAATACATCGGGCGAGTTGAATGGTATTGGCCTTCAGATTACTCAAGAGTTAGAAACGGGTGATTTGCGCGTAATTGCGCCTATTGAAGGCTCTCCAGCTGATCGGGCTGGGATTCAGCCGAACGATCGCATTCTCAAAATCAATGGTGTTCCTGCCAAAAATCTGACTTTGGACGAGGCAGCCGAGCGTATGCGCGGTCCTGTTGGGACCATTGTAGAGCTGACCCTAGGGCGGGACGAGGGTAGCCCTGAGGATGTGCAGTTGGTGCGCGATCGCATCACCCTTAACCCCGTGGTCGCCGAGTTGCGAAATGAGAAAGACTTAAAGATTGGTTACATTCGTCTCAGCCAATTCAATGCCAATGCTGCCAGTGAAGTGGCCCATGCCGTCGGCAAGTTGGATCAGCAGGGAGCGGTGTCGTACATCCTGGACTTACGCAACAACCCTGGTGGCCTATTGCAAGCGGGGATTGATATTGCGCGGCTGTGGTTGGATGATGCGACGGTTGTTTACACGGTTAACCGCGACGGCATTCAAGACAGCTTTTTTGCCCATGGTCAGGCATTAACGGACAAACCCTTGGTCGTGCTGGTCAACCAGGGAACTGCAAGTGCGAGTGAGATTTTGGCGGGGGCACTGCAAGACAACCATCGGGCGCAATTGGTTGGCGATCGCACCTTTGGTAAGGGGCTGATTCAATCTCTATTTAGCCTGTCAGACGGCTCCGGATTGGCGGTGACCATTGCCCGCTATGAAACACCCGACCACCACGACATTAACCGTCAGGGTATTATGCCTGACGTCGTGATTGAGGCAGACCCCCTGAATCGGAACCAGTTGGGCACCGATGTTGACCCACAGTTTCAGGCGGCAGTTGAGTGTTTAACGAAGCAGGTTACCGTAGCTCAAGCATCCTGAAGCGATTACAAAATCCATCCAACTGAAGAGCGGGGGAACTTAGTTCCCCCGCTCTTTAGTTGGATGCTGAGTACTGCGTCGATTAAGTACAGCACATTGCCATTGCTATAAAACAGGCCCTAGCTCTTGGAGGACGTCAGAACCAAAATGGGTGGGCTTTAATGTGACTAGAGCGTTGGTACTATTCCCATGACTGCCTCCCCGTCCCGGTCGTCTAGCCGCACCTATCACGACCCGTTGCATGGTGCAATTACATTGAACCGCCAACGACCGGATGAAGCCCTACTGGTTCACTTGATTGATACGCCTGAGTTTCAACGACTACGCCGCATTCGTCAACTGGGAGCCGCTAGCCTTACGTTTCATGGGGCTGAATCCTCTCGGTTTACCCATTCGCTGGGGGTGATGGCGATCGCCCGTCGCGCCTTTGATCTACTGGCGCAAGATAACCCGGAGCTACAGCCCTACCGGGCCACTGTCCTCTGCGCAGCGTTATTGCATGATTTAGGACATGGGCCATTTAGCCATACCTGTGAAGACATTTTTGGAACCCATCACGAAGTCTGGACAGGTCGCATTTTAGGAGAATCCCACGCTATTCGAGAGGTGTTGGATAGCTACGACCCGGAACTGCTGGGGCAACTGCGACAGGTGTATGCCAAGCAGCATAACGTTCCGCTGGTGTGGCAGTTGGTGTCGAGCCAGTTGGATTGCGATCGCCTCGATTATTTAATGCGTGACAGCTACTTCACAGGGGCTTCCTATGGGCGGTTGGATTTAGACCGGATTCTGATGGCTATGAAGTTTGATCCAGCGAGCCAGCAGTTGGTGGTGGCTCGCAAAGGCATCACTGCGATTGAACACTATCTCATCGTGCGGTTTTTTATGTATGCCCAGATTTATCACCATCCGAAAAATATTGCGGCGACCTGGGTTTTAGAACAGGCATTTCGGCGGGCGAAAGAACATTTTGCCGAGGGTAATCTGGATGCTGATGAGGTAATGGCAGGTTGGTTGCGGGGCGACGGCGATCGCCTCCCCCTGAAACACTATTTAGCGGCTGATGACAACCTTTTCGTCTACCATCTGCAACGGTGGCAACGGCATGCTGACCCGATTCTTGCAGATCTCTGCCGCCGCTTTATGAACCGCGATTTACCGAAGACGCTTGATATTAGCCCCTATAGTTCTAAGGCCCAGCAAGCCCTGCTGGAGGCTCTCCAACCACGCTTGCAACAGGCCGGTTTTGTCCCCAATTATTACTGTGGCATTCGCGTGGCCTGGAATCGCGGTTATACCCTTTATCAGCGAGGGATTAAACTGCAAACGGAGGATGGTTTGCAGGAAATTAGCGATGTGTCACCGTTGCTTCGTACTTTGACACAGCCCCTGCAAAAGATTTGGTTAGTGTATCCTCGGGAGATCGATCCGAAAGTGGAAATGGCGATCGCATAACGCATGTAAAAAAACGTCAGTTTAGATTAAGGGAATCCTCGGGGATAATGCACAATGTAGGGGAAGATGGTGCTCTAAATAATGCCGAAATGCCGTTCAAAACAGTCGTATAGAAAATAGGATGTTCCTACATAAAGCTTCTCAATTAATGCCTGGAACCTTTATTCCATAATTACTTGGCGTCGATGAGTTGAAGATTTTATGTTCTTCTGTAAGAACTGTTGTTGGCTTTTATGAAGGGGTATTTACTTTCTACGAAGGATCTCGGATTCCTGACAAATTGCTGCACCATAGAATGGCCTAAAGATTACCCCCTTCCAAAAATGCTTGCATCCTATGATTGCCCAGCATATCCCCTGCCTGCCGAAGCTCCTGATCGTAGATAATTCGCCAGGCAACCGGGCAATTTACATTCAATATTTGAAATCTCAACCGAAGCAGTCCTACTACTTTCTCGAAGCTGAGAGTTTGGAGGGTGCTGTGCAGGTATGGCACGCACAGAGCCCTGACCTGGTGTTGTTGGATTTGCAGTTGCCTGATGGGGATGGCTTGGAATTTCTCAAAGCAATCCGTACCGAGCCAGCCAGTCAGTTGCCGGTCATTATCGTAGCGGATCAGGGAGATCCACGGGTTGTGGTTCAGGCTATGAAGCTAGGAGCCGCGGAGTACCTGCTGAAAGAAGAGATTACGTCGGTTTCACTGCAGGCCTATTGCCATCAGGTATGCGATCGCGCCCTCCTCACCCGCCAACTCACCCGATCGCACCAGCAGGAAGCCGTCATTGCTGAAATGGCACTTCGCATTCGAAAATATTTGTCTCTGGATGAAATCTTTCAGGCGATTGTTGAAGAAGTTCGGGCATTCGTCAATGCCGATCGCGTCGTTATTTACCAATTTAACCCGGATATGAGTGGAACGATTGTCGCGGAGGATGTGATTCCTCCCTGGCAATCGTGCTTGCTGATATCCGTTATGGATACGTGCTTCCAAGAAAATCTGGGTGGAAATTATCGGGATGGCCATTATTCGGCGGTCTCTGATATTTACGCAGCCAATCTGACAGCTTGTCATATCCAGCTTTTGGAACGGTATCAGGTGCGGGCCAACCTGGTGGTGCCGATTCTGTTGCCAAACGCAGCCAAGCCGCTTTGGGGATTGTTAGTTGTGCATCAGTGCGCTGCACCCCGTGATTGGGAAGCAACTGATATTCGATTACTTCAGCAGTTGTCCGTGCATCTGGCGATCGCTATTCAGCAGGCAACCCTCTATCAAAACCTTCAAACCCTAAATGCCTCCCTGGAGCGGAAGGTTGCCGAGCGTACTCATGCCCTGGCTGCTAGTGAACGCAAATTTCGAGGCATTTTTGACAACACATTTCATTTGACGGGAGTGCTGGCTCCTGACGGAACACTGTTGGAGGCCAATCAAACGGCCTTGATCTTTAAGGGCTTGCAGTTAGAGGACGTTGTAAACTGCTCATTCTGGGAAACGCCCTGGTGGGACGTTTCTCAGGTCGTGCGCGAGCAGTTGAGGGGCGCGATCGCTCAAGCGGCTGAGGGCAAATTCATTCGTTATGAGGTTGAGATATTAACGGCTGAGACGCAGTTGGTACCTGTCGATTTCTCGCTCCGACCGGTATGGGATGAGGCAGGGCAGGTGGTTATGCTCATTGCCGAAGGTCGCGATATTAGCGCGGCCAAGCAACTAGAAGCAACTCTGCGGCACCAGGCGCAAGTCCTGGATCAGGTCACAGATTCGGTCATCGTCAGTGAAGCGACCAACCGCGCCATCATCAATGCCATTCCCGATTTGCTCATTCGCATGAATCGGCAGGGCGAGTATCTGGAGATGTTAAGTGGTGGTTCCCTGCGGAAAGTGTTGATGCCGCCCGCTGGCCTGGAATTCCCAACAGGAGATGATTGGCTGCCCACATCGATAGCGGTTCAGCGATCGCAAGTCGTTGAGCAAGCCTTCAAAACTGGCATGGTGCAGGTCTATGAACAGCACCTCGAATTGGATGGAGAAATGTGCTGGGAGGAGGTACGCGTTAGCCCGATTGATCAAAATATTGTGCTGATCATGATTCGGGATGTAACCGAGCGCAAGCAGGCTGAGGTTGCTCTCGCTCAGCTTAATCAGGAGCTAGAAGTCAGAGTTGCACAACGTACAGCAGCCCTGCGCGAAAGTGATGAACGTTGGCAGTTGGCACTGCAAGGCAGCGATGCTTCCCTATGGGATTGGAATATAAAAACGGGGGAAACTTTTCGTACAAAACGCTGGCGGGAACTACGAGGTCTGTCTGAGCATGAGTCAGGCAGTACACCGGAGGAATGGACTGAGCGCATTCATCTGGATGATCGCGATCGCGTCCTGTCGGCTCTTGCAGACCATCTGGCTCAGAAAACCGCTTTTTACCAGGAAGAGTACCGGATTCAGCGCAAAGATGGCAGCCACATTTGGATTCTCGACCGGGGGCAAGCCCTCTGGGATGAAACGGGAGTCCCGATACGGATTATCGGTTCTGAAATGGACATCAGCCGACGTAAAGAGGCGGAATTAGAGGCCCAATTGCTTTGGGAACGGTTGCAATTTGTGCTTTCTTCTAGCCCTGCTGTGATCTTTACCTGTCAGCCCTTTGGAAACTATGCAGCGACGTTTGTCAGCGACAATATCTTGAACTTGAGTGGCTACACGGCAACCGAGGTGTTGGCGAATGCAAATTTCTGGGTTGAGCATATTCATCCCCAAGATGCTCCCCAGATTCTTGCAGGAATGCCCCTTGTGCTGGAACAGGGGAAGCATATTCAGGAATACCGCTTTCTCCATAAGGCTGGGTATTACTTGTGGGCACGGAACGAACTGCGGCTGGTACGAGATGCCCACGGAAATCCCCTGGAGATCGTTGGCTACTTTGCCGATATCAGCGATCGCAAACAACTGGAACTCGCACTCCGGGCCTCTCAAAAGCAACTCAGCGATATTCTCAATAGTGCCGATGCTGGGATTATTGGATACCGGCTATTGGCAGACGGGACGTTTGAATACGACTACTACTCCAAAGGGTGCGAAGCCATTTTTGGATATACCGAAGATGAGTTTGTAGCCGATAAATCTCTTTGGCTTTCTCGGGTGCCTCCTGAGGATTTGCCTGTCATCGAGACGGTGTTAAAAAACATTCAAGCTAAAGGTGAATCCGGCCTGCTGGATTACCGATTTCGACATTCTAATGGCTGTCTCAAATGGATTTCCGCTACCTACACGACTTACTACAACGCTGCTGAAGCCTGTTGGGTTGTGACGGGAGTCAATGTTGACATTACCCAGCGCAAAACGGTAGAGGAGGCTCTGAAGCAGAGCGAAGCCACAAATCGTGCGCTCATGGAAGCGATTCCGGATGCCCTGGTACGAATGCGCCGAGATGGGCAGCAAATGGGAGCTACTAACGTAGGAGCAATTCGTTATCTGGGGGGGCATGGCGCGGTTGACGGACATTCTATTTTAGAAATTTTGCCTCTGGATATTGCCCGAGAACGGATTTCTTTGGCGGAGCAGGCGCTTCAAACGGGACAACTGCAGCGCCAGGAGTATCAGTTTCTCAACCAGGGGCAAGTCTGTTGTGAGGAAGCCCGCATCGTGCCTTTACTCAAGGATGATGTGCTGGTGGTTGTGCGCGATATTACCAGTCGAAAACGGGCTGAGGCCGAACTGAAACGGCTTTCGGAACGGCTCACCCTGGCTCTCAAGTCGGCAGCAATTGGCTGTTGGGATTGGGATCTTACAAACAATACAACCATCTGGGATGATCGCATTTGTGAGTTGTACGAAGTTTCACGCCAAACGGATGCTCCATTCGACAATGAAGTTTGGCGAAATAGAGTTCATCCCGATGATTTGGCCCCTACAGAAGCCGCCCTTCAGCAAGCACTGATGGGTGAGGCAGACTATGATACCGAGTTTCGAATTGTGCTTCCGGATGGTCGGATTCGGTTTATTAAAACCTACGGCATGGTGGTACGGGATGCGGAGGGCAAGCCCCGCAGCATGATTGGTATTAATTTTGATATTAGCGATCGCAAACAAGTTGAACTCTCACTTCGCCAGAGCGAAGAGTTTAAGCAACGACTAATTGAAAGTAGTAGTGATTGTATTAAAGCGATCGATTTGAATGGTTATCTTGTCTATCTCAATGAGGGGGGGAAATGCCTCTTAGAAGTGGATGATTTAAGCGTTTTTCACAATACAAAGTGGGTGGATTTTTGGCCTGCGGAGTACCACCCATCTGCAGAAGCCGCCCTCATCCAGGCAATTAATGGCGAACTGGCACGCTTTCAAGGGTGCTGCCCAACTGCCAGAGGCAACCTAAGATGGTGGGATGTCGTCGTGACTCCAATTTTTGATGACAACGGTCAAGTCTTTCAAATTTTGGCAACATCACGTGATATTACAGAGCGTAAACAATACGAAGTCCAATTGCTGCAAACCAACGAAGAGTTGGCCCGTGCTACCCGCCTCAAGGATGAATTCCTGGCGAATATGAGCCACGAACTACGGACTCCCTTGAATGCAATTTTAGGGATGTCAGAGGCACTTCAAGAAGAGCTTTTAGGATCGCTGAATGAACGGCAGCAACAGGCACTGAGCATCGTTGAGAAGAGTGGGCGACACCTGTTAGAACTGATTAACGATATTCTCGATTTGGCTAAAATTGCCTCTGGCAATATGGAATTGTATTTAGATTCGGTGTTGGTCGAGAATCTCTGTGAATCCAGCTTGCTGTTTGTTAAACAGCAGGCTTTTCAAAAGGGCATTAAAATTACGAGTCACATTTCAAAGAGCCTCAAGGCTATTACGCTCGATGAGCGGCGGATGCGGCAGGTTCTAATTAACCTGTTAACGAATGCGGTGAAATTTACGCCGGAGGGCGGTCAGGTGAGCCTCACAGTGGTTGTGGGCCGGGGCAACACCTGGGATGGCCTGGCAACGGTCCCACCTCAGTTGGTGGCTCAAGATTCGCCACTGGTTTTATTTCAAATTACAGATACTGGGATTGGCATCACCGAAACAGATTTGCGGCGGCTCTTCCAACCCTTTGTGCAGATTGACAGCAACCTGAATCGTCAACAAACAGGTACAGGGCTGGGGCTGGCGATGGTTAAGCAGATTACCGAACTGCATGGGGGGCAGGTGATAGTTGAAAGTTCCCTGGGTCAAGGGAGCTGTTTTACCGTGGCGCTTCCATATCGTGTGCCTGTGTCGAGCGAACTGGTGCAACCTCTGGCGGCTGGGTTTGTAGAGTGCATGGAAGCCGAGATAGAGGGGGAGGGGGCGATCGCCCCCCTCATTCTGCTGGCTGAAGACAACGAAACCAACGTGGCGACCTTCAGAACTTATCTGGAGGCCCGCAACTATCGCATGTTGGTTGTTAGGGATGGTGCAGAGGCTGTTGCGATGGCCCGCACTCATCGGCCTGATTTGATTTTGATGGATATTCAAATGCCCGGAATAGATGGTTTAGAGGCAATTCGCCGTATTCGCGCAGATGCAAGATTGGATGTCATTCCTATCATCGCGATGACTGCCTTAGTGATGCCAGGCGATCAGGATCACTGTATGAATGCGGGTGCGAATCAATATCTGAGTAAACCCGTTAGTCTGAAACATTTGTTGGAAGTTATTCGGCAATTTCTAGACCCTTAGAAATACAGAATTTAGTGCATGTTTTGTGTGTGGTGCGCGGAACACCACACACAAAACATGCACTAAATTCGGAGGTGCGTCGCCCTCCAAACCTCCCGACCGGGAAACGGCGGCCCGTCCCCCAGGCCCCTTCGGCCTAGGAGGTTTTGCATTTTCGGGAGGCTGCTTCGCGCGCCCTTTGACAAAACTTATTTTGGTGGGCGCTTTGAGCACGCCAAAACAGGCACGTGAGCTTACCTTACCTGAGTTCGGGTTAAGGGCGTTTTCGAGTGCCGCGCGTTGCGCGGCACTCGAAAACGCTCATTTTGGCGTGCGCTTTGCGCACGCCAAAATGAGCACTTCAGCTTATCCCGAACTGAGGTTACCTTGATGAGGTTATGGGAGTAGCTCGCCGTAGAGGTGGATGGGATCTAATTTGTCGGAGAGGGTGAGCAGGGATGGGTGGGAGCCTGGTTTGCCGTGAGGGATCGGTTTTTTGAGTTGGCGGTAATGGTTCACCCAGTACTCAAAGAACTCGCCTGTTGCCGGATCTTTGAAGTTCATCGGGGTCTCTGGAAACAGGGGGATGCCCTGGTTGGCGTAGCGGAAGCTGTCGAGAATGAGCTCGCTGCAATAGTAGGAGTCTTTGCGATCGCCAAAATCTCGGTTATAAGGCAGACCCAGGAGCGTTTGGGCGTGGGCGATCGCTCCCCGGATCAGATAGCGGTAGGCGGGTGTCAGGCGAAACACCCAAACCCGAGGTCTTTCATAGGTGTCTTTGCTCGAACTGTTGAGAAATACCGAGATGTCGGTGTATTGCACAGTAGGAGTAGTCGCCTCAACGACGCGCTGTTCATCGATGCAGAGGGCGACGTGGTTGAAGGAGTAGCCTCGATACCCTCGAAAAGCTTGGCTGATGACGCGATGGATGGGGGACATATCCTTTTGCTGAAACAGCAAGTCCCCAGGTTGGGGTGTAAAACTATCCGTCATGCCTCCCAATGACGGATAGTCCATCCACTGTGATTGAGGGGGTATAGCAGGCTCCATTCCAGACAGCATCTTCACCAATATCCACGACATTTTTTAGAGCGGTGTAAACGTTGCCGGCCACCATCGTGTCTTTCACGCGCCCCAAGATCTCGCCATTTCGAACGTAGTAGCCTAGATCGACGTTGATCGAAAAATCTCCAGAAATGCCTGCACCGCCGCCGAGCATTTGATCAATGATGAGGCCGTGCTTAAGATTGCCGATCAGATTGTGTAGGGGTTGTACCCCGGCCTGAACCAGCAGATTAAACAGACCGGGAGCCGGATAGCTGCCCAAGCCCGGACGGAAACCGTTGCCGGTTGTGCCACTTCCCAAAGCCCGACCAATTTTGTGATCGGTGTAGAAGAGCTGGAGTACCCCTTCTTTAATAAAGGTAATGGGCTGAGTGGGTATGCCTTCGTCATCAAACGGACAACTGAAGGGGCCTGCATCCGGGTCTTGGGTAATGGTGATGAGGGGAGAAAGGACGGGTTCACCCAGATGCTCGCTCCAGGGGGATGCCCGTTCAATCACCTGCTTGCCACTCATAGCGGCCTGAATGGTGCCCCAGAGCATATCTGCGGCTTTGGAGGTGAATAACACGGGCATGCGACCGCTGGGAGGGTTGATGTTGGTATGGGCCCACTCCAAGCGCTGCACAATTTGCTCGGCAAGGCCGATGGGGTCGAGGCTACCCCGTTCGGTTTGCCCATCCGCAATGTTCAGAAAGTCGTCGCCGCGGATCAGTTCTGCTTCCAGGTAGCAACTCAGGGTTGTGTCGGTGTAACCGCAATCTAACCCTTCGGAGTTGAGCAGGCGAGTCGTCTCGATGTCGCATTCCCACTCGGAGGAGCAGAGGATTTCGGGAACGCGATCGCGCACATAGGCGATCGCCTCTTTCCCCCAGGCGACGAGCTGCTCTACAGGGACGGTCTCTCCCACATCGGGATAAACCTTCGGGGTTGCGGCTGATAAATCGATGGTTTCAGGTTCGTTTAGGGTGCTGAGAGCGATCGCCCGATCCACTAAATCTTGTGGTTCGACTGGGCCATAGGCAACGGCTAGCCCGGGCCGATTGTCACGCCAAAGCCGTAGGGCAATGCCTTCGGCCTGGGAAACCTCCAGTTGCTTAAGCCGATTGCCCTCAAAAAACACGGGCCGTGAGAGCGACTGAGATTGATACACCTCTGCCGCCTCGGCACCTGAGCGGAGCGCAAGCTCTAGTAATGCTTCCGCTCGTGATGAAGAATCGAGATAATCTGACCCCATACCTGTGTCACGAAAGACCTCAGACGTTAAAACCTACGAACCCACGAACTACCCGCAAGACAACTCCTACGGTGCTGCCTTGACTCCGTTAGACCATCGGCGCGTTGGCGAAGCCTCTCTGAAAGAGAATCGCCTCCCCGTTTTTCTCTCTTACCCATCTTCTGGGATCGGGGGACATTACGCTAGATTCAGTTCCTGCAACAGCCAGAACCCGGTAAAACTTTCGGAGTCTGGGTCAGTCTGCACCCCGAGAAAATGCACCTGATTTGCTTGTTGCTTGGTCTTCTCAAAGTTCTCGGCTTCCTGCCGCATATCAGCAGTATTGAGATTTGAGAGAATCCAGGCCTCATTGCTGCCTGATTCCAGCAGCAGTTGCGGTGTGTCTCCTGGCAAATATTTCACGCAGGCCAACTCCAGCCCTGACATCCATGCGGCCAGGGGCAGCGCTCGTGGGGAAAAGATCAGCAGACCCGGCACAACTGTATCAGGGCTGAGGTCAGCCAGCTCTAGCGGAAAGGATTCTCGGAAGTCAATGTCCCACTCGGGCATCTCGGCGAAGGCGGAGGCTGCCAGGGTGACAAAGGCCCATTGCTGGCCGATAAGTTGGTCGGGTAAGGGCTGGGGCACCGGCATTCCCATCGATACCGAGGGGTTTGGGCTTTCTTTGTAGTTGGGGTAGGTGGGATACACCTCGGCCATGCGCTGCTCAATCCAACGGTTGAGGGCGATGGTGCGGCGGCTGGCTTGGGCGGGTAGTCCTGCTCCCTCGCACCCCTTGAGAATCATATTTGTCATTTGCCGCCGGAAGAAGCGGATTTTGTCAGGGCGCCTGGGTGCCTGGGCGATCGCCTCCTTAATGGCTTCTTGCAAAAAGACCGAGTTAACTTCTGTGTTGGCGCAAAGTTTTGAAAATTGGAATAAAGAGTCTACTGGCTGGGTAATGTCCAGGGGACTTTCGCAAATTAAAACTTCCCAGAGTTTCTTCTGGTTCTCATCCACCAGGGGGCGTGAGTAAAAATCTAATTCCCAAATAACGGGCATTGTGATCTAAATAAAGGCCAAAGGCATAACGCTGCTGCCCTTGATCATACGGGGTTGTGGGTGCATTCGCGGCAGGAAAGTGATAGCAACTGCTGAGGCATAACTATAGAGATTCAGGAAGGAAGGATTAAACCTGCTGCGTGAATCGTTGCATGGCAAAGCTGTGCAACGATTCACGCCCTCAGAAACCGATTGATGCAGGAGGTCTATTGAGGAAGGGTAGGGCGGGAGGTATCCCACTTGTTCCTGAGCTCGACTTCAACTTCCATCTCTGGATAGCTCATGAGCCTCACATCTCTGTCCTGTATCGGTTTTTTTGTGTATAGGGCTTCATTATGCTGACCCATACTAAGGACTGTTTTAGACGTTGATTTGCCGTACGCTTCGTGGCGGGAAATCAGTCCCTCCAGACGGTTTTGAGATATGCCTTAGTGTTGCCCCCTCAAACGCAGGCGATCGCTCCACTATGCCCAAAGCAGCCAAAGCAAAAACACCCAACCTCCATCAACTTGCTCAGGAACGGTTCGGCTATGACAAACTTTACCCCGGTCAGGAACGGGCTGTGCAGGCAGTCTTAGCAGGGCACGATACCCTGGCTGTGATGCCTACGGGCTCCGGCAAGTCGGCTATTTATCAGCTGGCGGCCTACATGATGCCGGGGGCGACGGTGGTGGTCTCACCGCTGATGGCCTTGCAGCGGGACCAGGCTCAGGCGATCGCCCAGCAAGATGTCGGCGAAGCCACTGTCATCAACTCGTCTTTAAGTGCCGCGGAGCGAGAGGAGGGGTTTGCAGCCTGGGAGTCAGGGACGAGCGAATTTCTCTTCCTTGCGCCCGAGCAGTTTAACCAGAGCGAAACTTTAGAACGGTTGCGATCGGCAAAACCCTCGCTGTTTGTGATTGACGAAGCGCATTGCATTAGTGCCTGGGGCCATGACTTTCGCCCCGATTATTTGCGTCTGGGACAGGTGATTGAAGCGCTCGATCATCCCCGTATTCTGGCTCTGACAGCAACCGCTGCGCCTCCGGTGCGAGATGAAATCGTGCAACGGCTGAATATGAAGAAGCCCGAGGTCATTGTAGAAGGGTTCGATCGCCCGAACATTTTCCTGGCTGTTCATCGGGTGCAGGATGAAGCTGAAAAGCAGGAAGCTTTGGTTAAACAGGTGATGCAGTCGGCTAAGCCGGGTATTGTTTATGCTGCAACTCGCAAGCGTACTGAGGAGATTGCTACCCTTCTACAGGAGCAAGGCATCCAGGCTGAACACTATCATGCAGGGTTAAAGCATGATGATCGAGGGGCGATTGAAACTCGCTTTATGACTGACGAAATCGAGGTGCTGGTGGCTACTACGGCCTTTGGGATGGGAGTGGATAAGCCCAATGTGCGGTTTGTCTTTCATGCCGACATTAGCGACTCTGTAGACTCCTACTATCAGGAGTTTGGTCGTGCTGGTCGAGATGGCGAAGCGGCTCAGGCTATTTTGTTCTACAACACTGATGATTTGAAATTGCGGCGCTTTTTTGCCAGCAAGACTCGGATTGAACCTGAGCATGTAGAACAAGTTGCTGAGGTTTTGCAAAATCAAGATGAGCCCGTTGACCCCAAGGATTTAGCCGAGCAACTTGATTTATCTAAAGCCAAGCTGAAAGCAACGTTGCAGCGTCTGGCGGAAGCGGAGGCGATCGAACTGACCCCTACGGGAGAAGTGGTTGCGGGTGGCCTGGAAGATACATCTACGGCAGCTGAAGCGGCGATCGCGGCTCAGGAGCGGCGTCAGAACTTTGAGCGATCGCGTCTGGAAATGATGCGCGGTTATGCGGAAGTGCGCGATTGTCGCCGTAAATATTTGCTCAATTACTTTGGTGAAGCGTTTGAGGCTCCTTGCGACTATTGTGATTCCTGTAGGGCTGGGGTCGTGGTGGAGGAGAGCGATCGCCAACCGTTCCCGATTGCCAGTCGGGTTGCCCATAAGAGCTGGGGTGAAGGTGAGGTGATGCGTTATGAAGGGGACAAGATTGTTGTGCTTTTTGAGCAGGTTGGGTACAAAACTTTGGGAATTGATGTTGTACTCTTTCGGGATTTACTTCGGCCTGTGGCTGATTAGTATAGGGCTAGGGTGCACCCCACTTCTGCAAATTTGGAAACCCACTTTTGTAAGTGAAGCGGGCGAAGCCCGCTTCACTTACAAAAGTGGGATGCATCCTAGGGTTACGTGTTCAGAACTGGGAGGGTTATTGCTTGAAAAGCTTTGCTCCGCACGGCTTTTCAAGCAATAACTCTGATGTAAGCTGGGGTGTTTGCCTACGCTTGGCTTGGGGGCGCGTCGCCCCCCAAACCCCCCGAGTGGGGGGACGGCTGCCCGTCCCCCCAGACCCCCCTCGGCAAGGAGGCCTTGCATGGGAGGTGTTAGGTCGCTTCGCTTTGCTGGGGTTT
This sequence comes from Leptolyngbya sp. FACHB-8, assembly GCF_014695575.1. GTDB lineage: Bacteria > Cyanobacteriota > Cyanobacteriia > Elainellales > Elainellaceae > Vacuolonema. Next base: position 30,778 of record NZ_JACJOO010000074.1, on the reverse strand, counting down.
TGAAGCAGACCCCGAGTTTTTGGGCCCCCAGGTTTGGGCGTGTTTCACTGCTATTTGTATGTGTGCTGAGCTTTGTAATTAAACGCCCATGGGGCCGCGAGTTACGCCGAGCTGGTTTTGCAGCTTTAAGGTTTTCCAGAGTTGGGCTCCGCTGATTTCGCTGTTGAGGAGTTGATGATAGAGGGCGATCGCTCGTCCGACTTGTTCGGGTGATTCGTTTAGGAATTCTATGCGGAAATGACGTAGACCTAATTGGAGAAGCCGTTGTACATATTCTGCACCGGTTTGTGCAACGCCGTTGAAGACGGTGTTGCGGCAGCCTGCGTCGGCTTGGAGAATGTGTTCGGTGTTGGTGCGATCGCGCAATTTCACATCATGTTGTTCACACGGGCGACCACAATTTGTAAAGTCGGTGCCTTCGGAAAGGAATGCACAAAATACACAATGCTCCATGTGGAACATCGGCATGTGTTGATGGATTGTGACCTCTAACCAGGAAGGCGGACACGCTGTTAGCAAATTCTCAAGTTGATGAATGTTGAGGTCGTAGGAGGCTGTTAGCCGTGGAATTCCAAGGTTGTGGAAGTGGCTGGCTGTGATGGGATTGGCGACATTGAGGGGAAAATCTCCGACACAGGGAGCATCAGCAAAGTAGCGCAACTGATCATAATTACGAACGAGATAACCGTCAGCTTGGCTACTACGCACCTGATCCAAAATCCAGTTTTCTCCGGGTTTGGTGATGCGTGGAGGCGCGACGAACAGCTTCGGTGTGGCGCTTTCACCTCGAAACTCTCGGACGCGCTGCATCGCTTCTCGATAGCGACGGGGATCTTCGAACTCGCAGTAAAGGGTTTCGATGCCAGCTTGTAAGGCGGCATCCAGTTGGGCCAGGTTGCGCACCAGCACGATCAGTTCTGGCTTCTGGGCTACGACGGCAGGAGCCATGGGAGGCATGAGCTGGCGGTAGGATGCGTCTGCGTTGAGTGCCCAGCGTTTGGGCTGACGACGCAGGTTTTCCATCTGGCTGACCAGGTCACGCCGCATCCGGTTCATCTCGCTGACGGGCAGCATCACATTGCCGTGAAGATGGGTTGTCAGCGTCTCCAGGCGGAAGGGTGTTCCACCCAAACGGCCAAACTGTGCGGTGAGGCGATCGCCCCCCAACGGCTGCTTTTCCGCTTCCACCAGGGGCATCTCGGATTCCACCTGGGCTACGTGGCCGATCTCGTCACGAGCGATCGCCACCAGGGGCATCCCTACTTCCCCATGTACCTCCATCCAAATAGGGCGTTGGAATTGCGGGGTGTCTCCAGCGTAGGTTTGACGCAGGTGTTTGTCGAGTTCGGGGTCGCTGGTTTTCCAGAGGCGATCGCCCACCTGCACCCGCCGCCAGTCTAGATCGCGCCGCCCAAAGGTGAGGATGGTGTCTTTACCGTGATGCTCAACGCTGTAGACCCGTCCCCCTTCTTCTCGGTCGGCGGGTTTCCCGGCATCGAATACGACACCGTCGCCGGGTTTGAGTGGAGCTTGTTGGCGAATTGTGATGCGATCGCCCTGAATTCGCGTCACGTCTCCCAGATACACGCCCCGTTTCTTTCCAAAGCGAGCATGAACCAACTCTTGATTGTTGATGCCTTCAAACCAGCCTGTATAGAGGCCCCGCGAGAAGGCCATTTCCAGGTCGTAGCGATCGGAGGGTTCCTGTACGGGCAGATCCACCATGGCGCGATCTAATGCCTGCCGATACACGCGGGTTACGTTCGCCACATATTCAGGAGCTTTCAGCCGTCCCTCAATTTTGAGGCTGTGAACCCCGGCTTTTACCAGGTCGGGGAGGACGGCTAATCCGGCAAGGTCTTGGGGGCTGAGAAGGTATTGGCGATCGCCCAATGCCACTGTCTTGCCGTCTGCGATCAATTCGTAAGGCATACGGCAGGCTTGCGCACATTCGCCCCGATTGGCAGAGCGGCCACCCAGAGATTCGCTGGTCAAGCATTGACCGGAATAGGCGACACAGAGTGCTCCATGCACGAATACTTCCAGAGGTAAGGTTGCCCCCGTTTCAGCGACTTGCGATTGGATTTTATGGATTTCTTTCAGGGAGCATTCTCGGGCCAGCACGACCAAGTTGCAGCCCAGGCTTTTCGCAAACTCAACACCGGCACTACTGGTGACGGTCATTTGCGTGGATGCATGAATGGGAAAGTCGGGAGATAGGTGACGGATGAGGCGACAAATTCCCACGTCTTGCACAATGATGGCATCCACTCCAGCGGTGATGATGCTGCGCAGGTATTGCTCAGCTTCGGGCAGCTCTGCCGGGAAGACCAGTGTATTGACGGTGACATAGCCCTTCACGCCGCGCAGATGCAGGAACGCCATCAAATCAGGCAGATCCGCCTCGGTGAAGTTTTGGGCACGCATGCGGGCATTGAAGCGATCGAGCCCAAAGTAAATGGCATCCGCTCCATTTTCGACAGCCGCCTTTGCACACTCCCAGTTACCGGCTGGAGCGAGCAATTCTGGGCGCTGGAATGTACGCGAATGTTCGAGCGGTAAAACCGAAGCAGAATCCATAAAGCGGTATGCAAAGGCAGAGTTTATCATGCTCCGAACCAACCAACCCCATCCCGTATCAATGCGCGCTGCGCTATTACGTGGGGTGACTTGAACCGAAGGGCATCCTTAGCGATCATAGCTCGATAACCGATGGCTTGTTGGGCCCCCAATGCTGATCAACAGCTCTCGCTGACCCCGTGTTGTCATCCGGCTGGGTAAAATGAGGGCTTTAGGTCTGCGGCAGCAAGGTAGACGTTATGGAATTTCGCATTGGGTGTGCACTGTGGGGCTACAAAGACTGGGTGGGCGAATTCTTCCCGCCGAAGACCCGCGCCGGAGATTTTCTCACCCTCTACAGCCGTCGTCTCACCACCGTTGAGGGGAACACCACTTTTTACTCGATACCCGATGCGGATACGGTGAAGCGTTGGGCCGATGAGACGCCTGAAGGGTTCCAGTTTTGCCCAAAGCTGCATCGTGGCATTACCCATCAAGGGCCACTGGTGCCCCATATTGAGGAGGCGATCGCTTTCCTCAAACGGATGCAGGGTTTGGGCGATCGCCTCGGCCCCCTGTTCATCCAACTGCCGCCCAGCTACGGCCCTGAGAACTTCGCTGACCTCACCACTTTTCTGGAAGCGTGGCCTCGGGACGAAGCGGAGTTGGCGGTAGAGGTGCGGCATATCGGCTGGTTCCAACGATCGCAGCAAGAACGACTCACGGAGCTGCTGACCCACATGGGAACGGGACGTGTCAGCCTGGATACCCGCCCAATCTATGACTGCGAGGATGACCCTCAGTTACTATCGGAACGCAAGAAACCTCGCGTCCCCCTCTGCACTGTCTCCACAACTGATTTCTGCCTGGTGCGCTACATCAGTCATCCCGACCAGGATTTCAACGAATCCTATTGGCAGGGCTGGGTTCACCAGGTTGCAGAATGGCTCCAGGCTGGCAAACGGGTTTACTTTTTCGTTCACTGCCCTGTGGAGGAGCGATCGGTTATCTTTGCCCGTCACTTTCAGGCATTGCTCGAAACGGCTGCTGTGCCTGTCCCCGCGCTCCCCTGGAATACGCTGGCTGCTCCACCCTCTCAGCTCAGTTTGTTTTAATCTCATCCAGATTCTGTGAGATGCGCGTCTAGCGCACATCCGGCAAAAATGGCTAATGAGGGGCTAACCATCCTGGCTGCTACTGTCTGTTGCCTTATTGACGTCATCATCGGCAAAGAAATAGGCTGTGCGTAGCTCCACGAGCAGTGGTTCCATTGCTGGATCAAAGCCACCCGGCCGCTGCTGAATCAGGTGTATCCAGGGTAATTTCTGCCCTTGCTGTTCTAGTCGCTCAACCAAGTCTTCAACATGACCAATGGGGCGGGCGGGGACACCCGCTACAATTTGGCCTTCCAAAACATCGCGCGTTACCACGGCTCCTGCCGCCACAATGGCATTCGGGCCAATGGTTACACCTGGCAAGATGACGGCTTGATAGCCAACAAATACATTGTCCCGAATATCGACTTTTCCAACGGCTTCCAACTTTTTATTGAACGCATGATTCAGCATGGCAATGCTGCCATCATGTCCAATAATGGTGCAGGTCGAGAAGTGGACATTATTTCCGAGGCGGGTATATTGCGGATCGGTGAATGTCGTGGATGGTAAGATGCTGCAATTTTCCCCCATGGAGTAGAAATTGCCATGCCGTTGCATATACTGGGCATATTCATTCCCATAAGGGTCACAGACTTTGCAGTAAAGCCATCTGAGTCGCCCTGTGCGCATAGCGATCGCTCGAATTAATGGTTTCAGCATGGTGGATATCCTCATTGCATCCGATCGATGGTACGGTACTGGATTGCTTCGGCAACGTGGTGAGTTTGCAATTGCTCATCCCCGGCCAGGTCTGCGATTGTGCGGCCCACTTTGAGGACGCGATCGGTGGCACGAGCCGAAAGGCCGAGTTTACGGATGGCTCCTTCCAGTAACAGGCGGCTGTTGTCGTCGAGGTGGCACCATTTTTTCAGGTGGCGGCTTTGCATTTCGGCATTGCAGCGCAGGCTTTCGTCTACAAAGCGATGGTTAGCGCGATCGCGCGCCAATTCCACCCGCTCTCGCACGACCTCTGAACTCTCGCCGCCCGATACCTGCACCATTTCCTCGGGCTTCAAGCGGTTGACCGCTACTTGTAAATCAATCCGATCCATCAGTGGTCCGGAAAGTTTAGCCCAATACTGTTCGCGCTGGCGAGGGCTACAGGTACAGGACTGTACCGTATCGCCAAAGTAGCCACAGGGGCAGGGGTTGGTGCTGGCGACCAGAGTAAATTGGGCAGGAAATCCGAGAGACTGACGAGCCCGTGAGATGGTGACGTAACCATCCTCAAGCGGCTGACGAAGGAATTCTAAAACGTCCCGTTTAAATTCTGTTAGCTCGTCCAGAAACAAGATGCCACGGTGGGCCAGAGAGATTTCGCCGGGTTTTGGGAAACTGCCACCACCTACTAAAGAGGGGCCAGAGGCGGAGTGATGGGGGCTGCGGAAGGGGCGATCGCTCACCAACGTTCCTCGTTGCTTCAGCAACCCGGCCACGGAATGAATGCGGGTGACTTCCAGAGCTTCGTCGAATGATTTATCTACAGCCAAAACGCCAAAACCCCTTCTGGTAAAGGCTTTCACGTTGTAGAAGAATTCCACAAAGATGATATAGAAGCACAACAGCAAGAGGTAGAATAATATGAAAGTGAAAGCGCAAATCATTTTGCTCCTAGTCTATCTCCTGCCAATACCATTGGCATGGGAAAAGTTACTTACTTATATGGGGCGGAGTATGAGTCAGATCGCCTTGGCTGACAATGATCTTCTTGAGAATCAGATTCAAGATTTTTTGCATCAAGAATTGGGATCCCCCACAGCGGTTAGCCCTATAGCTCATACCCATGAGCAGGGCAGAACTTACTTAGAGTGGTACTCCTACTTTAAGGATAAGAAGTTCCAGCCTGATGATGGTGAAGCCCCATTAATGGAGAGGGTTTTACGAGAACTTTTTGAAGCTATGGTTCGACAAGCGGAAGTGGTTGCAGAAAATTGGAACGCTGTATTACCATCAACACGTCAAAGGTATCAACGTTTAGCTCTAGCTTTAGCTCGTCGCAAGCCCTCACAAGAGCATGTAAAAAAGATTATCCGATATACTACTCGGATTGGTCGGTTCTCAAAATCTCGAATAAAAGAGCAAATTTTCTTTCCGGGTATTGGGGTTAGAAATGACCTTCTTGAGAAATTCAAAGACACTATTATATTGGCAATCGAAAAACAATTAGAAAAGACTGAATCCTCCGAAGATGGGGTTGAGCGAATCAAAAGAATTCGGGCAAGTGGTAATGCACGCGAACCTGGAAAAATTACCTATAGAGAACTTGTTGAGCAATGGAAGCAAGAATACTCTGAAGAGGAAATGAGAGAGTCTTCGGAGTTTTATAGGAATAGGTTTGAGCGTGATAATCCTACTTGATACAGGTGTATTAAGTCAGGTGTCTAATCCAAACCCTGATAGCCCAAAAACGAAAGAGTGCAAACAGTGGTTTGAGGCTCGGCAGGATGAGTCTTTTCTTTTTGGGATACCAGAGATTTGTGATTACGAGTGTAGACGAGAGTACTTTCAGAACAGGAGTATAGTTAGTATTCAGCGCCTCGATAAACTAACACAACGGACTGATAGATTAGTATACTGGCGCCTCACAACAGGGATTGTACATAAAGCGGCACAGCTATGGGGGGAAGCTAGAAATAAAGGAATAGTTTTAGCAGACAAAAAGTCCCTCGATGGTGATGTTCTGCTTATTGCGACTGCAATAAATATTGTAGAAGAAACAGAAGAGAAGGTGATAATCGCAACTACTGATGAAAGTGATTTGAGTAACTTTAATAACAGAAGATTGGTGAGCCTTAGCTGGGAGAAAATAACACTAGAACTTTGTGTTGCATTTGAAATGGGAAAATATAGGTATGCTTATGGAAAGCTGTGGTAATACTATTTCAAGTCAATAATACTAAATGTAGTTACTAGGAATTTGATAGATTTAGGAAGTGCCAGAACTGATTCTAAGGAGATTTCCAGTAATGAAATTACCCCCAGAATGTTGGTGCTTTGCCCGCGCCGCGGGCAAAGCACCAACATTCTGGGTAAATTCTTATGCAGAAACCTCCTAAGTTTAATTGATGCGGTGGCTGGCATCGAGGTAGATGCTCCTAAAACCAAAACCCATCTACCGTAAGCTGGAAGAATTTCTTTTGAAGAACTACGGATTCTGGATCGGTTTGCTGATGAAGAACGAGTACTTCTTTACTCTCAAGCCCATCACTTTATCAATCATTTGAAGAGTTAATGCTGTGTATTTGCTGAAGCAGGTCATCCTGGCTTTTGTAGACTGCATCCAGATATTTCCTTTGCTTCTCGCACTGCTGCTGGAGCATCATGATGTAAAAATTTATTTCCTCATCTTCTCCAGGTAAACCTAAGATGCTGTTGGATGTCTGTTGCAGGGTATTCAACTTTTCAAGGTTTTGGAGCATCTGTATATAGATGAGCCGATGTAAATTAGCTGTCTTATACACAAGAGTAAGGGCTAGCTGAATTACGCTTCTATCAAGGTTTTTGGGTGCTTGATAACTCATAACCACGGACATAAACAGGGACATTAAAAAATTCTGTTTTATGCTAAGACGCTTCCCGGTAGATACCCTTCATCAAAAGTTAGAAAAAGCACTTGCTCTTTACAAAGCAGCCACATAAAACCCCCATGCTGCGAGCTTGGGAACTTGTGTTGAGGAAAACTGCGGAGTGCCGGAGTAGGCTAGTGAGGGCGATCGCTCCAACCCAGACAAGTTTGCCTATGTGGGGCATGTTATGCAGAAAACTCGTGCCATCGGATGGATTGGCAGTACAAAGTTTAGCCTTTTCCAGGGTGCGATCGTCAGCGGAATGGGAGCAGCTAAACCCGCTGTCGACTGAAGCCTAAATCAAAAATTCGTAGAAAAAATAAATATGAGACATTCCAGCTTCTGAAGGGCATATTAGAGAGGACAAATTTCCTGCTCCAGAGGTCGCTTGGCAGTAGGTAGGGGCAGGAACTCCTTACCATAGAAGGTTGGTATGAGTACAATTACGCCCCATTACCGCACCGTTCAACAGCTTCTGCAAAACCAATCATTTGCAATCGACGAGTACCAACGGGAGTACAAATGGGAGAAGGAGAACATCGACGAGCTACTCTCCGACCTGCGTGATAAATTCTCCAACTGCTATCGGGAGGGCGATCCCACCACACGGGTCAGTGCCTACGAAGACTACTTCCTCGGCTCCATCATAGTCAGCAAGCGGAACGGTAAGAGCTACCTGGTTGATGGACAGCAGCGCGTTACCTCGCTGACTCTGCTGCTTATCTATCTCCACAATGCTGCCAAGGAAAGGGATTTAGGTATTGCTGGGACAATCGCTCCCCTGATCTTTAGCGATAACTGGGGGCTACCCAGCTTCAATCTGGACATCCAGGAACGTTTGCCTGTCATTGATGCACTTTTTCATGGCAAGGACTTCAATCCCGAAGGCAAAGATGAATCTGTTCAGAACATATATGTCCGTTATGAAGACATTGAAACAATGGATCTGGCTGGTGAACTAGGTGAAGCTTTGCCTAATTTCATTTACTGGCTAATGAACAAAGTAGGTCTCATTGAAATCGCGACCGACAACGACAACTATGCCTACGCCATTTTCGAGACCATGAATGACCGGGGTAAGCCCCTCAGCCCCGTCGATATGCTCAAAGCCTACCTGCTTGCCCCCATTGAAGATGCCGACCAACGGCGCACCGCAAACCAAATTTGGAAACAGCAGGTTTTAGACCTTATTTCCTGGGGCGGGAGCCATGAACCCGAACGGGATGCCGTCTGCATTAAAGCCTGGTTGCGGGCACAATATGCTGATACGATTCGCGATCGGAAAGCCGGAGCCGCAGACAAAGACTGGGAATTAATCGGTAGCGCTTTCCACCGCTGGGTACGGGACAAGCGCTCAGACTTGAAGCTAGGTACCCAGGCGGCTAACTCTTCGTTAATTTCCGATCACTTCACCTTCTTTTCCAAAACCTACCAACTCATTCTGTCAGCAAGCCGTTCCTACACGCCAGGGTTGGAAGCAATCTTCTACAACGCTCATAATGAGTTTACCTGGCAAAATACGGTTCTGTTGGCCCCCCTCTGCGACACCGATAACAGCGATACAGTACGTCGCAAGATATCAGCCACAGCAACCTATCTCGATATTTGGCTAATGCGTCGAGTGGTCAACTACGTTCGTGTTGGCTACTCCAGCACAGCTTACGCAATGTTTCTCCTATGTCGTGATATTCGCCGAAAACCTTTAGAGGAGCTGGTCGAGATCCTGACACAAAAGCTTTCCAATGATGAAGTGTCCTTTGAAGGTATCCCTAGTAGGGGAAGAGGGGGGCTTTGGGAGTTTAATCTGAATCAATTTAGCCGCCGCTATATTTACCACCTCCTAGCACGCCTGACATCCTTTATTGAGAAGGAGTCTGGTATGCCTGACAAGTTCGACTCCTATGTCGATCGCACCCCCAGAAATCCCTTCGATATTGAACATATATGGGCAAACAACTTCAGGAAATGCGGACGTGATTTTGCTAACACCAACGAATTCGAGGAATGGCGGAATCACTTCGCCAGTCTATTGCTCCTCCCAGCAGATGTGAATCGTAGCTTGCAGGACAAGATTTTTGAGGACAAGCTCCCCCACTATGCCAGCCAAAATCTTTATGCTATGAGCCTTACCGCTGCGGCCTATCAGAATAAGCCACAGTTCAAAGCGTTCCGGGAACGGTACAACCTGGATTTCAAGCCCTATGACCACTTTGGTAAAGCGGAGCATGAAGAACGCTATAAAGTGCTGCGGGAGCTGGTGCTGCGCGTATGGTCTCCCGATCGCCTGAAAGAGGTGCTGGTATGAGCACAGTCGGCCAAAAGGAACGAGCAACCCAAGATCGAGTCATCAGGCCGTTCCGTGATCACCTGGGCTACACCTACCTGATTTTATCTTTAGCGAAATGCTCAAAACGCTTTCACAACAATTTTACTTGATGAACATGTAAACAAAGTAGGAGTATAAACCAGCGATTTGCTGAAGCTTTGGAGCAGGGGAACTGCTTGCAGGGTTGACTGAACTGGAAGGCTGAGAGCGATCATTCTTATAAGGCAACGCTGCGTTACATTGGCAACGTAGATTTAGTTCTGCAAGGGTGACTATGAGCAAAGCCAGCTATCCAGTGCCAACAAAAACAGAAATAGAGCAAGCATTGGATATTCTCAGCAGTGATGAACGTTTAACTTCTGCCGGATACGGGCTCGTAGGAGAAAGTAGCCTATCTGGACATGCGACCTTGGAGAGGTGGCAGGAATTTCGTAACCAAATGCTGTCTATCAAAGACGAGGTAGGTTTACAGGAACAGCTTTTTACTGCGTTGTGTTACCTGGCAAAACTAACACCTACCAAAGCGATCACTGATAAGCAGCGTTCGTCCTACCATTGGAAGCACCGGGCAGAGAAATGGGGAAAGGCTCAAGGATTTTGCCCCTACGTTTCAAATGGAGTCTTCATCCTTGCAGCTAAGATGAAAGGGTTTCCCACAAAAGGTATGGGAAACCCTACCATTGGTATCCTCTTAAAGAGTTCACTAGCTCTTGACTCAGAGGCTTGATCTTGTCTCTTGGGTTTTCAGGGTGAGGAACAAACCCAAAACAATGTATCTAAGCCACATCAGTTAAGCTTTAGACGAGAAACTTACTGAACCGTTTCTGCTGGTAAGCAATCGTCCTCTTCTATGAGATCGGCAATATAGCCCAGTTTTGCTACCACCTCTTTTATCTCTTCTGCTCTCTGCGCCTCCACCAATCGCCCTTACCTATTTGCTGAAGTGCTGGTGAATCTTCTGTGGAAGGTGACGGGCATGGGTAGGAGAATGACGGTAGATACACCTGGTATAGAGAACAGCCCGCTCCTCATGGGGTGGGCTTTTTATTACGGGCGGTGGCGATCGCTCTATGCTTGTTTTTCAAAGTCAATTCTCTGCTGAACCTTCTTGACTAATGCTGAGACAGCGAGGGTTTTGCTACCGTACCCGTGGACTTCCTTGCAAGCCTGGTAATAGCTCAGTAGTGCTGATTCAAGTAGCACAAGCTCATCAAGATTCAGGTGCAGGTTATCCATGTATTTACAGCGAAAGATTTATTAATAACCATCATCTAACTCTAGTTCTGCACCAAAGTATCTCTGTCCGAGGGGAGTGGTCTAAATAGTGTGGGTGGGGACGATCGCTCCCCGCAAAAGCCAATCGTCTGCATTCTTAGCCATCTCGGCGGTCATGGGCGATCGCAGCCCTAAAAGCTTCTCCCAAGTGCATAGCCAGCGCCAAAACTACCCAAGCCAGCCAAAGTTACCAAGATGACCTGCTCTGATAGCTGCTTGTCTTCAGCTATACCCTCATAGACAAATGCAGTGGTAGCAAGGAGAAAAACGGCTCCTACAACTACCCCTTTCATCTGCTCATTCATGCAACGTCCCTTCGTTTTGCTAGTTCACCAGGATCTTACGTGGTCTTCAATACGATTGCGATCGCAACCACAGTAAAAAGCCCCCATGCTGCAAGCTGGGGGCTTTTGAGAAGGACTATGGAGTTCCAAAGTGAGATAGTGAGAGCGATCGCTCTTATGCCCTGGCCAATGCTGCTTGCAATAGGACAGCGTTGACCTTGGTTATGGTGTAGCGCGTGGAGACTACTTCGTGGTTGTAGTCGTATTGGGTTGCCACTTGTACCTCTACATCAAGGGCATCTCCAGGAACCAGAGGAACTTTGATGGTAGCGACCCCTGGATCCAGGGTTTCAGCTTTGATAACTTCTTCTCCGTGGCGAAATTCCCATTTCCCCTGCATCAGGGGAGCTACCGTCTTAATCTTCAAGATCATGCGTCTGGTTGCATTGAGCAGCATAGGGATCACTTCCATCGACTCTATATTCACATCTAGCACAAAAGAAGCAGGTCGAATGTCTGCTACGGTCAGGCAGGGGGGCCGCTCGCCTCATACATGTAACAATGCGAGCAGTAAGCATAGGTCAAATTTCAGCCCACCATTGAAGGCGGGCTTTTTATTGACGATCGTCCCTTGTGACACAATCCAATTGATTAGCACTGACGCTGCGTGCACTCCACCGCACTGCGGCTTTTATTTGAGGCAATCCCATATTCTCAGCCAGTGTCACTAATTTCCTCGTGGATCTGCTGTAGAGTTGCTGCTCGATAGAGTGGGAAGATATAGTCAAGATCAATCGAATGGTTCCCCCAGCTCTGTTGCTGGGGGTTTTACTAAGGGCGTGTCTCTGCTGCTCTCCTCTACTGACAGCCCTAGCTTTTTCCCTTATGGCATAGTTCCAAATACATTTCGGGTCTTCCCGCACTTCTTTCAGTGGTGTGTAGTTTTGCTTGCCTTGAGCGATCGCTAGGAGCCTCCACCTCTGCTCCGCATTCCCCGCAAAAAATGGGGGTTTTTGGTACAAAACAGGAGTAGAAACACGCTCCATATTCTCACTCGGAAAACCGTAATCTGGAGTACATTCCTAGTGGATAACGTTGAGATGAGTGACTTTAGTTGGCTCGCTGATCTTCCTCCTCGGAGCCGCAAATCAGCAGGTTTTGTAGATCATTACCTGAATTCTTTTGCATTCCCTCGGTTGCCTAATGACGCAGTCTATATGTGTGGGTGGAATGAGGCTCAAGGGATGGGCGCTAGAACTCAGAATAAATAAATTGCTGCTCATCAACCCTACATCCGCTCCTGACAGTTAGGCGCTGGGCGATCGCTGGGAATTCTAAGCCAAGACCTTTGAAGGGGTTGCCGCTGTCAATTTGATGGCGGTTTTCTTTTATGTGGGTGATCGCCCATCAACCGAACCGATACATGGGTGACGAATGGGGAATCTTAAGCCAGTACCTACCGAGTTTTGCCGTCGTCAAGATGAGTGATATTGAGATGAGTAATAACTTTGGTTGGCCAGTTGGCCTTCCTCCTCACAGTCGCAAATCAGCTGGCTTTATGGATCGTTGCCTTGATTCCTTTGGAGCCCCTCGGTTCCCCGACGATGAATTCTATATGCGTGGATGGGATGATGCTGACAGAATAGGGGTTAAATCTAAAAACAGAGAGCCGCCCTCGTTAAACTTGCTATCGTTCAACTGACTCGCATTCTCCGCACCCCCACCTAGCACCCTCAACAATTTCTGCCGCTCTATTAGTGTTTCTGCTGTCGGTCGGTGCCCGGTGTGGGTGGGATGATAGAGCAATAAAGCATACCTGATAAGCCTTGGCCTTTGCTGCCAAGGCTTTTTGTTGGGCTGCTGCGAGAGTATTTGCGATAGCCACTCGTGCAACAATCCCAATAGTCTTGATTTCAGCCCGCATTGCCTACAGGATGCAAGCTTTTGCTTTGATGGATGCGATTGCTACCTAAGACCTCATCCACTGCCAAACTGTTGTGGAGGGCGACCTTCATCGGTGGAATAATGAGGACGGATACAATCTGATACAAACAACCGCCCGCCCTCCTAGGGGCGGTTTTTTTATTGGGGGGCGTTAGCGATCGCCGCCATTCGACAAAGCCAGCAGCACAGGTCAAATATCCACGCACCCCTCGATGGTGAGCTTTCTTTTGGCGATCGCTTAGCTGATTGCTCTGTTTACTTGTTCTTGTCTAACCTGTAGATAGCTAACAACCCCCTCTAATGACCTGAAAGCCGTCGTTTGCCAAGTTTTTATATTAGTCAAATTATAATACCGACCATACCCTCGATGGCTTACGGAAAAGTAATAACCAAGCTTAAGAGCCACACTTGTTGCAGGGTATCTTGAATTGTTCATTAAAGTAGATGTCATCAACAGGGCCACATTTCTAGTGTGACAAGCCAGCGGGCCTTTTCTCATCCGCTAAGAATGCACCGTCTGATGCACAGATGGCGGATGCTTTGATCGTCAACAGAGAAGGCGATCGCCTCACATGAAAACGCCATGAAGCCGCAGCCCACGCACACAAGATTCTCACAATCCTACTGTTCAATGAATTTAGTGAGATGAATTGAGCATGATTGATACATGACTAATGTGGACAGATACCTTTTGCGTCTGTGTGTTCAGCCACCTGCAATCCGAGAAGCAACAGGATTTGTGGACTATTATCTTGACCTTTATCCATCTCCCCAGCTGCCAGAGGATCCGTCTTATATGAGCGGATGGAATGAGGCATCCGAAATGGGAATTAAAGCTGAACGCGACTCTCTGCCTTTGCTAGGGACCACAGTTCAATCGCCCCGCATCCAGCAGCACCCTAGGGCACAATCCTCATAAGTTTTGGTTCCCCCCCCATGCATTGCACCCAAAAGTGATGCGGTTTTTCATTGAGGAAAGTGAGAATTTCAAAAAACATAAGTCTATATAAGTCGTTGCCCTAGAGCCCAATCCCTGCGATCGCCTGCGCAGGCTTGGTTCTATCAACTTAGGGCTTCACTGCGGCTCGTCAGCTTTCCTTTGAGCAATATCGGCTCTTGCTTGTGCTTGATCTGCCCAATCCTGAGCCTTGTCTGCCTCTATCTGAGAAGACGTAATTTGGGAAGAATCTTGTTGCTGTAAATCTTGGTCGGCTGCTTGTTGCTTTTCATCAGCCAAACCTTGTGCTCTATTCGCTCTCATTTGCGCGGCATCGGCTCTAAGCTGTGCAGCATTAGCACGCAATTCACTTAACGCCTGTCTCAGTTTTCCGGCATCTTGCCTAATCGCCTCAAAATTTGTGTCAGCGTCAGTAGCCCGCTGCTTTAGCAATTCAACTTCATTCTGAAGTAATTCTATTTCTCGGCGAAATTTACTATTCTCCACTGTAAGAGAACCAATTTCAGCCGCGATAGCATCCAGCATCTTAAATTCAGTCATGTTCTGTCGTTATATCCCCTCCTGTACTGTTACACCTGAGATCAAGAACCGCCCACTCCACCAGGAGTGTTTTTTTGAAAACGATGGCGATCGCCTCACAGAATTCTCACAATTTCTTAGTTAAGCAAGAAAACCTCCATCAGCAGGTTGTATAGGTGCATACAACTCCTGTATCCAGCCTTCTGTAACTACTGTTAGATGTGTTTCTTTGTTTGTGTACAAAATAATCATGAATGACCTGTTACTAACAGATCAAGATGCTGCAATCCTTGTAGAAGCGCTGAGTGACCTATCACGTCGCATCAAGATTGGAGCAAATTTTACATACCAGTACAATCGCATCGAAAATTTATTGCAGCGGATTGAAGCCGCAACTGGAAAGCCGCGACAACAATTAGGGCTGCTAGATTGGCGTACTCCACCTGCATCTGGAACGGTGGATGCTTAAGGTCATTGAAAGCGAGTTAACTTTTGACAAGATAGTTAAGCTTGCCTGAGTCTCATCGCTTGACTAATGATACTGGGGTGAATTCACTATTGCATGACGCCCCTACTGCCCCTTGGCCTTTCCGGCTAGAGCAAGAATTGTATTTACAATTTCTTCTGGTTCTGCGGGTAGAGAAATGAATCGGTCAAAACCTGCGCTTGTCGTTGTGCGCTCAGCAATTGCGTAGGAGTACGAATTGACCGTAAGAATAAGTGCGATCGCTGGTATCTGGTTGATGCGCCTCTCGGGTCTGGAGCGGATTTGCTGAATTAGCTCATGGCCGTGCATGTCAGGTAGTTGAATGTTACAGACGACCAGATCTATAGGCTCGTTTAGCAAGTGATGCAGAGCTGCATACGCTGAGTCTGTTTTAACAACTTCTGCCTCAGCACTCTTCAAGATTAGGAGAAGCAGCTCAGCTGTGTTCCAGTCCTGCTCGGCAAGTAGAATCCTTAACCCTTGAAGATCAAGTTTACTCTCAACGGGTTGCTGAACCATAGGGACCACTTTCAAAGGGAGGATTGAGGGCTTCTTCCTGTTTACAGTTTCCTTAGAGCAGGGGCATTGCTCAATAAGAGGAAGTTGGGGTATCTTTTTTGACAGATCTACTGAGGCGGTCGCCCCAACTTATCCCCCCAGATATTCCCCAAAATTCATTCATGCTCATCGTGCTCTACAACCTCTAAACACGATGAGCATAAATCTGACAGATGCCCCCTAAGTGGTGCATTCCTAGCAGTCCTGCTGCCACTGACCAGCCCCAATATATGTCAGTTCCATCCTGATGGAGGCGATCGCCATGCACGCTTCATCCATCAATATCTGAAGGGCACGAACGCTCCATGCTTGCCCGTAAATCTGAGCAACTAGCAATATTGGAGCGGAGCCTTTCCAAGGTCGTACTTGCCCGAGTTATTTCTTTCTCTAGCCCTCGAAGTCTAGCGTCAATTTCTGAGCCAGGTTGTTCATGGGACGACAGGGCAGCATGGTGCTTCAGTAATACCTGTTTATATTCCAAGGTTTTTGTAAGCTCATACTGCAATTCAAGAATGTAGCGATCGCACTCAAGTAAACGTTGCCGAAGGTCGTCAGCATTCATGAGAACACGACTCCAGACACAGCTGTACTTTTCTTGTACGAGAGAGCATCGGTTTTGGATGCTATCAGCGAAAAATTTCTCGGCTTCCATCCACAGTCGTGGCGGGGCACTTGAGATTTCCAGGTATTCTAGCGCTTGCTGGCGTTCAGGATTGTGAGTCCAACAACCTCTCCATCTGACCCATAGCGAATTAGCACATGCTCCTCAGTTAGTTTGCTGCCCTCTCCTACCCCTTCCCTCTCCTCACAGAATGTCCCCTAGAACCGCAGCAGAGGAACAGAAACTTCGCTCCTACTGGGTTCGCCACCACTTGTCTAAAAAGAAAAAATCCCGCCCCTCAGATGGTTTTGGCGGGATGTCACAACCAATTGAACTTTCCGTGGACGAGCTTAACTTCAGGATGCGGCACGCTTAATTTACCAAGTCTTAAGAAGGGGTTCACCCCTGTGCCTTAACCCCACTAGCTCATTGCTCTAATGCTTACTAGGACTGCGGAAATTTAGTTGGACGCCTGCACTAATACAGTTGCATCGGAACTCGGCATAGGACGGCCCATCAAGTACCCCTGCACTTTGTTAACCCGCAGTTTTTTTAACACTTCCAATTCAGCTATGGTTTCAACTCCTTCGGCCACAATTTGACTCTCCGTTTCTCCAGCAAATGTAATGAGAGCTGTAGCAAGGGCACGGCGAGCAGCGTCTAGATGTATATCGCGGGTAAGGCTCATATCCAGCTTAATAATGTCTGGCTTCAGATTCAGAATGTGCCGGAAGCTGGCGTATCCCGCCCCTGCATCATCTACAGCCAATCGTACCCCTTTGTCTCGTAGTGGGGAGAGCATACGTTCAAAGGTTCCATAATCATCGATAGGCGCGTGCTCTGTAACTTCTAAAACAATCCGCTCCAGTGGGACGTCTACCAGAGACCGGGTAATTGCTCCACTTAAGATATTTTCAGGAGACACGTTGAGCGTAATATACACATCGTCAGGAAATTGAGGCAAATCCTGAAGAACCTTGTGAATCACAAGCATTTCAAGTCGCTCGCTCAGACCTACCTGTTGGGCCTCATCAAACCAAACGTTTGGGGCTTGAGGTGGGTCAGCCATGAATCGAGTGAGGGATTCAAAACCGATAAAACGGGCCTGGGAGACACAGTAAATGGGTTGGTAAACAATGCCAATACTTGACGAATTCAGAATTGAAAGAATTCTCTCTCTGACTTCATTGCGAGTTTGGTTTGCAACAAGGTCTTGCTCAATTTGCTGGCTGACAAATTCTGCAAATGCTCGCATCAGGGAAAGGTCGCGCTCCATCAGGGTAGGGTCTGGCTTACGGCTAAAGCAGCAGAAGGTACCATAGAGACAGCCATTTCCTAAACAGATCGGAACACTGAGATGTGCGCCAACGGGCAGTGCTACAGTGACTTCTAATTCCAGTGCTGCTGGACATTGCAAAGCATCCGTAATTAACTCTGGTAAACGTCCATCGACAACACGCTGGCAATAACTCTCCTCTAAAGGATTTGAGTCTCCAATTTGAATTGGAGTTTCTTCCTGCTCTGAATCGATATATCGAAAGAAACGCCTTCCATCTCGAAATTCAGAGATGAAGGCGATTTCCATGTCTAGATGAGAGCGAATCAGCCTTAAAACGTTTTGCAAGGTTTTTGCAATGGAAGCTTCATCTTCTCGGGCTTGGGCTAAAAGGATATCTGGGACGGCAGTCGAGTTTGATGATAGCCGCTCTACTGACAGGCAAGAGTCTGGGGCTTCCATTTAAGATCTCCAAGAACAGAAGTTTGACTCGCATCGGCTGCCTATCATCACTTAGAGAACACTATGTAGATAGTACACAAGGATCTCAGCTTCTTAGCTGTCTTCATTCAGACGGTTCTTTGTCACACCTCTGCTGCAACTAACCCTTCATAGGCGCTTATGGGTACATGAGGCCATCCCTTCATGCCAGTATCTACGTATTTATCCATAAAGCACAGTATTAATCTATACTGAATAGTGAAATCTATCATTCGGCCTTACTCTCTCAAGTCTTCAGAGGGTAGGTCAGATTGATAGAGAGGAAACACCTTTCAACATGTATTAAAAGTGACGCCAGTGAATGCTGTTGTATTTCACTGCTGTGTTGCTGCTGCTCAAAATTTATGCCACCTGACCTTCAGATTGTGATTGATCCCAATGAGCCAGGGGTCGAAGTTGATGTTTGGAGTCCGAATTCTCCTGAAAGGTTTTTGTATAGAAGCATTAGCCTTCCTGTTGCAAAGCGACTAGTTCGACCAGGTTATCTGCTATTTCCTACGTGGGAGGTTACTCCACGGGAGGCACAAGAGATTTACAACCGATACCCATTGGAGGAGTAGTGGCAATACTCACAATTACTAGCAGATCAGCTACCTTATCGCCTTGATGGGCAGCACAGGCAACTCTACCGGCCCTCACCTACATTTCGAGATAAATTCTGACAACGGCAAGGCAGACCCCAGCAGCACATCCTCGACATCCAGGGGGCTCGAACTTTCGGAAGCATCGACCTGCAAGCAACACAAACTGAGGGTAGGGATAGGGCACTGTAAGGTGAATCGCTTTCCCTCATAGGAGAATGACAGCAGGGTGAATAATCTTTTCCCCACTTGCTACGCGTATCCCTTTCGTTGGTTGCACAAATTTTTTACATCCAATCCAATAAAGTTAGAGCGCGTTCAAGAAGTAAGGAACGTTTCCTCCGTTATTCAGCGGAGTTTCTTATTTGGGTATTCTCATCGAACTCAGTGCCGGAGGTAACTATAGAGTAGTTCCTCCAGTAACACGTTCCCGGTACTTAGGGGTGCTCAAGCATTCGGGCAGATTGAGCCCCAAGCAACACAAACAGAATGTAGGGGTAGAGCGCTGTGAGGCGATCGCCTAGCTAGTTGCTCCGCTTACTTGTTCTTGTCTAATCTCTAAATAGCTGACAACCCCTTCTAACGACTTAAAAGCCGTTGTTTGTCAAGTTTTTGAGTTGGTCAAATTATAATGCAGCCCATATTCTAGTCGGCTTGAAAGTCTATTGCTACGGATTGAAGCAGCTACTGGGAAAACACGACAGCAATTAGGGTTGTTAAGTTGGCGTATTGTGCCTGCATTCAAGATGGTGGATGCTTTGGAAAACATTGAAAGCGAATTGAATTCCAATAGGACCGATGGCTAAGCCTGCCTCGCAATTCTGGCTTGCGATTTCTTGGGGCTGGTGAGAAGCGAGGATTAATGGCTAGAGCGATCGCTCTCAAATCGCCCTCCCGGTGGACAAAACTTGCTATGGCTTATGGCACAATTCAGTGCCATGACCCGACCCGCGTCTGCACCAAATTCAACAAGCGTGGGTCTTTTCTGCGGGCCACAGAGCGATCCCTAGTTTTGTTGGCGATTGCGCTGCTAGAGCTCTTTGTATTCCAGACAACCTTTTCTACTATCCTTTTCGAAGGATAATTTGAATTGAATTAATCACGGACTAAGACCCACCTTACTGCTGTTTGAGGTGGGCTTTTTGTGGCGTTCGCCCTTTGGGTAGACCTGTCGCCCTGTTCTCCATGTCACAATTCAGCAAACTACAGTCATAGCCCGCGTGACCCCAAACAGCGCGGGTTTTTCATAGTAAGTTGCGCTGGGCTCCTAACGAGAGATTGAGAACCGCTTCACAGAATTTGTACGTCTGCGATTCCCTTTCAATCAGCCCCAGCTTTTGCTGAAGCCATTCGTTGATGGAAGTAAGGCGTATCCCTTGACTCAGGAGCACTAGGCACTCATTCAACAATGCGTCGTTCCCGTATATAGTTCGAACCAGGTGCTCGGCTTCCTCTGCCTTGATCGGATGGCGAATTGCTAACATTCTTGCTTTTAACTTGATCTCTGCTTCATTACCTTGCATCGCAATCGCCTGTCTCCGGCTTCAGCCCCAACTGACCTGATGGCAGTCATTGTTTCAGTTGTACATCGGTTTCTAATTTCACACCGCTATCTCCCGGCTTGGTATTCAAGCTGGACAGCCCTGCATCGGTCTATTAGCGCTGCCGCTCACGTTTGGAGACGAGGTTTAGAACCGCTTCGCAGAAGGTGTAGGCCTGAGAACCAGGTTCAACCCGTCCTATCTTGCCCTCAAGCCACTGAGTTATGGAGGCAAAGCTTACGCTCCTTTTTGCCAATTCCTCGCATTGCTCCAGTAGCTTTGTGTCCTCGTCGGTGAAGCGGATAAGGCATTCAGCCTCATCGGCTGACAGAGGGGAACGAGCTGCTATCATTCGGGCTTGCAATTTGATCTCTGCTTCATTAGTAAGCATCGCAACTGCCTCGCTTTTTCAGCTTTTTCAAGGGTAATCCCTTCCATGACCAGATCTAGGCAAGGTATATCACCCCTCATCGACTATCCCGAAGGATGGGTGATGGAATGGCACTCATTCTGGCATAACCCAATCACCCAAGCCACCCCCACTTTTTCCCACAATGACTGCCGCCGCTCTGCTGGTGGAGTTGTAGTGGGCATTCAGCTCAGGTGTACTATAAAGATCTCAAACATTAATCTACTTTCGCCCTGCCTTCTGCGGTCGGGCATTTTTGTTTAAGGCATTGCGATCGCCACTTGTGGCACAATTCAAAACACGTAAGTTTTGATTCCCGCGTCGTACTCGCAGACGACGCGGGTTTTTCATGGGCGGTAGACGTGATTTTGGAAAAATATAGGCCTATATAAGCAGTTTAGCGACGGGAAAAATTAGGCATTGAGCGATTGTCACTCACGGATGAACTGCCCTCCGCAGTTGGTTCATTGCTTGGGGCGAGCGCCTGGGTTCTTAATAGCTTCAAGAATGGCTATGATTTCCTCCGGGGTTGCAGGGTACAGGGTTACGTCTTCCGCTTGCAGTCCTCGACTAATCTGCATTCTGCTGACTGTATGTAGCAGATTCACGAATTCTTCATCCGTTAGCGCTTCTATGAAAGGAACGAGTTCGGAAACCTGTGCTTTTAGTTCATCGTCGGTCATGGCTCTGAATCCCTTGCTGTTGGGGTGTGGTCTTTAGTAATTCACTCTTTACTGGTTTAAACACAGGGCAGTCTAGAGGGCTGACAACTATTCCTGTCATTTGACAGCTATCCATGTAAGCCATAAATTCAGGCCCATAGGGATGAATGCACCCCCCGCACTCCTCATTCAATGGGTCACAGAAGATGCAGTCATAACAACAGCTTTCAATCACCGTGTGCCCTCCACTGATTTAAATCCAGGACAGTCTGAGGCATCCATCCTTACCCCTGCCCCTGCACACCGCACGATATAAGCCAGAAACTCGCAGCCCCGAGGATGTTCGCAAGTGCAGTTGTTAACGTCACAGTAAAAGCAGTCTTGGTAGTAGGTCTTAGGCATGCGATCGGTCTTCTATCATTGTCAAAAGTATCCCATGGAGTCGAGAGAGGGGCAGTGCCTAGTTCTTCTTTGCTGCCGCCTTACCTCGTCCCCAACCGATTCACTGTAACCTGGGCAACGTTAAGCACCCTGCTGTCACTACCGCATCATCACCTATCCCCCTGACCACTCCCCCCGGCCTACTGGTGGATCTGCTGTAGGTTGTTGCCGTGGATGGTGAGAGGATTTGGAATAGATTTTCTAATTCAGTCGCGCTCGGTAGCACCTCTTCCGGGCCTTTTTCCATCAACAGCGAGGGGCGATCACCCCTACCCTCTCCCAAGTACATAACCTGCCCCGAATCCACCTATAGCAGCCACGAGAATGATGAGTATTTTCTCAGGCAGCTCCCGACTTCCACTCATCCCTGCATAGATGAGCAGAGCAGTAATGAGCAGTAACCCCACACCCATACTCAACCGCTTGATTGCTTCAGTCATGGCTCGCTCCTTCTAGAAGTAGCGAGGGGTGTGATGGTTAATAGCTGCCACCTAGCATCAGAATCTGTAAAACCTTGAGCACGCCAGTGTTGTCCATGCTGTGCGATCGCTTCCTTCTCCAGCGATTCAATCAATCTATGCAATTCCTCGCTCTCGCCTTCGGGTGTACCGTCGTGCTGCAACGAAACTTTTTTGCGGAACGAGAACGAAACTTCTCCTTTGTTTGAAAGCACTCCATAAGAGCCCGTCACAAAATAGTGCGTTTCAAACATAGCGATCGCCCTCCCGCTCCCTCCCTAGAATATTCCCTTGAACCGCAGCAGAGAGACAGGAAATTTGTCCCCTAGGGCGTTCGCCTCCACTTGTTCAAAAAAAATCCCGCCCCTCAGATGGTTTTGGCGGGGTGTCACAACCACTTGAATTTTCCGTGGACGGGCTTGACGTCAGGATACGGCACGCTTAATTTACCAAGTCTTAAGAAGGACTTCACCCCTCTGCCTTAACCCCACTAGCTAATTGCTCTAATGATTACCAGGCCGGTGGAAATTTAGCTGGACGTCTGCACTAATGCAGTCGCATCAGAACTCGGCATGGGACGGCCCATCAAGTACCCCTGCACTTTGTTAACCCGCAGTTTTTTTAACACTTCCAATTCAGCTATGGTTTCAACCCCTTCGGCCACAATTTGACTCTCTGTTTCTCCAGCAAATGTAATGAGAGCTGTGGCAAGTGCACGGCGGGCAGCATCCAGGTGTATACCGCGTGTAAGGCTCATATCCAGTTTGATGATGTCGGGCTTCAGGTTCAGGATGTGTCGAAAGCTGGCGTATCCCGCCCCTGCGTCATCTACAGCTAATCGTGTCCCTTGGTCTCGGAGTGGGAAGAGCGTGCGTTCAAAGGTTTCATAATCATCGATAGGCGCATGCTCTGTAACTTCCAAAACAATCCGCTCAAGGGGAGCATTGACTAGAGACCGGGTAATTGCTCCACTTAGGATATTTTCGGGGGCTACGTTGAGCGTAATATACACATCGTCAGGAAATTGAGGCATGTCCTGAAGAACCTTACTAATCACAAGCATTTCAAGTTGCTCGCTCAAACCTACCTGTTGGGCCTCATCAAACCAAACGTTTGGGGCTTGAGGTGGATCAGCTATGAATCGGGTGAGGGATTCAAAACCAATAAAACGGTCCTGGGAGACACAGTAGATTGGCTGGTAGACAATACCAATACTTGAGGTGTTTAAGACTGAAAGAATTCTCTCGGTTACTTCACGGCGGGCTTGATTTGCGACAAGGTCTTGCTCAATTTGCTGGCTGACAAATTCTGCAAATACCCGCATTAGGGAAAGATCTCGCTCGACCAGAGTTGGGTCAGGCTCACGGCTAAAGCAACAGAAGGTACCATAGAGACGACCATTGCCTAAACGGATCGGAACACTGAGATGGGCTCCAACAGGCAGAGCTATCGTGACTTCTAATTCCAGAGCTGCCGGACATTGCAAGGCATCTGTAATTAACTCAGGTAGGCGTCCATCGACAACTCGCTGGCAATAGCTTTCATCTAAAGGGCCCGAGCCCCCAACTTGAATTGGAGTTTCTTCATGTTTTGAATCGATATACCGAAAGAAACGCCTTCCATCCCGAAACTCAGATATAAAGGCGATTTCCATGTCTAGATGAGAGCGGATAAGCCTTAAAACATTCTGCAAGGTCTTTGCAATGGAAGCTTTATTTTCTCGGGCTTGGGTTAAAAGAATATCCGGGACGGTAGTCAAATCTAACGATGGCGGCTCTCCTGACAGGTAAGAGTCTCTGGCTTCCATTAAAGTTCTCCAAGAACAGAAGTCTAACTCGCATCGCCTGTCATCATTCGCAGAACACTAAGCTAATATTACCCAACTGTTTTGACTTGTTAAGCTATTGAAAGAACAAATCTAAAACTTTTCCAAAAGAAATTACTAATCCATATAAAGAGATCTTATAGAACTGGAGGATCTGGAGAAGAATCTGAAAAGCCTAGAGCTACCCGGTCGCAACAAAGTAGGTCGTCGCCTAAAGCGTCTGATGACTAATAGGACAGCTGTAGTTGGGCTAACGGCTGGAGCTGCCACTGTTGCTGATAATGTCAACCAATTCACCGACCACCTGGCCGAGCTGGGAGAGAAGTTGGGTGCGATCGAGTTGGTGCAGCCGCAACAGCCTAATATTATCATTCCTTGATAGAAATTTATAGGGATTGAACCAGACGGAGGGTTTTCTAAACATCAGCAGATTTTGAGCAAAACCCAAGACCATATGTAATAGAGACAGGTTATGCCTCATCTTTTGCCTTCAAATCGTCCTATGCAAGATCCTATATAAAATCATAAAGAGGATGAAATAAAGCTCTGAGTAAAAATTATTGCATGGTCAGCTATAATTTGCTTTTAAGCACCCAAGTACTTGATTTGTAAGCATTTTAGGCTTTGAGCCTCAATTATATAGATTTGCTTTTAAGCACTACTAGGCCCAAAAGGGAAGATAACGAGCATAGCGAGTCGAACTAGAAGCAGAGTCATCTGCTTTGATTAGTCCTGCTTCTTTGGTCACACCAATTACTTGAGACACTAAAACATTCTTCGACTCGTCAAAACCAAATCGTTCCCGTAGAGACTGGTTTGACATTCGTTGATTACTAACATATTTTAGGCAGCAATGTTGGTAGCAAGCGCGAATTCGATCTGATTTACCCATATCGGAAAAGTCTTGATGAGCGAATAAGACGGATGTAGTACGTGTCTCACCAACTCGAAAATCTGGCGCAGGTAACTGAAAAATCTCTGCTGCACTTACTACTTTGTCAATACCGCTACCCTTTTCCTCGCAAATGCCAAAACGACGCATAAGGTCAGCGAGTTGCTCGTTACGTGAACGATATTCGTCAATAAAGCGTTCTACTTGAATAGGTGGAATACCAGGATTAGAAATTTCAATTCGATCACTGTACATCTCAATCATTACTGAAGCACCTGTAGCGAGAAAATCTTGATGCACTAGTGCGTTAGCAATTAACTCCCTCAAAGCCTGTTTTGGAAACATTTTTACTTCTTCCCGCATTACTTCTTCAATGAAGCGATTTTTGGGGGCTGCTGAGTGGACGAAATCAACTAGCCCTTCAAAGCCAACTGCATAACCGCGATTACCTGTCTTGTCATCGCGCGTTTGAAGCTTGTTTATGCCTTCATATATAACGACACGGGGAGCTTTACGAGCCAGATTGGAAGAAAAGGCATCTAATTTTTTTGCCAGAAGAATAGCGGCCAGATTTGTGATTATCCAACCTTGAGATGTTTGTTTAATTAAATCTTGACTCTGCAACCGCTCTAAAACAGCATCGCGGCTTGTTGGATAGGGAATATCTAACAGCTCAAAATATGTTTGGGTATCGAGAAGGGCAATAACATTATCAGAGCTAGCATCAGAGCGAGCAGGTTGAGAAAACCAGTCTTGATGATCTTCAGCAAAAATGCGCTTGAGCATATCTGGCGTCATTGGCACCAAATCTTCACCCGCGCGCATCAAGTAAGCGCCATCAAAAGTGAATGCTTGCCCTACAGGACGAGTAGGTATTTCAAAAACGAGCACCCGACCATTAGGGTGCTGTAGCTCTGTTACTTCTACCCGAAATCTAAGTTTCTCTACAATTAGAGCTTTAACACTGTTCAAAGACGTTGGAGATGGAAATGCCTGTGTCCCAACTATGGTACGAGGAGGCTTATTGGTGACGCCTAAGACTAAATAACCTCCACCCTCATTAGCTAAAGCCACACAGTACCGTAAAAGTTTAGTTGTATCGTATTGCTGTTTAGCTTCCTTAAATTCAAGCTGCTCCGTCTCTGACGGAGCAAGTAGCCATTGTTCTAGACTTTCAAGAGTAACCATGTTTATCTCTAGGTCATCCAGTAACACAATAGCCTTTTATCTTACACCGCTGCGGGGGGGGACAATAAATGTAGATTCTCTTAGATCTTAGAGTGAAAATCTTAAAGTCTTCAATTAATATTCCTATCAATGTTTAAGTATCAGTGTTAGAAAAATAAGACAACACGAAGAGATACGAACTATAAATAGTATCTCTATCAATAAGCTATACATGCTCGTTGAAATTCTCTTAATCTACCTTCAAGATCCCATACTTCAAAAATCCAGCTTTCAAGCTCATCAACAGGATATGGCACTAAATTTGACGCTGATTCAATATCAATGACTTGATCATCTCCTAACAGTATTGGAGGTAACTTTAGTTCCTTCTTCTTGGAGAAGAGTGATTCCAGGCATATTAAATGATTGCCACTCATACCTCGTTTCATGAAGTTTTGCCTACCGATTTCTAGTATTCCTCTCAGACGACCTGTTAGGGGGCCATTTAACATCTCCTGCTCTATAACTTCCATTTCACTAACCACCATACTTTGTAGTTCTGGAATGGGAGGCAAGCCAGCAGAAGTGACTACGCTTTCAAGCCACTCATATAAATTTGAAACATTATCACTTGAAGCATATTGAGCCAGCACAAAGAAAGCAAAGCTTCTATCTTTTCCAGATAACAGTTGAGAAGCTCTCTCATCTATAAATCTATGTATTGATAAAGGCTGTTGTTCTTTGAAATCTTTAGGTAATTTAAGCTGACTAAATACTTGAGAGGGAAGATTGAGGCATAATGATGCTAGAGCTGATGAGAGCCGATAAGCTAATCCAATATCCTGAATTTCCATAAAATTGGCGAGACAATGAGTCGCCACTGAGTAAGCAGTTAGCTCTGGATTATAAATTTTCTCAATACACATAGACTGAAACAATTGGGATTCAACTAGCAATTGATCCGCATCTAGTTGTTTTTCAAGTTCAGGAAAAATAATTGTATATTCAAGCTCAAACTCGGCGGCTGTAGCTATTGTTTCCATTAAGGAAACAATAGAAAGTGGCACTCGGCTGATAAGAGAATCCTCAAAGCTCTTAAATCGTGTAGTTAGGAATGGACGATCTGACCGGAGTCTACCATCACTGCCATACTGCAAGCCAAAAGAGTACTCATATTTCCATGGTACTCTACGCCAGGAATTACTATGAATTGCTGGACCGTTTACACGATAGTAATCCTCGCAATTATTTCTTGAAATCTCAGAAAATAGTTTTATTATTCTCCATAACTCCTCTTCATCCTGGACGTAAAAGGCATTAAACGCATTATATATAGAGACAAGATTATTTTGGCCCCAAAGAGTGCTTGTATGATCCAGCCAATGGGTTATTTCATGAATGATTACTGACCAGATTTTCCTTATAAGAATTACATTTTTAGGATCCTTATAAAGTTCTACAAAATCCTTCATTTCAACTGAGTTCGCAAACACAGTTTGAGTCAAGAATTCATATCTACCGTCTGCCGTAAGGTTCGGAAAGCCACGCCATTTTTTCAGTATCTCCTCTAATTTCTGACCCATCGTTTTTTCAGGCGTCATAGTCAATTTCCAGCTCACTTTTACGAAGAAAAACTGAAATTATATAGAGAAACATCAATTGATATCTAATTTATCACTGTTACTCAGTGGAATCATTAGACGGCAGCTCCACCTCATATCGAAGAAAAAGCTCTGTATTGAAATGTCAAGGATTTGAGTTAGCCGATCAACGTTAGCCAAGTAGGACTTGTCCCTCCCCTCTCAACAAGAGAGATGAACGTATAGTAAAAACCTCCACGGTCTGCTAAAGCCTCTTGGGCAAGATCTAGTTCCCTCCACCATCGCTGGATCAACTTCTTTGTCTTTCTGTAACCGGCAGCAGTTTTCTTAGCACCGCTTAATCATGTTAGAGCTTCATGGCTTTGTCCACAGGAAGTTTGATGAATAATAACTGTCCGTTCGCTCAATGATACTATTCCCAATTGCTTCGACAGGAGAAAAGTATGAACAATTTGCTCAAGAAAGCGAATGGGTTCCTCAAACGTGTTTACAAAGTAGAAGTAATGTAGGGAAGCAGGTTCCCGCTTTCCGCCAAAGATTATAAGAAATCGTAACCAACCAGAGCAGGACCATACCTCTCATCGACTCGTTACACCCACCAAAAATTTGAACCTCTCATAACAGAAGGGTTTTCAGCCGTTTTCAATTTATTTACTCCAAGTAAACCTAACAGGGGTGAGGTTAACGACAATCTTGCGCATGGGAAAGGCGTAACCTGCGTTTTTCACCGCGGCCCTAACGCGCTCTTTTGATTCCTGCACTTCCTGAGACGGGAGGCCCACGACAACGATGCCGGGTAAGCCCCCGGCAATGTCCGTTTCAACCCCAACTTTAACCGCATCAATGCCAATGAGTGATGCACTCCAGACTCGTGAAAGCATACAATTCCTAATTGCGATCGCCATTCAGCCCACGTAATACAAGCTCCGCTTCGGATGAGAACGGTACGTTTTTTTGCTGGGATGTCTGCGTATCGGGCATCCCAGCAAAAAACATACGGCTACTCTATAGAGGGCTCTGTATGAGCAGAAGAGGCTTAACTGCTCCTGCTCAGGTAGATTAAAGGGCAGTGGTTATAAACCCATAAACTGTAGAGTTCCCTAAAACAGTACGAAAGCACCACTGTATTTCTCGGATGCTGTCGCGTCACGGCAACAGGGGAAGTCAGCTTGTGTTTGAAAGTGCTTTGCACCTTCAAACACAAGCTGACTTCCCTATTTAGGACTTCTGCATTCTTGTTGTGTTTGATGAATCCCTAGGACTTGTGGCGCAGGTGGAGCGGCAGGCTCACGGTCGCCTTTGTCCAACCCTGGCCGCTGGTTAACGTAATGGTGCCCTGTAGGTATTCCACCAGTCGTTTAGTAAGGGGAAGGCCGAGGCCCGTTCCGTCAATGAAGGAAGGATTGAAGTTGGGGGTACGGTAGAACTTTTCGAAGACATAGGGCAACTCTTCGGTAGGAATTTCAGCCTGGTTTTGTACGATGATGAGCAGGCGATCGCTCTCCACATCGCGCTCAACCGTCAGTTTGATTTCACCACCGAAAGGGGTATGTTTGTTGGCGTTCTTTAGAAGTTCTTGCAGAATGCGTTCTAGCTTCTGGCGAACGGTCAGGAGGCGGGGCAACTTGCGGGAGAGCTGGATGGAGAAGGGTTGTTGGGACGTCGTAAACGCGGCTTTGAGCGGCTCCACAAATTTAGGGAGCCAGGCTCTCACATCCAGGCTATCCAGGGCCAGTTCTGGGTAGGCTCCTGCTTCTAGATATTGCAAATCGAGGAGATCTGTAATTAAATTGGCTTCGCGATCGCACTCCTCCCGCAAAATGTGCAAACACCGCTCTCTCTGCTCGTCAAATTTAGCGATGTCTATTACATACAGGGCCATTTTCATGTTGGTTAATGGCGTCCGTAATTCATGAGAAATCGTGCTTAAAAAGTCATTTTTTAACCAGTTGAGTTTTTTCAACTGTTCAACCTGGTTTTGCGACTCCTTATAGAGGCGAGCTTGGCGGAGGGCGGTCGCACACTGCTTAGCCACCTGTTGAATCAGGTACACCTCACTCGGCGTTAATGCCTGCTCCTTGGCACTAAAACACCAGATGTCGCCTAACACCTCCTGGTGATCGACAATCGGACATGCCAGGATCGAAACCTCACCCCGGATTGGGTTATTCAATTCGCAAAACTGGAACGTTTGACACTGCAACAATTGCCGATACCCTTCTGGGAAGCTTTGCATGGCTACAACTCCCCGATTGGAAGGAGAAACGGGTATTTGGGTAAATGCGCCATGAACGGTAGAGGTCTGGGCTGACAGGTCGTAAAGGCCAATGTCACAGGCTTTTAGATTCAGCGCCAGGGTAAGTTCTTGCAGGGTCGTTTGCAGGATATGGGCTTCGTCGAGGTTGTCGCGGAGGCGATCGCCAATCTGGCGCAGGGCTTCATCAGCAACATTACGCTGCATCAGTTGCGTATTCAGGGCTTGAAGCTGAGCCTCTGCCTCTTTTTGAGGCGTAATGTCCCGAACAATCCATCGCAAAGCGGTCGGCTCTCCCTCTTCTTGCCGCACAACCGCGACTTTAAGAGCACTGTCAAAGGCGTAGCCCTGGCGTGGCTGGATTTTGATTTCCCAGTCATATTCCGAATCAAGTTGCAGTGCATGCAGCAGAT
The DNA here is from genome assembly GCF_014695575.1 of Leptolyngbya sp. FACHB-8. Lineage (GTDB taxonomy): Bacteria > Cyanobacteriota > Cyanobacteriia > Elainellales > Elainellaceae > Vacuolonema. Next base: position 523 of record NZ_JACJOO010000074.1, on the reverse strand, counting down.
TCTTCCGGAAAATACTTCGTGCTTCCAGTTCAATGAAAGAGATGAGGGGTTTACCGCGCAGTTTGGATGGGCTAACTCCCAAGAGATCAGCCGCTTTCTTGTTGGCTTCTCGGATCGCGCCATAGGCATCGGTCACCAGGTAGCCTTCGGATGCAAACTCAAAAAGTTCTTGATAACGTAGCCGCTCCGTTTCAATGACTATATGGGCTGCGAGTAACTCTTCATTTTGCTGGTGCAGTTCTTCTTCAGCAACCTGCAGTTCCTCCATGGCAACCTGAAGTTCTTCTAGAGACTGCTCTAATAATTCAGAATTCGTATCGCTTGTGAGGCCGATCTGATTTTGTAAAGTTTCTATTCGACTCGATATCTGTTTCTTCTGCTTCGAGAATTCAAAGATGTCCATATTTTCCTAGGGCGTGTCATCAATTAAGCCAGATGAGCGTTGCTGCCAGGTAGATACCCCCTAAAAAGCTCTCCGCTAGCTTATCGTACCGGGTTGCAATCCCCCGGTATTGCTTCAGTT
>NZ_JACJOO010000073.1 GCF_014695575.1 Leptolyngbya sp. FACHB-8 | reverse complement strand
GGCTTGCTCTTGTTCAGGTTGCATGGCTTTGTCTGCGAAGTAGATAGCTCTGATTTTCGCTGATACAACCTAACTTTTCCAGCACTTCAGTTCCTCTTAGGCATTTCTACTCATCGCAAAGGTGACATGCTCCCTTGGGGTTCTAATTGCCATTCTTCAAACGTTGGTAAAACTTACCTTAAATTCGGTAAGGTGGTGATTGATCAAGATGCCGATATTCTTGGCAAACTTTATCCAAACACAGAAGATTAAACTCAATAACGAAGTTGGTATGGATTGGGTACGCCGCAACTTTGAGAGTTTCCCACAAGTTGTAGAACCTAATCTTTCTAGATAATATTTGATTACTTGCTTGAATACGCTTGAAGTGATTCTCTCAGCATTTTCAAAGTACTTGCAAAACAAGTTTTAGAGCCAAGCTACACTTGTCAGTACGAAGATTGACAACCACTCAGGACGCCGCAAGTTTATTAGTAGATTTTGCAATTCGTGCTACCAATTCAGCACGAGAGGAAACCTCAAGCTTGCGGAACATCCGTTTCAACGCTTGCTTGACAGTATGTTCAGTAATCCACAAGGCTGTGCCGATCTGAGCATTGGTGAGTCCCTGAGCAACCAAATCAGCAATTTGCATCTCTCGTGGAGTCAAGCGATGTTCTACAGAAGTCGCTGCATCGTTGCAAGTCAGATCAGAGACTACAGGTTTTGCGCGCAATTCTGCAAGCCGTGTTGAGAGATGGAGACAGAGCGCACTTAAATCGGCTAAATCTTCTGCATTAAAAGCTGAATCATCACGATGTCGGGTAAAAGCAATTCCTCCAACCAGATGTCCTTGGTTAATGATCGGTCCCAATAAAACGTGCCCATGGTCAGCCCTAGGGCAAATTGTTTGCCAAACACCCGGAGGGAGAATGATCTCCTCATGGACAGCCGTATGGCGCTGCATCAGATAACGCAGCACAGGATTGTAATCTACCGACATTGCTAGCCTTAACATCCTCGGCGTATTTTCATCCGCAGTAGGAAGCTGATCTAAAAAACTCAGTCCCCAGCGATTGGCAGCAAAATATGCACCGAGTTTTGCCATAATTGCTTCCCTTAACTCGGTTTCATCTTGTGCTTGAGCGATCGCTTGAAACAGGGGCTGTAAAGGAGTTTCCATCATGATTACCATCCAGCTTGCCAGGGGCTAATACAGCAAAGTGTACTCGATCGAGGTCTATTGCATGGTTGATTGTCAGTTTAATTTAATTTCAGGTTGCTACAACCAAACCGCTTGATTCAACCCTAATGAGCGAACAAATCTATGGATTCCTCTATGCCTTCATTCGATACGATCGCCAAATCAACACCCGAACATACTCTGACTTCTCCAAAACCCGCTATCACCGGCTTCTACGCAATAGCGGTTCTGTTTAACCTCTGTCTGGTTGCTCAGGTGTTAACGGTTGGACTGGCTTACTTTGATAACCCCGTTTGGTGGAATACTCATGTCTGGCTCGTGCGAGGTTACAGTGGGCTATCTCTGGTTCTTTTGGCTTGGGTTTATTGGATTCCATTTCCTCAACGAGTCCGAATGCTGACCCTGAGCCTCCCCATCTTATTAGGCTTGCAATTCCTGACGATTCATGGGCAACTTCTTCTGCCAGTTCCCTTAGCCATTTTTCATCCCCTACTCGGATTCTCCCTGTTTTCTGTTTCTTCAACCCTAGTTCATCGGGTGGGACACCTTCTCTTCCCGGCACAAGACAAGAACACCAGCATAACCATTTAGCAATACTCTGGACAGTTTTTCTAAAACCCTTGCTTTTGCGTGCGCTTTGCGCACGCAAAAGCAAGGGTTTTAGAAAAACTGTCCGAACTAATGATTTAGGAGACTTCCATGATGAAGACTGATCTACAGGTTGTAGTGGGCACACAATGGTTGGGCGATCGCCTCGATGATCCCAATGTGCGAATTGTCGAAGTTGAAATGAGTCCAGACCATTACCAAGCAGCTCACATTCCAGGTGCCATTTTTTGGAATATCATGACCGATCTGCTGCTGCCAGACTTGCGCCAAAATCTGGATATCTATCACATTGAACGATTGCTCTCGCGATCGGGCATCACCAACGAAACAACCGTTGTTGCCTATGGCAGTTACCCCGGAACAGGAGCCTGGATTTTCTGGTGTTCTACTTTCTACGAAAGGGGATTAACCATGGGTAATCCCATTAGGGAGGGCACGGTGTGTACGCACCGTGCCCTCCCTAAATTGTTTTTGTGGTTTTCGGATAGGTTTTTAGAACCACAAACGAAAGCTCATTACTTTCGGCAAGTTTGCCGCAGAATGGATTGGCCATTTTGCGATACCCGTAATTCAGCAAATCCGTTGGGAAATCTAGGGGAATTCCAAGCATCTTCCAGCACATAGACCGTGTTGGAATTGGTAAATTCGTAATTCCAGGAAGAACCACTATAGATTCGCCGTCCGTTAGCTAACTCCAGATTGCCCCGATCGCTACGAGAACGGTAGGAGTACTGGTCCCGCCCTGTTTCAGCCAGGGTAACGGTATAAGGACCGCATGTATAGGTGTGTGACCAGCGGGAGGGCTGTTGGTCAGGTTCCTCAAGAACTTGGATAAAGTTGCCGTTAATCCAACCCTCAACGCCAGATTGGGGAAAGCGGACGTAGTGCCAGGGAAAGCCATCGCGCGTCGTACTGCGGATAACTTCGACGCGATCGCCCACCAGGCCATAACCCGGACTGGAAGCGCTAGTGGAGGGTTGTGTCCGTATATTGACCCGAGAACCGGGGGTAGCCCCAGTAATTCGACCCGGAACAGCTAAAGCTGGCAAACTAATGCTGAGCGCCAAAATGGTTACAGAAACTGCCTTGAAAAAGGTGGAACGCCAGGGTGAAAAGTGCCGCATAGGAACTCTTTATGAGGTGATGGAAATGGCAAAACGTTAGGGAAGAAAATTAGGAATGCTGTTCAAGCGTAACCCTTAACAACAGAGTGGCTTTTCCCTATGTATAACTACCACTTTGATTTTTGAATTTCCAGATTGTAGCGGTTGTATCAGAAATCTTTAGACCAATTTACCCAAAAGCTAGGCCAGATGTACTCGTCTCCACATCTTGCACCTTGCTAAAATCAAGACCCCAAAATGGATTGTGCCATGGCTCCGCAAAGGCATCATCCAGGGGTCTTGGTGCAACATGTGGGCATAGCCATTCAAGTTAGGACAAAAAGAGGGGCGCATCCCACTTCTGCAGATGGAAAATCCAGTTTTGCGAGTGCGGCAGGTTTCGCCCGCCGCACTCGCAAAACTGGAGGATGAAATAGATAGAGTGTAGCGATCGCCTCGGCCTCAAAGCTCGACCTTACTTGCACAACCTGTGCGAATCTTGCTGAGTTGCTACAATGACGCTCTAAATTCTTTCAGTGCCATCCCAACATCTCGGCGAAACAGCCGGGTAAACGAGCTGTGATTGTTGAAACCTACTGAAAATGTAATTTAGTGATACTGGGTTGATTAGGTGTTTATCCGTTGTAAGCATGATAAATGAAAACAGTGACTATTTGGGCAATTAAAGAGCGTGCACAATTTACTGCACCTGGCACAGTAAATTGTGCATGCTCTTTAATTGCCAGGTTAATCCGTTAGAGCATTCGTTAGGATGGAGACGTTGCCCGATTTCCGTGTTTTGTTAGAGATATGATTGCAATCTTGAGTTGGGGTTCGTTGATTTGGAAACCTCAAGATCTTCCTTATGAAGGAGCCTGGAAGCAGGGCGGTCCTGCCCTTCCAGTAGAGTTCACAAGGGTTAAAACTGCCCGTCCACTCACATTGGTACTTGATCCGGTGAATGGTGTTGATTGTCCTACACGGTTTGCCTGGAGTTCGCGCACAAACCTTGCTGATGCGATTCAAGATCTCCAAAGCCGAGAAAATGCAAGTTTAGAAGAAACTGGCTATATCGATCTACAGCAAAATCTCAGTTCTGTTCGAGACCACCCTGAACAGATTAATATTGATCGCATCGTGCGGCAATGGTGCCACAAGCAGCAAATTACTGCGGCAGTTTGGACAGCAATCCCTCCTAATTTCAAAGATGAGTTGGGAGTTGATTTTTCTGTGGAGGCAGCAATGCAGTACTTTGAGCAACTACCGAAACCTGACCAGGACAGTGTGATGGAATACATCCAGAATACGCCGTCCGAAATTACCACTCCGTTTCGACAGCACGTAGAAGCGCGATGGATGATGCGATGAAAGTACGCTTTTGTAAAGCGACTGAGAGGATCAGTAGATCGCAAACGAGTGTTTTGGACGTGTAAAGCACGGCCAAAACTAGAGGGAAGGGGCGCGACGTGTGCCCATTCCCTCTAGCTTATGAATCATATTTGCGACCTACTGAGGATGATTTACGGTGATGAAGCCAGATGACGATGCTTTGTTATTTGCTCTTGAATCGCCTCAACTGCCTGCATCACACCATTTTCAGTCTGAAGTTTTTCTCCCAGTGCGTTGGCTTGTTGTTGCATGGCTGTATCTAGCGAAACCGCTTGAATCGCTTGGGATAGATTCGTGACAGTCAATTTTTTTTGGGGAATTGGACGTGTCCCAACACCTAGCTCGAAAACTTGTTTACCCCAAAACGGTTGGTCGCCAAAGAATGGACAAATAATAGTTGGTTTTCCGGCTCGTAACCCTGCTCCAGTCGTACCTGCCCCACCATGATGCACAACGGCAAGGCACTGGGGAAAGAGCCAGTCATGCGGGGCAGATTGCAAAATATGGATGGCATTGGGAACCTCCGATGCAGCTAGACCACCCCACCCTGTTGCTAAAATAGCTCGCTGACCAGATTGGCGAACGGCATCCATCACAAGCCTTGTTGTTTTAGCCGCATCCTGAGAGGCCATGCTGCCAAACCCGACGTAAACGGGAGGGGGGCCACCGGCTAAAAACGCCACTAAATCCGCTGGCGGTTGCCAATCCGAAGAAGAATCGAGAAACCAGTAGCCTGCCACGATCGAAGCATCGTCCCAATCAGCGGGGGGTGGAACCACATGACGACTATACGCATACAGTTTAGGAACGGGACGACCATGCAGCGATCGCTCATCTCGAAATGGGGGCAACCCTAGTTTTTCTTGCCGCCATCGGTTAATCAAACGACGATATGGCAGCAGAGAAGCCTGAAGGAACAACGTATAACTGAGGTAATTTAGAAATCCACCATAATTACCGCCACCAACGATGGGATTGGCGAACGATCGCGTCGGAGAGTAAATTGGGAACGCCATTGCCAGAAATCCAGGAATGCCCAGCTTATCTGCGATGTGATATCCCGCCAGGGGTTTCGCATGGTATACCACTGCATCCGGGTTGTACTGTCGAGCAATCTCCCAAGCATCATCCATCATCTGCCGCAGCATGGGCATGATTTGCTTCAAGCTGATGGACTTTTTGCCCGCCAAGGCAGCCTTTCCGGTATCCGTTTGCGCTAATTGGGCAAAGGGTGCGCGCAGAGGGGCAAAGTCTAGAGCATGGCTTGTCACCAGGGAAGAAAAGCTGGGATCAGTGGCAAGCAGCACTTCAAAACCTGCCTGTTTCAACCCCTTACCCAATGCAACATAGGGTTGCACGTCTCCTTGAGAACCTGCTGTTAGGACTAGGATGCGTTTGCTCATACAGCGATTGCCAGAATTGCGATCAGACAGGAAGAATGGATGATTAGCGATCGCCCGATAGGAGAAATATCGAGCACGCATATTAACACAGAATATTCAAACCCTAGGTATGGGCCAGAACTGGCACATGGAAGATCAGGCCTCTAATTTGGCATCCATTGTAATTTCTGCGTTTAGCACCTTTGAAACCGGGCAATTGATTTTTGCCGTGTTTGCTGCCGATTCAAACACCTGTTGATCTGCACCTGGTATTCTCGCTGTAACATCTAGATGCACCTTGGTAATCGCAAAGCCACCCTCTACTTTGTCGATAGTGACACTTGCTGTTGCCTTGATGCTCTCCGCCGTGATGCCAGCTTCACTCAGCTGAGCAGATAATGCCATGGAGAAACAACCCGCATGAGCAGCGGCAATCAACTCTTCGGGATTCGTACCGATTCCATTCTCAAAGCGTGTGCTAAAGGAGTACTGAGTTTCAGATAGAACACCACTATCTGTTGAAATTACGCCTCCTCCATCCTTGATTCCACCTTTCCATTCTGCTGAGGCTTTGCGTTTCATCTGCTCTCCTTTGATAGGTTATCTGTAATCAACTCATACTGAAAAGTTACAATTTGAAGCGCTTTGGTTACAGCCGTTCCTTTTGAATCCACTAAACCTTCCATAAGGTAAAGATTGAGCTGCTACTAGCGATCGCACTCTACAGGTATAGAAACTGCCAGAAGGCAGTTTGTTCTGGAGTGCTGCTGATTTATTGCGCTCTGTTATCGATCCTACCGCTGCAATAAAGTGAGATAACCTCACTTTTCTACCAAAGATTGGAGTGCTGAGAAATATCCATTTTACTTAAGTAAAGTAAACTAGCTTTGCTTTTTATGCTGGCAACCCTCATCCTTTAGATAGAGAAAGTGTTTATCATTCACTTGAGTTACAGGTAAACGGGACCGGGAGCAACACCCTTATTGTGAGGCTTTACTGCCAATTCCCCCACTAACTAAGGTGGGAACCGCTACAGGGGGAATTCTAGAGAAGGGAATTTAAGGCTGTTTTAGAACGCCTGAGTCAAGGGAGACAACGGTTATGGATTTGATATGGCAAAGAACCCAGTGGAATACACGCAGCAGAGCTACTTTAGGGCTGATTTTGCTCATCGTAGCTGGGTGGTTAGGGAATTATTTCCGCTGGTCGTTCTTTTTCCATCTCGACTTTTTATTTGGAACGATCGCTAGCTGGTTGGTCCTGGGTCTATATGGGCAGCGTTGGTGTATTCCAGCCGTTATTCTGTCTAGCAGTTATACCTATGTCCTCTGGAAGCATCCCTATGCCGTTATCATCTTTACCTGTGAAGCCCTATTTGTTAGTTGGTTATTCCGTCGTTCTCGCCAAAACCTCGTTCTATTAGACGGCATCTACTGGATTTGCATTGGGATGCCTTTGGTCTGGCTGTTCTATCATCACATCCTGCATCACGATTCCACCCAGACCACCATCATCATGTTAAAGCAGGCTGTCAATGGCATTTTTAATGCCCTAGTTGCCAGCCTTATTCTGATCTATCTCCCCATTCATCGCTGGTTTAACCGCCCTCAAGGAATCATCTCTCTCTCTCTGCAACAAACCTTATTCAATCTGCTCGTTGCCTTCGTCTTCTTTCCCACCTTAATGCTCATGGCTTTAGACAGCCATCGTGTAGTCGACAATATTGAAATAACAGCCCAGGAAGACCTCAGGGCAACATCTACAGAATTAGGGGCACAGCTCGATGCATGGCACGAGCAACTGTTGCATGCCACAGGAGAGTTAGCTCAGATTGCTGCTCAGTCTAAACTGGCCCAGACGGTTCAATTGCAGCAAAGTACAGAACTCACCCAACGAGAATTTCTAGATTTTCACACCCTCTACGTTGTTACCCCTACCGGTCAGGTCAGTGCTGTTTCTTCTGCCTTAGACTTGCCAGCAGAAGCTACTACAGGATTCAGTCTGGCAGGCGTTCCCTACTTTGAAGCGATTCGTAACACCCGTCAACCAACCCTATCGGGTTTGTTGACACCATTAAGTGGTATATCAGCGCCTGGGGTAATTCTGAGTACTCCTGTGATTCAGGAAAATCGCCTGTTGGGCTTTGTTATCAGTGAGATTGATCTGAATCGCATTGAGCATCTTTTCGAAACTTATACCAACAAAGGGCTGCAAATTACGCTGCTCGATCGCAATGACACGACCGTCATCAGCACTCAGAGCGATCGCACAGTAGCCCAACCGTTTGACCCACAGCGTGGGGGTGAGATTCGGGCGATCACTTCAGATGTCTATCAATGGTTTCCCACAACAAACAGTCCACTGATGGTGCTGTGGGCTAATTCCTTCTTTGTCCGCGAGGTTGCTCTAGAGAATCAGATTCCCTGGAAATTGCTGCTTGAGGTTCCTGCTGCCCCCTATGTTTCTCAGGTGCTGCGGGTTCACGTCAGAAGTCTGACCATTCTGATGTTAATTTCGGGATTAGCCCTGGCATTGGCAACCCTACTCACTCGCCGATTGGTGAGTCCTCTCTCCCAGCTAGCACGAGTCACCACAGACTTACCTAACCAATTAGTAGAGCAAAAATCGATTGACTGGCCCAGTAGCACAGTCATGGAAATTGGCTCCCTCGTCCGAAATTTCAAGGTCATGTCCTCCACCCTGACGCAAAAATTTCAAGAATTGCAAAATGCCAAAGAAACTGCTGATGCAGCGAATCGGGCGAAAAGTCAGTTTCTAGCCAACATGAGTCATGAATTACGAACCCCCCTGAATGCCATTCTCGGTTTTACTCAACTCCTCACGCGTAATTCTCCTCCCGGATCAGAAATCTCAGAACTCGCTATTATTCAGCGCAGCGGGGAGCATTTGCTAGAGTTAGTCAACGATGTGCTGGAAATGTCAAAAATTGAGGCAGGTCGAGTCACCCTGAGCAAGACCAGTTTTGATCTGTATCTCTTGCTTGACACCTTAGAGGAAATGCTGCAATTACGGGCTGAATCTAAAGGGTTGCAACTGATATTTAGCTGCTCACCCAATCTTCCCCGATATGTCCGAACTGATGAGCGGAAACTCCGCCAGGTTCTACTCAATTTGCTGGGAAATGCGATTAAATTTACGCAAGCAGGAAGCGTTATGTTGCGGGTGAGAAGCGAGGAGGCAGAAGGCAGAGGGCAGAAGGCAGAAGCTCCTCCCCGCTCCTCATCTTCCCTCCTCACCCTCTACTTTGAAGTTGAAGACACTGGACCGGGTATTGCTGCTCATGAAATGAATCAGTTATTTGAGGCTTTCTCTCAAACAGAAATAGGACAGAAATCCCAACAGGGAACCGGTTTGGGGCTAGCTATTAGCCGACAATTTGTGCGCTTAATGGGGGGAGATATCACAGCTGACAGTGTGTTAGGTCGGGGTGCTACCTTTGCCTTTGATATGAAAGTCGAACTGGGAGATCCGGCAAAGATTGGGGTGCAACAGCCCTCTTGCCGGGTGATTGGGCTTGCCCCTGATCAGCCGAAATACCGTATTTTGGTTGTCGATGATCGTTGGGTGAATCGCCAATTGTTGCTTCGACTTCTGGAACCGATCGGGTTTGAAGTTCGTGACGCTGAAGATGGGCAGCAGGCGATCGCCCTCTGGAAAGAATGGCAGCCTCATCTGATCTGGATGGATATGCGAATGCCTGTGATGGATGGCTATGAAGCAACCCGGTATATTAAAGCCCATTTGCAAGGCCAGGCAACGGTGATTATTGCCATCACAGCCAGTACCCTTGATGAAGAGCGGGCCATTGTCTTGGCCGCAGGCTGTGACGATTTTGTCAGGAAGCCTGTTTGGGAAGAAACTGTGTTTGAGAAGATGGCTCAATATTTAGGAGTTCGTTATCGTTATGAAGCGAAGGATCAAGAAGACACACAAAACGGAGGAATGAAAACAGCGAACGGTCGGATGAATGAGGTTACTCGTCCGTCCGTCCTCTCGTCTGCTTCTCTTCAGGTCATGCCTTCTAGTTGGATTGATCAACTCCATCAGGCGGCTATGCAACTCGACGATAAGCAAATTTTCTCGCTGATTGCGATGATTCCCCCGGAACATGCTGCCATGGCCAGTGCTCTAATGGATTTGGTCAATCGAGTACGTTTTGATACGATTGTCAACCTATCTCAACCCGTTGTTCAGACATGAAACATGAACAGCCCGAGGCAACGAAAGGCAATATTTTGATTGTTGACGATGCTTTGGACAATCTGAATCTGTTGTACGCAACGCTAACCCAGCAGGGGTACGGGGTGCGGAAGGCTATCAACGGCTCCATGGCACTGATGGGGGTACAGGCGGCTCCTCCTGACTTGATTCTGTTGGATATCCGGATGCCAGATATGGATGGCTACGAGGTCTGTCAACTGCTGAAAGCGTCCGAAGAAACCCGCGATATTCCGATTATTTTTCTCAGCGCTCTGGATGAACCACTGGACAAAGTGCAGGCGTTCTCATTAGGGGCAGCGGATTACATCACCAAACCCTTCCAAACTGAAGAGGTCCTCGCTCGGATTGAGAATCAATTGGCGCTTCAGGCTGCCAAAGCAGAAATTCGCAGGTTCAACGCGGAACTGGAACAACGGGTGCAGCAACGCACCGCTCAGCTTGAAGCCGCAAACCAGGAATTGCAACGGGAAATTAGGGAGCGACAGCGAGCTGAGGAGACGCTCCGGCAACAGGCAGAACAGAAGCAATTGGTAACGGCGATCGCCCAACACATTCGTCAGTCCTTAGACCTGGACACCATTCTCAATACCACCGTGGCGGAAATCCGCCAGCTTTTGCAAGTCGATCGCGTTCTGATTTATCGGTTTGAGCCCGATTGGAGTGGCGTGGTTGTGGTTGAGTCTGTCGCTAAACGCGACTACTCAATTATCGAAAAAACCTTTATCGATCATTGCTTCCAACAAGGCTTTGTTGAGCAATACAGGCAAGGACGAATTCAAAACCTGGAGGATATTTATACCGGGGGGTTGGCTCAGTGCCATATTGATCTCTTAGCAGACTTGGGGGTGAGGGCAAACTTAGTTGTGCCGATTGTGCAAGAGGAAAAACTGTGGGGCCTTCTACTCGCCAATCAATGTGTTCAGCCACGCCAATGGACACCTCTGGAAATTGACCTGATGAAGCAACTTTCTACCCAGGTGGCGATCGCTATTCAGCAATCAGAACTCTATCACCAGGTACGACAATTCAACACTAAATTAGAGCGCCAGGTTCAAGAGCGTACTCTGCAATTGCAACAATCTCTCGATTTTGAAGCTGCCCTTAAACGCATCACGGACAAAGTTCGGGATAGCTTGGATGAAAGTCAGATATTGCAAGCGGCGGTGCAAGAACTGGCTCATGTGCTTCAGATTGAATGCTGTAATGCAGGGATTTACAACGCTGACCTGACTGCATCAACCATTGCTTTTGAATACACCACCTCTTTGCCCTACTATCAGGGTTTGGTTGTGCAGATGGTGAATCATTCAGAAATTTACCGGCAACTTCTGCAACATCAAAGCATACAGCTGTGCTATACCCAACCTCGATTAATTCGTGAAGCTTACTACCAATTCGCTATCCTTGCCTGTTCTGTAGCCGATGATCAGGGCGTAATTGGAGATTTGTGGCTATTTAAACCCAAAGAGGCCATGTTTGAAGACCTGGAAGTGCGGTTAGTGCAGCAGGTTGCCAACCAATGCGCCATTGCTCTGCGTCAAGCAAGGTTATATGCTGCGGCCCAAACCCAGGTGGAAACCCTGGAAGGTCTGCACCATCTTAAGGATGATTTTCTTAGCACGGTTTCCCATGAATTGCGATCGCCTGTGACAAACATGAGGATGGCGATTCAAATGCTAGAAGTTGCCCTTGAGCAAATCGAGGTGGGTTTTACAGAGACCGGAGTAGACTCGCCATCAAACAAAGCCGTTCAGAGAGCCATCCACTATTTAAACATCCTCGACAGTGAATGCGATCGGGAAATTAATCTAGTCAATGACTTGCTGGACCTACAACGGCTGGAAGCCGGCGTTCAGGACACTGACACTGACTGGATCGACTTGAATCTCTGGCTACTTAGCTTAATTGATGCTTTTGAGGAACGCACCCAAGCTCGCCAGCAACGGTTGCAGGTGGAAACACCAACCCTACTTCCTCAAATTTGTTCTAACTTTGATGCTCTCAGCCGCATCCTCACAGAACTGCTGCACAATGCCTGCAAATACACCCCACCTGGAGAAACCATTACCGTAACAGCCCAAGTCGATCCATCTTCTCGCTTCTCGCTGCAATCCTTATCTCTGATTCGATCCCAAGAAGCGGGCAAAGCGGTGCGTCTTGCCACTTTTCTATTGAGTGTCACCAACTTTGGAGTAGAAATTCCTGCCGATGAACTCCCTCGTATTTTCGAGAAGTTTTACCGGGTTGCCAGTACCGATCGATGGCAGCAAGGGGGAACTGGTTTGGGGTTAGCTCTGGTGAAAAAGCTGGTAGAACATTTGGGGGGAACGATTGAAGTCAGAAGCATTCAGAGGCAGACAACTTTTAGGATAGAGTTGCCCATTACTTGTTAATTCAATAAAGGCAAATCACCGCATGGGGACGCTATTTCTCAGCGATCGACTATATTTGATCAAATCTTTGTTGAAGAAAATCAACCTATCATTGAGACAAATAGTTCTGACATTGATTACCGAATCTGCCTTTATTTGCATAGAAGTTTCTACTATGGCTACTCCCATCCAACCCCCATTGACTGACATCTGGCCCTCATTGCCAGTTGCGGCTTGGCAAGATACCAACACAACCTTACATCTATGGACACAAATTATCGGCAAGATTCGGTTATCCCTTACTCCTAAAGTGAATCATTGGTGGCATTCAACTCTATACGTTACACCACGCGGGCTTACAACTGCAGCGATTCCTTATGGGGTCCGTACCTTTCAAATCACCTTTGATTTTCTCAACCATCACCTGTTAATAGAAACGAATGATGGGATTACCCAAGCGATCGCACTCATGCCACGCTCGGTTGCTGATTTTTATCAAACTGTGATGCGTACTCTCAAGGATATTGGAATTGAGGTGCAGATTTGGACAATGCCTCAGGAAATTACTGATCCTATTCCCTTTGAGCAAGACGATCAGCATGCAGCTTACGATGCAGAATGCGCCCAACGATTTTGGCAAATTCTGGTACAGTGCGATCGCCTCCTCACTCTTTTTCGCTCTCAGTATGCTGGAAAGTGCAGCCCGGTGCATTTCTTCTGGGGTAGCTTTGATCTTGCCGTCACCCGTTTTTCCGGACGACGTGCGCCAGAGCATCCAGGTGGCGTTCCAGGTATGGCAGACTGGGTGACGCGAGAAACCTACTCTCATGAAGTGAGCAGTTGCGGTTTTTGGTTTGGCAAAGGTTCGATAGAGGCATTGTTTTATGCCTATGCTTATCCATCTCCTGAGGGCTTTCATGAGTACCCAGTACAACCCCAAGAAGCTTGTTTTAGCCCAGAAATGCAAGAGTTCATTCTCCCCTACGGGAGCGTGAGACAGAACAGCAACCCAGATGCGCTGGTGTTAGCTTTTTTACAAAGTACTTACGAAGCTGCTGCAAACCTGGGACACTGGGATCGTGACGCTCTAGAATACCATCCAATCTTTAAAGGTTAGCTCCTGATAAGGTGTTCTTCTCCTAGAATCAGCCATGAGCTCGATGGCCACAACACAGTATCTTTCAACCCTTCTTTAAAGGGGGTGAAAGATCGCTCCCAGTTCTTTTTCGGCTTTGGCTAACTTAAAATTTACTTTTTTCATGGGCATACTCAGTAGATCAAAAATTCTCTCAAAACCCAGAGAAAAATCGTGCAAAACGTACCTTTTCTCTAAGTTTTTGAGAAATTTCAGGCAGACCTTTACATACCCAAAACACTCTCCGTGTACTGATACTCACTGGATTAAAGCCACCAGTAATTCTCATTTTGGAATCAGGCCCGAAGATCGCGTGCCAAGGGCACGCGATCTTCGGGCCTCAAAGCCGAGATTTCGCGCCGATAGGGCGCGAAATCTCGGCTTTGAGGCCCATACTGAGAATTGCTGTAAAGCCACAGTCATTCTTGACGATTCACAGCAACTGGATGCCGGAGTAGTCTGACAGCTGATCCCCGCCCATTTAGGGCCGTTCCGATGGCCCATCGATAAAAGCATGCTCTCGCCAAACAGGCGGCTTTGAACGCAGGCTGGCTATTGCTATTGCCCGACAGATTATAGAAACTCATAGTCGTAAGATTACGGTACAAACCTTTCCTGCCAAGGGTTTCAGCTTTCAAATCAAACTAAGTAGTCCAGCTCAATTAAACATAAGACCCAAAAGACTATGCCTATTGGGTCTTATGTTTAATTGCAACAACCGAGTTACCTTTGATATCCACTCCCCCTTGAAACCTTCCTGTTACCTTTATCCCACAAGCTAAATATAGAGTTTATTACACACTCTAATTTGGATCTGGACCGAATTTAGATAGAACCCAAGAATGGCTCACCATCGGTATAAACGAATTAAATTTACCTACTGGTTACTCTTGCCCTCAATAATCCTCGGTATTTGGGCTGCAACAGAGTGGATAACAAATTGGGTTTTGAGTCATTCTTACGGTTCTACCAGTCCACTCCAGACAAGTCTTTATCCTAAGGTCCACATCTCTCAAAATCTTATTGTCACAGCAATCTATGCCAGAGTCGATCGCGACAATGATATTGTAGAAATCACTTTAGTTGTTCAAAATCCGCCTATCGAAAGACTTGAGTTCAAGTTTCCATTAACTGAAGAAGCTCACATTGAAACAGCCCTCGCTGACGAGCTACATACAACTCCTGAAGCAATAAGCAACTTGATCGAATATCGATTGGACAGGTAACCCCAAAAAGTGAGGAGTGAACCATAGAACTTACAAAGGCTACGACCAGTTTCTCCTTTGAGTATTTTCACTTCCGTTCTCAAGCTACTATCCACTCTTTTAGCACCCTATGTCTTTAGCACTTCCCTTCCTAACGAGTTATGCATCCTATGTAAAAAACCGCTTCGTTCGTAGCACGCGTCAGGTTATAGCGACACAAGAAAAATTTCTATATGATCTACTGGCCCATCATCAGAATACTGAAATTGGCCAAATGTTTGGATTGGGAAATATTAAGAGTATTGATCAGTTCCGCGAGCAGGTTCCTGTCTGGTCTTATAACGACTATGAGCCATTCTGTGAACGAATCGCTCAAGGTGAATCTAATCTCTTAAGCCCTGATCGTGTCGTTTATATTAATCTCACTAGTGGTTCAACAGGAAGAAAGAAACAAGTTCCTGTGACACAGAAATTTCAACATACATTACGGCAGGCAGACTTGGCTGGCATAGGGTTCGCCGTGGAAGGCTTGCGGAACCGGCACCGCAAGTTTGGCAAGCTTGCAATTACTAACTCCGTGCAAATTCAAGGGCGGACATCTGCTGGAATTGAGTATGGACCTGTAAGCGTTGGCAGTATTCGTAAAGGTAAACTTCTATTTGAACAAGCCTTTGCCCATCCATTTCGTGCTTTAGAAATCAGCGATACATTAGCACGGCACTACGTGTGCTTGTTGTTCTCCTTAAGAAATAGTGATTTGCGAGGGATGGTTACCAATTTTCCTATGCTCCTTCTTCGAACCTGTGGTTATTTAGAACAATATGCTGAAGATTTAATCCACGACTTAGAGCAAGGAACTATTGCAGCCTCGTTGAAAATTGAACCTGATATTCGTGCCGATCTCGAAAAGCACTGGTCAGCAGTACCCAAACGTGCAGCTCAACTGCGCTCTACTCTCCAAATAGAGGGACGGCTAACACCAAAACTTGCCTGGACAGATCTTAGCTTCGTTACAACAGCAAGAGGCGGCACTTCTGGGTTTTATCTCGATCGCTTTCCCGACTACTTTGATAATACACCTATTTTTGGCGGGGTATATGGGAGTGCAGAGGCGACCTTCAGTGTCTACCCTGACTTCAATTTTGATGGAGGAATCCTAGCAATTGAAAGCGGTTTTTTTGAGTTTGTGCCAACAGATCAGTGGCATGTTGAACATCCCAAAACACTGCTGCCTCATGAAGTAGAAATGGGACAATACTATCGGATTTTAGTCACCAGCTATAGCGGATTCTATCGTTACAACATTGGAGATGTTGTCGAGGTCGTTGGTTTTTATGAACAAACTCCTCTCATTACCTTTCGCCACCGTCAGGGTGGACTCTTATCATCAACAACAGAGAAGACAACAGAATTTCATGTAACACAGGTGATGCAACAACTCCAGCAGGAGTTCAATCTACATCTAGATGACTTTTGTATTACTCTTTCGGATGGGGAATTTCCAGCTCGCTATCTGGTCAATATTGAATTAGCTTATGATCAACAACTCAATGATGCCAAAGTATTTCTACAGCGTTTTGAATATTGGATGCGGGAGTTTAACAATCCCTATGGAACTGTACGAGAAAGCCAGGTGCCTCCACCTCGTTTAAGGATTCTAGCTCCTGGTAGTTTCGCTAAATTACGGCAACGACAGGTTGAGCGAGGGATGTTTGATTCTCAGCTCAAAATTCCTCATATTAGCGAAGACCGTAATTTTCTCTCAAACCTAGCTATTATCTATGAAATTGGGTTGGATGGCGATTCCATTGATCAGATGCCTGTTGTAGAGACGATTAGCCTTAATACTTCTCCCAGGAGTATCGGGTCTCAGCCTCGTTTAATCACCTCAGATCTACAATCATTTAGGGGAGCAAATTTAATTCAGGCAAACCTTAGCCAGGCAAATCTTAGCGGTGTAGATTTAGCTCATGCAGATCTAAGCGGTGCTGATTTAAAGGGTGCCAATCTCAGTTATGCCAATCTAACAGGTGCATATCTACGAGAAACAGACTTAAGACAAGCTAACTTAACCGGCACTATTCTGGCCAAAGCTGATTTAACGGATGCTAATTTAACAGAAGCATGTCTATTAAAGGCAGTTTTACAGGATGCGTACTTAAATCGTACTCAATTAGAGAAAACAGACTTAACCAATGCCCAATTTGGTGACGCTATTCTTTGGCAGTGCAGCTTAAAAGGTGCTCATCTTGCCTATACAACATTTCATGGAGCCGATCTAAAGAAGGTCGATTTGTCGGGAGCGAGATTATGTAACCCTGGCCTCTAACCACCAGGCTAAACTTCTTAGCAAAAGGAAAAATGCATGATAGGTGAGGTTTTCAAACCTTCGCTTTTTGAATTATTTCACTACTAGAACTCAGGAACATTCAACTTATTACATCTGTAAGTTCATGACTTTAAAGCAAACCGATCATTCCATCCCTCGCATTTCTTTATCCCAGCTTTCCCACAAAACATTTGTTGACCGGTTTCAAAGGCAAGGCTTTCCAGTTATTGTTTCAGACTTGGTCAATACTAATTTAGATTGGGATCTAGATTATCTCTGTCAGGAGCTGGACAGTTATGAGTTTTTGCTCCGGTATTACGGAAGTGACAGATATAAACAAGATAAGCGTGAGTGGACAAGCATTGGTAGCGGTGTTCAGATAAAACGATTGCCTTTCAGAGATTATGCCAAACTCCTTCGCAACCACGAAGCCCATGAGCATGACATTTATTTAGCAAAGTGTCCTCTTACCAATACACCTTTAGCAGAAGAACAAACCTTACAAGACATAGCTCAAAAGTTGAAACAACTTGGGTTCATAAAACCTGCCAGTGCTCCTAATCTTTGGATTGGTCCAGGGGGTCACATTGAGTGTTTGCATTATGATCCAACAGATGGTGTTTTAATCCAGTTACACGGCACAAAGCGTCTTATCCTCTTTCCACCTTCTCAAACTGCGAATCTTTATCCTTATCCAATCCATACTCATTTACGGTATGGATTGAAGTTAAGATGCTGGTTTAGCCAAGTCTATCCAGACACTCCAAACCTTGAAGTATTTCCTCGTTTTCGGAATGCCCTTTCTCATAAGTATGAAATTCTTCTGAATCCAGGAGAAGCACTCTATATACCTGCTGGATGGTGGCATGAAGTAACAGCATTAGGGAATGAAATGGTATGCTCTGTCAACCAATTTTGGGGCGTTTATCCCATACGGAGATCCATTACTACCTGGAATCGGTGGAGAGCTTTTTTAGGAAGTTTCTGCGCTATTCCTTATACCCTACTCAGTTTATTAGTTGCAGTTTGCAAGGGTCGAGGACGAGAAAAAATTAAAGAAATCACCCAAATGCTGTAAATCTCGATTGACAAGTTTCCATTCCTTTAATTGGAGCTATTCCATCTGTCTGCTCAATCACCGCCGGACATTGAATGCAAATAAGCAGCCCTCTAAAGGTCATTTGAGAGCTTCTTAATATTTTCTATCATCCCTGTTATCACTGGCTTTCAGGCTTCTATTCTAAAAGCTGAACGTTTAACACCCACGTTTGAGCCA
>NZ_JACJOO010000072.1 GCF_014695575.1 Leptolyngbya sp. FACHB-8 | reverse complement strand
CTTTCCTTTATTGACTACTTCAACCAAACGATGGCAAAGCCCTTTCAATGGACATTCAAGGGTAAGTTACTGGCGTTCTAAACCATAGGCTTATTTATGCCGCCGAGTACTAGTCTATTAATGAAATTTGAGAAAGTTTGGAGAAGGAAGCGAATCACCACTTATCTGCCAGGAGAATTAACTTTGTGGACACGACATTAGGAGGTGTTTTAAAGCTGTCTAAAAAAGTCATTTTTTCATTCGCTTTGCGGATACAAAAATGGCTTTTGAAGCGGGTAAGCTTGAAAGCACGTCCTAATACTCTATTGAAGGCATTGTAAATCGCGGGACGCAACACCCACAAGACGATGGCCTGCTTTATTCTCACAAACCGCTATGCCACTAAACTGATCAATCAGTAAAATCAACAGGTCTTCTGTTCCATAATCCGCTCGAATCCTAGAGTCCAAACCGATATAACGAACCCTATCCCCGATTTTAAGATCGGTTAATTGATGAGGCTGTTGAAAAACACACGACTTTAGCATAGGTAACTCACTACACTTAGAAGCTGATTGAAAAGAATTAGAAATGCTTGATTATTCGTACAACTAAACGAACATCAATATCTCATACAAATTCATTTCGAAGTAGTCGTTCCTATAAGAGTAATGACTAGAGCATATTTTAGAACTCATAGAAAGGATTGTTCTTTTATGCCAAAATCACAAAAACAACCCTTTAAAATAGCTCTGGATACCCCTACAGAAAACCCCAAATCATGAGGCTTTAGCATTCACATGTTGTAGCAACCAATGTGGCCGCACTTTAACGAGTAGGCTCAATTTCCTGTAATTGATTACAGGGGAAGCGGTCTCGTAAAACCATTCCGGAAGCTACATTTATAGCAATTTCTAGCTCTGAATCTGGTAAAGCTTCAAGAATTAAACATTCCCCTGGAAAAACAACTTTTTCAAAGTACTGATGATTACCGTGAAAAAGGTGAATAGTCTGAAGCAAGGTAGTTATATTTTTGTAGTAAACCAGCTTAGCCTCAGCCATTCGAAGCGTAGGGGAAGACATCTAATTCCAAGCTCTACTTAGACAACAACTCAAAGAAATTCGCTACCAATTGTTAAACGAGCCCTATGGCTAACATGGTAGCAAAATCACAAATTACACTGGTGCTGAGTCAGGTCAATAAACTGAGCAATAGAATCTTCTAGCAAACTTCGTTCTTCAGGGCAAAGAAGTAGAAGCTGTAGTTTTCCGTGCAGAAACGTTGTTAACGATAATCGAACCCCTTCCAGATCTGCCCGCAACTTCGCAGCATGAAGCGCTGCATCAACAGTGGCATATCGGCACATGTCAGCCCTCATCGTCTGCTGTTCGGGTGCCGAACACTGATAGGAATAGCCGAGCTGTTCCCGTGAAATCTGAATCAGCCAACCGTTGTAGAACTCTTTAGTAGCCATGTTCGCGTTTACGATGCGTTTAGTGACTCGCTAAGAAATATCTTTAGAAAAAATCGAAAGAAATCAACCTTGTAAACACTAGTTATAAAGATATTCTGTGGAGGATAGCGCAGCGTTATGCAACCATAGTGCAGAAAAAATGCAGAAATTGTGCAGACTGTTTCAGCCGAATTGCCGTTAGGCTATTTCAGCCGGTAGCCCAAGCCATGCACAGTTTCGATAAAATCATCCGGCGCACCTAAAGCTCGTAACTTGTGACGCAACCCTCGAATATGCGATGTGACAGTTTCTTCCGTAGGCGATCCCTCCGCTGACCAGAGTTGATCGATAATGCCTGAACGACTTAGAATTCGTCGTCCACTGGTTACAAGCAGTTCTAGTAGGGCAAACTCCTTCGGAGTCAGTGCCAGAGGTTGGTGATTGTAAAAAGCTTCGTGGGTACTGGGATTCAGTTGCAGATCACCCCGCCCAATATAAATTTCACTGTTCGAGTTACCCCGGCGCAGCATGGCCCGAACCCGTGCCATTAGTTCTTCTAAATCAAAGGGTTTGGTGACATAGTCATCCGCTCCAGCATCTAAACCGATAATTTTGTCAGCTACCGTATCCCGAGCGGTCAGCATCAAAACGGGAACTGTGCTGCGAAAGTTCTTACCAGGGGAGCCCTCCGCTGATCGTAAGCGCTGGCATAATTGAATCCCATTCATCTTGGGCAGGGTGACGTCCAGCACAATTAGATCGTACGTAACCGCCTCGATTAAGCTCCAAGCCGTGATCCCATCTTTCGCTACATCAACCACATACTGACGACGGGTAAGCGCCTCCGTTAAAACTTCCGATAATTGAATATCATCCTCAACAATTAAAATACGCATAAATTAGAAGAACAAAACTCCTAAATGTGTCAGGATTGAACCGTTAATGGGGGTTGCATTTGAGTTTTACGAGAACAGATATCCCTCGAAAAACCCAGATGCATCTTTCACGGAGAGGTCGACGACATGAAGTGGGCTCTGGAAGAAAAAACATTCGCCCTGAGCATTGGTGTCATTATTCTTTTATTAGGGTTGATCAATCAGATTTCCTCTAAAAATACATCTGAATTACTAACCAACGCAAATCAAATCCAACATACTTATGAGATCTTAGGCAATCTGACAGATTTTTTTGCGGCGATGTCGATAGCCGAATCTGGCCGACGAGGTTACATTTTCTCGGGTAGAAATGAAGATTTAGGGCGCTATCGTGGTGCCGTCATTATCATGCGCTCCGAATTAGACCAGCTGCAAAATCAAATAGAAAAGGATGTCACCCAACAATCGCGATTGAATGTTCTTAATGGCCTGGTGTCCCAGCGTTTAAGTTTGCTGGAGGAGTCGATTAGTTTATATCAGCGCGATCGCTCCCCCAGCGCCATGCAAGCACAAAAACAAATTACAGACCGTAGCGTTTTACTCCGAGAAAGAATCCAGGCAACATTGACTGATATTAAGGATGAGGAGAATCAACAATTACAGCAATCCCTAGCTATAACTCGAACCAATATTCAGGCCCGAGCTTGGATTGAACGATGGGGAACGCTGCTCGGCTGTGTCATTATTTTGGGTCTTATTTATATCTTTTATTGGGAACAGCAGCGGAAGAAGAAGCTTCAATTGCTGGAACAGGCTCTCATACAAGAGCGCGAACTCAGCGATTTAAAGCTACGTTTATTTTCAATGATTTCCCATGAATTTCGTACCCCTTTGAGTGTAATTTTAGCCTCGTCCCAATTGCTCGAAGAGATTCTAGAAACTCAAATTGAATCGCAGTATTTGAAAAACCTGGGCCGGATTCAGTCCTCTGCCAAATTAATGAATCATCTGCTAACAGATATTCTCACCCTTACCCGAGCAGAAGCAGGCAAACTCGACCATAAACCTGAGCCACTAGATATTGAAGCATTTTGTTTAAATCTATTAGACTCCATTCAGATTGCAGACACAAAGTTTCATCAATTTCAATTTACCTGTAAAGGCGACTGTAACCGTACTTTTTTTGATGAAAAACTGCTGTATTCCATTCTGAACAATCTGTTACTCAATGCTATTAAATATTCTTCTCCCGAGAGCCCTATTCATCTAACTCTTCAATGTGAAGAGAATGAAGTTAGTTTTATGATTCAGGATCAGGGCATTGGCATTTTAAGGGAGGATATCGATAAAGTTTTTGATCCGTTCTACCGAGGGCAGAATGTTGAAAGTGTGACAGGTAGCGGATTGGGATTAGCCGTAGTGCAAAAATGCTTAGAGCTGTGTAATGGCACCATTCATATACAAAGTGAAGTGGGCACTGGAACAACATTCATCGTCAAACTACCCCGTCATCTTTAAGTATTAATGAGGAGAGGTCAGGTGCAAAGCACCTGACCTCTCCTCATCAATGCGCTTTGCGCTTGAATCAGCCACAATTGTTTTTGTGAGAGCCGTGGGGAGCGCAGCTCCCACAAAAACAACCAGATATTTAAGCGCTTGAGAAGCGCTGTCATGGCTCATTCTACATAAGCGACGGTAACACCACTACCACCATCAGCCTGGGCAGCGGGTTCAAAGCGAGCAATTTGAGGATGCTGTTTGAGAAACTCATGAACCCCTTGACGGAGTTTACCAGTGCCATGACCATGAATAATCCATAAGGGGCCAGGTTGGGCACTGGCGATCGCCCGCTCCAGTTCCACTTCCGCATCTGCCACCCGGCTTCCCCGCAAGTCCAGTGTATTGCGCGAAGTACGCACAGCAGGGGCTTGGGCACGGGTTTCAGTCTCTGCTTCTTCCGCTTCCTTTCTAGCTTTGGCTCGCACCTCGGCGGGTTTCGGTTCCACAGGTTTCTTGGCCGGCACCTCTGGCTTTTCTCCCTGAAGCGATTCGATGTCTGCCAGGGAAACATTCATTTTCATGATGCCAAAGCGTACCGTCAGATTGCCGTCAGCATCAGGGTTCGACAGCACCTCAGCCGTTTGGCCCAGGCGAGGAATGCGAACGCGATCGCCCTCTTTGGGCCGAAAACCCGGTTTTGGCTTAGCCGGTTTCTGACGTGAGGGCAGACGCCGCTCGGCCACACCACTGATAGCATCGGTCGCCTGCTGAGCGTCCTGGGCCGTCGCAGGGCCACGCTGCAAATCGCGAATCACTCGGGCAATCTCCCGACGCGCCTGAGCGATCGCCTCCTGCACCGCCGCTTCCTGCTGTTGCTTCAGTTCCTCTTCCCGAAGTTTCAGGGTTTCCGCTTTACGCGACACCTCTGCGTAAAGGCGCTCAGTTTGCTTCATCAGGTCAGCCGCAGCCTGATTTTTCTCTTCCTGCTGGCGGCGTTGCTGTTCCAATCCAGCAATGACCTGGTTTACGTCTTGAGCCGCTTCTACCCCTGCCTCTTCCTGAGCCGCCGAAATAATGTCATTGCTGAGCCCTAGACGGCCTGCGATAGCCAACGCATTTGAGCGCCCCGGAATACCCCACAACAAGCGGTAGGTAGGCGATAGAGAAACATCGTCAAATTCTACTGAGGCATTCTCAAACCGCTCATCCTGGTATTTCAGGGCTTTGAGTTCGCCGTAGTGGGTCGTGGCGATGGTGAGACTGGCATGGTTCGCGAGATGGCGGAGAAGGGCGATCGCCAGTGCACTCCCTTCCGTAGGGTCCGTACCCGCACCAACTTCGTCGAGTAGAACCAGGGGTGTGAGGGGTTGGGAGGTTGAAGGGTCAGAAGGTTGGATGTCGTTGAGAATACGACAAATGCGGCGGATGTGGCCGGAGAAGGTGGAAAGGCTTTGTTGCAACGATTGTTCATCACCAATATCCGCCAGGATGTGGGAGAACCAGGGAATCTCCACGGGCTCACGGGCAGGAATGAACAGCCCCACTTTCGCCATTAATGCGGCTAACCCAAAGGTTTTAAGGGTAACGGTTTTCCCCCCGGTATTGGGGCCAGTAATGGCGACAACCCGGATCGTTGGGCGAATGGTCAGGTCAATGGGAACTACCGCTGTGCCGTGCTCGTGCTGATGTTGCCAGATCAGCAGAGGATGGCGCAGTTGTCGCAGCACAACAGATTCTGCTGCGTTTTGAACAGACTCACCAGATGGATTCGGCTGTACGGCTCCAAACTCGACAAAGCGGGGCGGGTTCGCACCTAACCAGAGGGAGTAGCGGGCGCGGGCCGTCGCTAAATCCAGAGTCGTGGCGATCGCCAACAACACCTCCAAATCATCCACGACCTCCGCCACCTGCTCCGTTAGCACCCGGCGTACAGCCTCTTCCTCTACCTGCTCCTGGCGCAGCAATTGCCGCAGATGGTTTCCCCAACTGACAATCGACTGTGGCTCCACATACAACGTGGCTCCACTGGTCGAAACATCGTGGACAATACCAGGAATCACATCCTTATGGGTGGATTTGACCGGTAACACGAAGCGATCGCCCCGCTGGGTAATCAGCGTATCCTGCACAGCATTGTGATGCCGTTGCAGAATATTTTGCAGCTTGTCATAGATGCGATCGCGCTGTTGCCGCAACTGCTCCCGTATACCGCCCAGTTTAGGACTGGCTCGGTCGGTTACCTTACCCCGATCATCGATGCAACGATAAATTTCCTGTTCCAGCTCGGGATAGGTCCGCAGATCTTCCAGCAGCGCTTGCAGCGCGGGAATATTTTCCTGGTCATCCAAAACACGGCGAAGGGCGCGGGTACCCGCCAGAGTAGTGGCGATCGCCAGCAACTCAGCCCCGCTCAGCACACCCTGCAAACGTGCTCGTTCCAGCGCTTCACCAATATCTTCAATACCGTCAAATTTGAGGCCGCCAGGCAGGCGATTCTCCAGCAGATACGCTTCTTTCGTCTGCTCTAATAAATTCTGACTCTCAGCTAGAGTTTCAGGAATGCGAAGGTTGCGGAGGGCGATCGCCCCCAATTTTGTCGCAGCAAACGTCGCCACGTGCTGGCATAGCCGCGACCACTCTAATAGATCTAACGTTTCAGTTTGAATGGAATAACCTTGGCTCAATGGTGATTCTGCTTCCCGCTAACAGCACTAACAGTCGCCCCTCTGGGGCTCTTCTCTCTCAATTATGCCGGGGGCGATCGCCATCCGGTGAGTCCCTAAAGATGTAAAACCCCTCGGCTTCGCTCATCATTCTTGAAGGAAGGGCAGCCTACTCAATTCTGCACTTAAGCCTAATTTGTACTGGATGCCGCTTTCAATCAAACCTAAATCCTATTAATTCTATTATGAAGGATTCTTAACGCCCCTGTGAGACCTCAAGAAGCCGAACTATACACTTTGCTTTTCTAGCTCTTGTAAGACCGCATTTTGTCAACGCAAGAAGGCCGTTAAGAGGCCCATCCCAGAAGAGAACTCTGCTCAGACGAATTGCCGCTTGAGAAGGACTCGATCTTCAGGAACCTGAACGTGATGAATCAAGGAGGCGGGCGCATCCCGCCTCCTTGATTAAACCGCTGTGGCCTCAACCATCTGGTTATCTTGCCGCAGACAGGCTTCGATGAAGGGATCCAGATCGCCATTCATAACGCCGCTGATGTCCGTCGTCTCCACTCCACTACGGAGATCTTTAACCAACTGATAGGGATGGAACACGTAGTTGCGAATCTGGTTACCCCAGGCGGCTTCTACAATGTCTCCCCGGATGTCAGCGATCGCTTTGGCTTGCTGCTCTTGAGCGATTATTAGCAGCTTCGCCTTGAGGCGAGCCAGGGCTTTTTCTTTGTTTTGGAGTTGCGATCGCTCCTCAGTACAACGCACCATCAAGCCCGTAGGAAGGTGACGAACAAGTACTGCGGTCTCCACCTTGTTCACGTTCTGACCGCCCTTGCCACCCGAACGAGTAGTCGTGATCTCCAAATCCTTATCGGGAATTTCCAACTCAATGGATTGATCCAGAATTGGCATCACTTCTACGCCAGCAAAGCTAGTCTGTCGCTTGCCATTGGCATTAAATGGCGAAATCCGCACAAGGCGATGAGTTCCCTTCTCTACCTTGAGGTAGCCGTAAGCATAACGCCCATCCACCTCCAGAGTGGCTGACTTCAGTCCTGCCTCATCCCCCTCCGAAATTTCAGAGAGGTGAACCTTATATCCGTGGCTTTCGGCCCAACGGGTATACATTCGTAAC
Source organism: Leptolyngbya sp. FACHB-8 (assembly GCF_014695575.1). Classification (GTDB taxonomy): domain Bacteria; phylum Cyanobacteriota; class Cyanobacteriia; order Elainellales; family Elainellaceae; genus Vacuolonema. Next base: position 99,544 of record NZ_JACJOO010000072.1, on the reverse strand, counting down.
AGGCTTTCAGCCCAGTCTTGCGCGTCTGTACCGCCGGCTCCAGCGTTGATTGAAAGCACAGCACCCCGTTCGTCGTAGGGGCCTGAAAGTAATTTTTGCAACTCCCACTGATCGAGAGAGCGGCTCAAATGGGTAAGGTTATCTTGGGCCTCCTGGAGCAGTGCCTCATCGGCTTCTAACTCCAACAGCTCCAGGATGGCCTTTGTATCTTCCAACCGCGACGTCCAGGACTCAAAGTTTTGCAGATTGGACTTGAGATCATTTAATTCTTGCAGGGTTTTCTGAGCATTGGCCTGGTCGTCCCAAAATTCAGGCTGAGAGGCTACCTGCTCTAAATCTTCAATGCGAGCCTGTAGTGCCGGGATGTCAAAGATAGTCCTGGGTGGTACCCAGGCGCTGCGACAACACTTCAGCACTCCGCTTCAAATCCGTCGTATCAATCATGACCATGAGGCAGTTGTTTCGTAGACTCTAAATTCCGATTGTAAGAGATAGAAGGGAAAAGAGGGAAGGCGGAGGAGTAGAGGCCAGCTATTCTCATTTTGAATTGAAGCCTGAAAATAGCCCACCTTCGGCGGGTTATTTTCAGGCTTCAAAACTGAGAGTTCGCGCCCGTCGGGCGCGAACTCTCAGCTTTGAAGCTCATTGCTGGGTCGAGAAGTAGAGGATAGGACGGTTGCCTTGTTGCGTCAACTGCGCCTCATTAACCGCTTGACATCCTGCAAAAATTGAGGATTTTCTGCACTGGTACGAGGCTGGGTCAACACACCATAACTAGGGCTGAACAGAAACGCCAGGGCAAACAAAGCCGAGGCCACCAGCACAATCGCAGGGCCAGAAGGCAAATTAAAGTAATAGCTCAGGTACATGCCGCTAATACTGGAGAAAACGCCGATCGCCGCTCCCAGAAGCATGACCTGATGCAGCCGAGGTACCAGAAGGTAGGCCGTCGCACCGGGAGTAATGAGCAGAGCCAGCACCAGAATGACCCCAACCACTTTCATGCTGGCAACAACGGTCAGTGCGATTAAAATCATCAGACCTGAATTGAGCAGACCGATGGGCAACCCGCTGGCTTGTGCTCCTTGCGGATCAAAGCTATAAAACAGCAGTTCCTTGTAGAGCAAAAACACGCTCAGCAATACCAAAGCGGCAATGATAGCGGTATCACGCACTTCACCTAAAGTGACACCTAGAATATTGCCAAAGAGAAAATGGTTGAGATCAATTTTATTATCTTTTTGAATAACAGTAATTAATACAATTCCAAATGCAAAAAATGCTGAAAATACAATGCCCATTGCCGCATCTTCTTTAATAGGCGATCGCCGATGAATCCACGCAATGATCACCGTACTGATCACACCAGCAATGAACGCACCAATAAAAATATTTACACCCAAGAGAAAGGCGATCGCCAAACCTGGCAACAGCGAATGGCTGATGGCATCTCCCAATAGTGCCAATCGCTGCACCATCAAATAGCTACCTACAACAGAACAGATCACGCCAACCAGAAGCGCAACAATAAGCGATCGCTGCATGAATGCATACTGCAACGGATCGAGAAGCCATTCCATCATGGTATCTACGCTGCATTACTAAAGAACTGGACATGGCCACCATAGGCACGAGTCATGTTGTCACGAGTGAGCACACGATCACGGGGGCCTGCGGCAATCAGTTCTCGGTTTAGCAGCAGCAGATGGTTGAAGTGAGTAATCGATTCACCCAAATCATGGTTCACAACCATCACAATCTTGCCGTCTTCTGCCAATTCTTGAAAAATACGGAACAGCACCTCTTCAGTTTTTTGATCAACCCCGACAAACGGTTCATCAAAGAAGAAAGCATCTGCCTGTTGAGCCAATGCCCGAGCCAGGAAAACCCGCTGCTGTTGCCCACCGGAAAGGGCACCAATACGGCGATCGCTAAACTCACTCATCCCCACTCGTTCCAGAGCTTCAGCGGCGAGGCGGCGACTGGGCGTCGAAAAGCGATTAAACCAGCCCGTTTGCCGAACACGGCCCATCATCACGACATCCCACACTGTTGCCGGGAATGTCCAATCAATTTGTGAGCGCTGAGGCACATAGGCCGTACGATCCAACTGTTGGCCCAGGGGGCGGCTTCCCCACTGCACCTGTCCTGTCACTACTGGAATCAGGCCCAGCATAGCTTTTACCAGCGTGCTTTTACCCGCACCATTCGGGCCAAAGATCCCCACGAGTTGCCCAGGTTGCAAGGTCACGTTGATATTTCGCAATGCCTGGAGGCTGCGATAGTTCACGCTTAAATGATCGATGGCGATCGCCCCATACCCTTCCATATCCTGACTTCTCCCTGTGTCTCTATCCCAGTAGTGATTCTCAATTCCGACCCCGGCGCTACGATTCAAACGCTGAATCCCGCCTGTATACAGCCAAACCAAACAACAATTATGAAACGATTATGAAAGCCATTGTACTCTAAAAATATGAAAGGATTATGAAATAAGGTAACAACTATGCGAGTGCGGACTTACCCATCGTGGCTTAGACAAGCCTTACTGATTGGTCTGGGGACGATCGCCTTCTCCCTGGGAGGCTGTGATCAGTCCTCCCCTTCGGCGGGAGACAATTCAGATGATCGGCCGGATGTTGTCGCCACCAGCACCATGATTGCCGATTGGACTGCTCGTATCGGAGGGGATGAGATTGAGCTGACCGGCCTTTTGCAACCGGGAGCCGATCCCCACGTTTACGAGCCCGTACCTGCAGATAGCATTGCCTTTGAAAAAGCAGACTTAATCCTTTACAACGGCTACAATCTCGAACCTGGTCTTATCAAGATGATGAATGCAGCGGGCGTGAATGCCCGTAAGGTAGCTGTTGGGGAAGTGGTACAGCCCCTTGACCTAAATTATGAAGGACGCACAGTACCAGATCCCCATGTCTGGGGAGATGTTCAGAACGTTATCAAAATGGTGAAATCAATTCGTGATGAGTTGATTCAACTCTCCCCGCAGGATGAGGCAGAATTCACCACTAACGCCGAGGCCTTTATTGCAGAGCTGGAAAAACTTGACCAGTGGGTGAACGTGCAGATTTCCACAGTTCCCTCTGAACACCGACAGCTGATTACCACTCACGATGCCTTTCAGTACTATGCCAATGCCTATGGCTTGAAGGTGACAGGCACGCTAATTGGTATTAGTACTGAGGAGCAGCCCAGTGCTCAGACAGTGCAAAAATTAGCAGAGTCCATTCGCTCTCAAGGGGTTCCTGCTATCTTTGCCGAGACCACCATTAATCCTCGCCTCATCACAACTGTGGCAGAAGAAGCAGGTGTGAAACTCGCTGATACCCATCTCTATTCCGATTCCATTGGGGCACCCGGCAGCGCGGGCGACACCTATGTGGGCATGGTCGTCTCAAATACGCAAGCCATTGTGGAAAATCTGGGGGGACAATACACCGACTTTCAAGCCGATAATTAATGTGTGGGAACTTTTACCCGCCATACAACAAAGTGATGGCGGAAGCCAAGGAAGAAACTATGTCCGAGCCAGCAAAATCCTTTAAGGTAGGCGATCGCGTCCGCATCGCTATGCTACCTCCTTATGTCAAAACCGCTGACCCCATGCCTATGTTGCGGCCTCCCAACGTCATTACTCTAGGGGAAGAAGGAGTTATCCTAGACCGCCGCCCTGGAGGTTACTGGGGAATTCGCTTTAACCGAGGCGTATTCTTGATGGATGAACAATATTTAGATCTGGCATAGAAGCACACAGTATCATCAGCAAGCCCGGTTTTGCTGCTTTCTCAGCGTGGCACTCGATTCCGATCGTCTTCTAGACCATCCATTAAGTAGACCTCCTGTATGAATCGTTTTTTGGAGCGTGAATCGTTGCGCGGCGGAGTCGCGCAACGATTCACACAGGAGGTCTAGTGTAGAGGAAGGGACACATTATGGCCTTTCCTCCACAGCTGTTGATAGGTGTGAGATACGCAGCACTGAAGGTTCAGAACTGTCTTAACCCGCTCAACATACTTGCCATTTTTCTCAAACGCTTGAGAAAAATGGCGAAAGTATTACCCGATGGTGTACGGCTATTTCTTGACAGTAATTCTCAGCTTTGAAGCCCGAAAATAGCCCGTCTTCGGCGGGCTATTTTCGGGTTGGATTCCAAAATGAGAATTGCTGATTTCTTGAAGAATTGAGCCGTAAAAAAGCCATCTATGATCCAGATGGCCATTGACTGCAATCTATGGAGAGTAAAGGATGCTTTTACGTCCGTCTATCGCCTCATGCAGAGGTGCCAGAAAAAGCTTTGCGACTGAATTCTTCCTGGCTAGAAAAGATATCGAACACGCGATCCATACTGGTCAGCTCAAATAAAATTCGAATTTGTTCGTTAATAGAACAAACGTAGAGTTTTCCACCCCGAGCACGTAGGGATTTAAACGCTCCAACTAATGCACCCAACCCTGAGCTGTCCATAAAACTCACCTGTTCGAAATCGACTAGCACCGTGGATGCGCCTGACTGCATAGCATCATCAATTTGGCTTCTGAGCTGAGCAGTCTGGGTAGCATCGAGGACACCGACTGGCTTCACGATCGTAAAAGAGGAACTCATGTCTGGTACACCGTGCTTCACAACTTTACAGGGGTAGCTCCCAAGGAACTGGGACGCACATTGAACAACCATGTACGACTGTTCAATCAAATATTAAACTGACATAGGCTAAACCGTATCACCATGGGACAAAACACCTAATTTTCTTTTTAAAGAAGGGGAAAATCTAATTCAAAACTTTGCAATTTTCCTGAGAAATCAGCTGGCAAAGTTTTGCAGGCTTTAGACCATGTCATTTAAATGACCAGGCATACTCCGTAGAATTCCGCAGATGATATTACCCAATTCCACTGATTTCGATCCTCGACTCATTGCACAGCTGCAATTTATCCTGGAACTCGATCGCCTCAAACAAATCTTGCGACAAACGTCCCTGACAGATAACTCGCGTCGAGAGAATAGTGCTGAGCACTCCTGGCACTTGGCAGTGATGGCGATCGCCCTCTCAGAGTATGCCCATAAACCCATCAATACTAACCATGCTGTTCAACTTTTGCTGTTGCATGATGTGGTCGAAATTGATGCTGGCGATACTTTCTGCTTTGACGAGCAGAGCAACCAGAGTAAGGTAGAACGTGAATTACAAGCAGCTCAACGAATTTTTGGTTTGCTGCCTACCGATCTGGCTGTCACTTTTCGGGCCTTGTGGGATGAGTTTGAGGCCGGTGAAACCCCAGAAGCCCAATTTGCCCGAGCGATGGACTGTTTCCAACCATTTCTTCATAACCTCCAGACCCAGGGTGGTACCTGGCGCAAGTACGGAGTATCACGTGAGCGGGTCTTACAACGTCTGCAAGCGGTAAAAATCGGAGCCCCTGCTCTATGGGGTTTTGTAGAAACACAGATTGCAGAAGCGATCGCCGCTGGTTACCTGACAGATTCTGTTCAATCTGCATAACAGACCCAGCTTTGCAATACCAATTTTGTTTGATTTCTCACAAACTCAGCTTTGTGTATGAGCATTTTGCCGGACCGTGTTTTGGTCGGGCAAAATGCTCATCTCATAAAGCTCATATTTTGAATGATTTTTCCAAACGTACTTGATGACTATTTTGGTTTCTTCAGCCATTCATGACATTGGATACACACATTAACTTTCTAATGTGCAATTAGGGAACCGACCCAGACTATTTGCTTCTACAATTGCGTTTCGGCAAGTCAACAAACTTTCACCCGTTTCTTTTGCGATCGCTCTCAGGTTAATGGTGGGCGAGCTGGACTGAGACGCCTTTAAGTAGTGTTCATAGGCGACATCCAGAACTCGGCTATTTAGCATTAACGGTCTTACAGCGGCCTCCAACGTATGAAACATTAACCCATCCCCCAGATAGTCTCAAGCTCGTGTATTAAAGCAGTCTATGGGAAGTCTTCCGTTTTGCCCTCTATCTCCAGACCGTCTATCAAAAGATAGGATGCCTCTAACAAATTGCACACTTCTAAAAGTGTATTTTGCGAGCATATATGATTCATCTTCGTGGTTCATGATTATGTTTCTTGATGGCTATGTAACGTGCAGCCATCAGAAATGCGCCCCCAACTAAGGACTGTGAATTTCATAAAACCCTGTTTTCTTCTGTAGAAGATCCTAAGTTAATTCCAGCATTCATTAATAGATGTTGTGCTTGATGCTCAGTACCAGCACAATACTAAAGAGAATGATGAAAAGGTTCTGAAAGGGTTGATTCATGGGAGCCTCACCCTAGAGGGACAACGTTCCAACCCGCTCTGAATGCACTTTGGTAAGGATTTTTACAGGACCTCGTATCAGCTTATGGTTGAAGCGGATGTAGATATTGTGGTTATTGGTAGCGGAATTGGAGGGCTTTGCTGTAGTGCGTTATTAGCGCAGTACGGCTTTGAAGTAGTCGTTTGCGAAAGTCATAGCATCCCCGGTGGTGCAGCCCATGGCTTCGAGCGACAGGGCTTTCGGTTTGATTCTGGTCCATCCCTGTATTCTGGCTTGTCCTATCCATCCGCCAATCCTCTCAGACAGGTTCTCGATGCGCTCGATGAAACAGTTCCTTGTTTAACCTATGACACCTGGGGGTGCCTCTTACCTGAAGGCCGCTTTGATACATCTGTGGGGGCAGAGCAATTCTGTGAAGTGCTGCATGCCCTGCGAGGAGAAGCTGCGGTACAAGAATGGCGGCAACTTCAACGGTTTATGGAGCCCCTCAAAGACGCAGCGATCGCCCTTCCCACTGCCGCCTTCCGCTTAGACTGGAGAGCTCCACAAATTCTCCACCGTTACATTCCAACTCTGCTTTCCCACTTGCCTAACGTGGCTCGGATCACAGGGGCTTTTGGTCCGTTAATGGACAAAGTTGTTCAGGACCCCTTTATCCGCAACTGGTTAGATATGCTGTGTTTTCTGCTCTCAGGTTTGCCCGCTCATAGCACCAGTGCCGCTGAAGTCGCTTTTATGTTTGCGGACTGGTACCGTCCTGAGGTGCAGTTGGATTATCCCGTTGGTGGGAGTGCAGGATTAGTAGCAGCCCTGGTGCGTGGGCTGGAGAAACATGGGGGCCAGCTACGGTTGAATGCCCATGTGGAGCAGGTGGTCCTGAAAGAGGGGCGGGCGATCGCCGTTCAGCTTCGAAATGGCCAGCGAATTCATGCGCGTCGTGCCATTATCTCCAATGCATCTGTATGGGATACCCTCAAGCTACTACCAGCAGATCAGCTACCGCAGCGGTTTCTCAAACAGCGACAGGCCATTCCTCCCTGTGCCAGCTTCATGCACTTGCATCTAGGCATTGACGCGACAGGGCTTCCGGCGGATTTGCCCTGCCATTTTATTTGGGTAGGCGATTGGGCACAGGGTATTGATGCGCCGCAAAACGTTGTGCTGATATCTATTCCCTCTGTTCTTGATCCGTCTCTGGCTCCCCCAGGTAAACACGTCATTCATGCCTACACACCGGGCAATGAGCCCTTCGAACTCTGGGAAGGATTGGATCGGCACAGCGATGCGTACATGCAGCAGAAAGAAGCTCGGTCAGCGGTTATGTGGCAAGCCTTAGAACAAGTCATTCCGGGAGTGCGATCGCGCTGTGACGTGACACTAACAGGCACCCCCTTAACCCATGCTCGTTATCTTCGCCGTCATCGAGGCTCCTATGGCCCTGCGATTCCTGCTGGCAGGGGAATGTTTCCTGGCGCTCGCACTCCGATTCCAGGGCTTTGGTGTTGCGGAGACTCTACCTTCCCCGGCATTGGGTTGCCTGCTGTAGCAGCCAGCAGCTTTATCACCGCAAATACTCTAGCCTCACCCCAGCAACATCAATTATTGCTAGAAAAATTGGCTAGCCCATGTGGGTGATGTGCCTTGCGAGATAGACTGCTATGCTCCTTTTCTAAAATCCTTCATGACAGTCTGGTGTGGATGGAACCAATGGTTCTACTTCCTTTTACTAGAATTTCTTAACCTCCAGGGGAATGAATCGACATTGGTTTATCGTTCTTAAGAAACACCACTGCTTGAAGCATCCGATCTGGCCCTTTCCCTCGCTGACTACCCCAATCCCATGCTTAGTCTTCGGTTCATTCGCCGTCATTCATCAATCGGTGTAGCCTTAGCCCTCTCCTTGATGGTGAGTTCCTGTCGGGGAGGTGGCCCAGCCATGGGCCAAGGGCAACCTCCTACCCCGGTACAACTGGAACAAGTTTCTGCCGACACGGTCCAGGAGTTTTCAGAATTTGTGGGGGCATTAGAGGCCCAGGAAAAGGTTGCCCTCCGCCCAGAAGTAAGCGCTCGAGTTGTTGAGGTTTTTGTCACTCCAGGGCAGCGAGTTGAGGCCGGGACCGTCATAGCACAACTGCGTGCTGACCAAACCCGTGCCCAAGCCAGCGGTGCCGCCGCTGATGTGGCCGCTTCATCTGCTGCGGTCACCACGAACCAGGCCCGTGTCCGTGCAGCGGATGCAGAACGTGCTCGGGCAGCAGCGGATGTGGAATTGCAGAACCGAGAATACGAGCGTACCCGCACCCTCACAGCGGAAGGGGCTCTATCTCAACAAGAACTTGACCGTGCAGCCAATGAACGGACAACAGCCCTAGCCTCGCTGCGGGTTGCGGAAGAAAATTTAGGGGCAGCTCAAGCCGCGCTGGCTGAAACTCAAGCCCAACTCGGTCGGGCTCGGGCTGACCAGGAAGTTGCCCAGGAGGATGTGAGCGATCGCCGCCTCACCGCCCCTATTGGTGGCATTGTGGGCGACATTCCCTTTAAAGTAGGCGACCTGGTTAGTTCGAGTGACACCTTCACGAACATCATCCAAAACAGCACTTTGGATTTAAATCTATCGGTTCCCATCGAACGAGCTCCTGAGTTGCGGGTAGGGCTACCTGTGGAGTTGTTGGATGCGAGCGGAAAGTCTGTTTCCCGCGGACAGATTAGCTTTATCTCTCCCGAGGTGAATTCTGGACAGCAGTCAGTACTGGCAAAAGCCAGCTTCCGCAACGATGGTTCCTTAAAAGATGGACAATTTGTACGGACGCGACTGATCTGGAGCAGCAAGCCTGGGGTTCTCATCCCAACGATAGCCGTTACGCGAATTGCAGGACAGACCTTTGTGTTCGTTGCCGAGAAAGGAGAAGGGACAACTGAAGACGGGAAACCTCAACAAGTTGCCCGTCAACGGCAGGTGAACCTGGGTGAGATTCAGGGTAATTCTTATCAGGTGATTTCCGGGGTGAAATCTGGGGAACAGGTGGTCGTTTCTGGGGTGCTTAACCTGCAAGACGGTGCACCCATCATGCTGGAACAGGCTATGGGGCAACCCTAGAGCCTGAAGATGGTTTGAATTGTTTTTTCTGCACAAGGTGCATGAGAAATAACCCTTCTCAGGGCTTTTCAACCAGGGGCTGGAGGTCAAGACAGACAACGAGATAGTGCAGTTCGCTCAGCGTTCAGTGCTGAGCGATCGCCCTCCCGTGTGCAAGTAGTTTTCTGGGGTAGGCTACACCATGTTTTCGAGGTTTTTCATTGAACGTCCGGTCTTTGCGACGGTCTGTTCGCTCATTATCGTCGTTGCGGGTATTCTGGCAATTCCCACTCTGCCTATTGCCCAGTTTCCTGACATCAGCCCCACGCAGGTGGTGGTGACCTCCAACTATGCCGGAGCTGACGCCGAAACCGTTGAGAGCGCCGTTACCAACCTGGTTGAGCAGGAGGTCAACGGGGTACAGGGGATGCGCTACATCAGCTCCAGCAGTGGGAGTGATGGTACCAGCCAGGTGACAGTAACCTTTGAGGCAGGGCAAGACCCCGATTTGGCAGCGGTCAACGTACAAAACCGGGTGTCTCGGGTAGAACCGCGTTTGCCGGGGTTGGTGACCCAGACGGGGGTGACGGTATCACAGCAGTCCAGTAACTTTTTGATGGCGATCGCCATTTACTCTGAGAATGGCGAGTATGACAGCCTATTCATGAGTAACTACGCCGACCTTTATATGGTGAACTCGCTGCGGCGCATTACCGGGGTTGGCTCTATTGAAATTTTTGGAGAACGGAAATTTGCCATGCGGGTCTGGCTTGACCCCAACCGTTTGGCAAGCCGAGGATTGACGGTACAGGACGTATCGGGTGCCATTCGCGAACAGAATATTCAGGTCGGGGCAGGTCAGTTAGGCCAACAACCCGCCAATCCGGATCAGGAATACCAGCTTAGCCTGCGGGCCGACAGCCGCCTCCAGAGCGTGGAGGAGTTTGAAAACCTTGTCGTATCTAATGCTGGAGGGACGTTAACTCGACTCAGGGATGTCGGCCGGGTGGAGCTAGGTGCTGAAAACTATGGCACGTTCCTCGCCTATAACAACCAGGAAGCTGTGGGTTTGGGAATTACCCAGCGTTCGGGAACCAATGCGCTAGAAACAGCTGAAGCCGTGAGAGCAGAACTCGAGCGTCTGAAGGAGTCTTTCCCCCCTGGGTTAAACTATGCAGTCGCCTTCGACTCCACAACCTTTGTGGAGCGATCGCTGGAAGACGTAATTAGAACCCTGGTTGAATCGGTCGTCCTGGTGGTACTGGTGTTGTACCTGTTCCTGCAAGATTGGCGTTCCATCGTGGTGCCAGGAGCGGCCATTCCCGTATCCTTGTTTGGCACGTTTATCTTCACCAAGCTATTTGATTTCTCGATCAATACCCTGACCCTGTTTGGTCTGACCCTGGCCACTGGGGTTGTGGTGGATGATGCCATTGTGGTGGTGGAGGCGATCGCCGCCAAAGTGCAAGACCGGGGCATGCATCCTTTCCGGGCCGCTGTCGAAGCGATGCAAGAGCTTTCCGGGGCGGTAGTGGCAACATCTCTGGCTCTGATTGCGGTGTTCGTGCCTGTGGCACTGTTTCCCGGAACCACAGGGGCAATTTACCAACAGTTTGCGTTGACAATTGCCTTTTCCATCGTCATTTCAACCTTCAATGCGCTAACCCTTTCCCCCGCCCTTGCGGCCCTGCTTTTACGGCAGCGGGAAGGGGGGCACCATGGCCTCCTGGGGCGATTTTTTGACTGGTTTAATGCCGGGTTTGACGCCGTACGCAACCGCTACCGCCGCTCTCTATCGCTGCTGACCCAGTTGAAATATGTTGTGCTGGCCTGTTTCGTTGCGGCCCTGGCACTGACTGCATGGGTCTACCGTATCGTTCCCTCCTCCTTCCTACCCGAGGAGGATCAGGGTTACTTTATTACGTTGGTACAGGCTCCAGAAGGAGTTTCCCTCACCCATACGAAGAAGATTCTGGATGAGGCATCAGAAATCATTCTGGAACAGCCAGAAATCCTATCCAACTTCGCTATTACAGGATTTAGTTTTGCCGGGGTCGCTCCCAACCAGGGCATTATGTTCTCTCTATTGAAGCCATGGGAAGAACGAACCGCTAAAGACAGCGGTGTGGCCTCTATTATCCAACGGGTGCAAATGCGATTCTTTGGCATGTCAGAGGCCCGGATCTTTTCACTCAACCCCCCGTCTATTCAGGGTTTGGGGAACTTTGGGGGATTCCAAATGGAGGTGCAGGACCGCCGGGGTGTTTTATCCCTGGGTGAACTGCTGGGCAATACGTTCCAGATGATTGGAGCGGCGAACCAGAACCCCAACCTGCAAGCCGTGTTCACCACTTTCACGGCAAACACACCGCAGATGTTGGTAGATGTGAACCGCGATCGCGCTAAAGCCCTAAATATCGACATTCAAGACATTTACGATACCCTCCAGAGCTTTTTGGGTTCGGAATATGTCAACGACTTCAACCTGGAACGGCGAACCTATCGGGTCTATGTCCAGGCAGATGAACCGTTCCGCTCTGAACCCAATGACCTGCAACAGCTTTATGTGCGATCGGGGTCTGGAGAAATGGTGCCTCTAGCCAATTTGGTAACCCTGACTCCGGCTACCACTGCCCAGACCATCACCCATTACAACCTCTTCCGTTCAATCTCTGTGCAGGGTAACGCCGCCCCGGGTCGCAGTTCAGGAGAGGCTATTGGTGCCATAGAAGGGATTGCCAAACAGGTTCTTCCTGCCAGCATGGGCTATGACTGGACAGGTACAGCTCTCGAGGAAATTGAGTCGGGTGGTCAGGCTCCTATATTTTTCGGTCTAGGACTCCTGATGGTATTTCTGGTGCTGGCCGCCCAGTACGAAAGCTACATCGACCCCATCATTATTTTGATTACGGTACCACTGGCGATATTAGGTGCTTTGGGGGCTCAGTCTCTGCGGGGGCTATCCAACGATGTCTACTGTCAGATTGGTCTGGTCATGCTAATTGGTCTGGTCAGTAAAAACTCCATTCTGATTGTGGAATACGCCAATCAGTTGCGGGAGAAGGGGCTGACCATCACCCAGGCAGCTATTGAAGCAGCCCAAGACCGCCTCCGGCCCATTCTGATGACCTCCCTAACCGGTATTGTCGGCTTCTTCCCCCTGGTGATTGCGTCCGGTGCCGGCGCTGCCAGTCGTCAATCCCTTGGAACAGCGCTGTTTGGCGGTTACATTATTGGAACAGTGCTGAGCCTGTTTATCACTCCGATGATCTACATTTTGATCAAGCAAGGTACTGATCGCTTTTTCCCAAAAAAGCCAGATTCAAATGAAGCTTCCCTTGGAGATAGCGGAGTTATCAGTACAGAGCGTGTTCTGTAGCGATCGCCAACTTTTCTAAAACGACGAACACTTTTAGGGCAGGTAAGATACCTGCCCTTTCGTTTTACAGCGCTTTGCGCTTGAATCAGCCACAGGTGTTTTTGTGAGAGCCGCGCCCCGCGCGGCTCTCACAAAAACACCCAGATTTTAAGCGCTAAAAAGCGCCGTAACAAGCAAGATTCTTCCAGCCATAAACCTGAAGTTCAGCGGGGAACAAATCGTGCTAAAAGTAGGACAAAACTCCCAGAGGCGATCGCCCGGACGAACCCAATCGCCTTCTGAAGGTATCTCTTATCTCCACACAATGAGTTTTGAGGGTGGCTATGGTTGCGTGGTATGCCAGGGTAATGCAGCGATGGATTGGGGCAGCAGGGCTAACAGCCGGATTGTGGTCGTTGATGGGCCAGGCGGCGATCGCCCATCCCGGCCATGGAGAACCCTCCCTGCTACACCTGCTGGAGCATGAGACCCAAAATCCCACCTGGATCTTCACGGGCTTAGGACTCGCAATGGTTTTGGGGGCTGGCCATGCGCTCACCCCCGGTCATGGTAAGACGATGGCCGCAGCCTACCTTGTCGGTTCTCGCAGTACCCCCTGGCAGGCGGTCGTGCTGGGGTTGACGACGACGGTCACCCATACGCTGGCAGTGTTTGTGTTAGGGGCGATCGCCCTCGTTGCGGCTCAGTTTGGTTTGTCTGAACAAATTTATCCCATTCTCAGTCTCGCCAGTGGGGTGATGGTGCTGGTAGTCGGTAGCAGCTTACTTCACCAGCGTTTAAATGCCCTTGAAGCGGGAGCCGAGCATGAACACGCTCACGCTCATAGCCATGGGCATGACCACTCCCATAACCACGAGCATCACCACAACCATCACGACCATGCCCATGGGCACCACCATGATGGCCACTCACATAGCCATTCCCACGAAAGCCAACCCAATCTCGTCGCTTTAGGGATTGCGGGAGGGTTGGTGCCCTGTCCGTCGGCGCTCGTGTTGCTGTTGTCAGCGATCGCCTTACATCAGACTGCCTATGGCATGGCTCTGGTCACGGCCTTTAGCCTGGGACTTACCGGAGTACTGGTCGCAGTGGGAATTAGCGTGGTCTACTCGCGGCGGTGGTTTGATCAGCTTCCTGTAAATTCTTCAATTCTGCGTTATCTGCCTATCGCTAGTGCCGTTATGATTATGGCGATTGGTGCGATATTGACGGCCCAGGCGATCGCCTGAATCGCTTGCTTCGTGACCAGCATTCATTCCAGATACCTGACGTTGCTCACCTCTCTAAATCTTACGCGTATGAAAAGACTCTTCGTTCTGCTCTCTCTACTGGTTGCACTGTTTGGCTTCCCCAGCCAGGCTATGGCCCATGCCGCCTGGACAGACTACCAGATGCTTGTGGATCAGTTTGAACTTACATCTGTGTACAGTACCGGCGAGCCCTACAGCAATGCTCCCGTACGAATCTACGCTCCAAATAATACTGAGCAGCCCTGGCTAGAAGGAAACACCGATGAAAGTGGCAATTTTGCTTTCACACCTGACACCTCCCTCCCCGGAAACTGGCGCATCCGTATTGGCGAGCCTGGCACCGATCATGGCGATATCTTGACTGTTCCGGTGACAGCCCAGGGCGTCCAGATCGACGAAATCAGTCAAAATAGCTTCGACAAACCTCACTGGTGGGCCCAACAAACCTCTGTTGCGCTGGGAGCCTTTGGTAGTGGTCTGGGTTCAGTACTCTTGCTCCGTCGCCGTCGCTGGTTCTTCTAAACCACTAAGATGGACTAAAAAAAGGCCCAAGAGGGCCTTTTTTTATAGTCCATCTCATTCCTAAAGAAGCAGGGTTAGCTGCTTTCGACAAACTGGTTCAGAATAATAACTCCCAATACAATCAGAGCAATCCCGAACATGCTTCCGGGAGCCAGTCGTTCTCGAAATAGAAATACTCCAATTAGCGCGGTTCCCAAAGTACCAACCCCTGACCAAATCGCGTAAGCAATACTCAGAGGAATTTGGCGCAGGCTCAGGGACATGAAGTAAAAAGCCATTCCATAACCCCCCAAAATAACACCCGTAAAAATAGGGCGGGTAAAACCCTGAGATGCTTTTAAGGCCGATGAAGCCACAACCTCACTGGCGATCGCCAAAAACAAATGCACAATAGCAGGCATAGGCTCCTTGTATAGCTTTACTCAATCATCTTGCACCAAAACCCAAAATCCCTTTTTGTCACGGCTTTACGATGACAAAAAGGGATTCTGGGTTTTGGCTCACAATGCAAGCTAACGTTAGAAGTGAAGCACAATAACTCGACTGGTGATAGATTGGCCGCATGATTATCGTGAATTTGGACGAAATTGACCAATATCGGTCGCAGTTTACCGATAACTCAACCGCTCTGCGGGCACTGGACGTACTTGAAGACTGCGAGGGCAATCTAGAGGACGCAGCTATCAATTTAGCCCTCAAAGTAGGGCAAGAACCAACTGAGTCGGAAGGTTGGCTGGATGGGTTTGCCAAGCGTTGGCGCGTGCAACTATGCCAGGCCCATCTGCGGCCCCATATCCTTACTGGGAATTTGAAAGATGCTGTGCCTGTTCTGGTTGAGATTACAAACCTTCCAGTACCGCTGGCGATCGCCCTTCTCATTTATGCCCAGAAGACAGGCCTGGATGACTTCTGCCAACCGTTAACCGAAAAACTCTAGATCCCAAAATTAGGTTCTACAAGAAACGGATTGCTACAAGTAACTACAGCCATTTCTGAAGAGAATGGGTGCAAGCACCGGTTCTTTTCAGAAATGGCTATAAAACTAGGATGATTCTCAAGCCAATTCGCGATGAGGAGCATCAACCATGAAAGGCAAGCATGTACTGCTGACTGGGGGAACGGGTGGTCTGGGACTGGGTGTCACGCCAGCAGTGCTGCTACAAGGAGCAGACTCTGTCACGATTCCTTACCGCAGCCCTCAGGAAGTGGAACGGATGAAGGGGCGGCTCTCCCCAGGAGATATAGCACGCATTCGTTTTGTATCAACGGATCTGACGCATGAAGAATCGGTGCGATCGCTCATTGATGGCATGGAGCGAGTCGATGTGATGATTCACCTGGTGGGCGGTTTCTCTATGGGTAAAACTCATGAATACCCGCTGGAGCAATGGCAGAAGGATTTTAAGCTGAATTTGGAAACCACCTTCCTCGTGTGTAAACACAGCTTGCGGCGCATGTTGGAACACGATTATGGCCGCATCGTAACGATAGGTTCGCGTGGAGCCGTGCAGCCAAGCGGCCAGCTCGCTGCCTACTGTGCCTCGAAAGCAGGGGTCGTAGCGCTGACGCAGGCGATCGCCGATGAGACCAAGGGCACCAACATCACGGCCAACGTAGTGCTCCCGAGCATTATCGACACTCCAACCAACCGCACTGCCATGGGAGCTGCTAACACGGCCCAATGGGTATCAGCAGAATCCTTAGCTGAAGTGATTTGTTTTTTAGCGTCTGATGCGGCTAAAGATATCCGAGGGGCAGCCGTACCGGTTTATGGCAGCGTTTAATTTCACACAGGACTTACGCATTGTTGTTGTGGGTGGGGCGCGGAGCACCCCACCCACAACAACAATGCGTAAGCCCTGTTACATAAACTTCGGGAAGCTTTTCTGAAAAGCTGTCCCCAGTATCGATAAAAGACCTTTATTGAGAAAGCCACAGCGACGCTGTGGCTTTCTCAATAAAGGTCCTAACGAAGATTTAGTCTTGAATGTATTCTTGACCGCTCAGCAAGGCCATTTCGGCCCGCACGAATTCACGCCCCAGATAGGCCGCATGGTCAAGGTAACTGAGAGGGCAAGGCTTTGTTTTCTCAAAAATTTCGACACAAAGTTCTTTCGCCGTACGCCCTGTGAAGACCGTTGTATGGGTGCGAGTAACGGGGCCTTTGCAAGGAATAGGTTTACCCGTTTCTGGATCAAGCGCTACTCCCCGATCGTCAATGACGTTGGTGAAATGCTTGGCACAAATGAGCCCGGCGTCCCGATCCAGGTAAATCAAAAAATAGCCCTCAGGATCCAACTCAATAAAGCGGTTAGAAAGGGCGTTATCAATCTCAGTTAAGGAAGACACCAGGGTCGAGTTCATAACAGGGGTAGAGTCACGGATGCTTGTAGACCAATTTCTAATTGTAGCGGGGTTGTGGAAATAAGGCAGAAGGCAGAGGGCAGGGGGCAGAAGGGAAGATAAGGCCGCAGTAGCGAGGGAGCAGGGACAGTTTTGAAGAATAAGGGGCAGAGTGAAAGAAAGTTAACCACTGTGGCTTCTAGCCCTCCGCCTTCTGCCTTCTGCCTTCCCTCCTACGGATTCAAATAATACGCCCGTGTACCTTTTGCCTGAATAGCATCGCCAAGTCGATTCAAGGCATGGATATAGGCAGCGGTACGCATAGACACATGAAGCTCTTGAACGATCGCCCAAATATGATCCGTCTCCCGATCCATCGCCACTTTGAGCTTCTGGTTAACTTCTTCCAGAGACCAGTACATCCCACTGCGATTTTGGACCCACTCGAAGTAGCTCACCGTCACCCCACCTGCATTCACCAAAATGTCGGGGAAGACCTGGATACCGTTCTGCTCCAGAATGGCGTCAGCATCGGAAGTGATGGGGCCATTCGCCACCTCAAAAATGTAAGGGGCTTTGATGCGATCAGCATTCTGGGCAGTAATTTGATTTTCCAGAGCCGCAGGTATTAAGACATCTACATCCAGTTCCAGCAACTCCTCGTTGGTGATGTCATCGTGACCATTCATCAGATTACAAACCGTTCCTTCACAGTAGACGGCCTGAAGTTTTCGGGTAGAGTCCTTAAACTGGCGAACGCTGGGAATATCCAAACCGCTGGGGGCATAGATAGCACCGCGGGAATCGCTCACAGCCACTACCTTGTACCCGGCTCGGTGCAACAGTTCTGCAATGGTTGCCCCGGCATTGCCAAAGCCTTGAACTGCAACAGTGGTGTTTTCCGGAGCCTGGTCTAGGCGTCCCAGGATGCGTTGCATTACAAAGAATGCTCCCATGGCTGTTGCCGTTTCACGCCCCAGGCTACCGCCCATGCCAATGGGCTTGCCTGTGACAACTCCCGGCACAATTCGCCGCTGGATGATGCTGTACTGATCCATCATCCAACCCATAATCATGGCGTTGGTGTAGACATCGGGGGCAGGGATGTCAATGTCGGGGCCAATAAAGTCGGCGATCGCATCCACATACCCCCGCGATAACCGCTCCAACTCAAACTTCGAAAGCTCCTTCGGATTCAGCTGAATTCCGCCCTTCGCTCCCCCAAAGGGTAGGCTCAAAGCAGCGCACTTGAACGTCATCCAAAAAGCTAAAGACTGGACTTCGTCTAAATTCACACCGGGGTGGAAGCGCACCCCTCCCTTCGTGGGCCCCCGGCTATCGTCATAGCGCACTCGATAGCCCTGGAAAACCCTCAGAGAACCATCATCCATCCGCACTGGAATAGAAACGGTGAGGCTGGACTTAGGGTAATGCAGACGGATGGCTACATCTTCATCGATCATGACGTAGCGCAGCGCTTTCTCCAACCGCTGGTTGGCATCCGACAGCAATGACTGCGACATAATTTTCACTCTCCTTAGTGGATTAGGATGAGGCGATGGCGAAGCGAGGGCCTCATCCTGATAATCCTAGAATTCCCTAAAAGTATAGCCAGGTATCACGGGGATCAGCTTGGTGCGCGGGACAGAGCTTAAAGTGGCGTAAGGGAATAAAGGGGAGAAGGTGGAAAAATATGGGGTTTTGTCCTCCTGCCTTCTCCCCTCTGTCTCCTGCCTTCTCTAAGGTTTTGGTCTAGGATAGAGAAGATAGTTGGATCCTCCCTAACTCGCCTACGAGAGCAAATTTCTCATGTCCTCTCAAACGCCTGAAACACCCGAACTGAAAATTCGTCCATTTGTACGGCGCGACCTGGATGCTATTGAAGGGATGCTGGCGTCCGATTCCCAGGCTCAGTCGTTAGAATGGCGACACTTGCGCCGCTGGTACGGGTTATTGAAAGGGCTGAGTTTGTTTCCGAATCCCTTCCAGCATGTCTTTTCAAACTATGTAGCTGAGCAGGGCGATCGCCTTCGGGGTGTCATTCAGGTTTCCCCCTTCAACAAAACCCGTAGCACCTGGCGCATCGATCGCTTACTCCTGGATAGCATTACAGGTGAGGCCGGCACATCTCTCCCAACCGATGTAGGCTCCCAGCTCATTCGCTATTGTCTGCAATCCATTTGGGAAGCGCGGATGTGGTTGATGGAAGTGGACGTGAATGACGAGATGCTATTGGGGCTATCTCGGCAAAACGGATTTCAGCCGCTGGCCCATCTAACCTATTGGGCGATGGCTCCCGAACTTCTCCAATCTTTGGCTCAGGAAGAACCTGATCTGCCAAATCTACTGCCTGTCAGCAACGCGGATGCAGGGTTACTCCATCAGCTTGATACCTTCTCCATGCCGCCCACGTTGCGCCAGGTCTTTGACCGTCACATTGTGGATTTCCGTCGCAATCTGCTGACAACAGTAGCCGGTGGCCTGCGGCACTGGTCAGATCACACAGAAGTGGTACGGGGCTATGTATTTCAACCCCAGCGGAAAGCAGCGATCGGCTACTTCCATCTCAATCTGTGTAAGGACGGCTCCCAGCCCCATAGTGCAGAATTAACCGTTCATCCTGAATACACCTGGCTTTACGCCGAGTTATTGCGCCAGATGGCCCGTGCCATTCAGGCCTACCCAGCACAATCCCTGCGGTTAACCTCTGCAGACTACCAGACCGAGCGGGAAGAGTACCTCGACAAGCTGGGCGCAGCCCCAACCGAGCGCACCTTGTTGTTATCTCGGTCGGTGTGGCACAAGGTACGGGAGGCTCGTCCGCTGGAGGCCTTGCAGATTGCAGATATGCTACAGAGCCTGCAACCGTCCCGTACTCCCATTCCTAGCCGTTTTTCCCTGCTGGATTCTTGGCAGTGGCAGAAGCTATCCGCCAAAGCCAACGGTTTAGCGAGCGGTACCTCCAGTTTGGAGCAAAGCGGCCTGCCTCGGGGTAAGACTTCTCGTCCCGCCCCTGAAGATCCACTCCATCCGTCGGGAGCCTGAGGGGTCGGTTATAGTCATGGGCCGTAGCTCTCGAATTTCTGCCCTCGGCTTAGATGTGGGGCGCAAGCGGATTGGGATAGCCGGGTGTGATGGCACTGGGCTGATTGCTACTGGGTTAACAACAATTCAACGCACCAGCTTTGTTGAGGATCTGGCAAAAATTGGTGCGATCGCCCAGGAACGTCAGGCCGAAATTCTAGTCATTGGCCTGCCTTACACCATGCAGGGAGAACTGGGTGCCCAGGCCCGTCAAGTACAAAAGTTTGCCGATCGCCTTTCCAAAGCCCTCAACATGCCCATCACTTATATGGATGAGCGTCTGAGCTCCCATGAAGCTGAGCAAATGCTGGTACAGGAGGGGCGATCGCTCCAATACGACAAGGGGTTGATTGATCGCAAGGCTGCCGCCCTAATCTTGCAGCGATGGTTGGATGAGCGTCGCGAGAAACTATCTCAAAAGCCTTCTGCTATCAATTCTGAATCCCCGCTTAACCCACGTCCGGCGGCTGAACCCATAAGTTAGCCGGAACAGTGTTCTTGGCTAACCGGGATCTACCCCAGGCTTGCACCAGCGCAGCAGAAACATTACTCTGCTGCGCCTGGTTCTAGAAAAGCGCAAGATTATAGAGGATCACCGTTTACCTAAGCAATAGCGTGCGAAGTACTCGCTCGCTGGAGCAAATAGTTGTCGGTATCAGATGGCTTTACCGCTAAGGGTACAGGTCATGCGGTAAAGTTTTTCGTAGGTTATCTTCCTATAGGTGCTGAAATTTTAGGCTGAAGGAAAGTAGCATAGCCTCTGGTTATCATTTGACCGCTACAATGGGGCGATCGCACTAAAAATGGCGATCGTAGCAAAAACTCAAGACTCGCTAGGATTAGACGGAATGACAAAAGCAGGGAAAGGAAGCGATTTTTCAGAAATGGGTGATATGGAGGACGATCAACTCTCAACCATTGAGCTATTTGACGAAGCCGGGCGATCGCTCATGTGCTACGTCGAGCACACGTTGGAAGTTGATGATGCCGAGTACTTATTGCTGCTACCCGTCGATTCTCCAATCGAAATCTTCGCATGGGTTTCCGAAGATGACGATGAAGAAGTGGAAACCATGGTCGATCTGGCAGATGAAGACATTGATACTGTCTTCGATACCGCTAAGGCTGTTTTAGCTGAGCAAGATTTGATACTGAAGCGTACAGCCTTCACCCTTAGCGCCTCCGGAGATCTGCCGGATGTGGAGGAAGAGGATATTATTACTCTGGACGTGGGCGAAGACGAAGCCAGCCTCGATGCAGAGCAATCTGAGCAGTTTCAGCGGTTGGCCTACTTCTACCACGAAGAGCAAGAATACGAAGTGTGTACCCCCCTGGATCCCCTGTTGTTTTTTGCCCGTCGCGATTCCAATGGCGAAGCCAAGTTGCTCTCTCCAGAAGAGTTCCAGGCGGTGCGATCGCAGCTTGAGGCCCAATTGTTTGACGCGCTGGAGTAAAGTCCGAGTTAGTTTTCCTCTATCGGATTAACCCCCCTACCAAAACCATGAAGCAATTCTCAAAGTGGTTGTTTTACCTGGCGCTTTTGCCCGTGGTGATTGGCGTATCTGGTTGGCAAGGATGGCGCTGGTGGAGTTGGGCTAATGCCCCGGTTGAAGCCAGTGCCGCTACTGAAGCCAACAAGGACACAATTCAGGTAGACATCCCCCCTGGAGCAACGGCTGAGGAAATCGGCCAAAGTTTGGAAGAACTAGGGCTGATTCGGTCAGATCGGGCCTGGGAACTGTGGACACGCTGGCAGTCCCTGCAAGACAAAGCGGGTAGCTACCAGGCAGGCACTTATGCGTTATCACCCACAGTACCCATGACAGCGATTGCTGATCAGATCTGGCAAGGGCAGGTGATGCAACTTAGCTACACCATTCCTGAAGGCTGGTCTATTCAGCAAATGGGCAACTACTTTGAGGAACAGGGCTTTTTTAAGGCCGAGGAATTCGTGCAGGCCAGTAAGAAGGTGCCGCGCGATCGCTTCCCCTGGCTTCCTGAGAATTTGCCCCATTTAGAAGGGTTTCTGTTCCCCGACACCTATGTGTTTGAGGGCACATTAACGGCGGAAAAGGCGATTGACCAGATGCTCACCCAGTTTCAGCAGGTCGCACTACCCGTCTACGAGGCTCAGAAGAATAAGAGCCCCTATACTTTACTGGAATGGGTAACCCTGGCCAGTATTGTCGAGAAGGAGGCAGTCGTAGATGCTGAACGCCCTACCATTGCGGGGGTTTTCGCCCGAAGACTACAGGAGGGCATGCCGTTGGGGGCTGATCCTACGGTGGAATATGGCTTAGGCATTCGGCAAACCGTCGAGAAACCTCTGACCTACGCTCAGGTCGCTACCCCCTCTCCTTACAATACCTACGTCAACGCAGGGCTTCCGCCAACACCGATCGCGGCACCCGGGCTGGCCAGCCTTGAGGTTTCTCTGAAGCCGGAAAACACAGATTATCTCTACTTCATGGCCCGCTACGATGGAACTCACATTTTTAGCCGCACCCTCGCTGAGCATGAGGCGGCTAAAGATGCAGTAGATGCCACTCTGGCAGAGCAAACGCCAAATAGAGACACGACCACCAACTAATTGCCAACCTTAATTCTTCTATTGTGATCGCGTATGTCCTGGGGCAAACTTCTACAACCTGACCTAGTGCTGGGAGGACCAATTATTGGCCTGACGGCTGACCAACTTACCCAGAACAACGTGCGGGGCATGGTGTTGGATGTGGATGAAACCCTGGTTCCCATGAGCCTGGATGCGGCCTCGGAGGAACTCAAAGCTTGGTTTGAGCAAATTCGTCCGGTGGTATCTCTGTGGCTGGTGAGCAACAACATCAGCCGCACCCGCATCAGCCGTATTGCCGAAGAGTTGAATGTTCCCTTTTTGTCCGGTGCCCGCAAACCTTCCCGCCGGAAAGTTCGCCAGGCTGTCGACTCGATGAACATTCCAGTGGAACAGGTAGCCATGGTGGGCGATCGCCTCTTCACCGATGTTCTGGTCGGCAACCGCCTGGGGATGTTCACCATTCTGGTGGAACCCATGGTTGACCCTGCTCAAGCGGCCCGTAAATCTATGACCCGTAGTATGGAAGTCTGGATTTCTCAAAAACTGGGAGCCTCTCTGGCAGAATCCCCTTAACCGTCCTGGGGATCGGGGCTAGTCTCAAAATACTGATTCCAAATCACCATGAAGATGCCGTTGATGGTCTATCCCCTATAAAACAGGGCGTAGATCATCAACGGCATCTTCACATTGAAAAGTATTACATGTAAAAAATTACACTTCTTTCTTTTATAGCGCTGTGCGCGTTGATTAAGTACGGTGGTGTAGGGCACTTCGTGTCCCACACCACCGTTGCTGCACCTAATACACTCACCATTGCTATAAGGGAAAGCAATAAGGTAAAGCAGGGTTGGATACTGAAGCAACCCGCCGATACAAACTCTATTACGGTAAGTTTAGAAGCCTAGAGCAACGGAAACCCGTTTTTTTTGTTGTGCGCTATGTAACAAAAAAGAGACTTAGTAAAAGTAAACATTTCGCCGTTTTTCGAGACCTCTCGCAATCTAAAGAAAATATTAAAAACAAATGGAGACAGTCTTTTCGCTGGCATTCTAGTAATAGATAAATGGGGTCGCACCGATAAAGACCCTACAGTATAAATCCTAATAAACATGGGCATAGCGCCAGTTTCTATTGTTGAGGCTGGCGCTTTCCCATTGCAGAGATTCCCAGGTAGACTGGAAAATTGTGTTACTGGGCCCTCTCTCTACAGAAGGAAACAGTTCCAGTAATTCTACTCTGGCGTTTTATTTAAATTAATGCCTCCACCGGGCATATTTCTTGATGGAACGGTTCCCGTCGTTCTACTCGTACGCCAGACGTCCTGCTATTTCTGCATCATCTGCCTAGACCCTATGAAACCGCAAACGCTGGTTATCAAAATTGGAACCTCCAGCCTTACGAACCCCGAAACAGGACTGCTGGCCCTCTCTACCATCACGGCCCTTGTAGAAGTTCTGTGTCAATTGCAACGGCTGGGGCATCGGGTTGTACTGGTGTCATCGGGAGCCGTTGGGGTCGGGTGTACACGACTGGGGCTCAAAGAACGGCCTCGTACTATGGCCATGAAGCAGGCCGTCGCTGCCGTTGGACAAGGGCGTTTAATGCGGGTCTACGACGACTTCTTCACCTCCTTAAATCAGCCCATCGCCCAGGTTCTGATTACCCGAGGCGACTTGACTCAACGGAGCCGCTACGTCAATGCATATCGGACCTTTCGCCAACTTCTGAAGTTAGGAGTCATCCCCATCGTCAATGAGAATGACACTCTGGCAGTGGATGAACTGAAGTTTGGAGATAACGATACCCTATCAGCCATGGTTGCTGGATTGATCGGGGCACATT
The DNA here is from genome assembly GCF_014695575.1 of Leptolyngbya sp. FACHB-8. Classification (GTDB taxonomy): domain Bacteria; phylum Cyanobacteriota; class Cyanobacteriia; order Elainellales; family Elainellaceae; genus Vacuolonema. The sequence goes on along the minus strand of NZ_JACJOO010000072.1, from coordinate 75,169 downwards.
GGCTCTTCTTACTGACTGATGTGGATCGTCTCTACTCCGCCGATCCCCGCTCCAACCCTGAAGCACAACCTATCAGCCTGGTCGGCAATATTAAAGAACTGGAAGCTCAGGTGCAGGTGGGCGATCGCGGTTCCAACTGGGGTACCGGCGGCATGATCACCAAAATCACCGCTGCCCGTATCGCCACGAGTGCCGGAGTGCGCACTGTGATTATGGAGGGGCGATCGCCCCAAAACATCGAGAAAATTCTCCAAGGTGAACCCTTGGGCACCCAATTTGAACCTGCGGCGCAACGTCAGAATGCTCGCAAGCGGTGGATTGCTAATGGTCTAATTCCGTCGGGCAAGTTGTACCTGGATGCGGGAGCGGTACGGGCGATCGCCCACGCAGGCAGATCGCTCTTGGCCGCCGGCATAATTCAGGTGGATGGAGAATTTCTCCGCCGCGATTCGGTTCAATTGTGTGACGAGCATGGCAACGAAATCGCCCGAGGGATCGTTAATTACAGTAGTAGAGAGCTTCAACAAATCCGGGGGCACCATTCCGACAAAATTGTTCAAATTCTCGGTTACGAAGGGGCAGAGACCGTCATTCATCGGGACAATCTGGTGCTCAGCTAACGCCCCAACTCGCGCTAAACTCATGGTTGGCCTATCTTCATCATTGTTAACGGAGCATGCTGGACCTTAAACAGATTCGCGAAAATCCAGAGTACGTCCAGGAGCGGCTGAACCGCCGGGGGGGCGGCTATGATCTGACTCCCATTTTGGAACTGGATCGGCAGCAACGGGAATTGGAGGGACGGCGATCGCAACTTCAGGCCCGTAGCAATGAAATTGGCAAGGAAGTTGGCCAGAAGATGAAGTCGGGCACAAAACCTGATGATTCTTCTGTGTTGGCATTGAAAGAGGAAGGAAACCAGGTCAAAACCCAGATCGCAGATTTGGAGCCGCAGGAACGTGACCTCAAGGCCCAGATCGAAGCTCGCATGATGGAGCTGCCTAACCTGCCTAGCGACACAACTCCTGCAGGCAAAGACGAAGACGAGAACGTTGAGTTGTACCGCTGGGGAGACGAGTTCATTTCTCAAAATCCTGACATCTTGCCCCATTTTGAAATCGGGGAAAAGTTAGGCATCTTCAACTTTGAGCGCTCTACCCGTATTGCCCAAAGCCGCTTTGTGACCCTATTGGGAGCCGGAGCAGCCTTGGAACGGGCGCTGATTAATTTCATGCTCAATCGCCACTTGGAAGCGGGCTATACCGAGGTACTGCCACCCTTCCTGATTAATACCGCTTCGCTTACGGCATCGGGGCAACTGCCCAAGTTTGCGGAGGAGAGCTTTAAGTGCGATCGCGATGACCTATGGCTCACTCCCACCGCCGAGGTGCCCATCACCAGCTTCCACCGTGATGAAATTTTGGAAGCTGAATCCCTTCCCTTGCATTACTGTGCCTACACCCCTTGCTTCCGTCGAGAAGCAGGCAGCTATGGCCGCGACACCCGAGGGCTAATTCGCTTACACCAATTCGACAAAGTCGAGATGTACAAGTTCACCCACCCCGAACAATCAGAGCGTGAGCATCAAGCACTTCTGAAGGACGCAGAAGGAGTATTACAGGCCCTTAAGCTCCCTTATCGGGTGATTGAACTCTGTACTGGAGATCTGGGGTTTTCTGCGATTAAAACTTACGACTTGGAAGTATGGATGCCCAGCCAGGGCAAGTACCGAGAAATCTCCAGCTGTTCTAATTGTTGGGATTTCCAGGCCCGCCGTGCCAATATACGCTTTAAGGAAGCGGGCAAAAAGGGAACTCAATTTGTGCATACCTTAAATGGTTCTGGTCTAGCGGTAGGCCGTACGATGGCTGCCATTTTGGAAAACTATCAGCAACCAGACGGTACCGTTAAGATTCCCGAGGTACTGCAATCATTTATGAGCCGGGATATTCTCTAAAGTTCATTCTGTCCCGATCGTTCTCTGTTTAGGATTAAGCGCCGTGCGCTGCACGGCGCTTAATCCTTTCTGTTGTCCAGCAAAATGTCCTAGCTAAGGGTATCCTGCTGTGCAAGTCACCCTTAGCTTGCCAACTCTCAAAACCTAGAAATCAGCATGCTCTGCCTAATCTGCTAAACACCTTAGCAGTTCTCGCTTAAGTGCCTCATAGATTGATTTTGTAGGAGGTGTTCTTCACACCTCACACCACATTCTTTTGAACTGAACCAATCCGTACAGGGCTGTACAACTGTTTTGAAGAATTGATGAGGCTTGGGAGCCAATAAACCCGCTTGGGAATAGTTGGATACACAAGATTTTTGGGCTAGTACCAGAAGGGAACGTTTCAATGGGTACGAATTTGAAATATCGGATTGGTGGTTATCAAGCAGGTGGCCGCCCCAGCCAGGCTAAAGTTCATCAGATTGGACGATTTCAGCAGAAGCAACTTCCTCCTCGTGTTGACCTGCGGAAATTTATGACCGACGTAGAAGAGCAGGTTGGCAATAGCTGTGTTGCCAACGCCTTTGTTGGAGCCTATGAATATTTAGCTAAACGCGAGAACGGTGAATCTGGTGATGTAAGCCGTCTCTTTGTGTATTACAACGCTCGTGCTCGCCATAACGGCCAACATGAGGATAGCGGCACAGCTATGTACTGTGCGATTGAAAGCTTAATTGAACACGGTGCCTGTTGCGAAAATCTGTGGCCGAATGATGAAGCCATGATTTTTCAGTCACCCGATGATACTTCCTATGAGAATGCAGCTAATTTCACAATTACGGAAGCAGAGTTTATTGAAACAGACTTAGATCTGTGGCGACATACCTTAGCAGAAGGCTATCCTATTGCGTTCGCCCTGAATCTATTTGAATCATTCAATAGTGCGACTGAAAATCGAGGCCGTATTTCACTCCCTAAAAAATCAGAGAACGTGCGCGAAACCCATGCATGGCATGCCATGCTTTGTGTTGGCTATTCCGATAAAGATCAAATGTTCATTGTCCGAAACTCCTGGGGTCCAGAGTGGGGTGATAACGGATATTGCTATATTCCTTACGACTATGTAATGCACCAGGATTACAACGGTCATGATTCCTGGATTATCAAATCAGTTAACGATTTAGACTTCACATCAGAAGTTTGGGAGGAAGATGAATCATACTTCGCCGATGAAAACTCTTTGCTTCTGTATGACTTTTACATCACGACGGAAGACCCTGAAGGTTTTGCTGAAGCTCTAGATAGTTTGTGTCAGGAGTACATTGAGAGCGAGGAAGACTATTACTTTGACTATAACTACGAAGAATCTGAGGAAGAATTCACTCATCTAGAAATCCGAAACTTCGATCTAACAATCGAGGACGCTACTGAATTTCTGGAAGCTCTGAACACACTCTGCAATGAGTACGCCATAGATGAAGACTATGACTACGTAATCGGAAACAGTAGTGGACAAGAGGAAGAGGAAGAGGAAGAGGAAGAGGAGGAAGAAGAGTACAGCGACGAGGAAGAGGAGGAAGAAGAAGAGGAAGAAGAAGAGGAAGAAGAGTACAGCGACGAGGAAGAGGAGGAAGAAGAAGAGGAAGAAGAAGAGGAAGAAGAGTACAGCGACGAGGAAGAAGAGGAATATTCTGATGAGGAATAAGCAGATTATCTATTCTCTTAGGAAATTCATCCAGTCAAGCATCACAACTTAAGCTTCCTTATGCAGGGATAAATGGCTGTCCCTACTGCGAAAAATACTATTTCCCAGAGGGATTTTGCATCACAACAATCATGGGTAGGCAATAAGCGGAGGTGGGTGCTTTACACTTTCCCCCTGTTTCTTGCCCTTGCCTGGGATTGAAAGCGGGAAGTATTTCCTATCCCTGCCAAACATAAGCTGATTTCCAATGCTTAGTCGCTGATACTCAGACGGCTAAGCTTTCCGAGTTTGTAGGTGGGGGTGCGAAGCACCCTCACCTGCAAACATGGCTTGATTTAATAGGACATGCTTTAAAACTCGCTAAAAGGGTTCGTTTTTCGTGTATTTTGCGCACGAAAAACAAACCCTTTTAGAACAACCCCTAGGAGCTTGGCAGAGCATATTTCTCTTTGGATCGGGCCTGCCTCAAACGCCTTCGAGGATTCACGATTGGCGGATGTGCAGCCAGTAATCCCGATACCCCACCCAGAGCCATAACATAGATTGGGTTAATCATGGCGTTGAGCACACAATCCACCATATAGAGAGTAATGATTGTAACAAGCACGGCCGATGAGGCCGCGATGGGATGCGACCATGCTCGAATAGGATACGCTCCCAGGCTAAATATTATCGGTGGTATTAGCATGGCAGCTGTCATGCTAATGAGCCCAAAGAGACCGCGATCGCCAAACGCAATGATCCACAAGCTATCCGTCACTGTCAGATCCTTACCGTTCTCGTCATAAACGCGAGCTCGTCCCCAGCCGCCCCAGCCAAACACAGGTTGTTCCCGAGCCCTTTCCCCTAAAATTTCCTCATTTTTCATACGAAATTCCAGGGATTGAGCACGTTCCTCACCAAACGTGTTAGTAATCTTCTCGATTAAAACTTCCCGGCGTTCAGGGGTAATCATACCGCTTGCTGCCGTATACAAATAAACATTCACCAATGCGACAATCAGCAGCAGCAGAATTGACGTGCGCAGATATTTTCCGGCATAGAGGATGGCAAGACCAAACAGGAGCAACATATAAGCTCCTGTTGATTTACATAGAATGAATGTAACAAGGATGATAGGGACTAACCATTTCATCTTAATCCCCCATACTTCTTTAACCACCCCTGTTTGCCAGAGCCAAATGCCAACAAGGGTAGCCGCCATCATCCAGGCTCCAACCGCTAGACCGTGCTGCATAAATACAGTGGGTCGATATCCGCCGTAGCGAATTGTTTGGGAGAAATCTGCATGGGCGTGGAAGCCATACACCATGCGATGCAACTGCGGGCTAAAGCGTAACTCAAAAAAGATAAAGGGAATGTAGGCTAAGCCACCAATAAAAATGGCAATAGCTAATTGCTTGAGACCTGCCCAATTTCCAAGATATAGCCGTCCCAGAAAGTAGGGTAAGCCCCACGAAATAGTTTGCTCTAAACTCTGGGAGAAACCATCATAAGCCCCCAAACCATTGGTTAAAGAGGAGGCCATTGGACTGGCGCACCAGAGCAAAATAGGAATGTCAATCCAATGGGGTCGGAAGGTTGTAAAACGCCCACTATCGAATAGAGCCGTCGCGAGTAAAACACCATAGCAGGTTGCCGACATTTTGGTATAGTCTGGCAGACCGGGCAATGGAAATGATGCCTGCGGAAGGAATAACCAGGCTGCGACAAAGCTGATCACGATCGCCCGACTGGCTGGATACCTCGAAAACAGGTACAAAACCATGGGTATCCAACCAAACATGACCAGGGGGACGAGTGGGCTCATAGCTCAAAGGGGGTGATCATTATGTGGACGCAGGGATAACTATCCCAAGCAGGCATCAAGCGACCTAGCAGAAGCAACATCACATTGCAGCGGAATGAAACAGATGCTCAAGTGGGAAACCAAAGCCGCAAGCAACCCGAATGCCAATGGCAGCAGCCAGAATCAGAAGAAAAACTCCCGTTGCCATTAAATCCTGATTCAGGTTGTTAAATTTCTCCCGGACAGCCCCATAGCTGATGACAACGTACATGGGTAAGTCGTGGAAGGCAATAACAAAAACGGCAGCTTCAAAACCAGCAACGTTGTAAGCCGCTGGAACTCCCAGTATCAGGATCAAAAACCGAATCATGTAACCCGTGGTGCCATAGTAGGGTTTGCCCAACCCTAACAAACACGAGTTCATTGTGTCGTAAAGTACTGTATGCCAGAATCCTATAGCCAGTACTGTCAAAATCCAGGCGTCCTGGCTATAGCGGCTGTCATACAAGAATTTGACAAGCAGATCGCCCCCCGCTATCAGAATACTTGCAAACACAGCTGCCCCCATCAGTAACACCCATCGCTTCTTCAAAAAATTACGACGAAGTTCTGAACGTGGAGTGTCTGCAGATTTAGCGATAATCGGGAAAATAACATTTGAGCCTAATGTCGTCACAACTTGCCGCGGCAAATCCGACAGGGACAAACAAACGGTGTAAATCCCCAGCATTTCGATGGAGACGATTTTTCCGACAATCAAGCGATCGCTCTGCATTGCCAGGAACGTAAATGCAGTAGAAAGAAAAATCCAGCGGCCAAAGCGGAACAGCTCTTGAGCACAGGTCTTGTCCCAGGCAAACTGGTTCCGCACCCCGGGCAACCAAAAATGGCTCAGTATTAGCTTCAGCGCAACACTGATCATAGTTCCTGCGACAAGGGCCCAGATAGTGGGTTGGAAATAAGCCCAACTCACCATGATGGTCAGCGAGAGCACTTGAATTGCAAGCTCTAGCAGGGTAGAGGTTCGAAGATTCATCTCCCGCTTCAGCAGCATCAGGGATGTAGAGTTAAACCCCGCCATGAGGCTGCTCAGGCCCAAAATGGGCATGATCATCAAAATACGCGCGTCACCATAATAGCGACTAACGGGATAGGAAAGAATGCAGCAGATCACCCAGAGGCAAAGGCCACGAATGGCCTGAAGCGTCCAGGCCGTATTCAAAAAAATAGGATCTTGCCCACGCTTATTCTGAACAATGCTGGGGCCGATCCCAATATCTGAAAACAAGGCCAGCCCGATCAGAAACGTATTCATCAGGGCCATGAGGCCAAAGAGTTCAGGAGCCAGTAAACGAGTTAGGATCAGGTTCCCAATAAAGCGCAGTCCGTTGGATGCACCGTATCCTAAAACAGTCCAGAATGCCCCATTGACAGCAAGCTTATTGAGCGAAGTTGTGGACGCCATGAACAATGATCTCCTGGGATGGTGCAGTACGCTCAAACAATGGGGGTTGACGGCATTGACACGTCTGAGGTGGGTGCGGAGCGGGGTGTTTCTGACAGGGGTAGCGCCCGGTAGCGCCTGAAACAGTTAGCCAGATGGGTGGCTTCTGTAACGATATTGTGGCGCTGAAGCACACGATCGCGCCCGTTCTGCCCCATAGCCTCCAGGGTTGCGAGAGGCGTGTTCAAACAATCTTTCATAGCCTTCACTAAACTTTCTGTAGAGCCGGGTGGAACCAGCCAACCACATTGCCCAGGTTCTACCAATTCAGGAATACCTGCCACATAGGTTGTAATCACAGGCCGTCCCAGAGCCAGCGCTTCCATAATGACAACGGGCAACCCTTCAGCAAAACTGGGAAGAACCAAGGCACGAGAAGCCTGGAGGTGTTTCTGAACCTGTGCGCCGCTGGCCCAACCGGTAATTTCAATATGGTTTTGCAAACGATACTGGGCGATCGCCTCCTCCACCTCTTGCCGCAGCGGGCCATCCCCTACCAGCACAACCTTAAACGGCAGCCCTTCGGCAGCCAGTTGCTTAATCGCTTCCAGTAAAAGTAGATGTCCCTTTTGTTCACTTAGACGCCCAACACAAACAAGTTGTGGCACATCCGGAACAGGCGTAGGGGAAAGGGCCAGGAACTGCTGGTCGACACCACAGTGAATGACGTGAATTTTGTCCCATTGTTGGCGATCGCACCAGCGATAAAGCTGACTGCGGCTAAAGGAACTAATCCCCACCACAAAAGCCGCCTGACGAATTTTTTCGGTTAGGGACAGAGTTTCGGGCCGGTCAAACTCCTCAGGGCCATGCACAGTAAAGCTATAGGAGGGGCCTCCCAGGGCTTTACACAGAAGGGCAACTGTCGTGGAATTGGTGCCAAAGTGCGCATGGATATGCCGAATGCCATCTTGAGCCGTGTATTGATATAGGGCGCAGGCTTCCGCTATGTAAACCAGGTGATAGAGCAGATTGCGATCAGAGGTGCGACTGAGTTGAAAAGCCAGCTTTAGGGCAGCGAGCAAACCTTGTGGATGGGCGATCGCCACCTGTAGCAGAGGCGCAAGTAACCCTTTCAAGCCGTTCTTGAGCAAAACAGTAGTTTTGTCTAACTCTTCTTGATCCGCTTCGTCTACCAGTTCTGAATCACATGCCCGAATGGAAAACCGTCGAATGGGAACCCCTTGCGCTTCCAATGCTTGAATTTCCCGCCGGATGAAGCTGTGGCTCACTTTTGGGTATTGATTCACAAAGTAGGCGATCGCCATAGGTCGTGCTCGATGAGGAAACAGTAGACATTACACAATGAGACGTGAAAAGCCCATTGGATCAAGAGAAATTGTGATTTTCGAATGTCACCCTCTCAAAGGTTTCCCAGGTCTCCCTTCTAGATAACGTCGGGCATGAGTCCGGGCGTAAGACTATAAAACCAAGAGTGAGTTCATTTACATGATGGAGAGGGTTGTCTACCCTGATTTCTTTATTAACCATAGGTCAGCTGACGTAGGGTACTGGCATTGATCGCCTCCGTGGAAGGAGATTTTACGGCAGGACAGAGGTCTATAAATTCTTTGTAAAGTTTGCTTGTATTTTCAGGAGGAAATTGCTATAGCAATTCCGCTTTTAGACTTCCAATGACACAACCGAAACATCCAGTTTTTCCCAGGAAAATCAGATGTTTTGAGGAAAGTCATGGAGGCCTTTCTTCTAAATCTGTGATTCCTGTACAGAGCTTATACGCAGGAAATCAAAAATTTCAGCTTAATGAGCAGGACAACCACGTAAGCCATTGAGTTCTTAAATTTAAAGATTTGGAATGCACTTCATCAAGATTCGTTGAATGGAGGAACAAAATCAACAATACAAAAAGAGTGTTTGGATCATGACACTGAGGATAATCCTGATTTTTTTCAAATTCCATAATTTTTTCATCAAGCTGGCTTGTTAATGTTGCTTATGTAAAGTTGTTCCTAATACGGATCAGCCTATCCCAATCTTTTGCCAGCATTAGCAGTAATCAGAGTGTTGCGTTGTTCTACCTATACTGACTGATCCGTATTTGTAACGATGTCCAGGGCAACTTTTTGGATTTGTGATGATCCGTTACAGGAGATGGGCATTCTGAAGGTACCCAGCCGTCGCCAGAGCATGACCGCTTCGCGAGCCTGAGTTCCCTGCTACTCCTGAAAGATGACGTTGCCCCCCCTCAAGTCACTGAACTTCATGTCATTGCCATTTGCTAGTCCCATGCATGATTCCCCTATCTCCACGACCCGTGCCTGGAGTTCTAATTTCTCTGTGCGAGCGTTCATTAGCCTCGGGGTGTTAGCAGTCGTCGCGATCGCCCAGCCTTCCCCCAGCCTGGCCCAGCCGGCCCAACCTCAATCGGCTCAATCTCAGTCACCGCAAGCTCAGTACACGCCCTATACAGGCAGTGTGGTACCCGGCATTTCCCCCTACCGGCAACCTGACTTAGAACCCTACATCCTGGGGGCCGGCGATGGGATTCAAATCGACATCTTTGATGTGCCAGAGTTCAGCGGGCAAAACGGGCAATACACCGTACTAATTGACGGTACCCTCAACCTGCCCTGGGTTGGGAAAGTTCCCGTACAGGGGTTAAACCTGGAACAGGCGGCTCAAGTTTTATCTCAGCGATATGCTCGCTTCATCAACGATCCGTTAATTACCGTCACGCTATTGACCCCCCGTCCCCTGCGAGTTGGGGTTGTTGGGCAGGTCAACCGTCCTGGTGTCTATACCGTTGCGGCCAATGCCACCGATACACAGCGCTTTACCGTAACCCAGGCTATTCAAAATGCGGGCGGAATTACCCAACTGGCCAATGTTCGAGGCATTGAGGTGCGCCGCCCCCAATCCAACGGTAGGGATGAAAACATCTCCATTGACCTGTGGAGTTTCCTGCAAACTGGTGATTTAAGCGAAGATTTAGTACTCCGAGACGGAGACACGCTGGTCATTCCTGAGGTCACCGCACTGACGCCAGAAGAAGCCACGCAACTGGCGAGCACTAGCTTTTCTCCGGAAAGCATCAATGTCAACGTTGTAGGTGAAGTGGTTAACCCCGGACAACTGGCTGTGCTGCCCAATGCGACCCTCAATCAGGCGATTTTGGCCGCCGGTGGGTTTGATAACCGGCGAGCTCGTCGTAGGGACGTCCAACTCATTCGTTTGAATAACGATGGCACCGTTGATAAGCGAACCATTCCAGTCGACTTTGCAGAGGGAATTAGTGAAGACAATAACCCCTCGCTCAGGAATAATGACATCATTGTGGTGGGACGATCAGGGATTGCAAGTACATCAGACTTCCTGGATACCGTTTTGACACCTGTAACGAGTGTCTTTTCAATTTTCCGTCTGTTCGGGTTTTAACCACGCCCTTAAGCTATAGGGCTTTGAGAGTGCATCAAGCCGAAGATCGTCATCCCCTACGAGGTCGTAATGGTTAAAGAATTGGATCTACTCGACGAAGATTCTCTGGAACCCCTTGAAGTCAGTAGTACACCGAAACAAGGGCTTCCTATTTTCCCGTTGATTCGTATGCTCCTCCGTCGTTGGCCCATCATCGTAGGGTTGGCCGGGGCAACAACGGCCGCAGCTTGGATGTCCACATCTGCTGACCCAACCGTCTATAGCGGCAACTTTCGTCTGCTGGTAGAGCCGGTTACGTCAGAAGCGCGGATTGCGGAACCGACTAGCCTTTCACGTACAGCGGGCGGGGTTCCCAGCCAGGATATGTTCCGACTGGACTATCCGACTCAGATAGAAATCCTGCGTAGCCCCCAGGTACTTCAAGATGTTTACGAAGCGGTTCATGCTAAACATCCGGAATTTACCTACTTTGCACTGACACAAGGGTTAACCGTAGCTCGTGCTGGCGGCAAAACTCAGGAGAGCCAAACCCGTATCCTTGACGTCAGCTATCAAGGCACAAATCCTGAAGTTGTGCAGGATGTCTTGAATCAGGTGAGAGATAAGTATCTCAATTACAGTTTGCAGGATCGTAAGAGCCGCATCGGTGAAGGGGTTAAGTTTATTGATGATCAACTGCCTGACCTGGAAACGCGGGTTAATGCTCTAGAAGAGGAAATCCAGTCTTTACAGCAAGACTATGATTTGCTCGACCCGACTAGCCAGGGGCAAGATCTCAACACACGTTTGCAAGATATTGGCAATCGGCAGTTAGAAACCCAGCAAACTTTACAGGAAACCCGAACACTCTACACGGCACTTCAACGTCAATTGCAGCTCACCCCAGATGAAGCGATCGCCGTAGCTGCCATTAGCCAGGACCCTCGTTATCAGCAATTGCTGACAAATATGAATGACCTGGAAGCACAACTGGCCACTGAAAGAGCCCGTTGGAGCGATGAAGCCCCTCCCGTACAACGCCTGCTTGAACGGCGAGACAATCTTTATAACTTGCTGTCCCAGCGGAGTCAGCAGATTTTGGGAGGCCTGGCTCAGGTTGACCAAAATACGGAACTGACAACCTTCCAGGACGACGTACGGCTTGGGTTAATTGACCAATTAGTTGAAACTACCAATCAGCTTCAAGTTCTAGAGGTACGGAACCGCATCCTGGCTCAAAACCGGGTCGCTGTAGAACAGCAAGTGCAGCAGTTTCCTGAAATTTCGCGACGCTATATCGAACTTCAGCGACAGTTGCAGATTGCAACCCAAACCCTGAACCAGTTACAAAGCCAGCGAGAATCTTTGAGAGTTGCCGCAGCTCAGAACGAAGTGCCCTGGGAAGTCATTGCAGAACCTCAGGTACCCAAGGATGAATTCGGCAATGCCATTGGCACCCCCAGCAGTAACATGAAGGCGTTGGCAGCGGGAGCTGCTGCTGGTTTGGCTCTGGGCCTGGGTCTTTCAATCTTGATCGAACGGAAGCAAGATACCTTTTACGATGTGGATGATGTAAAGGATCTGGTACCCGCTCCACGATTGGGCATCATCCCTGTCTGCACCGATGGCGATCCGTCTCTCCAACTGGTTACGATCTCCCACTCCAATGGTCAGATTGAAGAGTTGAGCCAGGGGTCGTTTGATTTTCAGGAGGCATTTGAAACCCTCCATACCAATCTCAGGTTCTTACATAGCACGTCACCCGTGCGATCGCTCGTTGTCTGCTCAGCCACTCCGGGGGATGGAAAAACCACCACCTCCTTACATCTGGCTCGGGCGGCGGCGGCAACAGGGCAGCGGGTGCTATTGGTCGATACCAATTTGCGATCGCCCCAGGTTCACCGGAAGTTGCGCTTGTCCAACAACCGGGGTCTGTCGGATATACTGCGCCGCAAAGCCAGTCACGATGAGGTAATTCAATCCGCACCTGAGGTAGAAAACCTGGATGTGCTCACGACCGGACCGGTTACATCTGGGCTCACACGCCTGATGGCATCGCCTCAAATGAAGGGGTTAATGGGCAAATTGGAATCGCTTTATGATTTGGTGATCTATGACAGCCCCAACCTGGTGGAAGCGGTGGATGCTAATTTTATAGCCGCTAACGCTGATGGAATTTTGATGGTGGTGTCGGTCCGCCAGACCAGCCGTTCCAAGGTGGCTCAGAGCATCAAGAAAATTAAAGAATACGACCTACCCCTGCTGGGTACCGTTGCCAACCGTGCCTCTAAACCGGTTCGAGAGAATATTCCTCGGTGGGATGAGGATGAGGATGATTCCCCAGAAGAGTTGCTGCTTCCGGCCTCGGAGAGTTCCCCGGTCTATTCCCAAATATCAGCCAAGCAGACCGCCTATGTGCGAGATTCAGAATCATAAAGCCCGAATTGCTCTTGCAATTTAAGCCATTGCAAGAGCATCTGCATACCCTTTTTCAACCTGTTTATTGGGTTTCTATCCACCCCTAGCGGATGCACTGTGTCAGTGCGTCCACTGGTTGGCTCAGTGATGTCTTTTCAATAACCTGAGTTCGGGTTAAGGGTGTTTTCGAGTGCCGCGCGTTGCGCGGCACTCGAAAACGCTCATTTTGGCGTGCGCTTTGCGCACGCCAAAATGGGCACTTCAGCTTATCCCGAACTGAAGTTTCAATAAGAAGCTGCGCCTTTTCTGTGTCCTGATGCGTCAGGACGCAGAAAAGGCGCAGCTTCTTATTGAATTGGTATTCGTGCATTCTGGTTGGAGTGGTTCATGCATCCCAGTCAACAAAAATGCTTCAGTTTTGGCGACTACGAAAAGATTATGCAAGCTTCTTCTTTAAAACAATTAAGGTCAGGTCATCAAAAATGGTGTGGTCGCCAATGTGCGATCGCACATCTTCCAATACAGTTTCCAGAATCAATTGAGATGTTTCATCCCAATGCTCTTTCACCACGGTGATGAGCCTATCTATCCCATAAAATTGGCGGTCAGCATTCTCCGCTTCGGTAATGCCATCGGTGTAGAGTACAACCCCATCCCCCGGCTCCAAATGAATTTGAGTTTGGGCGACAAATTCTCGAATATCAGACACCATACCCAATGGGAACCCTAAGTCTATGGTGTCGAGTCGCTTCAACTCGCCATTGGCCCGTACCACTAGCACTTCTTCATGTTGGCCGCTGACATGCAATTGTCCATCCCGGTAATCCAATAGGGTTAGGGTTAAATTCTTACCCGGACTGAGCCGTTGTGCATTTTCGTAAATCACCTGATTCAGCAAATTCAAAAACTGCGGCAAATCTTCTCCTCGGGTTGCAAGCAATGTGCGGACAGCAGTTTGCACCATAATCATCAGCACACCGCTCTGTAACCCGTGTCCGGTGACATCTCCAATTCCCACTGTAACCCGACCCTCATTACAGATAATGTCGTAGTAGTCGCCACCTACCTCCGTTGCTACTTCCATAAAACCTGCAATGTCAAGGTCGGCGATCGCCGTCAACTCATGCTCCCGCGGTAAAATCATCTGCTGCATCTGGCGAGCAACCTCCAGTTCCGCTCCCATGCGCAGGTTTTCAGCCTGTAACTGTTGATTCAGTTTGGTAATTTCACTATTCGCAACCTGGAGCTCCTGGGTACGTTGCTCGACCCGATCTTCCAACGCTTCATTTGTGGTTTCCAGGGCTAGAAATGCATCCTGAAGCTGATGGGCCATTTGCTCAAAAGATTGGGCCAAACTTTCAATTTCTGCAATACCGCTGGATTTGATAGCGGCGATACCCGTTTCTTTACCTAGATCAGCAGAGCTCGCCTTAGCAGCGAGGATTTGGGAAGCTGTGCTGAGGTTGAGAATAGGACGGGTGATTTGGCGAGCGGTCAGAATGCCCAGCCCGGTTGCCAGCCCTAATGCCCCAAAGCAAAGCAGGACAGTGTTATAGGTATTGGCTTGAATCTGGGCCATAAAATCTGATTCTGGAATCACCACCACAATTAACCAATCCAGCCCCTTGCCATCCTGGAAGGGAGTAACCTGAACGAATTGGCGATCGCCCCCAGCGAAGCGAAGCCCCTCCCCCTCTCGGGTGAAACTTAGCTGCTGAGGCTCCTGAATTCGCGCCAGGGTGCCGAATTGATCTTCCAGAAATTGGGCCGTTGCTCGTACGGTAGGATTTTTGCTCTGAACCGCCTGAATCCGCCGCAGATTGTCATCTTCCCCGACGAGCAAATCCTCCTCTGTGGAACTAGAACTGGAAATGACGGTGCCCGAGCGCTCCAGAATAAAGGTCTCTCCAGTCTTTCCCACATTCAACTGACTCAGGAAGGTATCCAACTCCTGCGAGAGGAGAAAATCCACGGCGCACACCCCCAGAAATTGCCCACTTCTACGTTCAAACACGGGCTGACTGGCGGTAATCACTGGAACCCGAGCATCAAAATCAAGGTAGATATCACTCCAAACCGGTTGTTTCGTCTCCTGAGCGGCCTTGTACCAGGGGCGAACCCGGGGATCGTAGGGGCGATCGCCTCGCCGCACGACCTTGTCCACATTACCTTCTGTATCAATGGCCGAGTATCGGAATAGGTAGTTCGTGGAAGCGTTGCTGGTTTGCACCTCAAACGTATCTTGGCCCGCAGGAACGTTAGGCCGCCCGACCCCCATAAATGCCCCATCAGACTCACGGCCACAATAGATCAAGTTAGTTGCAGGAAAGGTTCGAGCCTGTTGCCAGAGGGGATAGGCATCCGGTAAGCGGGTCATATTCAGGCTGCCTTGTTGCATGGCACTGACATTGATCTGGTTCAACAAAAAGGGGGAATTGACATAGCTGCGTAGTTGCTGTTCGATTCGAGCCGCAATCTCACCCCGGAGTTGAGAGGCCAGATCATTGACAGCCCGTTGCCCATTGCGAAATGACAGGATACCCACTAACCCCACCGTTCCAAAAATTTGTAGAACAAACGGAACAATCAAAACGAATCGCAACGAGGGACGGGACAAGCGTGGCATAAAAACCTTTAAGAATAGCTAAGGCTAATACAAATAGATGAAGTGATGAAGGGTACATCCCACTTTTGCAGAGTTGGAAACCCACTTTTGTAAGTGAGGCGGGTGAAGCCCGCCTCACTTACAAAAGTGGGATGCACCCAATGATGAACGCCTCTGGCAGCAGGAAATATTTGAGAAATTCCATAAAAAGTTAATTTTTTGTGCTTTCCATGCCTAAAAAATTAACTTTTTCATGGGTTCTAAAATCGATTGGCCAGGTAGGTTAGCTTTAGAATTCCCGAACTGTTTTACGAAACTTCTGTTGGTTAACAAACGTGGAGACTTGCGATCGCCCCTGCAGTTTGCATCTGTTCCACAAAATATTTATGCTGTGTATGAGCTTCACTCAAAAAGTTTCAGCACAAATGCAATCAGGGGCAAGGCTGAACACCTCTTTTTAAAAGAAATTTTGTTCCGCTTTGCGAAGCGCTTCTCATGATCGAACCTCACTCAAACGACACGTCAGATGCTCAGCCTGTTGATGCCAGAATTACAAATTTAGAACGAGAGCTTGCACGACTGCAGCAAGTCAATCAAGATTTACAAATTTCCCTGACAACAACAGCCGAACATGGCGACCTAATTGAGTCTCAATTACATGAAGCAAATCGTCAATTAAAGGCCGAAATTACCGAGAGGCGGCGGGCTGAATCTACCCTAAGCACATTACTCCATTTAATTTCTCGTCAAAAGGAAGACTTAGAAATTATTTTGCAAACGATTACAGAGCATGGGGACGTTCTGGATATGCAGTGGTACGAGAAGCTGCGCTATGCCAACTTACTCGCATCCTATGATGGGCTAACGCAGGTGCCCAACCGTCGTCGCCTAGACGAGTATTTGGAACAACAGTGGCGGCAGATGGCCCGGGAGATGGCACCCCTCTCTGCTATTTTATGCGATATTGATTTCTTTAAGGAATATAATGACACTTACGGGCATCTTGCCGGCGATGATTGTCTACGACAAATTGCCCAAGCCTTAGCCCAGATTCTCAAACGTCCTACGGATCTACTCGCACGCTATGGGGGCGAAGAATTCGTCGGCTTGTTGCCAAAGACCGATCTGCGGGGAGCCATTGCGGTGGCATGCCAAATGCAGACGGCTGTGGAAGCCTTGCGGATTCCCCATGTACAGTCTCGGGTGTCGCCTTACGTAACGCTTAGCATCGGCATTTCTAGCGTGCTGCCCAACATGAGCTGTTCTTCTCAGGGTTTGTTAGACGAGGCCGATCATCACCTCTATCAGGCGAAACAACAGGGTCGGGCACGCATCATCTACCGGGGCATCCTATCCCATGGCTCTATGTTAAGCTCTCCTCAACTTGAGGAATACTAGATTCAGCCTTGACTTCGGGTGTGTAACACACGCTCAAAGCCAATCCTACAAGCAGTTCAGACACTACGAACCTACTTGCTGGTTCCTCACATCTATGATTGATACTACTGGAACTCATGTTTATGGTGAGTTCACATCCACAATTGCAGCTAGTGATGAGTACCTAACGCTGCATTTCTCCCCCAGCAACGCTCCCCGCAAGCAACGGTGGCGTAACTATGGCCTCTCGGCTGACTTTCTGGGAGATTATTTTGCTGCATTTTTTCCAGGCGATACTCCCACAAATGGGCAGATTAATCAGCGTGATACAGTTAAGGCCGCTGTTAGCTTTATTGCCAATGAGCTGTTGGAAAATGCAGTGAAATACAGCGAAACAGTTGGCGATCGCCCCATCACCATTTCTCTCTACCTCTACAAACAGAAAATCGTATTTCAGGTGGTCAATTTTAGCGATCGCTCCACCACCAAAAGCTATCAACAATTCATTGAAGAGCTGAGCCATTCTGACCCCGATATGCTCTATGCTCAACAGCTTGAAAAAACAGCTTTAGGTACTGGAGAATCCTGTATTGGCATCTTGACGATGATTAATGATTATGGAGCCAGCTTTAGTTGGCAATTTCAGGAGCTTGACAGTACTCCAGAGGTCGTTCAAGTTGCTGTGATGGTCTCTCTAGATGTGTAAGCTCTTGTAAACATCCCCGGATTTATTAGCAAGGACTATCGTGAATAAATGAGTCCTGCTATTTTTATAGACTTGGGAAAGGTTGATGTCACAGCCTGACCATACAGAACGGGAGCAATGGGAACCTGTGGAAATAAAGACAGACGAGTATAGTATCATTCAGTATCCAGAAACCTCCACGGTCGTCATTCAAGGATTTCTGCGGTTAGATGGAATGGAGGAGTATCAGCCAATCATGGATCTGTTACTGAGTGCAGTGGATGGAGCGGCGCGATTAACGCTCGATCTGACAGATCTGGAGTTTCTCAACAGCTCTGGCATCAGTACACTTTCCATGTTTGTTGTCAAGGTGCGTGAACGAAAAGATGTGCATCTTGTGCTGAAGGGCTCTGAAAAAGTCCTCTGGCAAACCAAATCATTAAAGAATTTGCAACGGTTGATGCCCAGTCTAACGTTGGAATATGTGTAACCGGTTCAACATCAATGGAGCCGAACGTTAAGATCGAGCCTGAATCTGGTTCAGATGTAGCGGTTCTCCGTGAGGAACTTGCACGGCTAAAACAGGAGAATGAAGATTTACGCATTACCCTTCAGGCCACCGTAGAACATGGCGATGTTGTAGAAGCTACACTGCGATCTACCAATGAAAGGCTGCAGGCGGAAGTGACGCAGCGCCAAATGGCGGAGACAGCCCTGCAAGATATTTTGTCTACCGTCTTACGGGATAAGCAAGACCTTGAGCTGATCTTAAAGGCTACGGCAGAACATGGTGATGCCCTGGAATACCAGCTCTACACCCAGGCTGTCGAAACCATGCGGGAGAGCGAAGCTCTCTTCCGAGCCATCGCTGAATCAACGCCTATTTTGATGATTCTGACCCAACGGTTAGATGGGGTCATTTCCTTTGCCAACATCACCTCGCGTGATCACCTGGGGCTAGAACCCCAGGCTCTGGTTGGGCACAAACTCCGAGACTTTATGGTCAATCCGGACGCTGAGGAGCACTTGCTAGAGAGGCTCCAGACCGAAGGACATGTGCGCAATTATGAAATGCAAATCCGCCGGGTCGATGGCCAGGAAGTTTGGGTATCGGCCTCCGTCCATTCGCTGCAGTTGGGTGGGAATCAGGCGTTATTAACAACGCTGTATGACATTAGCGATCGCAGGCGAGCCGAAGCCGCGCTTCTGGACTACCAACAACGCTTAGAGCAACAGGCCCAAGAATTAGAACAACGGGTTGAACAACGCAGCGATGCACTGTTGCAGGTGGAAGCCAAGTACCGCAGCATTTTCGAGAATGCAGTCGAAGGAATTTATCAAATTTCTCCCCAAGGGCGTTACTTGAGTGCGAACCCTGCCCTGGCTGAAATTTTGGGCTACGATTCGCCCGAGGAGCTGATGGAAAGCATCGTTAGCCTGGATCGTCAACTTTACGTTCAACCCCAACGACGATTTGAGTTAATTGCTTACCTATCTCGATTTGAATCAGCTTCCGACTTTGAATCGGAGGTGTATTGCAAAGACGGCACCAAAATTTGGGTAGCAGAGAACGTGCGGTTAATCCGAGACGCAGCAGGAAAAGTGGTGTGCTATGAAGGAAGCGTGCAAAACATAACCACTCGTCGACAGACAGAGGCCGAACTGCGGCATCAGCGAAAGCGAACCGAGCAATTGCTGCTGAATATTATGCCTCAGGCGATCGCCGAACGCCTAAAACGGGGTCAGAAGACCATTGTTGATAGCTTTACACGTGCCTCGGTTCTATTTGCTGATATCGCCAATTTTACGGCCCTTTCCACAGACATTTCCCCGGTGGAATTGGTGGAATTGCTCAACGCCATTTTCACGGCCTTTGACGAGCTAGCAACCTTTAAGGGCTTGGAGAAGATCAAGACCATCGGGGATGCTTACATGGTCGTGGGCGGCGTCCCCACACCAATACCGGATCCCATTGCCGCAACCGCAGAAATGGCTCTGGCGATGCAGGAGCTCATTCGCACATTTCACACTCCGACAGGCATTCCCTTAAGTTTGCGAATTGGGATTCACACCGGCCCCGTTATTGCCGGCATTATCGGCACGCGCAAATTTAGCTACGACCTCTGGGGCGATACGGTTAACGTCGCCAGTCGTATGGAAACCCAGGGAGAACCCGGTCGCATCCAGGTCACCGAGTCAGTCTACGAAAAGTTGAAAGACGACTACCGCTTTGAGAAGCGGGAAATCATCGAAATCAAGGGCAAAGGGCTGATGCAGACCTATTGGCTAACGGGCAAAAAGCCTTCCTGGGAAGCCAAAGAAACCACACAGCCTGAATAACCATAACTAATCTGAGTTCGAGAAAGCCCATTTTGGTGCGTGCAGAGCGCACGCCAAAATGGGCACTTGGGCTTATTCCGAATTGGGATTAACTAACGTGACGCTAGCAATAACCCAAATGGAGTTATCGATTTGAAAAAGTACTGCTTAAATGAAAGGCACAAATAGCCAACAACTGTCCAGCAACCGTAGCGAAAATTCAAAGGTTGCGGTTTGATGGCAGTGTGTGAACGGTGTGATGGAGGAGTGATGTGATGTTGAGTTGGGAACATTCCCCAAATCTCATACCCATGCTACGGGAACGGGCTTGGGTAGAAGTAGACCTGGGAGCGCTGGCACATAACGTCCAGCAAATCCGGCGGCGATTGGCCCCGCGAACCGAATTGATGGCGGTCGTCAAAGCCGATGCGTATGGCCATGGGGCCGTAACAATCGCTCGCACTGCCCTGCGCCACGGAGCCACTTGGCTAGGAGTCGCTACCATTCCTGAAGGCATTGAACTACGAGAAGCAGGTATTCAAGCACCTATTCTGCTGCTGGGAGCTACTAACACGGCAGAGCAGGTGAGAGCGATCGCTCAATGGAAACTACAACCGACCCTCTGCACCCCCAAGCAAGCACTCATTTTCTCCGAGACCATGGGTACGATGCGTTCCCGTTCTCCCCTGCCCGTTCACCTGAAGCTGGATACAGGAATGTCGCGGCTGGGAATTTCTTGGGAACAAGCCGCTGAGTTTGGGCAATTGGTGAAAAGTCTACCTCACTTAGAAATTGCCAGCGTCTATTCTCATCTGGCCACAGCTGATGATCCAAACCCAGGGATTATGCAGTTGCAGTATCAACGTTATGAGTCAGCGATCGCTCACCTAAAAGCCGCTGGAATTACCCCCCCTCGGCTCCACCTGGCAAATTCCGCTGCAACTCTGGCAGACCCATCTCTACACTACGATCTGGTACGTACAGGGTTAGCTATGTATGGCCTACATCCAGCTCCCCATCTAGTTGCAAAAATTCCACTTAAACCCGTTCTTCAGGTCAAAGCCCGCATTACCCAGGTCAAGCCCTTAGCCGCAGGTACTGGCGTCAGCTATGGTCACAAGTTCATTGCTGACCGGGATATGCAAATGGCTGTTATAGGCATTGGCTATGCAGATGGGGTTCCCCGGCTGTTGACGAATCGGATGGAGGTGCTGATTCGAGGCCAGCGTGTTCCTCAGATTGGTGCTGTAACGATGGACCAGCTCATGCTGGATGTGAGTGCTATTCCTGATGTGCAGGCTGGAGATGTCGTAACGCTCCTGGGCCGTGACGGGCAGGAGTCAATTTCAGCGGATGATTGGGCCAATACCCTCGGCACTATTTCCTGGGAAATTCTCTGTGGCTTCAAGCATCGGTTGCCCCGATTGACCGTCAATCATCCGCAAGAGGTCGTTGAAACCGCCTCACAAAATTGAATAGCAAGATTTTGTGAGGTGCGATGCGCCTCACAAAATCCACCGATCATGTTTCAAACCGATGGATGGGGTGTGGTGCAATAGGCACTTCCTGCCTATTGCACCACACCCCATCCAAATGCGTAGAAAACGACCAGTGAGTATTACGCAGTAAAACGGCGCATCAAGTACGCCACCCCAAAATCTCCGTTGGGGTGGTTTTCCAGCTTTTCGGCCAGATCGAAAATTTGTTGGGCTAATTCCTCCCCCAACTTCTCGACGGTAGCGCGGCGCTCACGATCCAAATATTCCTGTTCACGGGTTTGATGTTGCCAGTCTGCCGTGAACAGGTAGGGAACATCAGTGTGCAGCCCAAGATGAATGAGAACATCCCACTCATGGCGATCGCACCAGATACCACCACAGCGAGCACATCGTTCTACATAAAAAGCCGGATTGAGCCCAATCCGGGCACGGGCCAAAAAGCCATGACACTCGGGGCAAAGCCCCGCTCGGGCATCCAGAGCAGCAGGTTCATAGCCAATATCCAAATCAGCAGGAACTGGCTCCAGTTTGGAAGGTTCCTGCTGCTGCTGCCATTCATGGTAGACCTCCGGTAAAATCCAGTTTCCCTCGCATGCAGGGCAGTGTTTTGCGGGTAAATCTCCCGCAAGCACCACATCCATCAGGGATTCGGTTTTATCTTTCGGGCACTGCACTGAACCTTACCTCTAAGAAACTTCATTATTAAACCATTTTCAGTTGAACCATTTTCAGTCGATCTCAAGGTTTCATGGTGGCAAAAGAAGCGTATGGAACTAAGCCCTGCGCTCCTTCCAACAAGGAAAAGGGAGGATGCAGTGCACCCTCCCTATGTTGAATTCGATGAAAGGGTTAGAGCCTACTTTAAAGGTTATTTTTCCGCGCGCTTCCTACGCGAAAAAACAACTCTTCGACTTTAAAGCGGGCCCTAGGATTGCCCCTGCAACTCAGCCGTGCGGACTGACAACTGCTGGGTGTTATCGCCCCGACGAATGGTGAGTCGCAGAGGTTCACCCACGCGGCTATTTTCAACAGTCCGTTGCACCTGATCAGCGGAGGTGGCTGCCTGCCCTTCTAACTCTGTAATAACGTCGCCGCGACGCAGGCCAGCACTAGCGGCTGGGGAATTCGGAACGACACCAATAACCAATACTCCTGTAATTTCTGGTAGAAGAACCGAGGAGTTGGGGTCACTGTTATTCTGTCGGGCCAAATCCGGCGTCAGAGTGGCAATTTGCACGCCCAGGTACGGGTGAGTCACATGCTCGCCTCGGGCCAGTTGGGGCAGAATTTCTTTCGCCTTGTTGATGGGAATGGCAAACCCAATACCCATGGCGTTGGCACGGATAGCGGTATTGATACCAATCACTTCGCCATCTTCGTTGAGCAATGGCCCACCAGAATTGCCAGGGTTAATGGCAGCATCGGTTTGAATAAAGTCCAGCCGCTTGTCAGGAATACCCACCAGAGCGCTGGAGCGATTGAGGGTACTGACAATCCCCAGAGTAACGGTATTGTCGAGGCCGAGGGGATTACCGACAGCGATCGCCCAATCGCCCACCTGCACCTGTTCTGAATCTCCCAAGGGAGCAACGGGCAGATTGCCATCAGGGTCGTCAATCTTTACAAGGGCCATATCGGTCACTTCATCAACCCCCAGAACCTTGGCAGCAAACTGCCGCTCGTCCTTCAGGGTCACCGTTACGCGATCGGCCTGGTTCACCACGTGAGCATTGGTCAAAATAGAGCCATCGGCATCAATAATGAAACCGGAACCCTGGCCCCGCAGACGCTCCTCGTAGGGACCCTGCTGTGGGAAGCCGCGATCGCCAAAAAATTCTCGAAAGAAGGGATCGTTAAAAAATGGCGTTGGCTCGCGGGTGACCGTACGCTCAGTATCGATACGAACCACTGCTGTACCGACTCGATTGACTGCTGCTGCCACAAAACTCGTGCTATGGCGCGTTGAGGCCGCCTGAGTTTGTGCCAGCACGGGAGCAGGATGAAGGGGGCTGAAGGCCAGATAAGCCGCCAGTCCAACCATCAAAATGCGCTGCAGGAGCGATCGCCAGCGCCGTTGAAGAGATTCCGGTCGCATAACCTTTACCTGTTCTGTGTATCAACTACGGACAGTTGTTCAGACATTGACTCATTCTTATTATGGTAGCGATCGCCCCATCCATTCGTAAGTTCGGTTGAAAGGGAGACTACCCCCCATTGACGAAGCGGCATTTCTCTAAGAATCAGATTTGTCATTGTGTTAGCTAAGCCAGTCCGATGGCAAATCTGAATTGCCCTGTATTGAGCTGCCAAACAAACGTTGGGATAGAATCAGGGGAAGTTCCACTCCCCAGGCAGCGCTCATGCATAGCCCCCAGCCCGACCACGCCCATGCAGATACCGGAGCGCACTCCCACCCCCATGTGCACGATCCCGAATCATTACGGCAGATTATGAACCGGCTCTCCCGCATTGAAGGGCATGTACGCGGTATCAAGCAGATGGTGGCTGAGAGCCGCCCCTGCCCAGATGTGCTAATGCAGATCGCCGCCGTTCGTGGTGCTCTCGATCGAGTAGCTCGGCGTATCTTAGATGAGCATCTTACGGAATGTATGGTGCGGGCCGCAGAAGATGGCAGCATTGACGCCGAGATTGATGCCCTCAAATCTGCCCTTGATCGATTCTTGCCTTCCTGAAATATGCGTTTTATTCCAATTCAGTAATCACAGATAATTCAAATCAAAAAGGAGCGTGGCTTCAACGCCACGCTCCTTTTACGAGAAAGAGAGGAGCGATCGCCTCTCTTCCTTACTTTTAGCGATTCAGCAGCTCCTGAGCATCACGACTAGGTGTGTAGCGGTAACCAAATACGGATTGGTCAGAATCATCCAAAATTTGGGGAGTCAGAATAACGATTAACTCCTGGCGGACGTTGTCACGCCTGCTACTCCGGAACAAAGCTCCTAGAATTGGGATGTCTCCTAAGATAGGTACTTTAGTGACATCAATTCGATCTTCATCACGAATAATCCCTGAAAGGATAAGCGTCTGCCCGTCGCGCACACGAATTAGACCGGAGGTCAAGCGACGTTCAGACAACAGAGTAACAGTAAACTCGTCCCCGTTAAATTCGACAGTTTCCTCATCATAAGGTGCCGAGATAGATGGCGCGACAGAAAGGGAAATGAAACCATTATCATCAATTCGATCCACTGCAACTTGAAGGATCAAACCTGCGGGTTCGGTTTCCGTTGTTACAGTAACAGTACCACCACCACCATCATCATTCTCGCCATCGCCCTCATCGACAGTTCGCTCAAAGTTCGTGATGACATCCTGTGTTAGCTGAACCTGCGCCGTTTGCCCCTCCTGCACTACAAGCGTTGGATCAGTCAGGATCTTAGCGTTTCCTTCTCGAACCGATGCTGACAGCTGTGCTAGGAAATTATCGGCAATACCCAGGTTCTGTCCTCCGGTTACGACGTTACCAATAACGGAGACAGGAGTTCGTTCACCAAAGTTAATCACCCCAACCCCTCCGCTGTTAATAAAGTCTGTACGACCCAAGCCGAAGGAGAAACTAGTGTTTTGGCGATCTGTTTCAAGCAGGTTAACGTCAATGACGCGGACGTTAACAGCAACCTGACGACGGCGGATATCGATAGTCGTCAACTGACTGGTTGCGATATCAATGAGACGCCCCGGCCCAGTCAACGTAAGCGTGTTGGTACGTTCATCCCCTGTCACCTGCAAGCCTCGCAGGATAGGGTTGGAATCCGTATATTCAACCCGTTGGACTTCAATTCGATTTTCTGTTGTTGTCTGCGTTTGGGTGACGGCTGGTCCAGTACTCCCCTCAGCAGCGGTTGCTACCGAAACAGCATTCACGCTGGTAATAAGACGTTCGCGGCTAACTGCCGTCTCGGCACCGAGCGCCACCAAGAAGTTAAGAGCAGAAGTTACATCGACCTGATTCAGGCGAATGGTACGCATGAGCAGGTTACGAGATTCGTTAGGCAGAGTCTGGCCTACAAAAATCGTGCGGCCCTCCAACGAGGCTTGCAGTCCACTAATACGCAGCACGTAGTTAAATACGTTTTGAACTGGCTCGTTTTCAATATCTAGCGAAATTCGTGGCTCGTTATCTGCCGTTCCTTCAGGCCCCGTCCCACCACCCGCGTTGTTAGCGCCTTGACCAGAGGTCAAGAAAGCAACGTTCAGTCCTGCTGCTCGACCCAGCAACGAGAGCACATCCCGTACGGGGGCATCCCGCAGAACGAGTCTGGGAACAATTTCATTAGTTCCGAGGTTAATCGGTTCGGGGCTAATATCAGTCGTGGCTACGGCAATGTCACCAACGGGGGGTGCGATCGCCCTCGGACGCGCTGGAGGAGCACCTACCTGACTCGGTTGGACCTGAACTCCATCAATGACCACATTTGGGTCCGGAATCAGCACATCTCCATCATCCACCTGTAGGGGATCTGGATTCTGGGCAACCTGTGTTTCCCGAGAAGAGGGCTGCTCAAAGGTGATATCGTCATCAGACTCGGCAAGCGCAGGTCCATTGCCCACATCAAACACGATACTGTTATCTGTCTGATTCACTTGACTAACAGGGGTTCCGGTCTCTCCAGTGATGCTCACCCGCACACTATTCGAATCCAACTGGCTGACCATTACCGCCGAGATGCCAGGTGCCGGGTTATTTTGCAGGAAACCATTGCCATCTGACAGGTTCAGCTGGGTGTTGACCAGATCGGCTACCAGCGTGTTGCCTCGGTTCACGGTAAAGACTTGGGGCCGTTCACCGCTGCTGGTTTCCAACACCAGTTCCATACCGCCGTCATTTGTCGAGTTGACCCGTACATCGGTCACTTCTGTTGCAGCGGCATAGGCGGGGAGTGATGCGGTTAGGGCGATCGCGCCTCCCCCCAAAAGTCCAAGCAGTCCAAGATGTTTCACAGTTCACTCCTCCTTAGCAAAACAGGCGAAAAAAGCAATGGCGGACTCATGCATTCAATAACGACGACACCCTGACCCAGGTGATTGAGGCAATATGCCTCAAACTGGGACTACGGCGCGGCTGGGGCCGGAGACGGTGCCGGAGCAGCCGGAGTAGCTCCAGCGGCTGGAGCAGCCGGAGTAGCTCCTGCCGCTGGAGTGGCTCCTGCGGCCGGGGCCCCAGTTGCCGTTTCTTCCGGAGGCAGTAGCGCGATTAACCTGAAAGATGTCTGCAAGCGAGGATCACCTAGAGGCTGAATCTGGCCTCGCTCATTCACGAGAAGTAAGCCATTATTAGCTGGCTGCATTTTCAAATCCCGCACCACTAACAGGGGGCGCAGTCGTTCAATATTGCGAATGATCGATTGGGTTTGGCCAAAGGTACCATTAATTTGAACGTCGTAAACCTGCTGACGTAAGCGTCCATTAACAGCAGAGCCAAAGGAACCGTTGTTAACGACATCGCCACCACCCGCTGCCGCTGCACCTGGTGTGCCGGTATCCGCTGGGGCAACCCGCGAGAACCGTTCCAGAACTGCTGCACCACCTGTTTGAACCTCACCAACTTCAATGGCTGGACTCGCCACCTCAGCCCCTTGAACTCGGGCATTTAGGTCAATCAGCAACGTTTCCAGACTTTCCTCATCAGCAAACAAGGTCAGCACGTCGGCTCGCAGCTTCTCAGCTTCCGCCAAATCCTGTCGTGCCTGCTGGATTTGCTTTTGAATTTCAGCCTGATCAACAAGTTGTTGACGTTTGGTCTGAATCTCCTGCCGAATGGCCTGGTTGGCCTCCCAGGCGGGTTTCACCACATTAAGCAGCAACCAGGTAGCCGCCGCTGCCCCTACCAGGGCTAATAAAATTCCGTTGACGGTAGGAGTCAGCCGAACACCAAAAACGACAGGGTAACTCGGCTGATCGGCATCAAAATCATCAACGGGAATAAAGTCTCCACCAGCGGTCATGGCTGAATCACCCCCAAATCACGAAGTGCATCAATTCTTGCGGGTAGACCAACCGCCAACGCGCTTCGCATGTTTTGCAACAACTCAGACGCAGGACGGTTAGTTAGTTCTGCTTCTATCTGAAAATTCACCACATCTGGCAGTTCCACTTCAACCGTAGGCTGTACCCCTTCCGGAAATTGAACTTGAGCCGGATAGGGCTGCAACGTCGAACTCACCAGGCGAACAGTACCACTGGTTAGAAAAGGTGACTGCTTGAGCAGCAGTACAAAATCATTGACATCATCAAAGGAACGAGCAATGCCCTGAATTTGTAACCGGGCCGGGGGCAGCTCAGGCACAGGTGCTGGGGCCGCCGGAGACGGAGAAGCTTCAGGGTTATTAGGATCCGCCGCTGGAGCTGGAGCCGGAGGCGGAGCCGCTGTCGGTTCTGGTTGTGTTTGGATGATATTAGAGACCTGTACACCACCTGGAGTTCGGGTCCGAACATCTTGAAGTAGTGCAGACCATGGCTGAATCTGATCAAAAACAGTGGCAAGGGCTTGGTTTTCAGCATCAATTTGCTGCACTTGCCCCTGAATGGTTTGCACCTCTTGTAGAGCTGCCTGCACATTGACTAGCTCAGCGTTCAGGGCATCCAGCTCTGCTTGCAAGCTACTACGCTGTGCTTGCAAGAAAAACCATAAGCCCCCAGCCAAAGCTGGCAACAGCAGCCCAACTAACGCTCCTAAATAAAGAGGCCGGGGGCTATCTGAAACCTCCCGCACACGCGGACCCGCTACATCAGCAGCCCGCTCCTCCCGGTCATTTAAGAAGTTGATATCTAAGCTGTACATTACATCCCGCCTCCCGACATATCACCACGCCTCCCGCAAGCTCAATCCCAAAACCACTCCAAGACCTGTACGTTGGGCCAGAGGGACTTCCTGATCCACTTCTAGAGAAAGGGCCGCAATGGGATCAACCTGACTGGCGGGCAAACTCAAACGCTGTGAGAAAAATTCATCCAATTGCCCAATCGACCCACCTGGCCCGGCCAGCAACAATTGAGCCACTTCCATGTTGTCGCCCTGGTTCAAATAGAAGTCGATCGATCGCCGCAACTCATCGGCCAACTCTCCCAACACCCGCAGCATAGCGGCAGTACCAGGGTTAGAGGCAACTCCTGGGGAACTCCCCACACTATCCATCGGCGTCACCGGTACTGTCATCCCTTGCAACAATTCCGTGTTACGGGAGGGGGGGAGGTTCATTGCACGGCTAAGGGCGGTTTGAATTTGATACGTGCCGATGGGTACCGTTCGAGAAAACTGAGGTACCCCATCGACCACGATGGAAATTTCAGTATTCTCAAATTCGATATCGACGATCGCCGCTGCTTCTTGAGGGGTGAACTGGCGCAACTGATCACGGATAGTACGGATTAGCGAAAAGCTACTGATTTCCAGAATATTGACCGTGAGGCCAGCCTGCTCGAAGGTTTCGATATAGGAATCGGTCACTTCTTTGCGGGTTGCTACCAGCAAAACCTGAACTTTCTCAATACCGTCCTCATCCACGAAAAAGCCTAGCTTCTGATAATCAACATCGGCTTCCTCACGGGGGAAGGGAAGATATAGGCCAGCTTCCTGGTTCAAAACCATCTCGCGCAATTCGCGGTCGTCTAGCTCAGCAGGAACGGGAATGATGCGCGTTACGGTATCGCGCCCACCCGGAATCGCCGTGGAAACATTTTTTATTTTGAGCTTACTTTCATCCAATACAGAACGGATGATTTCTGCCATTGTTGGCGAGTCCAAAATCTGGCCTTCCTGATAAATACCCTCCGGCACCTCAGCGGAAGCGAGGGTTGTCAGTTGAAAGCCTTGACCTTTCTTTTTGAGGCGAGCGACATTAACTCGATCTGGGGTCAGTTCGATACCAATGCCCTTAGTTTTTTTCGAGAAGAGACCTTTGAAGTTGCTAACCACAGTTTTGCCGTCGGGTATTCAGAATAGCGGGATGCAAGACAGCGCAGTATAAGGGAAGTGAATATATAGATTCAACGATTGATGCTAGCGCATGGTACCCAATTTAGTTCACTTTTTTTCAGGTTGCGCAGCAATACAAAGCTTACTAGGGAGAGAAATGGGTGGGATGGACTTTGAACCTCTTAGAGAAATTTTAGAGCTCAGGATTCTAGAGGTATAATCTTAGCTTCGATAACCCCGAATGAGACACATTTTGTGAATTCTTATCCTCAGTGCTCTAACCCTTTGGGGTAGGGGATTCAGTAGGGAATTCACTTTTTGATTCGTGGATAAAGATTCTCTATCCGGATGGAGTGCAGCAAAGATTGAAAATCTACTGCCTTCTCCGTGAACATACGGACTCAAGAGTACTGTTGTTTTATTTCGGGATTGGTGGGGTTGTTTGATGGGGTAGAGTGCTCGTATCCCGCCCCATCAAACATAGGCCAACTTAAGCCTCCGAGCACTCATAAGCACAAGGGCGGCTCGGTCAAGGATGTCCTTTTTAGGTTAATCTGGACGATTGATCAAGGTCTGCGGATTCAGCGAGTCCTGATTGCCGCAAAGACTATGGCATCCTGTGGAGGGATCATGAGCCGAATGCGTGCCTGGAAGCGATTTGGGATTTTGGCATTGCTGGGGCTGGCGTTGAGTTGGCTAATCAGTTGCAGCCCTGGCAATAATTCAGGGGCGTCCAATGCATCGGGGGAGGCGGAGGTCGAGTTTTGGACGATGCAGCTCCAACCCCAGTTCACTGACTACTTTAATGAGCGGATTGCAGCCTTTGAACAGGCGAATCCGGGCATTACGGTGAAGTGGGTGGATGTCCCCTGGGGAGATATGCAAAGCAAAATTTTGACGGCGGTTTCGGCGAACACGGCTCCTGATGTCGTCAACCTGAACCCTGACTTTGCTGCTCAGTTGGCAGGACGTAACGCCTGGTTGCCCTTAAACGACAAGATTCCCTCTGAAGTTCAGCAACAATATTTGTCTAAAATTTGGCAGGCCAATTCTCTCGATGGAGAAACTTTTGGGATTCCCTGGTACCTGACTACAAGCCTGGCAATTTACAACACGGACTTGTTGAAACAGGCCGGGTTTGAACAGCCTCCGACCACTTATGCAGAACTGGCAGAAGTAGCCCGAGCGGTACGGGAAAAAACAGGAAAGTACGCCTTCTTCTCCACTTTTGTTCCAACGGATTCTGCTGATGTGCTGCAATCATTTACCCAGATGGGAGCGCAGCTTCTGGACGCAGACGGTAAAGCAGCGTTCGATACGTCGGAAGGTCGGGCTGTATTTGAATACTGGACAACTTTATATCAAGACGGATTGCTTCCCAAAGAAGTCTTGACCCAGGGTCACCGTCGAGCCTTAGAGCTTTACCAGACTGGGGATACCGCTATTTTGAATTCGGGACCCCAATTTTTGAAGACCATTGAAGCTAATGCTCCGGCGATCGCCCAGGTCTCCCAAACCGCTCCCCAAATCACTGGCTCCACGGGCAAAAAGAGCGTTGCCGTGATGAATCTGGTGATTCCCCGCAACACGGATGCCCCGGATGCCGCTGTGAAGTTTGCCTTGTTCATCACCAACGATGAGAACCAGTTGGCTTTTGCGAAGGCAGCCAATGTTCTGCCGTCTACCACGAAGGCTTTAGAAGATCCCTACTTTACAGATGTGGCCGAGTCGGCCCCTAATCTGGATAAAGCCCGCGCTGTGAGCGCTCAGCAGATGCAGGATGCTGAGGTGTTGTTACCCGCCAACAAAGATATTAAGGAACTGCAAAAGATTGTGTATGACAATTTGCAAGCAGCGATGTTGGGCGATAAAACAGTCGATCAAGCGGTAACGGATGCCGCAACAGAATGGAATGATCGGTAAAGGAATTCGCTAAGATCTTCTATTACCAATCCAATGTGGAGATGCGCTTAACGTTCCACGCCTGCTTAGGCAAGATGTAGAACATGAGACGCATCTTCATATTGAAAAGATATAAAAGGCGTGGGAGCAAAGCTTCCACGCTTTTCTTTGGAAGGTTATGATCAGGGGCAAATTCTACATAAGGACGATCGCACCATGCCCCATCGATTTCCCTGGTGGCGTCTTTCTTTGCTCAGTATTGGTGGAAGTCTTCTGTTTGGCGTAGGCCTGCCTGTGGTGCTGGAGGAGGTTTTGGGCGATCGCACCGGATCAACAGTCCAACAAAACTGCCAAGCCGCCTCATCCACTGATTTCCTTGTCGCGGGTGGTGGCGGTGCGCCCAGCTATAACGAAATTGCTCTGGAAAAGAACGTTCTCTACTTTCAGCGAACGCTGCAGGCAATGGGTTTCAATCCAAGTGCGGCAGAGGTTTACTTCGCCAACGGAACGAACGGGCAGGCCACCATCCGCTACATGGATGAGCAGGGGCAGATACAGTTTAAAGTGCCCGACATCCCTAATTTGACCGGCGCTTCCACCTTTAACAATCTACGCAGTTGGGTGGCAGAGAGAGCCGAAGCAGGAAGCACACGTCCCATTTTTTTCTACTTCACTGGGCATGGTCTGCGTAACGAACAGGACCTTAACAACAACGCCATTGCCCTCTGGGGTAATCAGCAGGTTTCTGTTCAACAGTTAGCTCAGGTGTTCGACACCCTCCCACCAGAAACACCCGTCGTTGCGATGATGGCCCAGTGTTATTCGGGTTCCTTCGCCAACTTAATGTACGAAGGTGGCAAACCCTTTAACCGGGTAGCCTCTCAAAACCGCTGTGGCTTCTTCGCCACAATTCGTACCCTCCCCTCAGTCGGTTGTACCCCTGAGGTAAACGAGGCAGACTATGAAGATTACAGCTCCAGCTTCTTCGCAGGCTTGAGCGGCATCAGTCGTACTGGAGAACGGGTGTCCTCTGCTGATTACAACCGCGATGGACATGTCGTGTATGCAGAGGCCCATGCCTTCGCTAAGGTAGACGAAGAGACAACGGATTTACCCATATCCACATCAGAGGTGTGGTTGCAGGAACAGGCAGCGATCGCCACTCAGGACGCAATCCTCAATCAACCCATGCAAGCCACTCTGGAAACAGCCCGTCCTGAACAGCGTTACGTGGTGGAAGCCCTGGCCCAATCCTTTGGTTTTGATCTCAATCGCTCGTTTATAGAAAATCAAACTGATCTTCAGAGCCGAGTGGCAATGGGAGAAGTTCCACTCACGTACTTGGAGCGGATACGAATGGAGTTGATCAATATTGGAATGGAGGCCCAGGTTCGAACGTCAGGGGATGAGGAGGCGATCGCCATCCTGGACCGATTATTGAATTGCGAGAATGGCTACTGGCAATAACGTTTTGAATTGTGGAAAACTGAGCCGATTAATAGATTGACCCCCAACCCAAAGTCTTGATTTTGTCGCTGTAAAGAAGCAGCAAAATCAGGGCTTTGGGTTCGCTTTTTTGACACAGTGCCAGACTTGAATATATAGCTGTAGCCATTTTCGTTAGGGTAAAAAGAGTAGGATGGTGCGTTTTACTCTAAACCAGATATCTCAAGTTTTTTGCTGTTTGTTGAGGGCATTGTAAGCAACAAGTGCAATGATAATCAGCGCAAAAGAGAACAGGGTCGTGAGAGTCCCGAGCGCATACAAAGCGGGGGAAGTCACGTTAGTCGTCATCCCGAAAATCTCTAGCGGCAGGGTACTATTTTGCCCAGAGATTAGAGATGTACGGGTGAACTCGTCATAGGACAGCGTAAACGCCAGGATGCCAATACCCAAAAGACTTGGGGCAATCAGCGGGAAAATTACATCCCAGAATGTGACTACATCTCCAGCTCCCAGGTCACGGGCAGCTTCCTCATAGGAAGGATTGAAGCGGTTGAAAATGCCCAGCACGATAAGAAAAGCAAAGGGAACCGTCCAGGTAAGATGCGCCCCTAGCCCCGAGGAAAACCAGTTGGTTTCCAACTTTAAAATTTGGAAAACAATACCAATACCCAGAGAAATAAGGATGCTTGGCACAATCAGACTGGCAATGGTGAGATAAAACAGCACACCAGAGCCTTTGAAGCGGCTGCGGAATGCCAAACCTGCCATAACACTGACAATCAAGGACAGCAGGGTAACCACTAAACCGAGGGCAAGCGATCGCCAGAACGCCTCCACAAAGTTTCCCACCCGTTGTTCCTGAAACACTTGCAACAACCAGTAGGTGGGGCTAAACCCGCGCATCGGGAAGGTCAAACCGCCCTCTGGCCCCTGAAAGCTGAGGATGAAAATGGAGATCATCGGGCCGTAGAGAAACAGCACAAAGAGCCCAAAGAAGGCGGCTAAAAGATAGAAGGTGAGCGATCGCTTTCTCATATCAGCACCGTTGCGATTACAGTTCTTTTCGAATATTGACAACGCGCAGAATTGCTAGCACCAGTGTCAAAGTAACCAGCAACAAAATGACAGCATTCGCCGCAGCCAGGGGATACTGAATACTGCCAATTTGAGTTTGAATCAGCTTTCCAACCGAGGCTGACTGACCACCTCCCATCAGACGAACGGTGACGAATTCACCCATAATGATGGTGACCAGAAAGATCGACCCGATCGCAATACCGGGAGCCGACAGCGGCAGAATCACCTCTTTGAAAATTTGGAAACCTGATGCCCCCATATCTTCAGCGGCAGTAATCAGGTTTCGATCAATTCGCATCAAGCTATTGAAGATGGGCGCAATCATGAAAAAGTTATAGAGATGCACCATCCCCAAGACAATGGCGAAATCAGAAAATAGCAACCATTCAAGGGGTTGATTGATCAAACCAATATGAATCAAAAAGCTATTGATTAACCCCTCTTTACCTAATAGGGGAATCCAGGAAATCATCCGAATAATGTTGGACGTCCAGAATGGAACTGTACATATCAAGAAAAGGATGATTTGTAGCCGCTTATCTTCCACATAAAATGCCAGGAAGTAAGCAACTAGATAACCAATGACCAAGCAAAAAGACCAAACCAGGAATACATACTTAAATGTATTCAGATAGGTTCTGAGCGTGACATCAGATGTAAAAATGGCGCGGTAATTATCCAGCGTAAACCCTGGCACCATAGCAAACCCGTTGAATTGCCAAAAGCTGACAACCACAATTCCCAGGATTGGAAATACCAGGAATAGCAGGAAAACAAGGGTTTGAGGAATCGCCAGGCCGTAAATTTGAAGTGTTTTAACGGTTCTATCCATGGGCCTTCAGGGAAGATGGCAGGAGATTAATTCTTAAATAAAGGCATGAGAAAAAGTTAGTGGTTCGTGCACAACAGGCACGAACCACTAACTCCTCAAATTAGGATGCGATGAATTCGTTCCACTTCTGCACGAGATAGGTGTTCTCTTGCATAGTGGAGTTCCAGCAGACGATGTTGCCAAAGCGCTCCTTAAAGGAACCACCATCCCGGATAGCACCCTGCTTCTCCAGAGTCTTGCCGAAGGGATCGACCATGTCCTCAGAAGCGGCCTTCCCTTCGTACCAGAAATCCCACTCGGCCTGAGACATGTACTTCTTAGCGGTTTCAGGAGCGGCACTATAGTAACCCTGGCGACCGAGGAATGCACCTACCCAGCCTTCCAACATCCAGTTGATATACTCGTATGCCGCATCCAGCGCAACACCTGAGAGGTTCTTGGAAAGGCCAATGCCACCACCCCAACCACGATAGCCCTCTTTTAGCGGAGCATATACGCATTGAATGTTCTTTGATTTCACCGCTGTTACCGCGGGCGACCACATGGACTGCAACACCACTTCGCCAGAAGACATCAGGTTTACTGACTCATCAAAGGTCTTCCAGAAAGCGCGGAACTGTCCATTGCGCTTCTGTTCTTTGAGAATGTCCGTAATCTTGTCAATTTCCTCGCGGGTCATGTTGCCCTTGTCGCCAAAAGTCATCAGGCCTGAGGCTTCAGCCACCATAGCAGCGTCCATAATGCCAATCTGAGGAATATCCAGGATGGCAGTTTTGCCCTTGAATTCAGAATTGAACAGCTCAGCCCAGGACTCAATCTTGCGACCCACTAGATCAGGACGATAGCCCAGGGTATCCGCGTTGTACTGGAATGGGATCAGCGTTGCAAAGTTCGTGGGGGTGGGGGAAAACTCCGAGGAGGTTGCATCCTTCACGTACATCACCTTAAAAGGAGCTGTACCCTGGGATTTTTCCACAGGCATCCCATCAAACTTACCGCTGGTGAAGAAGGGAACAATTTTATCGAAATTGGTAATCTTGCTCACGTCGATAGGCTGGAGATTACCCGAGGGTACGACCAGCGGCAAGCTGAAATATTCCCCGTCAAAGATGTCGTATTGGCCCGGTTGAGTGATAGCGATCTGGTTGTTTTCCTCGGTACTCAGCGCCCGCATATCCAGCTTAAAGCCGAGGTCTTTCTGGGCTTTGTCGCGGATTTCGTTGATCTGCGATACCCCAGTTCCGATAAAGCGGAGGGTTACGTCTTTGATCTGATTGGTATTGACCTCGGGGCCGGGAGCCGGGTTGTTGGGAGTACCACTGGGAGCTTCACTACGGGCACAGCGAGTCGCTGCGATCGCCGCTCCAGCCGCTAAACCCGTGCGAATCACCTGACGACGAGAAATTTTGGCCATAGTTATCCTGAAGTTTTAGAAAAATGTAAAGTTTGAACGAGGTTAAGAGTTTCAACCTTCCGAAAAATTGGCGATCGCAACTCGGTTCAAGACCGCATGGATGGCCAAGAGATAGTCACCGACAAAGCCACATTCGCCCGGACTAATGGGCCAGGAAGATACAATCTTCTGGGCTCCAGGCTAATGTGACCAACTGCCCTTCTCGGGCTGGATTCGCCATCCAGTCATGGCTGCGAACCTTATAGGTGATTTCTTCTGCTGTTGCTTCAGTGAGCAACGTGACGCGAGTGATATATCCGGTGAACTCCACCGAAATCACGCGCGCGGGGAATTGGTTAAGGGCATCGGGATCTTCGGGAGGGTAGGGAAGGAGGGTGAGGCGATCGCTCCGCACACAGCAGGCAGCCGTCATCCCCTCAGAAGCTCCTTCTCCCTGACACAGGAATGTCCCCAATTGGTCCACTTCCAGTTTCACCGGCCCACTGGGACCAGCGACACCCGCCACTTTGCCGACGAAGATATTGTTATCACCTACAAACCGAGCGACAAAGCGAGACGATGGCTTGGCAAAAATTTCACCTGGAGTCCCTATCTGATCAATTCGTCCGTGATCCATCACAACAATTTGATCTGAGAGGGCAAAGGCTTCATCCTGGCCATGGGTGACCTGAATAAAGGTCATGCCAAATTGTTTCTGAAGCCGACGCAGTTCGCTACGAGTTTTAACCCGAAGGTTTTCGTCTAAAGCGCTCAGGGGTTCATCCAGCATCAACACAGCCGGGCGGGTGACCAACGCACGGGCAAGGGCAACGCGCTGTTGCTGACCACCGCTCAGCATGGCAGGTTTGCGATCGACAAAGCGATTGAGGCCGACAATTTCGACCACTTCACTAACGCGGCGATCGCGCTCCGCCTTAGGAATACCCTTCATCCGCAAGCCAAACTCAATATTCTGCCAAACAGTTTTATGGGGAAACAGGGCATAGTTTTGAAACATCATCGCCGTATTCCGGCGGGTAGGTGGCAGATCATTAATCCGCGTGCTACCAATATAGATGTCTCCGCTGGTAATCGTTTCGTGGCCTGCAATCATCCGTAGCGTCGTGGTTTTACCACATCCGCTTGGCCCCAACAAGCAACAGTAAGAACCAGCCGGAATATCCAGGTCAATATCCTGAACTGCAACAAAGTTGTTGCCATAGGTCTTGCTAACATTTCGCAATGACACCCCGGCAGAATGGGATGCCAATTCTTGCTGCAAACTGTGATCGGACGGTGATTCTGCTGGCACTAGAAGGGGCAAAGTATCGGAGGATTGAGCCATAGCTTTGTCCTGGAGAATAAATCCTAATTAGGCAAAAAAACTTATGAGCTGGCCAGAGTTGCGTTAACCATTGGTTTTGCTTTCGGTTTGCATAAGGCACTTTGCTTAGTGACTACTACAAACGATTACCAGAGAAGAGACTGTATCCCAAATAACTTTTTTGTCGAGAAGAGGGAGAGGGATCAAAGGAACAGGAAAGTGGAGGGACAAGAGGAAAGTGGGAGAAGGTTGGTATTATCCCTATTCGCTTACCAATTACCCATTCCCTTTTTGCCTCAGTACATCTCATCCAACCTTAAGAAGGTTTGTAACAGGACGTTTGCGCCTTGAATACATTGCTCAGGTGGCGTGTATTCTCGACCTGAGTGGCTCAGGCCTTGCTGACTGGGAACAAAAATCATGCCCATGTCAGTGATACGGCCCATTTCCATAGCATCGTGGCCGGCTCGGCTGGGCATGGAAATACTGCTCAGGTGCAAGTCTTCGCAAACGGCTGCGATCGTAGCTTGAATGCGATCGGTGGCAGGAGATGGGGGGACAAACAGAATAAGTTCGGTGGAGATGGTGGTGTCGGTGGCTGTGGCGATCGCCCGCAATTCCGCCTCCAATCGTGCTTGCATGGCATCCATACAGCCCTGGGAGAGGTCGCGAATATCCACCGTCAATTCCACTTGACCCGGCACAATGTTGGCAGCATTGGGGGCGACGGTCAGATAACCAACCGTTGCGACCGGATCACCCGGCATTACCAGAGCAATGTCACGCACGGCCAATACCACCTGAGCGGCAGCAACCAGGGCATCCTGGCGCATATCCATCGGGGTGGTGCCCGCATGATTAGCTTGACCCAAAATGGTAATTTTGCTGCGGCGCATGCCAACAATGCCCTGCACGACACCGATCTCTTTCCCAGCACGCTCTAGCACGGCCCCTTGCTCAACGTGAAGTTCAACAAAGGCGGCGATGCGATCGCGCCCACGCTTTGCCGTTTTAATTGCCTCCCAATTCCCGCCAATTGCCTCCAGGCAGTCAGTGATGTTCAGCCCATCTCGTAACTTGAGATCGGCTGGAGATTCGGGCACCAGCCCCGCCATACTACGGGCACCGACCATACTACTCTCCTCATCGGTGAAGACAATCACCTCAAGAGGGTGCTTCAGCCGCACCTGATTATCCTGCAAGGTCTTGACCACTTCGATGCCAGCCAGTACACCCAGCACGCCATCATAAGCTCCGCCCGACGGCACGGTGTCAATATGAGAACCCGTGGCCAGAGCCGGAACCCCATCCAATAACCCCGCATAGGTTCCAATCAAGTTACCAGCCGCGTCGGTACGAACGGTCAGACCCGCTTCCATCATCCATTGCTGCACGAGATAGCGAGCCTGCAAGTCCTCCTGGGTGAAGGCCAGACGACAAATATCCCCATTGGGTTGTCGCCCTACTTTCGCCAGGCGATTGATCCAGCCCATCAGGCGATCGCCATTCACCCCCAACCGCGAAAGCACAGCCATACAGCACCCCTTATGAGAGTAGAAATTACAATGTGGCTTTCCAAAGCAGTTCAGCAGCAGAAAACCTCACCGAATTGTATACTGTATACAATTTCCCCAAAAGAAATAGGGTAACAAGTAATACCATTCGGGAAATTCTTTGGCCTCTGCACTCAGGAAGGCCGGAAATTACTCTACAGTCTAATTCATTTGATTTTGTCAGGAAGGACTACACCATGACCGAGACTCGCCGTGTTTTTATCTGTGGTTCAGCGCTGCGGGGGCAACCCGACCACCAGAATTTAGGGGAAGCCAAATTCATTGCAGAGGCCAAAACACAACCACTTTATCGGCTGCATTCTGTACAAAATGGTTGGCATCCCGGAATTTATGAAGTTGAAGAAGGCGGCATTTCTATTCCCGGTGAAGTGTATGAAATGACGATTGAACAGTTTGATTACCTGGCTACCAACGAGCCCCCCCACATGTATCCGGTAGAAGTACCTCTGCAAGACGGTGGAGTTGCCACAGCCTTTCTCTACCCTCGTGAGAAAGTGGAAGAATATGGGTGGGAAGATATTTCTAATTACGGTGGTTGGGTTGCTTACAAGCAGTCCGTCACTGCAACCGCTTAATTCAACTTTGGGTTCATTTCTCGTGCATTTAGTGCATGAAAAATCACTCGTTTCAAACGAGTTCTTAAGATATACAGCTGTAGCCATTTTCGTTAGGACAAAAAGAGTGAGGCGGCGCAATGCGCCGCCTCACTCTTTTTGTCCTATGTCTCAGCAGGAATGATAATTGAGAATCTAAATCATTCCTGGCGCATTTTCATTTGAGAGGCAATAAAGGGATGCCGAGGAGCCAGCAAGAAACCTACGACACTGGCAAAAAGAATCGGAGCAAAGGTGCTAAATCCAGTTAACTTAGCAAGTAATAATGTGGTGCTAATGGGTGTTCGAGTTACGGTTGCGTTGAGGGCCGCCATAATGCAAATCATCGCCAAAGATTCGTCTAACCCAGCATTCAGCATAATCATAGCCTTGCCGAGGCAAGCACCAATAAAGAAGAGTGGAATAATAATTCCTCCACGCCATCCTCCCGCTACAGTAATACTGATAGCAAGCATCTTGGCAACAATTAACCCAAACAAAAACGGTAATTGAAAGTTACCATCGATCACCTGTTCTAATTGATGCTCTCCAAAGAAGCGAGTCAGGGGAAATAAATTGGCCAAAATTCCAAGCCCCAAGCCTGCCAGGGTTGTTCGCACATAAATTGCTTTTAAGGATTCAAACTGTCGAGTACAGAAACGAAAAATTAGAATAAATAGCCAGCCAGCGATCGCCCCCACAATACCGAATGCGATCGCTGCCACAAAGTCATTCACGCTATTAATGCTGTATTGGGGAAAGTGCCAGGTTGGCCCAAGCCCCAGTTGAGTAATTGCCACAAAAACGACATAGCTTGCACAGCTTGCGATAATAGCTGGCAAGATAGCTTCGTAATATTCAACAACATGCTGATGGTGAAGAATTTCTAGTGCAAAAAAAGCTCCTCCTAAAGGAGCTCCAAAGAGCACCGTAAACCCTGATGCCATTCCGGCAATACTCAAGGTTCGTAGGGCATCTCCACTAACACGATAGCGATCGGCTAACCAGGTTCCCATCGAACCTGTTACCTGCACCATCGGTGCTTCAGGTCCGGCACTTCCGCCACTTGCAATACTAATCAAAGACGACAAAATCATAGAGGGATTTTCCCTCATAGATAAGCGCCCTTCGTTGAGGTGAATATTGTCAATAATTAAGCCAATTTCCCCAGGATTTCCTAATTTATGAATGACCAGGCCAATCAGTAATCCAGCCAGAGGCATTACAAATAGTAGAGAAATTCCACTAACTTGTTCAAAACCTTGAATAAGATGAGACAAAACAATCCAATAAATTGAGGCAAATAGACCGCAAACAATTCCTAGTGAAGTCCAAAGCAAGACAGTGCGAGTGAACGTAAATGGATTTTGGTTCTGGCTCATTGTTTGTGAC
This sequence comes from Leptolyngbya sp. FACHB-8, assembly GCF_014695575.1. GTDB lineage: Bacteria > Cyanobacteriota > Cyanobacteriia > Elainellales > Elainellaceae > Vacuolonema. The sequence goes on along the minus strand of NZ_JACJOO010000072.1, from coordinate 34,485 downwards.
TACTCGATAATTCCGTAGGCTTTGAAATGACAAATTACAGGAGATCTCTGCTAAATACTAAGTGCTTGGCAGGTCCAAGAAAGGGTTATCCCTCTATGCATTACATAGAACAAATTAATGCTTCAAAGATTCCTTTACTAAATTCCCAAACAGTATATCTGGAGCAGAGTGATTTACAGCCCTAACCCTTCATAGATTTGTATAACTTGATACGGTTCCTTGCCTATATAACCTTAGGAGGAGGATTAATCAATTCTGCCCCGAAGCACAGGCCCAACGTTAGAACCGCCTGGTATGGTGGGATAGCGACTTGGGCGAGCACATCCAACTGGGTGTGCGATCGCAGAGAGTACAGGGATGAACAACTTCCCGCTGTAATTTTCCTCAGGAAATCTTTTCATGGTTGTTTCTTCCCCTCGCCTTCCCTTGTGGGCAACGGCAGTAACTCGTCCGGCGGGTGAATTTCCATTGACACCCCTGACCCTATTAGAAGGTTCTATCCCAGAAGATTTGCATGGCACCCTCTACCGCAATGGCCCGGCCCGATTGGAACGGGGCAGCCAACGGATGGGTCACTGGTTTGATGGCGACGGAGCGATTCTAGCGGTTCACATTGGCGAAGGACAGGCAACGGCGACTTATCGCTACGTCCAAACGGCAGGGTATCAAGCTGAGGCCAAAGCCGATCGCCTCATTTTTGGCAACTACGGAACGATCCCATCCGGTCCCATCTGGACCAGCTTTGGCAAACCACCCAAAAATGTGGCGAACACTTCCGTCATGGTCGTGGAAGGTGAAACTGAAGCTGGCAACAGCGATCGCCTCCTGGCTCTCTGGGAAGCTGGGGAACCCCATGCCCTGACATTGGATACCCTGATAACCCAGGGAATCAGTCCCTTGGAAGGGCTGAAATCCAAACCCTACTCCGCCCATCCCAAGCGTGATCCCCAGACGGGCGAAATCTACAATTTTGGAGTGAGCTTCGGGAAAGAGGCAACGCTGAATCTGTATCGAAGCGATCGCCACGGTCGCCTCTTGTGCCAAAATACCTTCCTGCTTCAGGGCATTCCTTTAATTCATGATTTTGTGCTGGCAGGCCCCTACCTGGTGTTTGCCATCCCTCCCGTCCGTATCCAAATCCTGCCCCTGCTTCTCAATCTCAAAAGTGCCAGCGATGCTATGTACTGGAAACCAGAACAGGGTACCGAAATTCTCATCTTTGACCGAGAAACCCTACAACTCATCAGTCGGGCTGAGGCAGAACCCTGGTATCAGTGGCACTTTGGCAATGGGCTGATTGATGCTGATGGCTCAATTGGCTTAACCATGGTGAGGTACTCCGATTTCAAGACCAATGCGTATCTGCAGGAAGTAGCTCAGGGCCAGGTCCAGACGCGCGCACAAGGAAGCTTCTGGCAAATACGCATCAATCCCCAGTCAGGCCAGGTTATTGGGGCGGAACCTCTGGTTGAAGCGGACTGCGAGTTTCCTACCATACCTCTACATTACGTTGGGGAAGCGACCCCCTACACTTACCTGTGCGTTCATCGCCCCGGCGATATGGAACGGGGAGAATTGTTTGGAACTATCGCCCGCTACCACCATCCCAGTGAAACCCTTACCATTGCCGATGCTGGCTTAGGGCGTTACCCATCTGAGCCCCTGTTTGCCCCAGGCTCTGACGATCCGGAGTGCGGTTGGGTTTTAACGGTTGTTTACGATGGCAACCTGGATCGCAGTGAGGTTTGGGTCTATGAGAGCGATCGCCTTCAAGAGGGCCCCTGCTGCCGCCTCGCTCTCCCTGGCGTCATTCCCCACAGTTTTCATGGCACCTGGAAAAGCCGATAATTAGATCAGGTGGATTGTACAGTCACTGGTTGCTGTTCCCCTCTCGTTCCTATGCCCGCTGGCAAAGCTTATCTAATTGGTGCTGGTCCTGGCCGGATTGATTACCTCACGCTACGGGGATATCACCTGCTTCAGCAGGCTGATGTCGTGCTCTACGACGCCCTGGTTGATCCGGCAATGCTGGATGTTGTCCCCAAGACCTGCACTTCTATCAGCGTCGGTAAGCGGGGTGGTCAACCCAGCTTGACTCAATCCGAGATTGATGATCTCCTCGTACAGCATTGCCAGCAAGGTCATCAGGTTGTACGCCTGAAAAGCGGCGATCCCTTCGTATTTGGTCGTAGCACATCCGAAATTCAGGCACTTACCCGTGCAGGCATTGCCGTTGAAGTCGTCCCAGGATTGTCATCCGCACTAGCAGGCCCACTACTGGCCGGAATCCCCTTGACCGATCCTGTGATGAGCCGATGCTTTGCCGTGCTCAGCGCTCACGAACCGGAAGCCTTGGATTGGAGTAGCTTGGTTGGGATTGAAACCCTGGTCATGCTTATGGGGGCACGGCATGTGGCAAATATTGTGGAGCGGCTGATCGCAGCAGGGCGATCGCCACACACTCCCATCGCCATCATTCGCTGGGCCGGACATCCAGATCAACAAGTTTGGGCCGGAACTCTACAAACCATTGTTCAGCAGGTAGCCCGCCAATCTCTCTCTCCAGCGGTTTTGGTCATCGGAGAAGTGGTGGGTCTACGTCCATACCTTCAGGGAAATCCCCCCACCCCGTATAATCATCCTGAAACATCTCCTCCTCTGACCGTGTCTGAAACGTCAACCCTCCCCCTTCCCCTAACGGGGCACACGGTGCTGATCACTCGCTCAGCGGGACAGTCCAGCCAGTTTGCCAAGTTGCTACAAGCTCAGGGAGCAACCGTACTAGAAATGCCTGCTATCGAGGTGGGTCCGCCTTCTAGCTGGAATGCTTTGGACGGGGCGATCGCTCAGCTCTCCCAATTCCAATGGCTAATTCTGACATCCACGAACGGTGTTGATTACTTCTTCCAACGGTTAACCGCTCAGGGAAAGGATGCTCGTGCCCTGGCGGAAGTCAAAATTGCCGTTGTTGGGAAGAAAACTGCTCAACAGCTTAAAGGTTATGGCCTTCAGGCTGATTTCATACCACCCGATTTTGTGGCCGATGCCCTGGTAGAACACTTTCCTGAACCTCTCAAGGAGCTTCAGATCCTCTTTCCTCGCGTTGAAACTGGGGGCCGGGATGTGTTGGTGCAGGAATTCACTCAAGCAGGTGCTCGAGTTACAGAAGTAGCCGCTTATCAATCAGGGTGTACGCAGACATTAACAGTGGATATTCAGCAAGCTCTTGAAGCACAGCACATCCAGGCGATTACGTTCGCCAGTTCTAAAACGGTGCAATGCTTCCATCAGTTATTAAAACAGCATGGGCTTGATGTCGATCCATTATTAGCCTCCGTGTGCATTGCCTCCATTGGCCCCCAAACCTCAGATGCCTGCCGCCGATGGCTGGGGCGGGTGGACATAGAAGCCACAGAATACACTCTAGAAGGACTCACAACGACACTGGCGCAATGGGCATCCTCATCAGATCCGATTACGGAATAGGCATCCCCGACAGCATGGCAACGCAGGGTCAGGCCAACCGTCCATCCCAACGAGTTATCGGGCTCACGGGCGGTATCGGCATGGGCAAAACAACAATTTCAAATTACCTGGCCACAGCCTACCAACTGCCCATTTTGGATGCAGACATTTATGCACGAGACGCCGTTGCCCCAGGCTCAGCTTTAGTACAGGAAATTGGAGAGCGCTACGGTTCCAACGTATTGCTGCCAAACGGGGATCTGAACCGGGTGCGACTTGGTGAAATTGTTTTCAGCTGTCAGACAGAACTGCATTGGCTAGAGAAACGAATTCATCCCTATGTGCGCGATCGCATCCAATCCGAACTCAGTGGCCTTGATCCCATTACCTATCCCACCGTCGTTCTGGTTATTCCACTTCTATTCGAGGCCCGCATGACAGATCTGGTAACAGAGATTTGGGTGGTGCAGTGTGAGCGATCGCGCCAAATCAACCGTCTCCAAGAACGCGACACCAGCGGCCTCCTGACCTTAGAACAAATTCACGATCGCATCAACAGCCAAATGCCCATTGAAGAAAAACTCCGACGGGCAGATATTATTATCGACAACAACTCAACTCTAGAAGCTTTGTTCCACAACATTGACCAGGCCATTCACATCGAAATTTCAAGTCATAAGAACCCCTAGAAGGTTGTATTGTCTTTAAGCTGGCACGCAGAAAGAACCACTTCATACCCCTTCCTGCACATACACAGTAATCGTTTGCAATCTGTCCAAATAAAAAGCGCGACCTAATGGGTCGCGCTTTTTTGATTTGAAACTATCGCAGATTGAACAACTTACACCGTCAACGTACGGCGCTTAGTTACCAGGCGGTAAACATTAATAATGTCACCTTCCTTCCAATCTCTGAAGTCATCGGAGCCGATACCGCACTCATATCCAGCTGCCACTTCCTTCACATCATCCCGCATCCGCTTAAGCGAATCGAGATTACCTTCGTGAACAATGGAGCCATTACGAGACACGCGCATCCGGGTGTTCCGAATGATCTTGCCAGACTGTACGTAACATCCAGCCACCGTACCCTTGCCAACGGGGAATACCGCTCGCACTTCTACCTGACCCAGAGGCTCTTCCACCAGTTCGGGATCTAGCAGACCTTCCATGGCCCCCTGCACATCCTCTAACAACTTGTAGATGATGTTGTAATCCCGCACATCCACCCCTGCATCATCGGCTGCCTTACGGGCACCGCTTGCAAAGGTTGTGTTGAACCCGATGATGACTGCGTTACTAGCCGCCGCCAGATCCACGTCAGTTTCAGTGATTTCGCCCGGTGCTGCCAGTAGTACACGAATCTGCACTTCCTTCTGAGGCAGCTGCTGCAAGGAAGCCAGAATCGCTTCCACCGAACCTTGCACATCGCCCTTCAGCACCAAGTTGAGTTCCTTCAGTTCCCCTTCCTGCGCTTGAGCAGATAGGGTGCTGAGGCTCACACGGCGAGAGGCCATAGCCTGTTGCAGACGAGACTGACGTTGCTGATCTGTGCGCTGATCGGCGAGTGACCGGGCTTCTTTCTCATCCCGATACACATCGAACTCGTCACCAGCGGCAGGTACATCGCTCAGACCCAACACTTCCACCGCAAAGGATGGGAGAGCTTCCTTCACGCGCTTGCCCCGGTCATCGACCATGGCTCGCACACGGCCCAAGACAGAACCTGCAACCAGCACGTCACCGACCCGCAGCGTACCGTTTTGTACGAGCAGTGTTGCAACAGGACCTTTCGCCTTATCAAGGTTGGCTTCAATCACCGTACCCTTGGCTGGGCGATCGGGGTTAGCTTGGAGGTCTTCTACCTCAGTTACCAGTAGTAACATCTCCAGGAGGGTGTCCAGGTTATCGCCTGTGAGTGCACTGACCGGCACCATAATGGTGTCGCCGCCCCACTCTTCAGGCACAAGGCCGTACTCCATCAGCTCTTGCTTCACCCGATCGGGGTTGGCCTGTTCCTTATCAACCTTGTTGATAGCAACGACGATAGGAACTTCTGCTGCCTTGGCGTGACTGATAGCCTCAATTGTTTGAGGACGTACCCCGTCATCAGCCGCTACAACCAGCACCGCTACGTCGGTCACTCGGGCACCCCGAGCACGCATGGCGGTAAAGGCTTCGTGACCCGGCGTATCCAGGAAGACAACCTGCTCTTCCCGGCCATTGTGCTCCACATCAACGTGGTAAGCGCCAATGTGCTGGGTAATACCGCCAGCCTCGCCTTGAGCCACTTTGGTCTTCCGGATGGAATCCAGCAGGGTGGTTTTCCCGTGGTCTACGTGGCCCATGATGGTTACCACTGGGGGACGACGATGGAGGTTTTCCATGTCGGCTGCATCCAGCATTTCGGTAACTTTCTTCGCCTCTGCCTCACCCACAGCTGCGTCCACAAGAACGCTAAATTCTTCAGCAACTGCAGTGGCTGTAGGCACGTCCAGCATCTGATTAACGGTGGTCATGATGCCTTTCATGAACAGGGCTTTGATGATTTCGGTTTCCGGAACCACCAATTGTTCTGCCAGTTCTGCCACCGTTACACCACCTGTAAGCGTGATGACTTCCGGACGTTCTTGAACATCTTGCTCACGGCGATCGCGACGATGACTCCGCCCATCCGAAGAGGAGGATTTCTTCTTCGGAGCAGCAATCGCAGCAGGCTTAGCCGCAGGTTTACTGCTCTTAGGCTTGGGTGGGCGGGCCAAGGACATCCGTACCATTGCGGCATTAGCGTCCTCTTCACTCTGGCCGTCCAGAGTATCATCCAACTCAATGTCTTCGTCAATTTCAACTTGCGATCGCCGCTTCCCTTTGGCAGCAGGTTTCGCAACCCGAGCGGCTTCCCGCTCTTCTTCATCCTCATCCCGACGACGGCCGCCACGCTTGATGGATTTTGAAGGCGTGGGACGATCAGGGCGTTTCAGCTCTAAATCTGCAACATCAGCAACTGGGACCGTACCTGCTGTAGCAGATCCATCAGCGGCAACCCGATCAGCGGGACGCACAGGCTTATTCCGCAGTTCGATGACGGGCTTATCACGACGAACTGGAGGAGTGGCCTCAGGCCGACCACCATTATTGCCATTCTCATCGGATTGCCCCCGCTTCACAACCACCATAGGTCGCTTCGGCGGCGCAGACGTATCATCATCCATAGCAGGTTGCTGTCGCAACTGGCTAGGCTTCTTCAACACAGGCCGACCAACCCCTGATGTAGCGACAGGAGGTGCTGCAGGTGTAGGGGCAGGGGAAGGTTCCGGAGCCCGAACAGAAGGCTTAACAGGCGGCCCAATTAGCGAAGGAGCCTTAGGCTCAGGAACAGGGGCCGATGGCACTGGGGCCACGGGTTCTTGAAGTGCCGCAACCTCCTCTTGAGGAGGAGCCTCTAAAACTGGCGCCTCTTCTGGCTCGATAGCCACTTCTTCTTCGTTAGGCCGTGCGGGACGCTTCGTCAACACAGGCCGCGGAACGGGTTGCGTAGGAGTTGCCGCAACAGGTGCAGGTGCAAATGCAGGCTCGGGGCTCACACTTGCAACCGGCTCAGGAGATGATGGCGGCACCGGAACAGCCGGGCGCTTAGGCGGCTCGGCGGATGGAGGTTGACGACGGATCTCTAGAATTTGTTGTTTCTTCTTAATTGGTGGTTGAGGCTTATCCTTACGTGGCAAAGGCGTAGAAGAAGGGGTGCTAGAGCGGGTCGCAACGGAGTGCTGAACCCCCTTCTCGGCAGCCGAACGGATACGAGCAGCCTCCGCTTCGGAGATAGTGCTGCTATGGCTTTTAACTGGAATGTTCAATTGTTCGCAGACGTCCAAAATTTCTCGGTTATCTAGATTCAATTCTTTGGAAAGTTCGTAAATTCTCACTTTGCCGTTGTTCATCCACTCTCCCCTCGTTGCACCGACCCATTGTTACATAGCCCCTACTCCCTGGAATAGGATTACATCTTCATCATTCCACACCTGGGTGACGCCCTTGAGTCATCTATCGAATGTTTTTCGATTCGTTTCTAATCCAATGACGTGGTGGTGTGATTCGTTTTACATCCTAACGAAGAAACGCTTAGTCGGGAAACAAAAGGTTGAAATATCTACCCTGTAGCGATCGCTTAACTATCAATCGACAGGTTTTGTCCGACCAAGGCTTCGAATTCATGAAGCGCAGGTTAGCGGTTTAAGTCGTTCATCAGTGTCACAGCGCCTCCCTGCGAAAGCTTGGTCTGGTCGTGCTCTGCCTCAGAGAGGCGTTGCCAAAGCATTTGATAGGTTTCTGGCGATACTGGAACTTTTAGCGATCGCCCTAAAGCGTTCTTCTTTTGCGCGACTCGCAGACAGGCCTCATTTGGGCAGAGATAGGCTGAACGCCCAGTCCCTTCGCCTAGCTGCACAGAGCGTGATGGAAAAACACGCACCACACGCCAGAGGTAGCGTTTATGAGCTACTTGGCGACAGCCAACACACCGTCTATAATCCCGTTCCATAGTACCTACCTACACCAGCTTAACGTGAAAGCCGGAGGTTGTGGAGGATTTCCGTATTTTTTTCGGTTTTTGTAATTTTCCCAACTTCCAATTTCTCCCACTTCAGATAGGAAAATTTTAGCCTTTAGATTTTAGAAGCCTAGTACGCTGAGGCGGAAATCCATCACCTATGTTTTTGTGTGGGGTGCTTCGCACCCCACACAAAAACATAGGTTGCAAACTTAAGCCGCAGCCTACTAGTGTAAAGGTACGGGGCTAAATTACAGCTCAGGCTCTTCCAGCATTATTGATCAACAAACAGGATGGCCTGAATTACTAGAGCCTGCTTTGATCGTTGTTTTCGTGCGCTTCGCGCACGAAAACAACGCCTTCAGCAAGCTTAAAACGCGCCCTAACCGTGATTAAGCGTTGGCGTCGGGTCGTTGTAGAGCACTGGCACTAGCAACCCCGAACCCGTCGGCATTCACTTCATTCTCATCGGTGTAGGCGATCGCCTCTTCTGCCTCTTCGGGAGCTACATCGTCCTCATCTTCGTAGTCCTCGTCTTCATAGGCATCTTCTAACGCACGGGCAGCTTGCTCGGCCTTCCGTTGCTCAGCCAGCTCAGCCATTTTGCGGCTTTCGGCTTCAAAGTCGTATTTCGCAGAATCCTTGATGTCGATCTTCCAGCCCGTCAAACGAGCTGCCAGACGCACGTTTTGGCCTTCCTTACCGATCGCTAAACTAAGCTGGTCATCTGGAACCAGGACGTGAGCCTGCATTTCTTCAGGATTCACTAGAATAACTTGCTCTACCCGCGCAGGACTGAGGGCATTAGCAATGTAGGTCGCAGGGTCGGGAGACCAACGAATTACGTCAATTTTCTCACCCCGCAGTTCGTTAACCACAGCCTGAATACGAGAACCCCGAGCTCCAATACACGCTCCTACGGGATCCACATCCCGTTCAAAGGTATCTACAGCAATTTTGGTACGAGGCCCAACGGAGCGTGACGGAGGATTGGCTTCCCGCGCGACGGCCACAATCCGTACGATTTCCTCCTCGATTTCCGGCACCTCATTGGCGAATAAATCAACCACCAAACCGGCATCCGTACGCGACACAAGCAACTGCGGTCCCCGGTGGGCACCTTCAGAAACTCGCTTCAGAAAAACTTTGAAGGTGGCATTCGCGCGATAATTATCGTTGGGAAGTTGATCTCGCTTGAGCAATTCAGCTTCCACTTCCGGTTGGCCAAAACCACTGCTGACGGCCATGATGACAGACTGGCGCTCAAATCGCAGCACCCGAGCTGACAGAACGCTATTTTCTAGCTCCTGAAACTCTTCCTGCACCAGTTTACGCTGCTGATCCCGCAGCTTCTGAGCGAGCACCTGCTTCGTCTGGATAGCAGCCATCCGACCAAAGTCGCTCTGGTCTGGCGTGACATCGAGCACAACCGTATCACCCAATTGAGCTTCGGGAGCTACTTCCTGTACTTCATTCAGAGCAATTTCGTGGTCAGGGTTAGAAACTGTTTCAACAATGGCTTTGGTTGCCAGAATACGGAAGCCCTCTTCTTCGATATCGAGCTCGACCTCAAAGTTATCGAAATATTCTTCATCAAAAATCTGGCTATCGGGGCGGTTGGTGCGGCGATACCGCTCATAGCCTTTCAGGAGGGCTTCCCGTAACGCCGCATGAACGGCTGTTTTCGGCAGATTGCGCTCGCGACTGATACTGTCGATCATGTCTTGAAGGCCGGCTAGCGTAAACATTGACATAGATAGGGAAAACCTCCGAAATGATGTGGGGGCGACTAGGTGCGATGGTGCCAGACAGGTGAGCGATATAGAAGTTAGGACTCCGGATGATTATCCAGGTGAACGGATTGAATGAGTGAGCGGGGAATGGCGATCGCCCGACCCTTACGAGTGAGGTGAATGGCTTCGTCATCCCGTCGCACGAGCTGACCGCTCCAGGTCATTTGACCTTTATAGGGTTCTGTTACGGTCACCGTTACCGGAAACCCCTTGAAAGAAATAAATTCTCGCTCAGTGGTCAACAATTCGGGGACTCCCGGGCTGGATACCTCCAGGACATAGGCGTCAGGAATGAGAGCGGCCTCATCTAAGGCTGTTTCTAAGGCCTGGCTCATGCGCTCACAGTCTTCAAGACCTGTATCCTGCTGAAGATTGCGAATGTCGACCCGCAACACGGGTGGATTTTGATTGGTATGGAACACAGCCCCTACAACTTCCAGCCCCAGGGGTTCTGCGACAGGGGCAGCCAATTCGAGGACTTGTGGGATAAGGGGATGGGTCATAGTAGCGAAGGCGGGAGCAAATTCCCGAAAAATTGAAACAAAAAAAAGCGGGTTTGGCCCACTTCTGACAGAAATATGTCCGAGGGTGCAGAGGCTGCACCTCCACTAAATTTCATTTTAACGCATGGTTTTCAGATCGGGCATATAGGTTCATCGCTCCCCTTCATCACGGCACCCTATAGTTAAAAAACGTATAGGATGCATCACGCTCTCCATCTGCAGAGCAAGAAACACCAGAGGGGAAAACACCCACTAGCATGAGGTAGCCTCCTTTCGGGGGCCATTATGATGAGGGACAAGGTTAAGGAGCTTATGGTTTTCTTGGAGGCATAGACACGGCGTTGGTAGCTGAGACGATTTTGCTAATTACAACGGATCCGGCGGTACAAGATGGCATAAGCCAAGCCCTATCGACGGTAGATCGCCCAGTAGTCGCTGTAGCAAATGGTAAAGCGGCGATCGCTCAGGCTGCTCACTGCTTACCGGTTCTCATCCTGATGGACTGGAACACGGTAGGGATGGACAGTTTTACCTTGTGCACTGAGCTACGGGGTTATCCTCCTTTAGAAACCATTCCAATTCTGCTAATTACGGAAACCCAAACAAATTTTGATAAAGACAAGGGATTCCAATTTGGTATTACCGACTATTTATATAAGCCTTTCAGCTTTCGCGAAGTTCAAGTACGGGTCGACACCTGGCTTCGACTTAGCAAATTAGAGCAGCAGTCCTACTTACAACAGCAGCAGCTCCAGCGAACCGAACAATCTCTGCGGCTGTTGCTCCATGCGGTATCCCATGACCTGCGGAACCCCGTATTGGGTATGCAGATGGTGTTTCAAAATCTGCTTCAGGGAAATAGTATTACCTGCACTCAAAATGATGAACAGATTCCTGTTCCCCGCTCCTTTGTAGAACGGATGGTGCAGGGGAGCGATCGCCACCTCAGTCTGATCGATGCGCTTCTCGATACCCACACTGAAGTAACTCGCCCTCTGTCCTTGCACTACGAACCCGTTGCCCTGGGGCAGTTTATTCCCACCATCCTCTGTGAAATGAAGCCATGGCTTCACAGAAACCAGGCGACCTTAAACTATGTCATCCCGACTGATTTGCCGACAATCCAACTTGATCCCATCCAGATTTGCCGAGTGTTGAAGAACCTGGTGGAAAATGCTCTGAAGCACAATCCACCCGGTGTTGAGATGCAAGTTGAAGCTCAATTGGTGGGCGATCGCATTCAATGCAGTGTGCAGGATAACGGGGCTGGCATCTCGGCAGAGCAATGCGAGTATCTGTTCAAGCTATTCGAGCGGGGGCCGAATACCCGCCATACCAATGGCCTGGGAATTGGACTTCATCTTTGCCAACAAATTATTCGAGCTCACGGGGGCGATATCCACGTCGCAAATTGCCCTGAAGGGGGTGCCCGGTTCTGGTTCACGCTGCCTCTCAATCCGGCACGAACCTGGACAGAGGAAGCTAGCGTACAAGCATAAGTTTTATCCTTTCAGCTCAAGAGGGAGTGAGAGCAAAGCTCTCACTCCCTCTTGAGCTGAGGTAGCGATGACTAACGGCGAAGGCAGCGATCGCACGTCCCACAGCAAAAACCTTCCGCTTCCGTTGTAAATCCAAATGCTCGTAGCAAATACTGCCAACGGCACCCACGCCCATAAAGGTACGCCTCTATAGGTTGAGCCGTTTGGGGCACAGCAGAATTCGCTTTGGATTGAATTACATAGTGAAAGGGGTCGGTCCACCGTAGCTGACCTGAGCTGTGGAGGAGGGAAAGAGCGATCGCCCCATCCTTAAACTGTCGGGATACCGTCGCGACCTCCCCCAATTTGGGAAGCTGGCCTGCAAGATTTTGAGCCGTGCGAAGGAGCGATCGCTCCCGCTCTCGGAAAAACTGCTGCCGTTGCTTATCATCGGGATCAAGCCACCCTGTTCGTTCACTGACCAACGTCAGGGCCTTTGACGGCTTGCCATCCCGTCCGGCTCGCCCCACCTCCTGCACATATTCTGAAAGCAGCATTGGCGCATGGTAGTGAATGACCCAACGGACATTTGGTTTATTGATGCCCATGCCGAAAGCAGAGGTACAAATTACGAAGAGCATTTCGTCGTTTATCCAAGCGTTTTCGACCTGACGCCGCTCCTGTGGGCTAAGCCCAGCATGATAGCCTGTCGTGCGAAACCCTTTCTCGCCTAGCCAGGCAGCTAATTCTTCACTATCGCGGCGGGTGCGTACATAGACCAAACCCGCAGTGTCTTTATGCTCACGAATGTAGTTCAGTAAAGTTTGGCGACGACCGCGAGGTGTCCAAACTGTCTGAACGCTAAGAGCCAGGTTTTCTCGATAAGGGTTATTGAGAAATTGCACCGGGTTCTGGAGTTGCAGGCAATCACGGATAATACGTTGAGCTGCTGGGTCAGCAGTGGCTGTGAAGGCGGCGATTGCGATCTGACTCCCTGGTGGTTTGTGTTTGAGCAAGGCAGGCCGTACAGCTCCTAACCTCCGATAGGCAGGGCGAAAGGTATCTCCCCACTGAACGAGACAGTGCGCTTCATCTAAGATGAGGCCGTTAATCTTAAGTTTTGGGTCGCAAAGACGCTCCCAGACTGTACTACTGAGTAGAGTCTCAGGTGAAAGGTAAAGCAACCGCAACCGCTGGAGATTTTGTAGTGTTCGGCGGCGCTGGTGAGCAGAAACTTCGTTGTGCAGAGAGGCAGCGGGTAAGTCGCGCGATCGCAACTCCTGCACCTGATTCTCCATTAAAGCTACGAGAGGCGACACAACTAATGTTAACCCTTGCTGCATCAACGCTGGAAGTTGAAAGCAAATAGACTTTCCTCCCCCTGTCGGCAGGATAATGAGGGAATCTTTTCCTTCTAATAGACACCGTACAATTTCCCCTTGAGGCGGCCGAAAGTCGGAATAGCCCCAAATTCGTTGAAATTCTGCGCGAACAACATCCCAACCGTGCTGTGTTGTTGAATGCATAGATGAGCCTCCTGATTAATTTCAGGATTCCCGACAGAAAAGAGGGCTCATCATCACTTTAAGTAATGCGCTAAATTCCCGGTGAGCCAAACATAAAACATCCTCCTGAAAATGTTTTTCAGGAGGATGTTCAGTTTGGATCAGTCGATTACTACTGATAGTTCACAATGCGCCCAAATCCCTGGGGAGAGAGACTAGCACCGCCTACTAGAACTCCATCAATCTCGTTCTGAGCCATAATTTCGTCGATATTCTCAGGCTTAACAGAGCCGCCGTATTGAATTGGAACATCAGGATTCTTCAATTCTTTACGGATAATTCCAATCACTCGATCTGCTTCGGATGTTTCGCAGGTGTCCCCTGTTCCGATCGCCCAGATGGGCTCATAAGCAATCACAAGATTGCTCAAATCAATATCTACGAGATCGCTCTCGATCTGCTTCAGAATCACAGCTTCGGTTTGCCCAGCATCACGCTGTTGCTTCGTTTCACCCACACAGAGAATGGGAGTTAAACCAGCTTGCTGCGCTGCTTTTAAGCGTAAATTAACCGTCTCGTCGGTTTCCCCAAAATACTGCCGCCGCTCGCTGTGCCCAATCACGACATAGCGAACGCTCAGTTCGACCAACATCGGAGCGGAGATTTCACCTGTGTAGGCTCCTTCTGCTGCCCAGTGAACATTTTGTGCGCCCAGTCGAACACGGCTACCGTGCAGGTTATGGGACATCACTGCCAAATCAGTGAATGGGACACACAGAATGACTTCCCGATCCTCGGGCGTATCCTCAATGTGGGGCAAAAATTCCTGAAGGAATTGTTTAGCCTCCGCCTGAGTCTTATACATTTTCCAGTTGCCAGCGATAACCTTCCTGCGCACGGTAATTCAGTTGGGGTTGATAACGTTTTTAGCCAAACTACAGTTTACTGGGTAACTGCATCACTCGGGCAAGTTTTCTCCTGATGAATCAGACAGGAGTCACTGACGGATTTAGCCTGTCATTAGCCGAGAATGTTGGTGCGATCGCCGCCGAGCTTCCTAGAATACAAGCAGTAATGGCCGCAAAACCTGATGGCACGCATCTCCACCCTGACTTACGACCGGGGCACCCTGATTCTGCACCCGCCCCCACGGGGCAAAGACTGGCTCGATTTTGCCGCCTGGGATGACCGGGTTGAGCGATTTCGCATTCCTGGCATCCATTACCGGGCACTGGTAGAAGCACTACAACAACAGGACGTTGAGTTCAAAGATGAGGCAAAAGGCTTTGAACCGCTAAAGATGGCAGCGTCTTTAGAAAGACAACCCTACGCGCATCAGCAGGAGGCCTTGGCTGCCTGGGTTCAGGCAAAACGACAGGGCGTCGTGGTGCTGCCCACCGCTTCGGGGAAAACGTATCTGGCGCAAATGGCCATGCAGGTCACCCCTCGCAGCACGCTGATTACAGTTCCCACCCTGGATTTGATGCATCAATGGTACACCCATCTACTGGCCGCTTTCCCGGATGAAGAGGTTGGCCTACTCGGTGGGGGCTCCAAGGATCGAACCCCCATTCTCGTGGCGACTTATGACAGCGCTGCCATCCATGCCGAAGCTTTAGGCAATCGTTATGGGCTGCTGATCTGCGACGAGTGCCATCATTTACCCAGCGATTTTAATCGGGCGATCGCCGAATCCTCCATCGCTCCCTACCGTCTCGGTCTCACAGCCACCCCCGATCGCACCGACGGTCGCCACCAGGATCTGAATGAACTGCTTGGACCTGTGGTATATCAGCGCACCGCGGAGGAACTGGCAGGTCATGCGCTGGCTCCTTATGATATTGTTCCGATCCGGGTCAAGCTCTCGCCAGAGGAGCGCGATCGCTACGAAACCTTAATCGCTACTCGCAACGAATTTCTAGAAAAATCAAATATCTGGCTTGGATCGCTTGAGGGATGGCAACGGTTTGTGCAGGCCAGTGCTCGATCTCAGGCCGGGCGACGGGCGATGCTGGCTCACCGGGAAGCACGGGCGATCGCTCTCGGCACCGAGGGTAAACTACGGATATTAGCTGACTTACTAGCCCAGCACTACCCCGATCGCACTCTCATCTTTACCAACGACAACGCAACGGTTTATCGAATTTCCCAAAGCTTTCTCATTCCGGCGATTACTCACCAAACCCCTGTCAAAGAGCGCCACGACATTCTGCAAAAGTTTCGCGACGGTACCTACCATACCCTGGTCGTATCCCATGTATTGAATGAAGGAGTAGACGTACCCGACGCTCGTGTAGCGGTTCTCCTATCGGGTAGTGGTTCCACCCGGGAATACATTCAGCGTTTAGGGCGAATTTTGCGAAAGGGAACAGGCGAGAAGCAAGCCATTCTATATGAAGTCGTAGCTGAGGAAACGACAGAAGAAGGCGTCTCCCGCCGGCGTCGCACCGGTAGCAAACCGCCTCGTAAGGAGAATCAGTTAGAGCTGGTGCCCCCCTCCCCCTACGAGAAATATCTGAAGCCAACCCGCCGCACAGCAGCCGAGCCTCCGGGCCAATACCCTTCAACTTCTCAGGACGACCCACCTTTTTAAATAAAATAAATCCTGGAGGATTGGCTTCTGGAAGGCAATCACTCAAATTTCTATAGAGGCTTAGAGGTCAAAACCAGCCGTAATTTGGCATGAATTAGATTGATCTGGGCCAGTCCCAAATCTACATCCCCCTCTAGCACCACGCCAGTGCTCAGCAAACGGTCGAGTAATTCGAGAATAGTCGGGCTGGCGGAGGTCTCACCGGGGTAGTAGCCTCCGGTTTTAGGCAACAATGTACCGAATTCCCCAAGGTCTACATTGAGATCGGCCGGATCAATTTCAAAAATTTCGCAGAGGCGTATAACCTGCTCTTCGAGCTTACGCACGCTGTCAGCGGCTCGTTCCAGATCAGTTTCGCTTAGCTCATCCCCTTCCATACGGCGAATCACCTGTGCTTCCATCAACTGACGCACAAGTTCGATTACCGTCAGCAATAGGGGAGCCAAGCCAGCATCTTTGCCCTTTTTAGGAGAATCTAACGCGCCGCCGGGGGCAATTTGGATGGGAGCATCAGAGGCTTCGGAGGGAGACATCGCCACACACTTGACAGGTCTGCTTTAACGTTGCCATGGGCAACCAAGTTTGGAAAGGCTAAATCGGATTGACTGGCCCAACTAGAACATCTGGCCATTGCCGAAGCCTTTCACGCACCAACACACAATTATCAAAGAGCGTGGCCCAGGTATCGAAGGTCATCCGACGCACCTCTGCCACGCTCCAGTATAGAAGTCTGATAAAACTACTCAATCAGGCTGAGCGATCGCGCCGTTTACCCAAATCCTTCAGAAACTCTCTCTGGTGTTTCAGGAATGCAGAATGCCATTCCTGAAAGCGTCGATCGCCATCACGCACACGCATTTGACGGTATTGTTCAGAGTCAATATAGCGTTTCTTCGTGGATTGAGTCATGGTTCGCCTCGATAAGATTAATCTTAGGCACCCCGGAGCGCTTTCAACTCGCGTTCAAGACTTTCGATGCGGGTCTGGAGCTGCTGATTAGCGTCCAGGAGTTCTTGCGATCGGCTACTTAAGTAGGGATCGTTCTCCCACCAATTGATCCCAATCTCCTTGGCTTTGTCTACCGAAGAAATTAGCAATCGGATCCGAATATTGAGCAACTCGGTCGAACCGACCGAAACGGTGATGTCACCTGCAATCACAATTCCCTTGTCCAGCACCCGTTCAAGAACATCAGCCAGGCCAGATCCCTGGGTAGACGTAAGCATCGGGCGGCTGGAAGCAGTAGGACGTACTGGAACCGTAGCCGTCATGATGATTAGCCCTCCTCAGAAATGGATTGCGCTGTATCAGTTTCGCCTTGAATCGGCAGGAGCCCTTTTTGGGATAGGGATTGAATAGCGTCGATGACCTGTACGCGACTCAGCCTCAATGTTGCCTGAATTGCTGAAGTCCGAGCCCGAGGATGGTCTTGCAAATAGCGGTAGACCTCCTGTTCGTGAGGCACGTCAGAAACCTCGACAGAGGGTTCCTCAGTTCCCGCAACAGGCTCATCCCCTTGCAAGGCACGCACAGTCTCGGCCAGAGAATCTTCAACAACCCCATTGGGCGTGATACTCGAATCCAAATCCAGGATTTCGAGATCCGGTACGTTGAGGGCGATCGCCACATCTGATTCCCGCACTTCTGCACAGATCAGCTCATTGAAAACGTCCCAGAGCAGACGAGTGGAATCCTGTTGGGACAGCTCACTGCGAGACAGCAACACATCCTGACAGATATCTCGGAACTCGACGTTCTCAGGCGTCACAACAATTTCGTGCTCATGGCAGATACGCGCGATCATCAAGCAGGCCCGCAACCCGGAAGCTTTGTCAGCTCCAACGCGATCGCGGAAGGCTTTAACCAACTGCACGATGATACTGGCGCTCTCTCGATCAATGCCGGATTTCTGGACAGCGATTTCCTGTTGGGTCAGCTCATCCGGCTCCGGCATGTTGATGGTAATCAAACGATCCAGCAACGCATCCTGGGTTCCATGTACGCCACAGTACTCCTCTGGGTTCGAGGTGAAGATGGCGCGGAAGTGAGGACTGACTCGAATGTACTCGGGACGGTTGTTGCTGGGGGGTAACACCAGCAGCTTTTCTTCCAGGGCCGCCAGTAGGACGTTGTTAACCTCAGGGCGAGAACGGTTAAATTCGTCGTAAACCAGGGTAAAGCCTTCTCGGCAAGCCAGAGTTAGACGCGAATCCACCCAATTCTGGCGCAATTCATCTTCAACCTTGACCACACTGTGGATGAAATTATCCACCACCTTTTTACGGGTGTAACCAGTCTGGTTACCGATTAAATCAGAGGTTTTGAACTCGTCGTCGCCAAACAGGAGCATGATGGGCCGCCCCAGCATATCAGCCAGGTGCAAACCCAGAGTCGTTTTGCCAGTACCTGCCGGTCCCCGCAAGTGAACGGAATAGCCGGATTGCAGGTAACGGAGGGAACGGGCTGCTACACGCTCAATGGCAGGCGTGCTGACAAAGTTTCGGGGGCGGGCTTGTAGGACAGTAGTCACAGGTTCACTTCCTCAGGAATCAGATAGATGCGATCGCGCTGGGTCACATTGCCTTTCTTAATGAGCGAGCGGAGAGCATCAACAGCCTGGAAGCGGTTAATGCTGAGAGCTGTCTCAATCTCAGTTAGGCGTGCGCCATTGATGGCCTGGATGTACTTGAAAATATCCATTTCTAACTGAGCAGGATCACGAAGTGCAGGCTGTGTTTCTTCTACAGACTCAGTTTTGACCGCTGGCAAAGGAATTGCTTCGCTCAACGCCTCAAGGCTATCGATAGAAGAAGATGCTTCAGCAAGGATGACGGGAGCCGGCGCGAATTCTTCCACCTTCGGCGGCTCAACCTTGGGTGGCTCAGGCTTTGGGGGCGCTACAACGTTCGGTAGCTCAGAAGCGGGTGTAGCAGCAGCGGGAGTTGGTGGGATACTACGAGGCGCCTTGGGCAGCTCAACTTTCGGTTGGGCAGTCGCGACAGGGCGAACCGGGCGGAATCCACGAACTGGTGCAGCGGCAACCTTACGTTGAGGAGCCACAGCAGGAGGTTGCGGTTCTACAGATGCTTCGCCGTTGCCCCACACGAGATTGTGGAGAGACTGCCGATAGCTCTGTAAGTAGTTGCGGAACTCAGCAAACTCGGTCATCAGGGCTTCCATTTCAACAGCACGGTTATCCCGGCTCTGTTGGAGCATAGCCCACAGCTGGTTAGCCCGATCTACCCGCGCCAACTCTAACTCCGACAGGTACGCATGGACGTCATCCCGCAGACCGTCTACGTAAGCAGCCAGTTCTGCTAGGAGCCGTTGCTGCTCTTGAATTCGTTGTTCTTTGAAGCCCACCAGCATATCCTGGGTGTCGGCCTGCAGAACTTGTACTTCTAATTGAATTTCTTGCATGCGCTGTTGCAGCGCTAAGCGCAAATCGGCAACTGAGGCGGACAGTGATGCATGGAATGCCTCTAGAGCTTGAAACAGCTCCTGGGACATGAGCGATCGCTCTGCCGACGTGACTGAAAGAAATTGAGCTACCTGCTCATGCAGATTAGCTTTATAAGCCTGCAATGCATCAGCGACTACTTTTGCATTTGCCAGCCGTTTCTGATAGGCATCAGCCAGAAAACTTTGTGTCTCCTCTTGAACTGCCTGTTGGAAGGCACTCAATTCACTCCGAAGCTGAGCAGACATGGCCTGCCGCTCTTGCTGAAACCCATCCAGCACTTCGCGCACATCTCTCTGACGTCGCTCCAGTTCCAACTGCCGCTGGCGTCTTTGCTCTTTCCATTGATCCTTGAGAGCAGCCACAGAAACCTCCTCCGACGAGGCTAACTTAACCCGGCTTCCTAAGAAGCCATTTTGTGAAGACAGGCCGGACGCTAGTGTTTCCGAAAGCCTGCAAACCTACCGAGCACGAACGAATTAACGAAAACGGGGAGATGAAAGTGTGAGGATTGGGGAGCCAATCAAGGCTCCCCAATCGGAGACTTTTATGCGGAGGGAACAGCAGCCTGAGCAGTCAGACCAACAGCTTCTGCATACTTCAGATAGGTTTCAACGGAAGCAATAACGATGCGAGCTTCAATAGCCAGCAGTTCGATACCAACCAGAGATACGCGAACCCACGCATCAACAACAACGCCTTTATCCAAAATCCGATCAACTACTTCGGCCAAGCTGGAGGAAGAGTTTACTTTTTCAACAGCCATGGTTAAACCACCTAAAACTTTGTACGTGTGAGCAATGAAATAAACTGACTCCCCTACCCAACAGAAGTTAACATTGCCAAGACAATTGCTTGGATTAGACATTTTTGAACATTCAAAGATTTCCGAATAATCATCAGAGCATCTAAGAACGGAGCCTTAAAGGCACAATATGCCGCAATTACAATGTCAACGGGCGATTTCCTTAAGAAGGAAATAGCTAGGGGTTTTCTAGCAGATGCCCTGTGGAGGGAGACAATTGTATCTTTCCCAAAACACAGGTCAGACTAACAATGAACCTTAGAAAAAAGTCGAAGTCCAATGAAGCACTTTCAATTATTTCCAATGTTCTTATACTCCTTTCTAGGACATACAAATACATCAGGAAGAATATGGAATCTTATTTAAGAGAAAAGCATAAAAAGCGCTGTAATAAAGGATTTCTAACGACTTACTATAAAACCAAAACGCACATTAGTACGTCTTCTAAATCATTAATAGTTATCCGGAAAAAGACTTCATTTTTCCCAACTTAATAGAAACGAAATAGAGACTATAAGCGGAAACACGGATTATTTTTCAGTTTAAAACTACTACTTCTCTTAAATCCGAAATAATACGGAATCACTTTGCTGATTTGTTGCCTATTGTGTCAACTTCCAAACTCATCTACAAAATATATTTGAATGGTATTGCTGATCTCGATGGCACATATTGGCTGATCAAGCAAATCTATGGCTACAGCCGTTTAAGCTAGTACTTAATCCGAACTCAGGCTAACTAACACAACACAGGCTATAAGACAAAAAGAGAGGGCGCTTGGCACCCTCTCTTTTTGTCCTGGTTCAAATAGCTACGAGTATAAGGAGAATTGATTTGTTACAACATATGTACAGAAGCTGTACAGAAGCAACTCAGTCACGGCCATAGTAGGCTGGTTTTGCTCGAGAAGGCATATTTCCTGTACAAGTAGTCCTTAAAATACTTGGAGGCTCTGCATAGCTTGAATGAGACCCGTCACAGCCTCTGCATCCCAATAACCTTCACCCCGACGCCCCTGAAGCAGAATGAAGCGTAAGCTAAAGGAGTGTGGAAAGCCTTCAGCTTCCATCCAGATGCGATCGCTCTCCACTTCACAGGTGATGCGCTCCTCATCCATCAGCTCTGAGGCGATTTGAGCTAGAGTATCGGCCAACTGAGTAGCAAGACGACAAAAGTCATCAAGTTCCTCCTCAGTCAGCTCTAAAGCCCATGCCTCTGTACCCACTAAGCCACGGTAGAGAGGAGCTTCAGGATCCCAACCAATTTGCCAACCTTGACCGCTTTTAAGTTGTCGTGCCATAGCATTATCTTCCATTGCTAAATATAGCGCTGTGTGGGCTTATTCAGTACGGTGTTGTGGGGCGCTGAGCGCCCCACAACACCGTTTCTGTACTTAACGAGCTTGCACACCGCTATATAGGAATGAGATTGAATGTGAAACTGCTGTTTCGCATCCAATCTCATTCCTTCACATATAAAAGCCAGGGAGCGATCGCCCCCTGGCTCTATTCATCTGCAATACAGACCTTAGCCAACCTTGCGGTAAGGTACAGCGTTTAGGTAATCAACATTCTGAGCTGACAGGCTTTGGGGAGCACTACCGCGCGCATCCAAGCTACGAGCCATATCGAGGAAACTTGCTGGATCGCCAGCACGAGCAACTTTGTCTTGGGGCTTGAAGCTCCGAACAGTGGTCTGCCAGACGATTTGCGGGAAGCCAAACTTACCACGGTAGTATTCGTCGTAGCGAGGAGACCTGATATTAAAAGGCAGCTCACCAGCAGTGCGACCGGGCAGAACTCGACGACGCTGATAGGGAACGATGGAATCACCAAAGTTCTCCAGGTACTCGTCGCTGTTCAACAGATCGTTGAAGAAGCCAGCAATACCTTTGGTCGCGATTACGATGGACCAAGCAATTTTTTCGCGTTCGCTGTAAACATCCCGGCCCAGAACGCGCTGAACAGTTTGTTCAACAAAACGATAGTTGCTATTCAAGTCATAGAAGCTGCGCTTATAGCGATCAGACAACAATAGACCACGAATAAAATCACGTACTGTGATTTGCCCATTCCGCAGCTGGGATTCAAGAGTTACTTCCCGGTCTGCTTTAAACGCATGGAAAAAGATTTGACGGTAAGCCGCTTCAATCAAGTTATCCATATCACTTGGCGAGAGCAGGTTATCCGTCGAGAAGAGACGGGGTTGCTCATCGCTTCCAACCTCGTAACCAGCAACTCGCTGGTTTTGGCTGGAGGGGTTGTACTGTAACAGAGGAATTGCCACGCCTACTTAAACTCCCTGTGTCTTACAAATCCTTACAAAATTTACTCAACATCATACGGTTAATAGGAATAGTAGATAGCCTTCCTCCAATAAAACTTTACGGAATTTAACAGCTCACCTGGAATTTACAGTTTTTTACAAAAAAGGAGCTCGATTATTTGGAGCTCCTCTAGCACAAATTGAAAGTTAAACGAAGGTTACTTTATATAAGTTCTTGGGTCAGTTTCCTACGGGTTTCTTCAGAAGAAGCAGTTAGAAAAATGGAAATTACTAGGAGGTTTGAACTATATCTAGAGCCTAAAAAATTGAGGAAATTCAGAAAGCATTCAAAATGCAGCCTTCAGTGGGAAATATTTAACGAGCACTACTTCATACACCGAACAACAAATAAGAGCACACTCACTACTGTGTGATGGCGTGTCCTTAGCTTCGGTAAAGCAGCTGATATAACGATTCAAAAAACTTGGAAGAAGGAAACACATTCTTTTAGGGATTTGAGTAGGAGCGATCGCCATTCCTGAGAATACGCGATCGCTCTTCCACAGAACCCCAAACGAATCAAACTAGAGGATGCCCGCGAGGTTGACTTTATTGATTTAGCCCATCAAAAATCAACCTCTGCAAGACTGTTTCCTCTTAAATCATCGGAACTTGAGAGCAGCGAGCATAGGGCACTACATCTTCACCGAAGAAGCGGCCATACTCAGGGCTGTTCATTAGAGCCGATACAACAGCAACCAATCCCTTCTCAGCGAGAAGCGCTGCATATTCAGTCAGCTCTGCGGTATTCGCAGGAGTGCGGCCCAGCAGGTGACGAACCAGCAACTCGGCTGCTTTGGCAGGAGGATAGGGCTGCAGGAAGCGATCGCCATATACAGGCGACACCACCAAACGCTTCACAAACTCCTTAACGGTGATTTCACCGCGTTGGAGCAGGGCCTCCAGCTCAGGGCGACGTAACTCAGTAGGAATCGTTTCATCAGAAACATCCATGATTTGACGATAGATGGCTTCAATCGCCTCTTTAACCTCAACTGCACCAGTGCTAGGCATTACTCGAAAGATACGGGCTGCTTTGCGATCGGTGTCTTGAACCAGAGCTTCTCCACCCGTGGAGCGGCTCAGGTCAACGTAGTCGGTTTTGGACTGGGCGGCGATCGCCTGACCCAGCAACGGCAGCTTGGAAACATCCGTACGGGTATCTGCAGGCTTGAAGCTGGGAACCACCAATTCGCGGTCCTGCTTCGTGAGCTTGTTGTAGAGCCGTTGGCTGTTGGGGAAGTTCGCAGCAGGAAGGGTCAGATAACGGTTGTAGGGAACCGTATCTTCGCCAAAGGTTGCCGCATACTCAGGGCTCGCCAGCATCGCGTTGATGAAGCCCTTCAGACCCTGGGTTGCCAGAATCTGGTTGTACTTACGGATTTCAACTTGATCTAGAGGAGCACGACCCAGGAAGTGCTTGGTACCCAACTCAATTACTTTGGTGTTGGGATAGGGGGTATAAAACTCCCGAATGTAAAGGCTAGAAGTACCCAGCCCTTCCAGGAACTCCTTGAGGGTAATTTCCCCGTTCTTCAGCTTGCTTTCCAGTGCAGAGAACTCGTTGCTAGCGAGGTAAGGAGGAATATCCCGCTCAAACACCTGACGGTAGGCAGCACCAATAACGGTTCCAACCTGGGAAACATCCGTACGAGTCGTAAGTTTGAAGACTTTGGTTTGTTCCCGCTTCTTGCTGACACCCTGAGTTGCACGGAATTGGATATCCGGTTCAGTACGGGTTTCAGATACGGCACCCAGTTGAACGAAGCGAGGCTCTTCCTCAACCGTGACCTTCGTCAAGCCTTTGTCGCTGATGCTGCCAGCCCGGTTGGTACGCAGGGCCAAACCACCCGGAGTCACATAACGCTCGTAAGGAACGGTGTCCTCACCGAAGGTTTCGTTGTATTCCTCGGTATCTAGAATTGCATCCACCAGAGCGTAGAATCCTTTCTTCGAGCACAGGTCGAAGTAAGCATTCATTTCCTTCCGGCCGTAGGTAGGACGGCCCAACAGGCGGCGGTGAATGTACTCGATCGCCTTCACCACGTACAGCGAAGTCCAAGCTTGCTTGCGGAATACATCAGATTTCGCCAACTGACGGATGAATTCTCGTACAGTGATTTCCCCGTTTTCCAGCTTGATTTCAGCAATCTTCTGGCGCTGACCGTCATAGACATCACGCCCGAATACTTGCAGGTAAGCTGCACGAATGACAGCTTGGGTAGAGCTTTCAGAGAACTTAACGCTGACGCCCTTACTGTTACCACCACCCTTCGCAAAGCTCTTGGTATAGCTGGGAATTTGATCCAGCTTGAACACCTTAGGCCCAAGGCTACCAGGAGCAACACCGCGTGCACCAGGATTGCTCAATTGGTTATTGATACCAGGGCCACGATTGATCAGAATCCGGCGGGTATCCTTACCAAATGGTGCTGGGCTGGCGCTGGGATTGCGGGTTTCTTTCGGGAAGATAGCTCCGAACTGAATCTCCAGTGGATCGTTGCCAGAACCATACACATGCTGATCAGGCAGAGGCTGCTCGTAGCTAGCAAAGGTGGTCAGGAACTGAGGAACTTTACGGAAGGGCGCACTGTACTTGAACAGATCTTGCTGAGGACCCCAGTTGCGGCACTCCTGAGCTTCTTGGCCCAAACCACGGAGATAAGGAACAGTTTCCTCACCGAAGTAATCCGCGTATTCTTCCGAATCCACCAGGGCATCTACCAGAGCAGACAAACCACCGTTGGACACGATAGAGAAGTACTTCTGAACTTCTTCACGAGAGCTGGGGCCACGGCCAAGGATATGACGGAATGCCAGTTCCAGAGCACGGCTGTTGATGTAGGGCTCGTAGAAGTTCTTGCGGTACAGAGGCGACTTCGCTAGACGGCGGACGAACTCCTTCATGGAGATTTCGCCGTTCTTCACCTTGGATTCCAGATCGGAAATTCCCAAAGAGTAAGCACGGGTAATATCACGCTCAAATACCTGACGGTAGGCTGCTTTGATAACGTCGTTCTTTTCCAGAGCAGACAGACCAGGCTTCATCGCGTACTTAGGCCGACGCTCTGCTGCGTTGAAGTAAATCTGAGGCAGAGTTAAGCCTTGCTGATCGCCAGAAGGGCGCTGACGCAGCTTGTTGGAAGGAGTGGGAGCCGCAAATTCGTTGATGAGTACACCAAAGTACTGTTCAACAATGAACGCAGCTTCCTCGTCTTGACGGAAATAACCAAGGGCTGCAAGACGCATTTCTTGCAGCGCTACAACGGTTGCGTCAGAAGAGCAGGCATTCTCAATGATTTCCCGCAGACCACGAACGTTAACAGAAATAATGTTGGGGTCGCCTGCCACAATCGCATAGGTCAGATACCGCAGGAACCAGCTCAAGTCACGCAGTGACTTAGCCATGTTACCGGGGCCGTAGCGGGCTACGTTAATCGGACGGAAACCAGGAGGAGTAGGACCACTGCTGGGGGTAAGAAATAGGGTGCGTAGCCCTTCTAGAATGCCGCCACCACCGCCAGAAACATAGGTAACGGTACCCAGTTTCATCCCTTCTTGAGTATCGATGGCAACGCCACCCATACCAACGGGCACAGGGGTTTCTTCA
This sequence comes from Leptolyngbya sp. FACHB-8, assembly GCF_014695575.1. GTDB lineage: Bacteria > Cyanobacteriota > Cyanobacteriia > Elainellales > Elainellaceae > Vacuolonema. The sequence continues at coordinate 8,403 of NZ_JACJOO010000072.1, read as the reverse complement.
CGAGGCTTTTCGAGGAAAGCCATGGGAGAACCACCGACAAAAATACGGTTGGCCGCACGGGACACGATCAGTTCAGAGTTCCGGGTAAGGGCATCTGCGATCGCCAACCGTTTGAGACCAGAACTGAAAAAGCTTGACAGTTCACTGAGTTCCCCCATTCCCAGGAAGCGGTCCTGCTGCTCGGCCTGGGAAATCGTGGAAACGGGTAAGGTTTGGTAAAGATTGGGGCGTGCAACAGAGCTTCCACCACTTGCCTTAACACTCATTGGATTTCTAAAGCTCCCTTCAATGTGATCTCTTTATAGTTTGTCGATGGGGTTCCGAGACACCTGAGAGCGCTCCCCGTCGTTCGCACAAAATAAAGCCATTCGCACGAAGACCCAGAAGCCTTCAAGATTACCGGGATAGTGATGACCCCGTGGATCAGGGTCAAATCCAACTCTTAGATTAGAGCGTTTCGTCTACGCAGCACCGCTTTATTAAGAAGTGTTTACGAGGCGTTACCAGGATTGCTGTGCCAATCATACGGGATAGGGGGAATCTACATTAGAGACAGTATAAGTTTTGTAACTTTCCCCGTTACATCTACAGAATCCAATTTGCCGGGATTCTGTGCGATCGCACCCCTCTCACCTCATCAATTGACCACTCCCGTATTCTCCGACCCCATCAAAAAGGCGTCTATCAGGCGCTACACTCATCATGCTGGATCTCAATCGATTATGACCGACCCCACTCAGATTAGTGCGGCTGTGGCCCGCCTTTACGACACCTATCCATTTCCACCAGAACCGTTACTGGACGAGCCGCCTCCCGGTTATAACTGGCGTTGGAATTGGTTGGCCGCTTACAACTTTTGCCTGGGCCGTAAACCGTCTCGGCAGGATGTGCGAATTCTGGATGCGGGCTGTGGTACCGGGGTCGGTACTGAATATCTGGTGCACCTGAATCCTCAAGCTGAAGTAACAGGGCTTGATTTGAGTTCGGGTGCGTTGGCGGTTGCCAAGGAACGATGCCAACGATCGGGAGCCGATCGCGCGACCTTTCACCACCTCAGTCTTTATAATGCGGCTGAGCTTCCCGGTGAATTTGACTTAATTAATTGTGTGGGTGTTCTTCATCACCTGCCGGATCCAATTCGGGGAATTCAGGCTCTTGCACCAAAGTTAGCTCCTGGCGGGCTGATGCATATCTTTGTATATGGTGCCTTGGGCCGATGGGAAATTCAGCTAATGCAAGAGGCGATCGCCCTCCTCCAGGGCGACCAGCGCGGTGACTATCGCGACGGCGTACAGGTGGGGCGTAATCTCTTTGCCAGCCTGCCCGAAAACAATCGCCTGGTGAAACGGGAACAGGAACGCTGGTCGTTAGAAAATCAGCGAGATGAAAATTTTGCAGACATGTACGTCCATCCCCAGGAGATTGACTACACCGTTCACAGTCTGCATGAGTTAATTCGTGCCTCTGGCTTAGAATTCCTCGGCTTCTCAAATCCACGAGTTTGGGATTTAGAAAGATTGATTGGGAAAGCACCCGACTTGATGGAACGAGCCGCTAATCTTTCGGAGTGGGAACGGTACCGACTGATCGAACTTCTCGATCCAGAATCCATCACACACTACGAATTTTTCCTGGGTCGTCCTCCCATTGAGAAATCCGATTGGTCTTCCGATACAGCTCTTCTAGCCGCCATCCCTGAACGCAATCCTTGTATGGATGGTTGGGATAGTCGCACTCTATTTAATTTTGATTATCAGATTGTGACGTTGACCGATGATCAGTGGGCTTTCCTGAAAGCTGCCGATGGAAATACCCAGCAAACCGTTGGGCAAATCCTAGAATCGGTACCGGGAGGATTGGAGATGGTGCGATCGCTCCTCCAACAACAACTCCTGATGCTGACTCCAGGTAGCTGATACCATCAAATAGGCCATTACGGCATCAAACTAATCCGCCTGTAGGATTCAAAAAAACTCACCCGACAGGGACGAACACAGCATTAAGTATTGTTACCTGTCGGTGATATGATCGGGAGTGGCAAGCGCAATCACACCGAAAGCCATGGGCGATCGCACTGTGATACCAGCGCCATGCTGCTTCCGTTTCACTGGACCTTTGCCACTATTCCTGTGAACTCGTCAGACACCCCTCCTAACACACCTCCCATTGAGGAACAGCCCGCCCCGTCGGGCATCAATCCTGAACCCGATCCTTCCATGCAGGAGTTTTACAAACTCCAGGAAGATTTGCTGAAAATCACACTGCTTTTAAGCGGCATTGTGTTCGTTTCAGTATGGATTTTCTACTCCCTCAACATCGCTCTGAATTATTTAATAGGAGCGTGCACAGGTGTGGTTTACTTGAGAATGTTGGCGAAAAACGTGGCACAACTGGGTCGGGAAAAGAGTCAATTGGGTGCTACTCGGCTGGCTCTGTTGATTGGGTTGATCGTAGTTGCATCGCGATTAGATCAACTTCAAATCATGCCAATTTTTCTTGGTTTCCTGACTTATAAAGTGGCCGTCATCTATTACATGATGCAAACCGCCATATTACCCGGATCTCGATAAGTTCCAGGAATACTATCACCACTTAACGATTCTGGAAAGACTCATCCAATGGGAACCCTCAATTTCCTGAATATTCTTCATACATTGCCCCTCGCCGAACTGGAAGTTGGCAAACAGTTTTACTGGGAATTGGGCAATTTGAAGTTACACGGCCAGATCTTCTTGACCTCTTGGTTCGTGATTGGTGTGTTGGTTATTGCCGCCCTCCTAGGCAGCCGAAATCCCCAGCGCATCCCCACAGGCTTCCAGAATTTCATGGAGTATGTTCTGGAGTTTGTTCGCGATCTGGCACGCGGTCAGATTGGAGAAAAAGACTATCGGCCCTGGGTTCCATTCGTTGGTACCTTGTTCCTGTTCATCTTTGTCTCAAACTGGTCCGGTGCTCTGGTACCCTGGCGTTTGATTCACATCCCGGCTGGTGAGCTCTCGGCTCCCACCAGTGACATCAACACCACGGTTGCTCTGGCGCTGCTTACCTCTCTGGCATACTTTTACGCGGGCTTCCGCAAGAAGGGCTTGGGTTACTTCGGCAACTACGTTCAGCCGGTACCCTTTATGCTTCCCTTCAAGATTATTGAAGATTTCACCAAACCCCTCTCCCTAAGCTTCCGTCTTTTCGGAAACATTCTGGCTGATGAATTGGTTGTGGGCGTATTGGTATTGCTGGTGCCTCTGTTTGTGCCGCTGCCTGTGATGGCGTTGGGTCTCTTCACCAGTGCAATTCAGGCTCTGATTTTTGCGACACTGGCCGCTGCCTACATTGGCGAGGCTATGGAGGATCACCACGAAGGGCATGAGGAACACTAGTTTCTCAGACGGGGCATTGCGTCCCCATTATTGTGACCTACCGTTGTCGGTAGCCTTTGCTACTCACAATTAGGTCGCCAGCGTGCAAGCGCTTTTCTAGATGGTTCACGTTTCGTCATTCTGTAACACAAGGGAAGGAATCTCACTATGGATCCATTAATCGCTGCTGCTTCTGTTGTGGCTGCTGCTCTGGCTGTGGGCCTTGCCGCAATCGGCCCTGGTATTGGTCAAGGTAACGCAGCGGGGCAAGCCGTGGAAGGGATCGCTCGTCAGCCTGAAGCAGAGGGCAAAATCCGCGGTACTCTGCTGCTGAGCTTGGCGTTCATGGAAGCGCTCACCATCTACGGTCTGGTTGTTGCTCTGGTACTGCTGTTTGCAAACCCCTTTGCCTAAGCATAGGGTTCAGTAGGGGTACGGCCCACGTGCCCCTACCCTCATTCACTTAGCGGAGCGCTCTGACCGAGCTGAAGGGGTTGGGTTAATTTTATGATGCACTCACTGATTCTGCTAGCAACGGAGGCCGTCGGCGAAGCGGAAGGGGGTCTTTTTGACCTAGATGCGACGTTGCCTCTGATGGCAGTTCAATTCTTGATTCTTGTTGCGGTACTCAACGCTCTGTTCTACAAGCCTGTAGGCAAGGTGTTAGATGAACGCGACGCTTATATTCGTGGCACCCAGGCAGAAGCTCAGGAACGCCTGATGAAGGCTCAGGCTCTCGCCAAACAATTTGAGCAGGAACTGGCAGATACCCGTCGGCAATCTCAAGCAGTCATAGCAAAGGCTCAAGCTGATGCTCAGAAAATTGCAGCCGAAAAAATTGCCGTAGCCCAGCAGGAAGCCCAAGCTCAGCGTGAACAGGCTCAACATGAGCTAGATCAGCAAAAAGCCGAAGCATTGCAGGCTCTTGAGCAACAAGTGGATGCCCTCAGTCAGCAAATCTTGCACAAGCTCCTGGGAGGTGTTTCCATTGGTTAATTTTGGTGGTATCGAATTGTTTGGTACGGCCCTTCCCCACCAGGTATTCTTGCTTGCTTCTGAAGCGGAAGGTGGATTTGGCCTCAACTTCAACCTGCTGGAGACCAACATTATCAACCTGGCCATCATTATTGGTGTGCTGTTGTACTTTGGTCGTGGTGTCATTGGTAAGACTTTAGGCGATCGCCGCTCTGCCATCGAGACAGCCATTAAAGAAGCGGAAGACCGTAAGAAATCCGCTGCAGCTTCTCTAGCCCAGGAACAGCAAAAGCTGGCCCAGGCGCAATCAGAAGCTGCTCGCATTCTGGCAGACGCTGAGAAAAGCGCAGAGAAAGCTCGTGCCGCTATTCTTTCTGAGATGGAAGAAGAGCTGGTTCGGATGCGTCAGTCGGCTAGCCAGGACATTAACACTCAGCAAGAGCGGATTGCGCGCGAACTGAGAGAGCGAATTGCGGCTCTGGCTATTGCAAAGGCGGAAGAGCGTTTGCAAACAGGTTTGAACCAGGATGCTCAACATCAACTACTGGATCAGAGCATTGCATCTTTGGGAGGTCGGGCATGAGATTAGCTGCTGAAATCGTAGAGCCTTACGCTCAGGCATTAATGTCAATCGCCCAGTCCCAAGATCTAGTGGATCGCTTCAACGAAGATACAACGGTGCTGCTGGAAACCCTGGCGGAATCCGAAGAGTTGAACCAGTTTTTGGTCAACCCATTCATGAAGCCGGAAACCAAGAAGGCTGTGTTGCGGCAGTTGGCAAGCGATCGCCTGCATCCTGTGATGCAAAGCTTCCTCCAACTGCTGGTAGATCGTGGACGGAGTCAGTTCCTGCCGCCTATCTGCAAGCAGTACCAGACTCTGGTGCGTCAGATGCGTCAAATCGTTCTGGCTGAAGTGATTTCTTCGGTTGAACTGAATGATGAGCAAACGGAAGCCGTTCGCCAGAAAGTCATTTCCCTTACGGGAGCTAGCCAGGTCGAGTTGGAAAAGCATATCGACTCTGACATTCTGGGCGGTGTGATTATTCGGGTCGGTTCTCAAGTATTTGATGCAAGCCTGCGGGGACAACTTCGTCGCCTCGGGTTGAACCTCTCCACCAATGTCTAGAATCTGAATGTGCCGCAAAAGCAATGGTTTAGCTCGCTTTTGCACAGTTCAGCGAATGTTCATTCTGTTTATTTGTAGCCAGCGAGAATAACCCATGGTAGCAATTAGACCCGACGAGATTAGCAGCATTATTCGCCAGCAGATTGAGCAGTACGACCAGGAAATTAAAGTTTCCAACGTAGGAACTGTTCTTCAGGTTGGTGACGGTATTGCTCGCGTGTATGGCCTCGACAACGTAATGGCCTCCGAGCTGCTGGAATTTGAAGATGGAACCGTTGGGATCGCTCAGAACCTCGAAGAAGATAACGTTGGGGTAGTGCTGTTCGGTCAAGGTTTAGGCATTCAAGAAGGTAGCGCTGTACGCTCCACCGGTAAGATCGCCTCCGTACCTGTAGGCGATGCAATGGTTGGCCGCGTGGTTGACGCTCTGGCCCGTCCCATTGATGGCAAAGGCGAAATCGCCACCACCGATACCCGTCTGCTCGAATCTCCCGCTCCTGGCATCATTGCCCGGAAATCGGTATACGAGCCCATGGCAACCGGGATTACCGCTATCGACGCGATGATTCCCGTCGGTCGGGGTCAGCGCGAGCTGATCATCGGTGACCGTCAGACTGGCAAAACCAGCATCGCTGTAGACACCATCCTGAACCAGAAAGGTAAGGACGTAATTTGCGTTTACGTAGCGGTCGGTCAAAAGGCTTCCACCGTTGCTCAGGTTGTACAAACTCTGGCTGACCGTGGCGCTCTGGACTACACCATTATTGTGAGCGCGACCGCTAACGACTCTGCGGCTCTGCAATACCTGGCTCCTTACACGGGTGCTTCTTTGGCTGAGTACTTCATGTACAAGGGCAAAGCAACCCTGGTGGTATACGATGACCTGTCCAAGCACGCACAGGCATACCGTCAGATGTCCTTGCTGCTGCGCCGTCCGCCCGGCCGTGAAGCGTATCCTGGCGACGTATTCTACCTCCACTCCCGTTTGCTGGAGCGCGCTGCGAAGCTAAGCCCCGCACTGGGTGAAGGTAGTATGACCGCTCTGCCCATCATCGAGACCCTGGCGGGTGACGTATCTGCATACATTCCTACCAACGTAATTTCGATTACCGACGGTCAGATCTTCCTGTCCTCTGACTTGTTCAACTCAGGCGTTCGTCCGGCGATTAACGCGGGTATTTCCGTATCCCGTGTAGGTTCCGCCGCTCAGACCAAAGCCATGAAGAAAGTGGCTGGTAAGCTGAAGCTGGAATTGGCTCAGTATGACGAACTGAAGGCATTCTCTCAGTTTGCTTCTGACCTGGATAAAGCGACTCAGAACCAGCTGGCCCGGGGTGCGCGTTTGCAAGAACTACTGAAGCAGCCTTCCTCCTCGCCTCTCTCTCTGGCTGATCAGGTTGCTCTGATCTATGCCGGCACCAACGGTTACCTGGATGAGGTTCCCCTGGAAAAAGTGACTGAGTTCGCTAAGGGTCTGCGTGAGTATTTGGCGAACAGCAAGCCTCGCTATAACGAAATCGTTGGTAGCGAAAAAGCGCTGACCGATGAAGCCGTTGAGGCTCTGAAATCCGGTATTACCGAGTTCAAGCAAGCCTTCCTGGCTGGCTAAGCGATGTTTGAATGGTTGGATTTTTCCTGCAGATAGTGGGAAAAATCCAACGTTCATTCCGCTTCAAACATCCTTATCCATGACCTGAAGCGAACCGAGGTCTATTCGACATGCCAAATCTAAAATTTATTCGCGATCGCATTCAATCTGTCAAAAACACCCGCAAGATCACCGAAGCGATGCGGCTGGTGGCAGCGGCTAAAGTGCGCCGTGCCCAAGAACAGGTTCTGGCTACCCGCCCCTTTGCGGACCGGCTGGCTCAGGTTCTCTATGGCTTGCAAACTCGTCTGCGGTTTGAAGATGCGGATCTGCCTCTGCTGAGACAGCGCGAAGTGAATACTGTAGGTCTGCTGATCATCTCAGGCGATCGCGGTCTCTGCGGCGGTTACAACGCCAACATCATCAAGCGGGCTGAGACTCGTGCGAAGGAGTTAAAGGCTGAAGGCCGTAACTATAAGTTCATCATTGTGGGACGCAAAGCGGCTCAGTACTTCCAGCGCCGCGAGGAGCCCGTTGAGGCGGTATTCTCTGGACTAGAGCAAGTACCGACCGCTTCGGAAGCTTCCATGATTGCGGACGAACTGCTGTCCCTATTCCTCTCAGAGGAAGTGGATCGGGTCGAGCTGATTTACACCAAGTTCGTTTCGCTAGTGAGCTCTCGTCCTGTTGTACAAACCCTGTTGCCTCTCGACCCTCAAGGGTTAGAAGTATCAGACGATGAAATCTTCCGCTTGACGACTCGGGGTGGAGCATTTGAAGTTGAGCGGCAGAAAGTTACCGCTCCTACGCTTCAGCCACCGCCACAGGATATGTTGTTTGAGCAAGATCCCGTTCAGATTCTTGATGCTCTATTGCCGCTGTATTTGAATAACCAACTGCTACGGGCATTACAAGAGTCTGCTGCTAGCGAACTGGCGGCTCGGATGACTGCCATGAGCAACGCGAGTGATAACGCATCACAGCTCATCAGTACCCTGACAATTTCTTACAACAAAGCGCGTCAGGCTGCTATTACCCAGGAAATTCTGGAGGTGGTTGGGGGCGCAGAAGCGCTTACCTAATAACGGTTGGGTTTCTCGTAGCTACATCTCAATCAGAATGAACGGACGGGAACAATCCCGTCCTTTTTTCGTCATTATTTAACCCAAACTCCGATTGATTACAGCGCTTTTCAAGCGCTTAAATTTTGGTTGTTTTTGTGAGAGCCACACTCCACACGGCTCTCACAAAAACAGCTATGGCTGATTCAAGCACAAAGTGATGTAAAGAGGTTTCTGCATAAGAATTTACCCAGAATGTTGGTGCTTTGCCCGCGAAGCGGGCAAAGCACCAACA
>NZ_JACJOO010000071.1 GCF_014695575.1 Leptolyngbya sp. FACHB-8 | reverse complement strand
AAACTCCTGACCTCGGAACTCGACAAGATTTCCCCTGAAAGGGTTGCGTCATTGACGTCCTACGATTTCATTCTCGAAGCCCTATTTGGCGCAGCTTCATATTAAAACGGTATAAGTATCAGTAAAAGTATGAAAACCTCAGTTCTGGATAAGCTGAAGTGCTCATTTTGGCGTGCGCTTTGCGCACGCCAAAATGAGTGTTTTCGAGTGCCGCGCAACGCGCGGCACTCGAAAACACCCTTAACCCGAACTCAGGTTATGAAATGTGTCTGAAACTTCCGTTTCAGACACATTTCATTTAGAAGCAGCCTACGTAAGGCTATAGAAACAGGGCACTATTTTTTCTTTTTCTTCTTTTTCTTGGAGCCACCAATTTTGGGAGTTCCAAATCCTTGAGGAGGTGACTCCTGACGTTCTAGCAGCTTGAGCATAGAACCAATTTCTTTGAGATAGGGGGGCGGCTCCAGACGAAGTTCTTGTGGAGTGAAGTCAGATTCTTTCTTCAGCCCCAAATCAATTTGTACTTGAGGCCAGTTACCAATGATCCACTCATCGATAGCACCTGAGGCGAATGCCTGCTGAATTAGAGGTGCAGCTTCGGTAGCTTTAAGGTCGATAAGTTCTCCAGCTATATAAGTTGACAACGGCCCAGGATAGCGGGTTGGATCAGCCAGCAGTGCCATGAGAGCCTCAATCGCTGCTGGCCGGGCCGCAGGTTGTTCCTGCCCAATGGCTCCTAAGGCAGCAATCGCAAAGCCCCGTGCTGACTCCTCTTGCTGGTCATCGTTGATAAATTCGGTGAGGGGAGCGATCGCCCCGACGCCAATCATCCCTAAAGCCCGTGGGACATTGATCTGAATGTAATCATCGTCTTGAATGAGTAGCCCCATGAGAGGGGCGATCGCTTCCTCAATCTGAAGCTGGCCTAAGGCGCGAATGGCATGAATAGGGGCCCAGAGTTCACTTCTGTCGGCTTGTAGTTCATCGAATTGAGTATCGGTTGTTAAGCGAATTAACTCCGCTGCGTGGCCCGAGGTAAAGCCAAACTGGGATGGATAATCAAGCCAATCATCTTCCAAATTTGGAGACTCGTTGCCCAAGGAAAGGAGTTTAGCGACCGGATCGGTATAAGTTGCCGGGCTCATACGGTAGGTGCAATCTGAAGAGTTTCAATGCGTATAACATACTCCGAAACATCGCTTAAAAGGTCTCTGAAAAGACAGTAATTCTCATTTTGAAATCCAACCCGAAAATAGCCCGCCTTCGACGGGCTATTTTCGGGTTTCAAAGCTGAGAGTTCGTGCCCTTCGGGCACGAACTCTCAGCTTTGAAACCCATACTGAGAATTGCTGCTGAAAAGACTTATTTTGTTTTGATGCAGCTATCTCATGCGACCTCAAAGGAATGGCATTCAACGTCCGCTCTTGCATGAGGGTAGGAGGTTTAGTCCATCGGGCGAGAATTTTTGTGAGAATGTTAATGAAATACTCTTACAAAAGTGATTGGAACGGATGACAGCAGGTATGAACATTAATTTACCGGAGGTGCTGGCTGAAGTCACAGCAGCTTTTGAGCGTTATGAAGCAGCCCTGGTGAGCAATGATGTAGCCGTATTGGATGAATTGTTTTGGAATAGTCCCCATACCATTCGCTATGGGGCAACGGAGAACCTGTATGGCTATGAGGCGATCGCCAACTTTCGGCAGGGGCGATCGCCCCTCAATTTAACTCGTACTCTCCAAAACACAGTCATCACAACCTACGGGCACGACTTTGCCACAGCCAATACTGAATTCGTACGCTCCGGTAAAAGCGGTCGCCAGAGCCAAACCTGGATGCGTACCCCGGAAGGATGGCGTGTGGTCAGTGCCCATGTCTCACTGTTAGCCTCATAGCTATCTTGGGGCGTTTTAGACGTGTGAATGGGATGTGATGAAAGGAGCACCAAGTGCCCCTTTCACCACATCCCATTCACTATCTTCATGTTGAAAAGATATGAGGGCGTGCTTTAAAGGTTATTTTTTGTGGGCTTCGCCCACGAAAAATAACCTTTAAAGCAGATCTTAGAGGGAGCTGAGGAACCCGGTGGTGCGATCGCTCAGATCCCATTCCAAAAAATTCTTGAGATAGGACGGGATCAAGGTGTACAAGTTGGCTGCACAGGCGATTGTATCGGCAGGTTTTCCCTTCTGAATATGCCGGGTGAGAAGTTGTAACTGGGGCCAAGTGAGACTGCTTTCTACGTAGGATTGCGTTAGCGTAATCAACTGGTCTTCGTAGGGGTTGTCTTCTATCCGAGTCGTCATGCGATGACCGATGCCGAGGGATTTGTCGAAGCAGTAGTACCAGGATTGCGGTTGCCGCACCTGAACTGCCTGAAACAATTGCCGATGGGTACCTGGATCTGTGGCCATATCCGCATCACTGCTGACCACTAGCATGGGGGCCGAGCGGCGGACTTGTGCCTGGTTTAGAACTGTTTTTCCTAGCTCTAAAAATAGACGGAGAGCTGGAATACGAAACCCTTTGTAGCCAAAGTTGCCGGGAGCATCTTTGTTGAACCACTCGTAGTAGAAGGGTAAGACGTTGATTAACCAATCGAATAAGGGGTTGCGGCCTTTGAGAAAAGGGGCGAAGAGGAGCGATCGCCCCACCTGTTCTGGGTGCTCCAGTGCTGCCCAGGCCGCCAGGTTGGCCCCGCTCGACAGGCCTCCCACGATGATCTCATCTCCCAGCTCTTGAGCTCGCCCAATCCACTCCAGCACAAATTGTTGGTAAACTCTCACATCCGTCGGTAATGGTGGAGTGTTGTGGCGACTCCACTCTCCAGCTATTCCATGCCCTGGTTGCAGAGGCACGAGTACGTTGTAACCCGCTTTATGAAACGCGTTGCCTAACGGTTCAAATTGGTAAGGGCCTGCTGTAAACCCATGAAAAAAAAGAAAAACTTTTTTGGTAATGCGCGAGTGAAGAAAAAATTTAGACCGACACGCTTCATTTCTCAATGGCAATTCAGATTCTGATTGTTGAATTGCTCGCAATGAAGCAATGCTTCTATAGATAGAGTTTTCCATTGCATTGAATGGGGAGAGCGATCGCCCGATAAGGCTACCAGGACTTAGAATCTAACCTCTTCTAACCCCAACCGACAAGAACTGTAGGATTATGTTTCAAATCTATGGAGGTGGACCCCATACCTCGTCTCCAGGTCTTACACCAATTTAATGGAAGACAGCAATTCTCAGTATGGGCCTCAAAGCCAAGAGTTCACGCCCTACGGGCGTGAACTCTTGGCTTTGAGGCCCGAAAACCGCACGCCAAAGGCGCGCGGTTTTCGGGACTGATTTCAAAATGAGAATTGCTGAATGGAAGACATGTCTAATGCTCTACGTTCTGCTTAAGTAGAACGTAGAGCATTAGGCATGTCTTACGGGGTGAACCATGGAACCGTTGAGGGAGTGGAAGGCAACTGCCCTCCACTCCCTCATATACAAGAAATGTGAGTTTCTTGGTTTAGCTATTGAGCTCAACCTGGGAGATCAGCCCCAGCACTTCGGAGGGAGTTTTTACCGGAGTTGCAGGTGGGTTTACCGCAGGCCAAGCGGTTTTCAGTTGGGTAAAGCTATCAGTAATCGTCTTATGTTGATCCGCTTTCTGCTGGCTCATTGTGCCCTCAATTCCTTTGTACAGCTCCTCGGCATACAGCACGAAGCCTCGGGAATCCTGGTACTCGACTAGTTCGACAAATTTGCCATCTGCGATCGCCGCTTCGTATTCTTCTCCAGCGGTCTTCAACATCTGGTTGATCACGTCCATGACAAACTCAGGAGATTGGCGCTGGCTTTCGGGGAGGGCTGCGATCGCCGCATCAACAGCCTGCATGGATTCATCAAAAGCTGCTTTGGTCTCTGGGCTATCAGGGCTGGATTGTGCAAGATCGTGGAGCTCAGTCAGAGTTGACTTAAATTCCGGTACGTTACGGGCCGTTAGATCTCCTTCGATGCCGCCGTACAATTCTTCAACGGGGTGCCCAATGTGAGGTTCGGCTTCTTCATATTTTCCCTGCTCCATCAACTCCTGAGCCACCATGAGGTGTCCTTTCATCAACCCCAGAGTTGTCATGTAGTTAACATCAGGATTACCGGTGGCTGCTGCACCGCCTTCACCGCCTTCACCGCCTTCACCACCTTCTCCGCCTTCGCCACCCTCGCCGCCTTGGTCGGCTGCTGAATGAGTTGTGGTAGCCGTATCTGCAGCTCCACTTTCATGTTGGTCGGTACTGGTATTGGCCGAAGGGGTGCCACAGGCTCCCATTGTTGCGGCCAGCCCCAAGGCTAGAAAAAGCTCAACCGATTTCGACCGTTTCACTGTTATGGAATCCCTTGCTGAACAACTATACAGTCCTCAGACTAAGATTAGTGAGAAATAATGTCAATAAAGTCGGCAAGATATTTTTGCCGGTGCCAGCCTCCTGAAAGTACATTGCTCTCAGAACCTTACGTTTACAGGACTTACGCATTGTTGTTGTGGGTGGGGTGCGGAGCACCCCACCCACAACAACAATGCACTGTAGGTAGCGGGCTTGCGTAAGTCCTGGTTTAGTAACCTAAAGTTCTTTATAGGAGTAACAGCATCGCTGTCACCCTTCCAAAAGAGTTGTAGATTGTTGATTTGTAGGTTGTTGATTTGCAGGCTCTCTGCATAAATTAGTTTTTGAGGGCACGAATCGTTGTGCGCGGAGCCGCGCAATGATCCATGTAGGAGATCTAATGTTTAGGGCAATGATTGACAAGGCTTCATCGCCTCAAGGAAACACTATTTTCAAGTGGGAAGCACGTCAAACACCCCCATACAACCAAGATCGGCAATGCCATCTTGATGAGGGTGAAACATGTATTGGCCTGGTAGAGAATAGGAAAATTCTAAAATATGACGTTCGGCTGTACCCATTGTGATAACGTCAGTTTCTTCCGTCGATTTTAGGCTTCGTCCTGTTCGAAAGATTTGAAAGAAATTAGCGTGGATATGAAATGTAACGGCTGGATCAAACTCGATCATGTTCAATAAATAGACACGAACGCGCTGATTCTGATAAATGGGAATGGGATGATCTCGGTAATAGTTTGGAATACCATTGAACGCATAAAGTTCATTGCGGTCATCGTTGTTTGTGTCATAGCCTCCCATGACCAAAACCATTTCGTCAGCCGGGGGACGGCCTTCGGGCGGATCGATAATAAACATGCCATATAGCCCTTTGCTGATGTGGCGTGTAACGGGGGCAATGTGGCAATGGTAGAGGTGTACGCCGTAGGGTGCGGCATCAAATTCATAAACCATGGTGTTGCCATGACGGATGGGTTGCGTGCCATCCATGTCGGCCGGGTGGGTTCCGTGGAAATGCAAACTATGGGAATGCCCATCTTCGTTGTGGAAAATGACGCGAACGCGATCGCCCTCCCGTGCTCGTAGAGTTGGCCCAGGCACGCGCCCGTTCAAATTCCAACTAACAAATGAAATGGCTCGGTTGAGTTGCAGGGTAGTGCTGTTAGCCGTTACTTCAAATTCTCGAACAGTGCGTCCACCTTCGTGTTTGACTGTTCCATAATCAAAATCTCGCAACACCTGCATCGGGTTAAACCCAAACTGCAGATCATCCGTAATATCTGGCAACGGTGGAATGGCGACAGAGGAACCGAATTGGGAGGCTTGACAGGCGATCGCCACTCCAGATACCCCTGCCGCCGCTACACCCAACCGAAGAAACTGACGGCGACTCCACAATACTGAGCGACTCACACCACTAACCCCAACACAAATAGCCAGCAAAAAAGGAGTTTGAAATGTTGGTTATGCATGGATTAACACCACGAAAAAACAACGTTTCAAACGTTTTCCATTAGGAGCATACATGCATTGCTCGGCTTCTTGCAAGTTATTCGCAACATACTGGGGTCGTGTAGTCTGGGATGATCATTGATGAAGCCAAAGGTTGGATTATAGTTCAATGCTGATGCAGGGTGGGATACAGGGGCTCAGAGTGCCCTTTGTATCCCACCCTGCATCAGGTTGAGGAGTGTGTTTCAAACGTGTATTTTTTGTTGTGAAAGGGATGCTATACCCCTTCCACAACAAAAAATACACTCCCAGAACAATATTCAGTCCGAAATACTACCGGAATCAGTCTCTACTGGAGGAAACTATTAGATTCCATTTCGGTTAGGGGTGTTTACGGAAATTCATTCAATCTTGAACTGAATTTGAGCTTTTGTCGAATTTTTGTGAACAGAACAGCGGTTTAAGAAGACCAAGGCTTTGATAGATCAACCACGTCTGCATTCCTCTTTGTAAGAGATCACTATGGGAAAACCTGATGACGATCCTGATCTAAAACTACCAATAGGCTCAGGAGACGACCTCCACAATTTTGACGACGACTATAGTCCGCATAGCCGTGATGAATGGGATAAGACCGATCGCCCTTACACGGCTGATCGCCCTTATACGGCTGACTCTCACCATCCATCTAAGCGGGATAGAGGGCGATCGCAGCCCGCAGATACCCACGCCCGGTTTCACTACTCCCAGGCCGAAATTCGTTCCCTACGGGAAGCACTTCAAAAGAGTGGCCTGGTACGGCTGGCTTTTTACTTTTTGGACTATATCCTGCGAGCGCAGACGGCTCTATTCGAGCAAATTCATAGTCAGCAGCAATTGCCTCGCATCATTGCGGCGATGTCCATTCTCTGTGCCTTGCTCTCTGGGTTCTACGGCCTGGTGATGGGGATGTATAACGGGCCATTGCAGGCGCTTTCTTCTGCGGTCAAACTTCCTATTCTCTTTTTACTGACAGCCCTCATCTGCATTCCTTCGCTCTACACCTTTAATGTTCTCTTAGGGCAGAGTTTCAAGTTTCTACAGACTGTTGCTCTGATGGTGATGACCCTGGGCACAACGACGATTTTGCTGGTGAGCTTGGCTCCCATCGCTTTCTTTTTCACCGTCACCACGCCTGATAACTATCAATTTCTGCTGTTACTGCATGTCATCATTTTTGGCCTGTGTGGAGTGTATGGCGTTCGTTACCTGTATCGTGGCTGTTCCTACATCGCCTTTCGAATGGAACAACCCCTGAATAACTTACTGCTGCGCATCTGGATTCTGATTTACGCTGTCGTCGGAATGCAACTCGGCTGGCGACTCCGTCCCTTCATTGGTAATCAAGGAATGCCCTTCGAACTGTTGCGCAGTGAGATCGATGGCAACTTTTATATTGCCGTGTGGAACTCCTTGATGAATTTGCTGAGCGGTTCTCAGTATTAACGATTCCATACTAATCAAATCGGTAGCTCAGCCTAAGGGCTGTTTAAAAAGTTGATTTTTCGTGCCTCACGCGCACGAAAAATCAACTTTTTAAACAGCCTCAAATAACCATGATATGGGGCCGTACGGCGCACTACCCCATATCATGGTTATTTGACCGGATGTCACATTACTCCAGGAAACCCTATGCGCGTACTCATTATTGGCGGCACCCGCTTCATCGGGGTCTATCTCACGCAATTGCTGGTCAAACAGGGCCATGAGGTGGTGCTGTTTAACCGGGGCAACCATCCGGCCCCTGAAGGAGTGCAGCAGATTGTGGGCGATCGCACCGATCCCGCTCAACTAAAAGAAAAACTATCGGGTGAGTCTTTCGATGCTATTTTCGATAACAATGGCCGCGAACTGAGCGATACCCAACCCCTCGTCGAAATTTTTAACGGCAAAATTCAACACTTCGTCTATGTCAGCTCTGCGGGGGTGTACCTTAAATCCGACCAGATGCCCCACATTGAGGGTGATCCAGTTGATCCGAAAAGCCGTCATAAGGGCAAGTTTGAGACGGAAAACTACCTGATGAGCCAAGGAGTGCCGTTCACGTCAGTGCGTCCGGTCTACATCTACGGCCCACAAAACTATAACGACCTGGAAGCCTGGTTCTTCGACCGCATTGTGCGCGATCGCCCCATCCCCATTCCTGGCAATGGGATGGCTATGACGCAGCTGGGCCACTGCGCTGATCTGGCAGCGGCGATGGCAGCAGTGTTGGGGAACAAGATGGCGATTGGGCAGATTTACAACGTGTCAGGCGATCGCCTGATCACTTTCACAGGGCTTGCAAAAGTCTGCGCTGAAGCGGCCGGGAAAGATCCCAGCACATTAAAGATTGTTTATTACGATCCTAAAGCCTTTGACTTTGGCAAACGCAAAGCTTTTCCGATGCGAGTTCAGCACTTTTTTACCGACACGCACAAAGCGAAATCTCAGCTTAACTGGGCACCTCGCTTTGATCTGGTTGCGGGGCTCAAAGATTCCTTTGAGAACGATTACCTGGCCAGTGGTCGGAGTCAAAAGGAAATTGACTTTTCCACGGATGATGAAATTCTCAAGGCCTGACACCCTATCCGCTTCAATCGTGTAACTAAAAGAGGTGCGGAGCTTTGCTCTGCGCCTCTTCTGATTTGATGCGGCAAAATAACCTGTCTAGAAAGTGATGTGGTTATTGAATGGAAACTGCTATAAAACTTTAGTCTGGTACGACAATGTAGCGATCCTGAAAATCCTCTGGAGGTCAACCGATGAGTTCTGCAATTACAGACCGTGCCAGTGCTCAGTCTACTGGAACTGTTGTCGTAGACATTTCGAGCGATCGCATTGCCAGTGGTCTGGAGCAGCCTCTCTACGTCACTTCACCTCCAGGTGATTCGCAGCGGCTCTTCATTGTGGAGCGAACGGGCAGCATCAAAATCCTGAACCTTCAGACTGGAACGGTTCTCCCGACGCCATTTCTAACCATTTCTAACAGTGAGTTACTGGAAGACGGTGGAGAACAGGGATTGTTAGGGTTATCCTTCCATCCCAACTTTGCTCAGAACGGCAAATTCTATGTGAACTATACATCGCCAGGCGGCGGGGCAGCCGGGCAAACCAAGATTGTGGAATACACCGTACAGGACGGCAATGCCAACCTCGCTGACCCAAACTCCGCCCGCACCATTCTCACCATTGACCAGCCTTACGCGAACCATAACGGTGGCTGGCTGGGTTTTGGTCCGGATGGATACCTTTACATCGCCACTGGAGATGGCGGCAGTGGTGGCGACCCCGACGACAATGCGCAAGATACTACCAATAACCTACTGGGCAAGATCTTGCGGTTGAATGTTAACCGGGATGCCTTTGCCACAGATCCAAACCGCAACTACGCCATCCCGGCTGATAATCCTTTTGTTGGAAGGGCGGGGGATGATGAAATCTGGGCCTACGGTTTGCGCAACCCCTGGCGACCCAGCTTCGATCGCCTCACAGGGGCGCTGTACATCGCCGATGTGGGCCAGGGCCAGCGTGAAGAAATCAACGTTCAGCCTGCCAACGTCGGGGGACGGAACTATGGCTGGGATCTTTTCGAAGGAACTGAGCCCTATGAACCGGGAACAGCCCCTTCCAACCTGGTTGCCCCTATTTATGAGTACAGTCACTCTGTCGGGGAGTCCATCACTGGAGGATATGTGTACCGGGGTCCGGTTGTGGATCTGAGTGGCACTTATTTCTTTGGCGATTTTGTGTCCAGCCGTATCTGGTCATTCCGCTATCGCAATGGACGGGTGACGCAGTTTCGCGATCGCACGAGCCAACTTACCCCTGATGCTGGCTCCATTGACAACATTGCTTCTTTTGGAGAGGATGCTGCCGGCAATCTTTACATCGTTGACCTGGATGGCGAAATCTTTCGGCTGGATGTGAACAAAAGCATCATCGGTACCAACAACCGGGATGCCCTGACGGGAAACGCCAGTCCTGAAACCCTGGACGCCCGTGGCGGTAACGATCGCTTACTGGGCAACAATGGCAATGACACATTGCTTGGAGGTAATGGAGGTGATTACCTGAATGGTGGCAATGGTCGAGATCTGTTGCGGGGTGGTTCTGGCAATGACACTTATGTTCACAACCTTGGCGATGTGATTACTGAAGCACCGAACGGGGGTACGGATACGGTCTTGTCGAACCGGACCTATATTCTGGGGGCCAATCTCGAACGCTTAACTTTAACTGGAAGCCGAGCGATTAACGGATTGGGTAATAGCCTGGGTAATCGGTTGCAGGGTAACCGTGCGAACAATAGTCTGCGGGGAAATAGCGGCAATGATGCGCTCATCGGTAGCCAGGGCAATGATGCCCTCACCGGGGGAAGTGGAGGCGACACTCTGACAGGGGGAGTGGGGCGCGATCGCTTCATTTTCGACATCAATGTTGCGTTTGATGTGGCGAGGATGGGAGTGGATACGGTTACAGACTTTGTCTCAGGGCTCGACAAAATTGTGTTAGACAAAACCACGTTTACGGCTGTAAGTACGCTGAGCTTTGCATCGGTTAGCTCGGCCGCCCAAGCCCAAACGAGCGCGGCTATTATCACCTATGTCACAGGCTCGGGAAGCTTATTCTATAACGCCAATGGCACGGCCTCTGGGTTTGGAACGGGCGGTCAGTTTGCGAATTTAACGGATGGTCTCGCCATTAATCGAGCAGATTTCTCGCTTCAAGCTTGAATATCAATGCAAGTTCACTAGGTTTAGTGCTTGTTGCAGCGTGCTTCGCACACGACAAGAATGCATCAGCTCTGCATTTTCCACGGCATTAGGGAAACTGTGCCAGAAAAACAGCCATTAATAACAGCACATACCAGGCTCCTAAGCGAATGATGCTAGAGTGCAGAAGCATGAGATTGCCCTGGAATAACTTGCGTTCTAGATTGGGGATAACAATAGCGATCGCCCCCAATAACATCAACCCGTTCACAACATTGATCGATGTCCTGAACGTCAACGCCAACAAAATTAATCCTGTTAAACCAACTAACATCCATTGCAAAAACTGGAGCAAAGCTTTCATAAAACCTACCTCGCGGCACGAAAGCAGTAGACCTTTATTGTTGAACCAGAGCCAGGAGTGCGATCGTTTCTTTTAGGCCAAACTGGTTTCAGAAAACTGCCAAGTTTTGCATCCTACAGTGCTTTGCGCTTGAAGCAGCCACGGTTGTTTTTGTGAGAGCCACGCTCCGTACGGCTCTCACAAAAACAACCAGATTTTCAGCGCTTGAAACGCGCTGTGTGATTTATGGTGCGCTGAGCTTGTACACCATGAATAATAGGAGTACGCTACGGCTCAACGATTATGTTCGCACTCACTCGTCGTTTGTTGATTATTTGCCTGGTGACATTACTGGGCCTCACAGGATGCCAAAACCCTCGGGCTAAAGAATCGGATGTGATCCACCTGACCTTGTGGCAAGGGGTCAACCCGCCTCCCAACCGGGATGTGTTGCAGCGGTTAGTCGATCGCTTTAACCAGGAGCATCCTGATATTCAGGTGGAATCTCTTTACGTGGGGCAGTCAGATCAACAGACGCCAAAGGTGCTGGCGGCGATCGTTGGTAATGCCACTCCTGACCTACTCTGGTTTGCCCCTATGTTTACAGGGCAATTGGTCGAGTTAGAGGCTATCCGCCCTTTAGAGGATTGGCTCACCGAGAGTGGGCTGAAGGAGCAGATTGGACCCGCTTTATTTGAGTCTATGACCTGGGAGGGGCATATCTGGTCCATTCCCTTCGGTACGAACAATGTGGGCATATTCTATCGACCCACTCTGTTTGAGGCAGCGGGTATTCGTGAGGTGCCACATACCTGGGAAGAACTGCGGGCCGTTGCAAAACAACTCACAGACCCAAGCAAAGACCAGCATGGGATGCTACTACCGTTGGGGAAAGGAGAATGGTCGGTTTTCACCTGGCTTCCCTTCATGTGGAGCGGAGGTGGTGAGCTGACGGAGGCCAACCCATCGGAACCGGGTGCAGAACCTAAAGTGACATTGAATAATGTGGGGGCGATCGCCGCTCTTCACCTCTGGCAAGACTTGATTTCGGATGGCTCCGTCGTCCTCTCTGGTCCGGAGCGTGGCTACGAGGTGGATGGTTTTCTGGCTGGAAAGGTCGCCATGCAACTCACGGGCCCCTGGACGTTGGGTCAGCTACAGGCTACTGGGGTCGATTTTGCCGTCATGCCTATCCCCGAAGGTGCCCGTCGCGCTACCAGCACGGGTGGCGAAAACTTATTCCTGCTCAAATCCACTCCAGAACGGGAGAAGGCCGCTCAAACTTTCATGGCTTATGTGCTGAGTGAGGACTTTCAAACTCAATGGGCGATCGAAACAGGATATTTACCTGTGAATGTGCGATCGCGCGAAAGCCAAGCCTATAAAGATTTCATGGCGAAACAAGCGGCTGTCGACGTGTTCTTGGAACAAGCGGAGTACGGGCGATCGCGCCCCATTTTCCCCGGATACAATCGCATCTCGGATAGTTTGGGACGGGCGATCGAAGCAGTCGTTCTGGGTAAGGCTACTCCAGAAGAAGCTTTAGAGGATTCCCAACGCCGTTTGGATTTGGCTTTAGGGCAATAGTAGACTTCCTGCGTGAATCATTGTGTGGCGAAACCGCACAACGCACGTCCTGAAAAATTGATTCATGCAGGAGGTCTAGTGGTGAGTCAGGTAATGGTGTGCTTACACACGATTCATCTGGATTAATAGCGAATGCGAGGATCAACCCAGGCGTTGAGGATGTCAATCAGAATGGAGGCGACCGCCACAATCACCCCAAAGAACACCATAATTCCCTGCACGACTGGATAGTCTCGCGTATCGATAGCCTGGTAAAGCCGATTGGCTAATCCTGGCCAGTTAAACGTAACTTCCGTGAGAATTGCACCGCCCAGAAGCGAGGCGATCGTCAAACCCAACACTGTAATCAGCGGAATTAGAGCATTTTTAAGGGCATGGGCAAAGACAATTCGTCGTTCGGGAATACCTCGCGCACGGGCTGCTTCTACATAATCCGAGCGTAAGGTTTGCTTCAGGTTAACCCGCACGATTCGCTCAAAGATACCGCTGAGCAGAATGCCCAGCGTGAGGCTGGGTAGAACCAGGTGATAGAGCGATGTGAAAAAGGCATCAGGGCGGCCTTGCAGTACGCTATCTAACAGATACAGTCCTGTTGGCCCTTGAGGCGGAGTCATGCTGATGGGAAACCGGGTGCCAATGGGAAACCAACGCAACTGCACCGCAAACAGAAGTTGCAGCAGCATCCCAAACCAGTACATCGGCACGGCGTAGGTAATGATGCCAAACAACCGTCCCCCCGCATCCAGGGGTGTATTAGGCCGCGAAGCCGCAAGCGAGCCAATCAGTACGCCGACAGTGACTGAAACCACCATGCTAATGAGCGTTAACTCCAAGGTGGCGGGGAAATAATTGCGAATGATATTCACTACAGATTGCCCCTGAGTAGTCAGGGACGTACCCAGATCTAAGTGGAGCAGTTTCCACAAATAGGTCAGGTATTGCGTCCACAGGGGAGCGTTCAGGCCCAGCCGCTCTCGCAGGGCTTCTTTCGCGGCATCGGGGGCGCGCGCACCCAGTAGTGAATCGACGGGATCCCCCGGTGTTGCCCGCAGCAGCATGAAGACGACCGTGGCGATAATCCACAGCATCAGCGGGGCCAGAAGCAACCGCGACAGAATGTAATAGCGCAGAGCGCTGGAACGAGAGGACATTACTTCTGAATCTGCCAGAGCAAGAACAGTTGAGTGGGTTCGATGGCTACGTTATTCACACCGGACTGAGCAAAGACGAAATCCTTGTCCTGCCACAGGGGAATGTAGGGAACATCCGCCACCACCAGGTCTTGAAGTTCCTCAAACATCTTATTCCGGGCTTGCGGGTCGCGCTCGGCACGCTGATCTTTCACCAGTTGGTTGGCTTGTTCACTGTAGTAGAAGGAGCCGTTCCCCTGGCTGGCCCCTTTTGTACAGAGTTTTTCGGGGGAGCCTTCATCGCAGGTGACGAAGGGCTGCATGAAGTTATCGGCGTCGTAAAAGTCGGGATACCAGTTGAGCAACACGGTTTGATAGAGGCCGCTATCCACTCCTTTGGAGAGGGTTGCCCGTTCCGCACTTTGAACGCTAACAGTGACCAATCCAGGGAGGGCCGCTTCGATGGATTCCTTCAAGGTGTTGGCAACGATGGAGCGGGTTGTGGAGGCTGAGGGATACCAGATTTCAAATGTGAAGGGTTTGGATTCGGAGTAGCCCGCTTCGGCCAGCAGTTGTTTTGCCAGGTCGAAGTTGCCATCACCATAGGCTTCTTTAAAGCCGGGTTTGTAGATGTCGAAGCTGGTGGGAATCAGGCTATAGAGCGGTGCGGCCTGATTTTGGAAGACGCGATTGTTGATCAGGTTGCGATCGATCATGGCGGCGATCGCCTTCCGTATCGTCAGATCATTGGTCGGCTCGATCTTCTGATTCAGGGTCATGTAGTTGACCACATTGCTACCCGCTTCAATTACCTGCCAGCCGCCCTGTTGAGATTCTCGCTGCAAGCTGGCAACCTGGTCGGGGTCGAGGGTTTGATAGGCGACATCAACGCCCTTGGTTTTGAAGGTGTTGTAGAGGTTCGCGGGGCTGGCAAAGATTTGGATGTCGATGCCCTGATTGGCGGGTTTATCACCCCAGTAGTTTTCGTTCACATCCAGCTTGATGAAGTCGGAACCCAGAGACGCTAGTTTGTAGGGGCCGCTACCGACGAAGGTTTCGGGTTGGAAACTACCTTCAGCAATTTTGTAGGACTTGGGAGAAACGGGGGTGACGCCCCAGAAGGAGAGGACTGAGGGGAACGCCGAAAAGGGGTATTTGAGTTTGAGGGTCAGTTCGTATTCGCCGCTGGCGGTTACAGAGTCAACCAGATCGCTCAGCAGGAAGGAGGGGCCGCCGCCGTTGGTCATGAAGCGATCGATGGAGAATTTCATCACTTCGGCGTTGAAGGGGGTGCCGTCGTGAAGGGTGACGCCTTGCCGCAGGGGAATTTTGTAGGTGAGGCCGTCATCGCTGACGGTGGGCATTTCGGTGGCGAGTTGGGGGGTTAGCTCGGTGGTGCCGGGTTTGTAGGTGTAGAGGCGATCGCCCATGTTGTACATGAGGATGCCGGTGAAGATGGTGTAAGCATCGGCGGGGTCGAGGGTTTCTACTTTTTGGGTTGTGCCCATTGTGATTCGCCCTCCGGTGGTTTGAGCGGCTGGGCTGTTACCCTGTGAGGCGGTGTCTTGGGAGGAGCCGCAGCCGACGATGAGTGCAATACACAATCCGCACAAGCCGACAAATTGGAAGAACCGGCGCCATTGGCGAAGCGAAAAGCCCAACATTTGCGTCATAAGGAGATTAAAGAATTCTAAATGGCGAACCCATTCAGAACTTTATAACGTTTTGGTTGCATGTTGGAAACCCTGCTTGAGGGCGCGTCGCCCCTCAAACTCCCCGACTGGAGGACGGGGTGCCGTCCCCCAGACCCCCTGGCACAAGGAGTTATTGGTGGGAGGTGAATGTGGCGCTTCGCATCGGTGGGTTTTAAATTAGGTTTATGCGCTTGTTTGAAGCGATCGCCCTGAGCCCATACCCCCGGTCCCTCTCCCAGAAGAGGGGAGATCAAGCCGGAAAACCTTTTTAACAACCATTGAGCTGTTTTTCTCCGATCCCCCCTCTCCCAGGAGAGGGGGTTAGGGGGTGTGGGTTAGCCGTTCTTAACCCAGCAACCCCTTCATATGGACATTGGAAAAATAGGGCTTCAGGATTTGGTGCAGGATCTAAGGAGATTTCTGCATAAGAATTTACCCGTGATATTGGTGCTTTGCCTGCTTCGCGGGCAAAGCACCAATATCACGGAGGTAATTTTATTGCTGGAAATCCCCTAAGACAGGCTACTTTTTCTTCTTCTTATCTTTCTTTTTGTCGCTTTTTTCAGTTTTCTCTTCAGCTTTGGGTTTGCCGTCGAGGAAGCCGTTTATCAGGCCGTTGAGGCCGTAAACTTCGCGGGTGCCGACGAGGGTGACGAGGGTGACTTCTTTTTCGTCGCCGGGTTCGAAGCGGACGGCGGTTCCGGCGGGGATGTCGAGGCGCATGCCGCGAGCCTGGTCGCGATCGAAGGAGAGGGCTTTGTTGACTTCGAAGAAGTGGAAGTGGGAACCGACCTGGATGGGGCGATCGCCCGTGTTTGCAACGGTCAACGTGACGGTTTCTCGCCCTGCGTTCAGTTCAATCTCGCCGGGCTCCACAAACAATTCGCCTGGAATCATCGCCTTACTCCTTACATCACATCATTAATGTGGCGGGAAAATTCATTAACGGATGGGGTCGTGTACAGTGACCAGTTTCGTTCCATCGGGGAAGGTGGCCTCGACCTGGACTTCGTGGATCATCTCGGGAATGCCTTCCATGACGTCGTCTCGGGTCAAGAGAGTCGTGCCATGGGTCATCAGTTCAGATACAGTGCGTCCCTCTCGTGCCCCTTCCAAAATGGCAGCGGAAATGTAAGCGACGGATTCAGGGTAGTTGAGTTTCAGTCCTTTTTCTTTGCGGCGTTCAGCTAGGAGCGCAGCAGTAAAAATTAGAAGTTTGTCTTTTTCCTGGGGAGTCAGTTGCATAGTTGTGGTTTCGACGGAGTCGCTAACTGACTATAGAGCCAGTTGGCCAGCGGAAGTAAATAGAGGTAGCACGCGTAGGGAATGAAGCCAGCATCTGTACTCAACACAGTGGCGGGCACCAGCCCCGCAATATTCCAGGGAATTAACGGCGAGATTACAACTACTGTATTTTCCAGGTCAAGGGCTAGAGCTGCATTCCCTGTTGGGCTTTCTTTATATTTCGAGCGCATGAGTTGTTCAGTAAGCAGGATCGCAATGGTCTGGGTGCAGCCAAATGCTGCTGTCCCAACGCCCACCAAGCCAGTCGTCAGGAAGCGGTTACGAGTTCCCGTACGCCGCATCAAAGGTTCCTGAATCGACTCCAGCATTCGGGTTCCGGCAAACAAGCCCACAAAAGCGGTGGAAATCATCACCACCAGGGAAACTTTTGCCATGGATAGCATCCCGCCTCCCAGCAGTAAAGCATCCAGCGAGGTGCCTGTTTCCAGATGAAAGCCCAGGCAGAGGAACTGTAATAGTTGTAGAGGGGAGTGATGTTGGTAGAAAAGGGCGATCGCGATCGCCACTCCCGTACTCAGCAACATCGATCGCTTCACCTCCACCTGGGCCACTGACAAGCCCAAAATCAGCAGCGCAGGCAATAGCAACAACGGCTGAATATGAAATACTCGGTCTAGATCCTGGGGGAGGGACGGGGTGGTTAGATGAATGGGGTGTTGTAGGGATAGTGCCAGGTAGATCAGTGACGATACCAGCAGAGATACTCCAGAGGTGCGCCACATGCGCTTCAGGTTGCCGTAAAGATTCGTGCGGGTAATGGTGGCGATGAGCAGGGCACTGGAGGACATGGGAGAGCAGCGATCGCCTACATAGGCTCCCGCAATTACTGCCCCTGCCAACAGATGCGGGTTTAAATCACTGCCCTGGGCCATCGTCATCAATGCCAGGCCGATGGTGCCGACTGTCCCGAAGGAGGTGCCGATCAACAAGGACACCCCACTGGTGAGCCAAAAAGCCATCAGCAGAAAGGTGTGGGGATGAATCCATTGCAAGCCGTAGTAAACCAACGCTGGCACCGTTCCTGCTGCCATCCAACTGGCGATCACCAGACCAATCAACAACAACACACTCAGCACCGGAAAGGCCCGCTGAATCCCCTCCACGCCAAATCGAAACAGTGTCTTTAGGGCAAAACCCCGATGCCAACAAAGCCCGACAAAAATTGCCAGAGCCACCCCCAACGGATAGGCAATAAAAACTCCCTTAAGGGAACTAAACAGCAGCAAAAGAAAGGAGAGAATCAGGGCAAGCAGCAGATCCATCGCAGCCTTCCAGGGATTCAGGATATAAATGTCAGCCTAGACTGCCTGCTCCGTTGAATCAAAATAATCGATAGATACGTCCCATCGAATTCCTCGATAGCCACAAACTGGGGGACGAGGTGTAGGGTATAGGAACCTCATCCACTCCTGCCCATCCACTCATCTGCCCCTTTTCTCTGTCTCCTGCCTATGAGTGCCGAAACTCGCATCAAAATCTCCCAACTCCGTGCCTTCATCACCGTGGCCCAACACGGTAACTTTAGTGAAGCCGCTCTGGATCTGGGCTTGTCGCAATCGACCGTGAGTTATGCGATCGCCGCCCTCGAAGAAGAACTGGGGGTCGTTCTGTTGAACCGGGGGCGTCACGGTGCAGCGCTGACTCCCTGCGGTCAGGAGATTTTGCCGGAAGCTCAGCAGATGATGAGGTTGGTGGAGACGATTCATCATAAGGCCAACCGCAATCGTGGCTTACAGGGAGGTGAAGTGCGCATCGCGACCCCTCGCAGTGTGGCGACTCATTTGCTGCCGAAGGTTATCGCGCAGTTTCGCGATCGCTTCCCTGAGGTCAGCATTTCCATTACCGAGTATCCCTACTACACCACCGTCACCGAGGCAGTACGAGAGGGCCAGGCCGACATCGGCTTTACGCTATTGCCCATTGAGGATGGTCTGGAAACTCAAACGGTTTTTCAGGATGAATTCGTCGTGCTCCTCCCTCCGGGCACCCTTAGAGGCGACGAAGAACTGACCTGGCAACGCTTGGGCCAAATGTCTCTGATTATGACCCCGGTGGCTCCTCCCCACCGCCATGCGCGCACGATTCTAGAGCACATTTCTCGCTTCGGGCAGAAACCGACGATTGCCTACGAAGTGCAGCAAGACTCTACAGTGATCAGCATGGTGCATCAAGGTTTAGGCGCTTCGGTTATGGCTCGCCTGGCGGCTGAACCTATACCATCTGATATTCAAGTGAGGAGTTTGCCAGAGCCGTTGTCGCGGGCGATCGCGATCGTCACGGCCGAAGGTGCCCTGCTATCCCAAGGAACGTTTGCATTTCTCGACCAGTTACGGGTAGCCCTGCCTACCTGGCAAGCATCGCCAATACAAACCCTTTCACCTTCCTAAAAAACAAGACTTACGCAGTTACAGCGCTTTACGCTTAAAATCTGGTTTTTTGTGAGAGCCGCGCACCGCACGGCTCTCACAAAAAACCAGATTTTAAGCGCTTGGAAAAACGCATTGATGTTGTGTGGTGTGCGTCGCACACCACACAACATCAATGCTGAACTCAAAACACCCGGTGTCTGTCATCTACAAAACCCTTTCCCTCCAATTACGCCTTGCTATTGCGCACGGCATACTCACAGGCACGCGCCGTAATCGCCATCTCTGTCAGCGTTGGATTCTGCCAACCTGCTGAAGGCCAGCAGGCCCCATCTACTACCAACAAATTGGAGGACTCCCAGCACTGGTTATAGGGATTTAGCACCGAGTTTTGAGGAGACGTTCCCATTCGCGCCCCACCCAACTCATGCACATAAAAGCCGGGAGGGGTACCCGTCATCGACTTATCCTCAATCCAGCGTAAGGGCGCACCCATCAGGGGGGCCCGGAACAACTCCGGCAATTCTAAGCACTGCCCGCCCGCCTTGTCCACCAGCGTCTCAATCTGTTCCAGCATGTGAACCCGCATCCGGTGTTCGTTATCGGTCCACGACACATCGATGTGAGGCACCGGAATCCCCCAGGCATCCACCATGCGACCATCCAGGCGCACCCGGTTGTCGTACTGCGGCAACACCTCCCCATGTCCCACCAGGAAGC
This sequence comes from Leptolyngbya sp. FACHB-8, assembly GCF_014695575.1. Taxonomy (GTDB): domain Bacteria; phylum Cyanobacteriota; class Cyanobacteriia; order Elainellales; family Elainellaceae; genus Vacuolonema. Next base: position 107,775 of record NZ_JACJOO010000071.1, on the reverse strand, counting down.
CGATCGCCTGATTCCCCACTCGACTCACAAGGCCAGGAATGGCCACTCGCTGAATCCCGCCCCACAATCCATAGCCTCGCAAAAACGATTCCTGCTGAGAGCCGAGATTGCTGAAGCGCGGTACAAAGAAGCTGTCACAACCTGATAAATCGAACGCATGGGCAGGTTGCTGAAACTCGGGCAGGGTGAAGAAGCGCATGGTGGAAATGTGGTCGGTCACATAGCGCCCCAGCAGGCCGGATTCGTTGGCTAAACCCCCTGTTTGATACTGCTCGGTCGAGTGCAATAGAATCCGCACCGATTCCAACGTGGAAGCACACAGCACAACAAGACGAGCCTGCACCTCATGGGCCGTGTGAAGGGTGCGATGGATGTATCCCACTCCTCGCGCTTGCCGCGTATTCGGATCAAACACAACGTGGCTGACCACGGCATCGGGTTGTATCGTTACCTTTCCTGTTTGCAACGCGGCTTTCAAAGACGAGCCCAGGCTAGAGGAGCGGGGCCAAATATTTTCTGGGGTGGGGCGATGGAGGCCAAAACCGCGAGACACGATGAGGGCGCGATCGCCCCCCTGCTCCACGACATCCTTAAAATAAAGTTCTGCTGGCGTCAGTGAAGCAGGAGCCGCATAAGGGCCATCCGGCAACTGCGGCAGACTATCCCGTGCCCCTTTCACTTCAAAAAAACGCTCCAGACGCTCGTAGTAAGGAGCCAGTTCATCATGGGACAGCGGCCAGTCCTCGCCAAATCCATCCTGGCTGGCAGATTTGAATTCATAATCCGACAGACGAAGCGTGATGCCGCCCCAGGTCAGGCTGCGACCTCCCACCTGTCGCCCCCGAATCCAGGAGAAGGGGCGATCGCCCGGTGTTGTATAAGGGTTCTCTTTTTCGTTAACAAACAGGGTTGGATTTGCTTTCCAGTAGCCTGGATGCAATGCCTGGTAAGACTGCTGCCGAGTTGCCAGGTTTTGAGCCCGCAGTACGCTATCTCGGACAATATTGGGCACCGCCACATCAGGAGTGCGCTGTGGCCCCGCGTCTAATACGAGAACCGTTAAACCGCGTTCGCTCAATTCCTTGGCGGCTACCCCTCCGGTCGCCCCGGCACCCACCACAATGGCATCGTATTCAGGAGAGGACATAGGATTCATGGATAGTGGCGATCGCCTGCTGACTAACAATGTGAAATCTGCCATGGCTCAAAACCATCGCTCAATCACTAGTCAGCCATTATCCTATGGATGCGACATCCTGCAACGATTGGGCAGGCGGTTTGGGATTAACCCACCTCTTCACCAGGAATCGTTTCGACTTCAGCGTTAGCAGCCTGCACCCAGGCTTCGATGTCGCGATCGCCCTGTACAGTCTCTGCATAGGTCTGCTCGACCGTACCCAGGGAAACGCCATAGGTGACGAAGCGAAAGACGACGGGAGCATAAAAGGCATCGGCAATGGAAAAAGCGCCAAAGAGCCAGGGGCCTGTGCTGCCGTATTGCTCCCGACATTCGCGCCAGAGGGTGGTGACGCGGGTAATATCCTGTTCCAGAGCGGGAGTGCTGGAAACATGGCGATCGCGTGCCCGAATATTCATCGGTAGCGATTGCCGCAGGGTCGCGAAGCCGGAATGCATCTCAGCGGTGATAGAGCGGGCGATCGCTCGGGTCTGTGGGTTTTCGGGCCAGAGGGTATGGTTGGCGTGGGTTTCATTGAGGTACTCGGCGATCGCTAGAGAATCCCAAATCAATAGATCTCCATCTCGCAAAACCGGGACTCGACGGCTGGGCGAGTAGGTTTCGATATTAGCTTCAAACTCGGGAGTGTCCAGAGGAATGCGCTTCTCCTCAAAATCCAAACCTGCTTTTCGGGCGACCAACCAGGCTCGTAGCGACCAGGACGAGTAATTCTTGTTGCCAATGACCAACAGCGGTTTCACCATATCCTTATCCTTCGTCGCGTTCGTTAGGACAGGAGCGCTTGGGATCTAGTGCTCTCACTCGCTCCTGTCCTAATTGCTGAAAGGGTCATTTTTTCGTGCGCGAAGCGCACGAAAAAATGACTTTAAAACAGACACTAAAGCATGAAAAGGTTGTAATTTTCTGGCCGCTGGATACGGAAAGCAACCTTTTCAAAAAATCCCAGAACAAACCAATTCTGCAACTTCTTAACGGCTGCTAGGGAGTAGAGGTTTTACTAGCAAGAACCCTGCGCCGAAAGCTGTCGCAATAATGCCAATAACAATGAGCCAGAGCCAGAGCCCGTTGATGTCACGGGAACTGGAACCCTGGCTGGGAGTGAATGCGGGAATAGGCTGACTTGTCAGCAAAGGATTGGTGCTGTCGTCCGAATCAGGCAGATAGGACGAGGAGGATGCGGGTGATGTTGCTGCTCGATGGGGTCGAATTTGGGCTGCCAGAGCTTCAGCCTGAGTCCGGGCTGCATCAGAGGGAAAGCTTTGCAGAACATTACCCGCTGGAACCGTTCCGCCTGGCATGTATTGCTGCAACGTCAGCGCTGTCTGTACCAGCCGCTCCATGTCTTGCCGCATCTGTTGATTTTGCTGTGTTAGCTGCTGGTTTTGACCATGGAGGGAATCCAGCATCGCTTTGGTGGCTTGTAACTCCGCCGCCAACTCTCGATAGACCTTGAGAGGAACCGTTGCAGCACCCGAGGCATTCTGATTAGGGCCACCAATAGGATTGGTAGGCAGGGAGTTGGAACCCGAAGATGGTTTCATTCTGAGATGTTGAAGGTAAGTCTGCTTTGATGCCTACAAATATAGGTCTGAACGGCAAAAACGGGGATATCTTTTCAAAGCATTGTTATAAATTTTGTCTTCTAGTTCGGTGTTTTTCAGCACTTCCCATTTCGAGCTTTAGAGGCGAGAGTTCGTGCCCATCGGGCACTCTCTCGCCTCTAAAGCTCGAAAACCAATTGTTCCATGCAAGTCGTTTCTAGGCTTGATGCCAGCAATTCTCATTTTGAAATCAGGCCCGAGAACCGCGCGCCTTTGGCGCGCGGTTCTCGGGCATCAAAGCCAAGAGTTCACGCCCGTAGGGCGTGAACTCTTGGCTTTGATGCCCATACTGAGAATTGCTGGCTTGATGCCCAGAAGGATAATTTTCTGTGCAACATGACAGAAAATTATCCTTCTGGACTTTCGTTGGAGAGGGGAGAGGAGTCATGGACGGTTCCGTGCACCATAACCCAACAACACAGCTAGGATCTGCTTGAAAGGGATGTTTTTCGTGCAGGAAGTACACGAAAAACATCCCTTTCAGCCAGCTTTAAAACCCGGTTAGAAGACCGCCAGGTGGATTACAGTGAAGGCAGATTCGATTTGGGATGGTCAAGGCCGTTATGGGTAACGAGATGAACGAGATGGAGCAGGGCTGGTTGTGGAGATGGCGAGGCCGCCTATCTTCCCTTCTAGCCCTGCTTTTGGTGGTGCTGGTGGTTGCCTTACAAGGGTGCAGCTCTGCCCTACTTCAGAAGGAATCTGCCCACATTCCGCGTCTGGTTAGCAGCGACCTGAGCGATCCCAAAACCTTCAACAGCGTTATGAGCCAAGAAGCCAACGCAGCTCTGGGTCTGATGTATGAGGGGCTGGTCTTCCAGAATGGCATTACCGGAGAGCTGGAGCCGGGGATTGCAGAATCCTGGGAAGTTTCTGAGGATCAGCAGCGCATTGTCTTCACGCTGCGCCCGGATGTGCGCTGGTCGGATGGAGAGCCCTTGACCGTAGACGATGTCGTCTTCAGTTTTAACGATCTCTATTTCAACGAAAAAATTCCCAGTGGGGAGCGCGATATTCTACGGATTGGTGCCAAGGGTGTGTTTCCCCGGGTGACAAAGGTGGGCGATCGCCAGGTCGAGTTTTACGCCCCTGAACCTTTTGCCCCTCTACTCCGCTACGGCGGAGGCATCCCAATCCTGCCCAAGCACGCTCTGGAACAGTACGTCAAAACCACGGATGAGAAAGGTAATCCCAAATTCCTCTCTATCTGGGGCACCGAAACTCCTCCTGAGCAAATCGTTTCCAATGGGGTTTTTCGTTTGGCCCGCTATCAACCGGGGGAACGTACCATCCTGGAACGCAACCCCTATTACTGGCGAAAAGATGGTTCAGGTAACTCCCAACCCTATATTGAACGGTTTGTGTTGCAAATTGTCGAATCCCTTGATACCAGCCTGGTTCAGTTTCGATCTGGGGGTTTGGATGTCCTATCAGTTCCCGCCAATTACTTTGCTCTGGTGAAGCGAGAGGAAAAACGGGGTAACTTTACCGTCTATAACGGTGGGCCTGCCCTCACGACGACATTTCTAACCTTTAACCTCAATCGGGGCAGCCGCAACGGTAAACCTCTGGTGAATCCAATTAAATCGCGCTGGTTTAATACGCTGGAGTTTCGGCGGGCGATCGCCCACGCCATTGATCGTCCCAGCATGATCAACAGCATCTACCAGGGGCTTGGCGAACCTCAAGACTCGCCCATTTACAAGCAAAGCCCCTATTACTTATCCCCCGAACAGGGGTTGCCAGTGTACGACTATGATCCCGAGAAGGCGAAAGCTCTTTTACAGGAAGCCGGGTTTAAGTACACCCCGAAAGGGCAATTACAGGATGCAGAGGGTAACCCAGTGCGCTTCACCCTGATTACTAACGCGGGTAACAAGATCCGCGAAGCAATGGGAGCCCAGATTAAGCAGGATCTAGCCAAGATCGGTATTACAGTGGACTTTCAACCGATCGCGTTTAATACTCTGGTCGCCAAACTGTCAGATTCACTGGATTGGGAAGCCCACATTCTTGGCTTTGTCGGCGGAAGCGGTGTCGAACCCGATGGCGGGCGTAACGTTTGGGCCGTCAATGGTACCCTCCATGCCTTTAACCAGGATGCCACGGGCGGAGACCCGCTCGAAAACCGCGTGGTTGATGATTGGGAACAACAAATCAACGATCTGTACGTGCAGGGTAGCCAGCAGTTGGATGAAGCAAAGCGCCGGGAAATTTACGCCGAAACCCAACGTTTAGCTCAGGAATATTTGCCTTTTATCCATCTGGTTAACCCTCTCTCACTATCGGCTGTGCGCAATGACATCGAAGGCGTTAAGTTCTCAGCTCTGGGCGGTTCTCTATGGAACGTGTACGAGTTAAAGATTGATCGTTAACAACCTTATGTAGGGTGATTGAATGCACCGTACATAACGTCAATATGATCGTTAGAGAGACTGGATCTTGAATCTAGCCTCTCAAAACATATTCAGAGTATTGATAAACTGGCGATCGCCCCCAATACCCGCATAATAGAGTCTGACCAAATGGAAGGCTTAACAACTCCCTGACTCGTATCCACCGTTTTCTCAAAGATGACCCATACCCTTGCCTTACGCGATCGCATCATCGTTCCCCTCGATGTCCCCAGCGAAGCAGAGGCGATCGCCCTGCTCGATCGCCTTCCTGATGTCAGTTTCTGGAAAGTAGGCCTGGAACTCTTCGTCAGCACTGGCCCCACCCTTCTCACGGAACTTCAGAACCGGGGCAAGCGCATTTTCCTTGACCTCAAATTCCACGACATTCCCAACACCATGGCCGGAGCCTGTCGTGCCGCTGGACGCTATGGTGTAAATTTACTCACCGTCCATGCCACTGCCGGAAAAGCCGCCCTCACTGCTGCGGTAGCGGCCGCTGCTGAAGGAGCCGCCGAAGCCGGATGCAACCCTCCGGCCGTGATTGCCGTCACGGTTCTTACCAGTATCGATTCTCAGGCTCTTGCCTTCGAGTTAAAGGTGCCCCTCGAATTACCCGACTACGCCCTACAAATGGCTCTGTTAGCGCAAACCAGTGGTCTCAGCGGCATCGTCTGCTCACCCAAAGAGGCCAGCCAGATCCGCGATGTATGCGGCGGAGATTTTCTACGGGTATGTCCGGGAGTACGACCTGCATGGGCTGAAGCGGGAGATCAGCGGCGATCGCTCACGCCCTCTGCCGCTTTCCAGGCTGGAGCCAGCTATCTGGTCATCGGTCGTCCCATAACAGCAGCCCCTGACCCCGCCGCTGCCTTCGCCCGCATCTGTAATGAATTGGAAGCTTAAATTCCTACCCATACCCATGCCCCTTTTCCCATGGTTCTGGATGCCAAAGACAAAATTTGACCTCTTCATCCATGGGTTGAGGATGGGAATGGCTGTGGGGCTACTAAACGGGATGGCTGGGGTTGCGATCGCCGGCTCATCCCAGTGCTCCAATGACTTAGCAACCCTCATGCCCGCTCTGTTGGATGCCCTACCCAGCTATGCTAATCGGGTGATCCAGCGATCGCGGCTATCGGAGCGCCAGGATGATATTTCTGGCTACATTCTCTTAACCAGTGCCCCCGACTTTGATCCGTTGCCCTTAGAAGGAGAAGGCCCTGACTCGGCTGATTCCCTTGACGGTGATGTGCAGCAAGTCTTCTTTACCACTCTTGAGCGGCAGTACGGTATCAGCGGCTTTCGGCGCATCCAGGCCCATCACTGGCTGTTTATGGTGCCTACCCAGCAAGGCTGGCAGTTGGCCCTCATGCAAACCAGCATTGAAAATTATCCCAGCAGCTATCTTCCCCCCGAGCCCCCTCGAGACAGTAGCAATGGTGTCGTAGCCCAGGCCATTCGTCTCTGGTTACGAGACTGTCAGGCTGGAGCCCTGGTCGTTGATCGTTAATGCAGTAGTCATATCAAACCCGGTTGAAGCGTAATATGCAGTGGTGCGGCACCTTGCGCAGCATGTACTCAGTTTTTTGGGTGTGATGTGTTTCAAATACTGTACTTATAGCAATCAATACTCTGGACAGTTTTTCTGAAACCCTTGATTTTGCGTGCGCGAAGCGCACGCAAAATCAAGGGTTTCAGAAAAACTGTCCGAACTAATGAGCAATGTGTAAGTGCATTAAGTACGGTGGTATGGGGCACGGAGTGCCCCATACCACCGTACTTAATCAATGCGCACAGCACTATATAGCGCTGTGCGCCCTCCTCAAAAACGCCCTTAGTCCAAATTTGAAGCGATATTTAGACAGCAGATAGTGTGTAGTGCCTGGCCACACACTATCTGCTGCCATTAACAGCGCCTTAGATGAATAACTTCTGCATATTCAGTGACATAGGCCAATTCTTCGCATAGATTTGGAGAGATTTTATTCACCTGGGTTTCCGCGTCAGCAGATCAGGGAACCCTCAATTTCAAGTGCGTGAGAGCTAATTAGACGTTCATGAATCAGAAATTTTGTGCATCCCGCTCTAGCTTTTTTTGGCTGACATCCTTAAGTATGGTGGGTCTTGCAGGGATGATCGTGCCTGCCGGTGCCCAGGCTGACCCTCCCCCACAACCAGCAGACCCCATCCCATTACCGCTAACTCTGTCCCTGAATAAACCCACGTTCCCGAAAGCAACATCTCCCACCGACGAGAACTTACTCCCCTCTGCCACGTTCATCAGTTCCACCACCTCTGAAGCAGAATTACCTCATCTGGAGGCTTATCTAGAAACACAACCTTCTGATGCGGCAGGTGATTTGGCACCGGTAACACCGTCGTCAGATGAACTGGCCCAAAGTGGCAGTACCGAGGACTCCCAACCAACTCGCGTTGCTCAGACCTCCGACACCTTTGGTCAACCTGGGCTTCCTGGCGTTTTTCGTGAAGCGCGTGAGGATATTGATTCACCGACCTTCTCGCTGTTCAATTGGCTCGCCCCAACGAGCGCCCTCCGAGGGCCAGAAAGGCGTCGTGTCGTATCGACCTCCATCAAGACAACAGGGTTGGCCCTCGTAGGGAGTTTTGTCACACCCCTTGGTGCCAACACTCACGCAGGTCTTGTGGTAGAAGCCGGGACCAGTATCCTCGCTTTTGACCTGGGGTTTATCAGCGCTACCGAGCAACCTCGCTCTGGGTTTGGCGCAAATATCTTTGGGCAACGTTCCCACCTGGGCACCTACGTCAACGGCGACAACGAGATTGATTTGCCCAACGGAGATACTGCCTGGATCCATCGCTTAGGCGGTGGAGTGGAATATTACCGTCCCTTTGCTGACAACCTTGAAACCGCCATTGGCGTTTCCTACCAGCGCGTCTCTGTGCGAGATGATTTCTTCTCGGACAATATCTTTGCAGAAGACGACGAAGGCAATGCTCTGACCGTTGACTCCGATGGGATCGATGACCTGCTTACCCTCAACTTTGCAGCAACCTACGATACCCGCAACAACTCTGACCTAACGACCAGCGGTAGCCTTGCACGCTTTGGGATCAACCAGGGCTTCAACCTTGGCGAGGAAGACAACGCTTACACCCAAGTGATGGGGTATTACACCCAGTACATTCCCGTGAATTTCTTTGGGTTTGATGAAGGTCCACAGGTTCTCATCCTGAATGTGCAAGGGGGAATAGGCTTAGGGGATGTCCCCTCTTATGAAGGCTTTAATCTGGGCGGTCGTACCTCGGTCCGGGGCTACTCCGGCGGGGAAATTAGCACCGCGGCCAGCTTCTTCCAGGCCACAGCCGAGTATCGCTTCCCTGTAGCCCAATTCCGCTTCCGTGAAGATTCCGTTCGGATGCGTGGTCTTCTATTTGCCGACTATGCCACTGACTTTGGCACGGCTGATCAAGTCATCGGCCAGCCCGCGGAGGCCCGTGATAAACCTGGCGATGGCTTCGGCTTTGGTGTGGGCCTCCATACCACTGTGGGTAATTTCTACAACCGCTTTGAACTCGGCATTGCCGATAGCGGCGATGTCGATGTGATTTTTACCTTTGGCGATCGCTTCTAGTTCCCAGCCCGTACTACAGTTGATTTTTCGTGCCTCTCGGCACGAAAAATCAATCCATAACAAAATCGCAGATTTTTTTTGAAAAAGCGTACACAACGACGCACTCCGTATGGTAATTTAATAAAGCGGTGGCAAGGGCGCCTCAATAAAGAGTCGCTTGACTGCTCCGAAAAAACGGCTCAGTAGCTCAGTGGTTAGAGCAGGGGACTCATAAGCCCAAGGTCGCAGGTTCAAATCCCGCCTGAGCCATCAAGAAAAGTAAAGCCAGATGAGGGTTTCAGCCATTCATCTGGCTCTTTTAATGGGTGTAAAATATCCCAAAATAGACGGCTTTACACCCGAAATTTAGATCAAATTTAGTTCAGTGCTAGACGAGATTAACGTGAAGCGCATTTAAGAATGTGATCACAGACGCATGTAAGTTTGTGATCACATTTCTAAATGCGTATAACGGCTTTCTATTCAACTTGGAGTAGAAGCTCCAGCTTTGTAAAGGTTTCGGTCAAGCTTCTATGGACCGTTTCTGCCCAATATGTTTTTGGGTTGAAAAAGCCTGGTTAAACGTGAGCGATCGCCCTTACCTGTTTTCCCGCTGCAACTGTCCACCAATCCGCCATTCCTGAGCAATTAATCCAGACCACAGCAGAAATGCAACAAGAGTCAAGCCAGCAACGGCATCAAGCAAAATGGAACCATGCATCTTGACGGACATAGGCACGACCATTGGGTACAGGTAATGCACGGGACTTGAAAGGCTGGTGATGGAGTACACGCTGAGAATTAGGTAAGCCACTCCAAAGTTACTTCTGGTATAGAGCCAATAGCCCAACAAGCCTGCAGGAGTCATCGCTGCAACCGTGGCAAAAATCCCCGATGGTGTAATCCAATCTGGGCCTGGGTACTGCTCCAGAAACAAGGCATTATCGGTGTAGTGAAACCATGTTGAAGCAATATTCAGGGCCAGAATCGCCAGGAGAACCCGTTGAGAGGATTTCTGAGGAAGCATAATCATGTTCTAGAACAGCTTTCCTGAGATTCTAGCGAGCAGAACACTATATTGCCTTTGGCGCGCGGTTCTCGGGCCTGATTTCAAAATGAGAATTGCTGTTTTTATATCAATTCAAATAACATCAACAAACGTACGTTCAACTTGGCGGAAATAAACAATACCGGTAATGAGTAAAGTGACAACCAGCAGTAGTGACAGACAAAACCCTGGTAAGTAAAGCGATGCTTCGCCACCGAGAATAGCCCAACGAAACCCATCAATCACGCCTACCATCGGGTTGAGCGAATAAATTAGACGCCACTGAGCAGGGACAATACTGCTGCTAAAACCTACTGGAGAAATATACAAGCCGAATTGCACGATGAACGGAACGATGTAGCGAAAGTCTCGGTATTTTACATTTAATGCAGCAAGCCACAAACCAGTTCCCATCGCGGCAGCAAAGGCGATCGCCACAAACAAAGGTAACGTTACAATTCGCCAACTTGGGACAAAGTTGTACCAGGCCATCAACCCGAGCAGGATCATGCCTGACACTAAAAAATCAACAAAACTAACGATGACCGCACTAGTCGGGATAATCAAGCGAGGAAAATAAACTTTTGAAAGAAGGTTCGCATTACCAATTAAGCTATTGCTGCATTCCGACAACGCACTGGAAAAAAATTGCCAGGGCAACATCGCAGCAAATACCAAAATTGGATAAGGGGCTCCTCCGGACGGCAGCTTCGCCAATTTCCCAAACACAACGGTAAACACAATCATTGTCAAGAAAGGCCGGATCAAGGCCCAGGCCATGCCGATCGCTGTCTGCTTGTAACGCACCAGAATATCGCGCCAGGCCAGAAAGTAGAACAGTTCCCGGTAACGCCACAAATCTTGCCAATACTGATACTCAGTCCGTCCCGCCGTAATGATCAGCTCATTAGAAGCGGATGAGGCTGGATGGCGTTGCGATCGCATAGACAAATACCAGTATTACGGTGGGACAAACCATCAATCTGAAATGCCGAAGCATTGGATGTAGGCAGAGAACAGGCAGCCTCATTGCCCGCGAATGTTAGGGGCAAGTTGTCGTCCCTATATCGATTGCAGGGGCACCGCTACCGGGCAGGCTTTTTCCATGCAAGTTAATCAAGCAGATTGGATTGATTGCTCAGCCTACCCAGCACATTCCACTGAATCCTTCAAGCCTTACCAGACTCGTCGGACGCGGGCCTGTTCAAAGTTCTCTTCCCATTGCTGATTAGCAGAATCCAAAACCCCATCGGCTTGATCTATCAGTTCTTCTAGATGGTCACAAGGGTTATATCCTGCCAGATGGGCTTCGGGCTCGTCGGTCTGGTATAGAGCCAGGCAGGCTTCGTAGGTATCGCCAATTTCATCAGCCAGTCCGCCTGCAGCCTGAATTGTATCGGCCCCAGTGGGTATCCCGGAGTAATCGACCGGAAATGGATAGATGACATCAGGGCTAGCCCCGGTGACATCGGATTGGTTTGTCACCTGGGCAATCGCTCCAGGAGCACCCATTGCCCCCAGGATCAGGATGGCGATCGCCCCCATCATCGGTTGCAGATAATGAGAGTGAGACATAGAGATATGGGTTGGTTTCATGGTTCTTCCCGAGAAATGCAGTTAGAAGCGGAACGAAACGCCTGCACCCAGCACCAGACGAGGATTGTCACCCGCCCCGGCTACATCCCGCAATGCAGGAGTAATCACCAGAGGAAAGTCACGGAACGGCGTAATGGACAGCCCCAGCGCCAAATCTTGCCCCGTCCATTCCACAATTGCACTCACCGGCTGCGCTATCCGGACAGCGGCACTCCCAAATACACCGATGGTATCGTTGTCATCCTCAATATCCTCAACGGTACGGAAGCGTCCACTACCTACCCCTGCCGTTAGAGCAACCCGACTGAACGGATCATTAATGTCAGGTGTGGTTCGAGCCACATAGGTCACCGCACCATAGAGGCTGTCCTCAAAATCCACCGGGTCATCCCCCGTGATCAAAAAACCTTCCCAACCAGCGGCAATACTCCAGTTATCCCCTAACCGGCGGTGAATCTTCGCGTTGAAGCCCCCCGCACCAAAATCTCGATTGGCCCCAAAACTGGCCAGGGTATAGGACAGTTGAACGCCAACTGCCTCATCGGCATCTCCGAGGCCAATCCCAATATTTGCAGAGGCATCTGCTTCGTCATTGTCGCGCACGCTGGTTTGGAAGCCAAATCCGAAAAAGCCGATTCCATCATCCGCCCCATAACCCGAAGGCACCGCAATGGTGATCGCCGGAGAGCCTTCATAGACATCACCAAATTCGGGGGGCGGTTCGTTAATATTCCGGAGGCGATCTTGCAGGTCTTCAATGTCCTCCTGGGATGGAACCTCCTGCTTATTATCAGCCGTGACCGTAATAGGAGTTCCATCATCTAGTAAGGTATCGGCATCCTGTTGCGTGTTTTGGGCCATTACCTCTACCAACGTTTGAGGCACCGTCTCAGGGGGAGCGATCGCCGTAGCCGTTGAACTCACGCTCACAGGAGAGGCTACGGCTTCCGGCACCGTTTGGAGATCGGGGGGGGCAGGTTGTGCCAGTGATGTTTGAAGGGGCTCAATCTCAGTATCAGAGGCTTCCTGTTCACCATCCTGTGGGGAAACGGTGGAGGCGACCGAAGGTGCTTCCGGAGAGCTCGTTGCTGCCAGTAATGATAATTTCTTGGAGGACTCCCCTACAACCAAAGATTCAGGCTCTGTTATTGCGACAGAGGGAAGTGCCGAAATTGCGACCAGATCGTCAGCATCCTCAGTAGTTATGCTGACGTCAACAGGCGCCGAATTTGGTGTTTCAGCGGGACTGGCGATCGCCGTAGAGGATAACTCCTCTGCGGACAGCAGAGCCAGGGTACAAAGAGCCACTGTCGAAGCGCGCATAGCCTTACCGTCCAAAGATGGGAAAACACAAGCTATCTGTTGTTACATCGAAAACCTTAATGGTCAGGATAGAACGATAATTAGGTTGTATTTTTTTAGAAAAGCGCGGCAAAAAAAACTCCGAATTGGCGTTTTTTGGGCGATCGCTCTTTTTCTATAAAGACCAGTTAAAGAAGAGGCTTCTGCAAGCGATGTGTTATATGTGACACATCGCTTGCAGAAGCCTCCGCATACCGTCATTCAAATTCTTGTAGTACTGGGTCAGGCCGCTCCTGGCGTGGCATCTTTGCCTGCCGTCAATCGCTGGCTGATCCAACTTGTCACGATGTGGGATAGCAATCCCATTGGCCCAGCAAATAAACACAGCACCAGCGAGTGCAGTGTCCATACGCCAGTACGCTGGCCTTCCAGATAAATCCAGCGGCCCACAAACAAATCCATGACGAGAAAATGCACCCACCCTGTTGCAGCAATATGCTCATTGGAAAACAAACGCGCAATATCAGCCAGTTGAGTACTGGTAAACGCCTGAGCTGTTTCAGGATCCAGTGCCGTAATGAACAGGTAGAGGTACAACCCGGCTAGTGCCACAAACGGCAGAAAAGACGCCATTACCTGGCGAGTTACCCCCCAATTGGGCAGGAAAATCATCAACGCCCAAAACGGTAGAACAAACAGATTGGCAGCATTAAACAGAAAATCCAGGTTCATAGGGCAACTAGAAAGACATCAGACCGACAAGCGGTCATTTTTCCTTCAAGTGTATAGCAATGTGCAAGTGCGTTAAGTACAGCAACGGTGGTGTGGGCGCGAAGTGCCCCACACCACCGTACTTAATCAACGTGCACAGCGCTATATAGCAGTTGCCAAACATCTAGACCCGCTGGGTTCTGGTTCAACATGGGTATGGGGCTGGATGAAATGAGCTACCTATGCCTATTCCACCCAGCCGGAAAGTTATAGCAGTTATTTTTTGTACGCGATCGCGTACAAAAAATAACTGCTATAACAGGCTCCATCAACCCATGAACCGGGCGATCGCCCCCCATAACAGAACGGGAAACCTAATATAGAACATAATCCCTAACCCTGAAAATCTACTTCCAAGCTTCATGGTACTTAGCCTGGTCAGCACAATCTTATTAGGAGGCCTTGCATTCTGGTGGGGCACTCGGACGGGGCATTGGCTACTGCGGCGTGGGGCAACGGCCCGCGACTTATTTCAGGGGCGGAATTGGCTCTCCGTCGTTTTTTTGGGGTTGTACATTGGCATGATGTTGCTGGTGCTGTACGCCCCCCAATGGAATTGGTTGCCGCTGGAATGGCGCGTGTATGGCATGCGTGTGACCTGGACTGCCATGCGGGTGATTCTGCTGGGTGTCTGTGGGGTTGGCTTTATCGTGACCTGGTACACCCTTCGCAAGCAGGTGTTGGCGATCGCCCTCATTGGGGTGTTGGGGCTGGCTAGCTTTACCACCGCTGAAAACTATCTACTTGAACCGATCTACAGCACCTTGCAGGACAACTTATTGCCCAACGGAGTGTATCAGCAAACCTCTACCAGCAGTTGTGCCGCCGCCGCAATGGCGACTGTCATGCGACGTTGGGGCATTGATGCCCCTGAGTCACGGGTTGCCAAATTGGCGGAAACCAGCCGGATGGGCACGACCATGCCACAGCTCATTGTGGCTGCTCGTGAATTGGGGCTGGATGGGGTAGAAGTGAACAACACCACCTGGAAGCAAATGCAGCGCATCAATCGCCCAGGAGTGCTGGCAAGTTGGTTGATTAGCAACAATGGGCGACGCAAATCCCCTCATGCGATCGGCCTTCTGGAAATTAGTGATACCAATGCTGTGATTGCAGATCCCGCCTGGGGTCGAGTCTACTTCCTGGCCCCCGATGAACTCGCTCATATTTGGCGCAAGGAATACGTTCCCTTCTTCCGCCCCGAAGCCATCAACCTCAGTCCTCAACAGGTGCAAGATTATCTACAGCGCTCAGGTTATCTGACCCCTGGGTCAGGAGATGTGACCGCAGCACTCAAGCAATTCCAATCCGACTTTGCGGTGCGTCAGACCGGCGAGGTCGATTCCATCACAGCATTGCTGCTCAGCGGTCCCTTTATAGAAAATGCCCCTCGTTTGGACCGAACTGAGTCAGTTCAACCTAAATAAGGAGATTTCTGAGAAACAATATCCCCATTATTTGGAAAAAAGGCGCGGCTTCGCCGCGCCTTTTTTCCAAATAATGGGGAAGTTCTTATCTGGAAATCTCCTAACCTCAGTTCGGGATAAGCTGAAGTGCTCATTTTGGCGTGCACATAGTGCACGCCAAAATGAGCGTTTTCGAGTGCCGCGCAACGCGCGGCACTCGAAAACGCCCTTAACCCGAACTCAGGGTAAATAGGAAAAACGCACTGAGAATCGCGCATTGAATAACCTGCCATTCTTTTTATGGGAGTGGTGGCTTAGCCGCCACTCCCATAAAAAGAATGGTGAAGGTATTAGTTTTATTTGTGATCCTTACCATTCCAGGCGGGCATGATTATCGATGAGTAGAGTATTGCCCTCTGCATCCACTGCCGAGAAACGCCGTAGATGCTTGCGAATTGTTTCTGGTAGATGGTCGAAATCAAACTGGGCATCTCCCTCCGAAATGTCAGCCCAGAAATAGCGCAATTCTCCAACCCACTCCTCAGCTTCGGCGGGAGACAAACTCAAGGGTGGTTCTGTGAGAAAACGAGTCATGAAGTGATGGGAGCGATCGCCCATCCATTCCCGTGACTGGTGGGGTAGATTTTCCCAACCGGGGAGCGATCGCACCCGACCCGACTCCACCTGCACGTATCGCTCCTGTTTGTCCTGATGAAATTGCAAAACTCGATAGGGATGGGGATAACTCACCAGCGATCCCGTCGTAATCTCATACATTCCGGGAGCCTGGGCAATATCCTGCACATGTAAATGCCCTGTAAAAATGAGTGGCACATCGGCCGGATGTAATCGGTTCAATAACTCCTTCGCATTGGAGAGCATATACCGTTGTCCCATTCCGTGGCGCGACTGCCCCGGTAAATGCTCCAACACATTGTGGTGCAACATCAGGAGAATGGGCACGTCTCCCAACTGCGTCAGCGTTTCCGAGAGCCAATCCAATTGCTCAGTATCCAAAAATCCACTGTGTAGTTGGTTGCCCTCGTCGTCAAAGGCAATGGAATTGAGCCCAATTAACCAAACACCGGGCACAATCTCCTGACAATAGTAGGGGTGCTCGGAATCTCCATAGCCAAATTTACGGTAGAGCTCAATAAATTGAGCCATAGTGACCTGGCGATCGCTCCCCTGGGCCGTAATTACATCGTGATTTCCTGGCACCACATAAGCAGGATAGGGAAGTTGCGACAGTCGCTCCACCAACCAGCGATGATTTTGAAATTCCCCATGCTGGGTCAGATCTCCCGGCAGCAGCAGAAAATCCAGCTCCAACGACGCTAATTCTTCAAGAATCGATTCAAAGGCAGGAATACTCACTTCCACTAAATGAAATCGGTGGGCATTATTCCAAATCGTCTCCGGGAGAGCGATGTGGGGATCGCTGATAATCGCAAACCGAAAATTTAGGGGCATAGCAATCGGGCTGGGGAATGTTTGCAATGGGCAGAAGAAGCCCATTGAAACCAATTTATCGCTAATGCGAGTAGTACCGGGAGAACTGTGGCTTCTGAGGCCCCATAAGTAACTTGAATCCCGGATAAGTCGAAGTACCCAATTTTTGCATGGGAACGCGCATGCAAAAATTGGGTACTTCGAACTGAAGATCAGAATCTCAGAGGCTAAAAAACTTTGCTCATAGACTTTACAAGCAAGCGTTACCCCGCTTAATATATAACAAACGTTCGATATAAAACAGTCCGGCCTGGGAAGATCTGCTGGATTGAGATTTATTCCCTGTACGCTCTACCCTTTGAGTCGTCGTATGGTTTCTCAGTTGGCCTGTCGCAACTTGCTCCTTCAAGCGGCTTATGGTTCCCTGAGATCGTTGCTTGCTTTCGTCCCATGCCCAAAATCATTGACCATGACCAGTATCGCAAGGAGTTGTTGAGCCAATGCTTTGACCTGTTTGCCGAGAAAGGTTATGCCGCCATCACCATGCGGCAAATTGCTCAGGGATTGAAGGTTTCCACTGGCACGCTCTATCACTACTTCCCCAGTAAGGAGGTGTTGTTTGAGCAGATGGTGCGGGAAATGGCCCTGCAAGACATCCAGAATGCAATCGTCGAAATTCAAGCAAAGGAAACAACCCTTGAGCGTATTGAAGCCATTTTTTACTTCATCGCTAAACACGAAGACTATTTCATTAAGCAAAACCTGATTTGGTTTGAGTTTTACCAACAGCAAAAACGAAGTGGAGGCGATCGCCTCTCTCTGTTCTGCCAGGTTTGGAAAGAGTACGAACAGGAGATCAGCGATCTGGTTGCTATTAAAGATAAGAATCTCCTGAAACTCCTGGGATGTTTTATCGACGGCATGTTACTGCATCGCATGTTTGATCCAGAAGAATTTTCCTTGGAACAGCAAATACAACTACTGATGAATATGCTGAAACTTTATTTCGATCAACATCCCGAACAGGGTCAAACACGTTAGGAGGAAACCAATGCAACATACAATGCGGCCTCCTAAAAATCATTTAATTGGCCTGTTGTTGACGGCAGCAGCCATTACCGGAGGTTTAACTCTGTACGGCATCACGTCTGTCAACGATGCCAAAGAAAGCGTAGCTCAACCCGTTGAAACTACACCCGAAAACCGCACAATTACAGCATTAGGGCGTTTAGAGCCGGCGACCGAAGTGGTTCAACTTGCAGCACCTATGATCCTGGATGGCGATCGCCTTCTAGAACTGCGGGTGAAGGAAGGCGATCGTGTCGAAGCTGGTCAGATTATTGCTGTGTTGGGGTCACGCGATCGCCTTCAGGATGCCGTCCGTCAGGCTCAAGAGCGGGTACGATCGGCTCAGGCGCGTCTGGCTCAAGTACAGGCCGGAGCCAAGTCAGGGGAAGTACAGGCGCAGCAAGCCGCCATTGTTCGCCTTCAGGCTGAACTGGATGGAGCACGAGGGATACAGGCTGCGACCCTGGCTCGGTTGGAGGCGGAATATCAAAACGCCCAGGTGGAATATAACCGATACCAGCAGTTGTATCAGGAAGGGGCCGTTTCCCAGTCAGCATTAGACAGCCGTCGACTGACTGCCACTACTGCCCAGGCTCAATTACAGGAAGCTCAGCAAAACCAGAACCGCACCCTCGAAACGCTACAGGCCCAACTCCAAGAAGCCACTGCCACACTGGATCGAATTGCGGAAGTGCGTCCGGTCGATGTGCAGGTGGTTCAAACGGAAGTGGATGGAGCGATCGCTGCCCTCTCCCAGGCGCAAACTGACTTAGAACAAGCCTATATTCGTGCCCCCTTTGTGGGCCAAATTCTCAAAATTCACACCCGGCCTGGAGAGAAACTGAGCGAGAACGGCATTGCCGATTTAGGCCAAACCGACCAGATGACAGTTGTTGCCGAAGTTTATCAATCCGACATTGGTAACATTCAAACCGGACAGATGGCTACCATCACAGGCCAGGGGTTTGATGGAGAGTTGCAGGGCACCGTTTCCCAGGTAGGTTTACAGGTCAGCCGCCAGAACACCTTCAGCAACCAACCCGGAGAAAATCTCGATCGCCGTGTCGTAGAAGTGCGCATCACCCTCACCCCCGAAGCCAGTCGTCACGTATCCCAACTCACCAATCTGCAAGTACAGGTCGCCATCCAACCCTAATTTTTGTGCGCCCTAAATGATAACGAATGTTCGATATAGAACCTATCTGAAGCCCTCTCCCAAAACCTATGCAACCCACCCGTGCTGCAGCCCAATCCCCCCTAATTCCCCTCTCAAGCCGTGAGCAAGAAGTTTTGAAGTTGATTATGGAAGGAGCAACGAACACAGAGATTGCTCGTCGCTTGTATGTCAGCCCCAACACCATCAAGACCCACGTTCGCAACATCCTCAACAAACTTGGGGTAGAGCATCGCCTACAGGCCGCTGTAGTCGCCTTAAGACATGGCTTGGTCTAACCCAGGAGCTTTAACCCATGTTGCAAACCCTTACCAAAAAAACGCCCCTGGCGTGGCTTCTGCTAACGAAGCAAAAAGCACGGCTGGCGGTGGCGATCGCCGGAATCGCCTTTGCAGACATCCTCATGTTCGTTCAAATGGGCTTCCAGGGTGCCCTATTTGATGCAGCGACCAAGCCTTACCGGGAACTGGATGCCGATCTGGTCATTGCTAATCCTCAGTTTCAAACCCTGTTTGCCGTTCGCAGCACCCCTCGGGAGCGGTTGTACCAGGCCGCAGGTGTAGAGGGGGTTGAATCCGTTAGCCCGCTCTACATTGCTTCGGCACAGTGGCGCAATCCGGAAACGTTGCAGAGCCGCACCATTCTGGTATGGGGCTTTGATCCAGGCAGCCCGGTGTTTCAATCCACAGAAATTAATCAAAACCTGGATCAAATTAAACCCCTCAATCAAGTGTTGTTTGATCGAGCGGGGCGACCGGAGTATGGGGCGATCGCCCAAACTTTCACCGAAAACGGGCCTTTCGATGCCCAACTCAGCAACAAACAGGTGCAGGTCAGTGGCGTGTTCACCATGGGCTCATCCTTTGCTGCCGATGGTAACGTCGTCGTTAGCGACTCCACCTTTCTCAACCTCTTTCCCGAACGCACTCCCGACCAAATTGAAGTCGGTCTCATCCGCCTCGTCCCCGGAGCCGATGTGGAAACCGTACGCCAACAAATTGATGCCATCCTCCCCGAGGATGTGATGGTCCTCACCCCCGAAGGTTTTGCCGACATTGAGCAAGGCTACTGGGCCAACGGCACTGGCATCGGCTTCATCTTCGGCCTGGGTACGATCATCGGCTTCATTGTCGGCATCGTCATCGTCTACCAGATCCTTTACTCTGACGTTTCCGATCACCTACCTGAATTTGCCACGTTGAAGGCAATGGGCTATAGCGATCGCTATCTCCTCATGGTGTTGATGCAAGAATCCCTCATCCTCGCTCTGGTCGGCTTTGTCCCCAGCCTTCTCCTCGCCACTGGCCTCTATCAAGTTGTCTACGCGGCAACCCTCCTACCCATTGGAATGAAAGCAGATCGGGCGATCGCCGTCCTCCTCCTCACCGTCATCATGTGCGTCGCCTCTGGAGCCGTCGCCATGCGCAAACTTCGCAGTGCAGATCCGGCAGATATTTTTTAACGCATCCAACGCATCCATTTATGCAAACCCTCACCACCCAGTCCCACCCCCTCGAAAACGCGATCGCCCCCGTCATTTCTGCCCGCAATCTCAATCACTACTTTGGGCAAGGCGATCTCCGCAAGCAAGCTCTATTCGACATCAACCTCGACATTCATGCTGGGGAAATTATCATCATGACTGGGCCATCCGGTTCGGGTAAAACGACATTGCTGACCCTGATGGGAGGGTTGCGATCGGCTCAGGAAGGCAGTCTGACGATTCTGGGTCAGGAAATTTGTGGAGCTACAAAGCAACAGCTTTTGCAATTGCGCAAACAAATCGGTTACATCTTCCAGGCACACAATTTAATGACCTTTTTGACCGCAAAGCAGAATGTGCGGATGTCATTGGAATTACACGAGAAATATCTCGATCAGGATATCGATGCGATCGCCACAGATATTCTCAAAGCCGTTGGCTTAGAACAACGGATTGATTACTATGCGGAAAGCCTATCGGGGGGACAGAAGCAACGGGTGGCGATCGCCCGTGCCCTGGTCAGTCAGCCCCGCATCATCCTGGCTGACGAACCCACTGCCGCCCTCGACAAGAAATCAGGCCGCGAAGTGGTCAGCCTCATGCAAAAGCTGGCAAAAGAGCAGCAATGCACCATCCTGCTCGTCACCCATGACAACCGCATTCTAGATATTGCCGATCGCATCATCTACATGGAGGATGGTCGCCTGGCCGATCATCCGGACCCGGCAGCGCTTGTGCACTGACGAACCCACGCCACCTCGGCTTTTGGAAACTCGCAATCTTCGAAGGAATATCCCTATACTTTAAAGCGATAGACAGATTTTGTTGCAGGGCCTAAGCATGGTAGCCGTACAGACTGGGCGGAGTTGGCAACCCATTATTCAAGAATTGGAGGCAGTCATTGCTCCCCAAAACGTCATTCGCCGCAAGGAAGAATTACTGGTCTACGAGTGCGACGGGCTCACCAGTTATAAGCAGCGTCCGGCTATTGTGGTCTTGCCTCGCACGACAGAGGAAGTAGCGTGGGCGGTGAAGGTGTGCGATCGCCATAATATCCCCTTCGTCGCTCGCGGTTCTGGAACAGGGCTCTCTGGCGGTGCATTGCCTCTAAAAAACTCGGTACTCATCGTCACCTCTATGATGAGCCAGATTTTGGAGGTGGATCTGGAAAATCAACGGGTCGTCGTACAACCTGGTGTGATTAATAACTGGGTAACCCAGGCTGTCAGCGGAGCCGGGTTCTTCTATGCCCCCGATCCTTCCAGCCAAATCATCTGTTCCGTAGGGGGCAACGTTGCCGAGAACTCCGGTGGGGTTCATTGTTTGAAATATGGCGTCACGACGAACCACATTTTGGGGCTAAAACTGGTCACCCCTGACGGCTCTATTGTAGAAGTTGGCGGCAGAGTCCCTGAAATGCCTGGATATGACCTGACAGGGGTTTTCGTCGGCTCCGAAGGAACCCTTGGCATTGCTACCGAAATCACCCTGCGAATTGTCAAAGTTCCCGATGTAATCAAAGTGCTTCTGGCCGACTTTACTAGCGTTGAAGCCGCAGGGCAAACTGTCTCCGACATCATCAGCGCAGGTATCATTCCCGGTGGCATGGAGATCATGGACAACTTCAGCATCAATGCTGTGGAAGATGTGGTTGCCACTAACTGCTACCCCCGAGATGCTACCGCTATCTTGCTGGTGGAATTGGATGGCCTGGAGGTCGAAGTTGAAGCAAATACACAAAAAGTGGAAGAAATCTGCTGCAGGAACGGGGCCCGCAGCATTCAAACTGCCACGGACCCCGCCGAGCGGCTTAATCTCTGGAAAGGCCGTAAAGCTGCCTTTGCAGCCGTTGGTAAAATTAGCCCCGACTACTACGTGCAAGATGGCGTAGTACCCCGTACCAAGCTGCCGGAGATGTTGCAGGAGATTGAAAATCTGAGCCAGAAACACGGTTATCGGGTTGCCAACGTATTCCACGCAGGTGACGGTAACTTGCACCCGTTAATTCTCTACAACAACGCCATTCCCGGTGAGTTGGAAAAGGTAGAAGAGTTAGGCGGTGAAATCCTCAAGCTTTGCGTCAAAATGGGCGGTACCATCTCTGGCGAGCACGGCATTGGTGCAGACAAACGCTGCTATATGCCTGAGCTATTTAGCGAAACGGATATGGAAACCATGTTGTGGGTACGCGATGTGTTTGACCCCAAACGCATTGCAAACCCAGACAAAATTTTCCCCACTCCTCGCACCTGTGGTGAAGCAGGCCGCGCCGAAGCCCAAAAATCATTTCCTAGCCTAGAGCGGTTCTAACGTATAACCCTTGCCGCTCTGATGAGATACGAGAGATGGATGTGGAACAACGTCCCACATCCATCTCTCGTATCTCACTAGTTGATGCTCAACCGAACGGGCAAAAACGGCGATCCAGCGAGTCACCGAAATTGTTGCTGGCTCATCGGCAGGGTAAGACGACGATTTTGATTAGTCATCGTCCGAGGGTCATCAGCCGAGCAGATTGGATTGTGCTGTTGGAGCAGGGCCAGTTGAGATTACAAGGATCTCGGGAAAGCTTGCATGCTAAATCAGGGCCACATTTAGGCTTCTTGACACCCTGAAGATTAACCCGAATCACGAAACTTCTCAAGTCTATACAGCGCTTTTCAAACGCTTAAAATCCGGTTGTTTTTGTGGGAGCCACGCGGAGCGCGGCTCCCACAAAAACAACCGTGGCTGATTCAAGCGCAAAGCGCTGTATGCACGTTGCGGTTGAGTTTTTTCGTGCGCTAAGCGCACGAAAAACTAACCTTTCCAACGATTAAAATACATCCTGGGCCTGGTCACCGGTTTCTAGCGTTCAGCCCATGGGTTCATAGCAGTCGAGGGTTGCTTCCATTTCCCTGGCACTTACGGCACCTGCTTCGTAAGCTTTGAGAGTGCGATAAACCTTCAGCAGGCGTTCCCGGTGTAGCACACCCATACACAGCAAATTTAAGGCACGTTGAGAGAAGTATTCCAGGGTCATCGTCTAAAGCATCTCCTTGAACGGTATACAAGCACTCATGCAAAGAGTGGCGGTCATCGGGGCCGCTACACTCAGTAGACGTATATTCCTTCGTCAAAGTGCCATAAGCCATCAGAGACATGAAACGCCTGAAGTCCCCTTTCTGTTGCCGTGAAGCAACAACAGAAAGGGGACTTCGCATCCAAAAATGGCCTTTGAAACAGACCCTGGTAGTATCCCCATCAGGTCGTATTAAAAAGTACAACGATCTGCTCACCATCCTTTCTAAGAGCGTACTTTTAGGGATACCTATAAGAACAAGCTCTTGTTTAACTTCCCCGATGGACGTATTCATCACCTCTACCATTGTTCTAGCCATCCCTGCATATTTCTACACCCGGCTAATTCGCAGTATTGATCGCTTCGAAAAAGAACCAATGCCCTATCTTCTGGGGGCGTTTTTCTGGGGAGCTGTCCCTGCTGTGATTGTCGCGATTATTCTGCAAGTTATTCTGGGGCTACCTGTCGAGGCCCTGCTAGGAGCCGATTCCTTAGAAAGCGAGTTGATTTCTGGGGCGATCGCTGCCCCCGTCACAGAAGAAATCTTGAAAGGAATGGCCGTTGCCATTATCTACTTTCTGTTTCGCAAAGAGTTTGACGGGTGGGTTGATGGGATTGTCTACGGCGGTATGGCAGGATTTGGCTTTGCCTACATTGAAAATATTTTGTATCTAAGCTCCACAGAAAGCTGGGAAGAGTGGTTTACTCTCCTGATTCTCAGAACTGTTGTATTTGGAGGATTACATGGTTTTTGGACAGCCTTAACAGGGATTGGCTTTGGCTTAGCCCGCTATTCTCGAAACCCCTTCTACAAGATCTTTGTAATCACAAGTGGATTACTCGCGGCCATGTTTGGCCATCTGGTACACAATGGCTCTTTAACGTTCGTGGAGGCGGATGGCTCTATATTTTTAATCACGCTATTGAACTATGGAATGCTGGCTTTCTTCATGCTCATTCTCTGGTTTATCGCAGGTTATAACGATCGCCGTCGCCTTACGGTTTACCTGCAAGATGAAGTACCTGGAACGTTCTCAGATATCTGCTACGAGGGCTTATGCAAGCACCGTTCAAAGCACCTTGCAAAATTGGGCATCAAGAGAAAACAACGTCGTCAACTTTTTCAGCTAGCCGCTGAATTAGCGCAAAAAAAATTACAGTTGAAAAAGATGGGCGACGAAAAAGGAAATAGCGAAGAAATCACGAAACTGCGAGAACAGATCAAAGCTTTAACAACACAATTCTCCTCGTAGCTAATCTGATGAAACAGGACTGACGCAAGTCTTCCGTGTCGTATGAGTGAGAGGAGGGCGATCGCCCTCCTCTCACTCATAAACCCGAATAAACATAGTGCGCAGTACTTTGTACTGCGCACTATGTTTATTCGGGTTTACAGATTATGCAGACCGGTTAGAGCTGTTGCAGAATTTGGAGAATGAGGGGTAAAGCACTATCGCTGTCGTTATCGTCTCCCAGGCGATACTCATAGTTGCGATCGTCCGACCGATTATTGTTGTAATAATCGTCTCGATCTTCATAACGACAAATACCATTTCGGCAGACACGAATTCGTGAATCCCGATCGTCATCATCGTAGCGATCCCGATCGCGATCGTATCGATCATCATTATCACGCCGATAGCGATCATCTAAATCATTGCCGTAATCGTCATAAACATCATCGCGATCGCGGTCTTGGCGATCATCGACTCCATTGTAGAAGTCATCATCGTCGTAACGATCGCGGTCACGGTCACGGTCACGATCGCGATTGCTATTCTGGTCACGCCGATCAACCCAATCGTCATCAAAGCCTTCGTCCCAATCATCCCACTCGTCCTTGCTGAGGTCAGAGCTGACAGCAGCGGGGCCATCTGAAGTGATGGTGGGAGCTTTAGGCGAAACCTCCGCTGCTGCGACAGGCGCCGCCAATGAAAGACAAAGTACGCACAGACCAAACAAGCGATGAGATTTCATAACATTTCTCCAGGGACACAGATGAGGGATTGGCCCAGTGTAATGATAGTTAAAAGGACGAATCGGAGGTGAAGGAGTTCCCGCAGGAAATCAAATTCGAAATCATTTGGGGGAGGGCGATCGCCCCTGAATTCGACACATTCTTTCCCTGATTAAACCTGGGATTTCAGGTATCAACGTGCCTATAGAAGCCTACGTTCAAGAAACGAATGCTTTGACTAAAAGGTATCATCAAGGTCATTGTTTCCGAATCACCCGAGAGTGCTATCTATGAAGGTGTTTATCGTCCATGCTCATCACGAACCGCGCAGCTTCAACTCAGCCCTTACGCGCATTGCTCAGGATGTTTTAACGGAGGCGGGCCATACAGTTCAAGTATCCGACCTGTATGCGATGAAATTTGATCCGGTATCCGATCGGCGAAACTTCACCTCTGTGAAAAATCCCGACTATTTGAAGCAACAGGTCGAAGAGCAGTACGCCCACGAAACAGGCACCTTCGCAGCCGACATTACAGCTGAGTTAGAGAAGTTGGAGTGGTGCGATGTGCTCATCTTTCAATTTCCTCTCTGGTGGTTCTCCATGCCTGCCATTCTGAAGGGCTGGGTGGATCGGGTGTTTGCTATGGGAGCCGTGTACGGAGGAGGTCGATGGTATGATAACGGCCACTTTCAGGGCAAACGGGCTATGGTTTCTGTCACGACGGGAGGTGGGCCGAGCATTTATAGCCCTACCGGCTTGCACGGGGATATTCATCAAGTTCTTTACCCCATTAACCACGGCATTCTTCACTTCGTTGGGTTCGACGTACTGCCCCCCTTCATCGCTTACGGGGTAAGCCGCGCCGATGATACAGACCGTAGTAATTACCTGAAGGAATACCAGCAACGCCTCCTGAACCTCGACACAACTCCACCCATTGCTTACGCCTCCCTGACGGATTACGACCCCGAGACCTGGCAGTATCGAAAACGTCGCGATCGCACCGACTAATTCATCTCAACGTCCGTAACGCTACCCCCGCAAGAAGGACCGAGCATAAAAGGTGCATGACTTGCAGCGCATAGCGCTACAGATCATGCACCTTCAACAACTGAAGTCATCAGATCAAGCGCATCCATAACAGGCGACAACACGCCCGGCTCCACGGTATTGGCGGAAATAGGCTTGACTAACGGTATCCCCTGACTCCGATAGCACATCTACACCAATGCCATTGCGCCCCTGATCCTTGCCCGAGCTATGAATATAGCGGCCATCGCCAAGGTAGAGCCCGACGTGGGTACAGCGATCCGGGCGACCGAAGAAGACCAGATCGCCGGGTTGCAGATCTTCAAAGGCGATCGCCTGCAAGAATGCCTCTTGCTGATAGGCATCGCGCGGTAACCAGATGCCCACTGAGGCAAAGGCTGTTTGCATTAAACCTGAACAGTCATAATTTGGGCCAACGGTGCCACCCCACAGATAATGGTTGGGTTGGGTCATGGCCACCTGGGTGAAGGCAATCACCTGGGGCAATCGTCGCTGAATTTCTTCAAAGGGGAGGGCGATCGCCTGATAGGACGCCTCCGCTGCCTCTAGCAAATCCAGATCCTCTACCGCGATCCAACCGGGATAATCGTCTTCGCACAGTTCTACCGTCAAAACAGGATTTCCGTCCTCCGGTTGCGCTACGATCCGCAATTGGCGACCTGCTACCGCCTGGGTTGCCAGCCGCTCTAAAGTCGGCCCATCGTAAAGATTGAGATTTTCGAGACAGCGGTATTGTGCAGGGGTTGAGCTACTGAGTTGGGCTTGAACCTGGGCGAGGGAAAGCATAGGGGAATTGTTTGGGAGACGTTATGCCATTTTTTCATCGTGATGACACATTGACACAGGTAGGCGATCGCATTCTCGAAACAACCTGGGCTCAGTTTCCCAAACTTGCCCGCAATCAGATTGCCCTCACCTGGCTGGTGTATGACCCACCCTACCCCGTTAATACTGGCGGAGCCCTCACTCCTGAAGAGTTCTGGAAGTACCCGGTGCGTGGCTATAGCTACCGGGGAGTGGAGCGTATTTATCCGGCTAGCGTCGTCAAATTGTTCTATCTGGTCGCCGTTCACGAGTGGCTAGAAAATAATATGATTTCCCCTTCTGCTGAGCTGGATCGAGCCGTACGCGACATGATTGTAGACTCCAGCAACGACGCCACCAGCCTGGTTCTCGATACCCTCACTGGCACTACCAGCGGCCCCGAGCTCAGCCCCGGCCCCTTCGAAACCTGGCAGACCCAACGCAATATCGTCAATCGCTACTACCAATCCCTCGGTTGGCCCGAATTTGAAACCATTAATGTAAACCAGAAAACCTGGAGCGAAGGCCCCTATGGGCGAGAGCGAGCCTTTTATGGGCCAGAAATGGAGAATCGCAATTGGTTAACCACTGAGGCAACCGCCCGATTGTTACATGCTGTCGTGGGTGGAGTCGCGGTATCGTCGGGGCGATCGCAGGCCATGATGCAACACCTTCACCGCAGCCTGGACCCAGCCGCTCTAGCTGCCGATCCTGAAAATCAGGTGGTCGGTTTTCTGGGCGGTGGCTTACCCCCGAATGCTCGCCTCTGGTCAAAAGCCGGATGGATGAGCCGCGTTCGCCACGATGCCGCTTATATCGAACTTCCTGAAGGGCACCCCTACCTGCTGGTGGTCTTCACGGAAGGTCGCGAGCATAGTGCTAACGACACGTTACTTCCCTTTATTTCGCAACAAGTGGCGGCTGCAATTCAAACACAACAAGTGTAAAGGAATCAAGACTGCCCCAAAACAGCTCAGTATACTGGTGGTCTGTTTCGCTTCAGGCCGCCATGACCCAGACGCACTCTTCTGCCCCTGCCATTCTCTGGTCTCCAGTCTGGGCCTTGGCCGCTATGCAGGGGGCCATCACTTTAATGTGGGTGACTTATAACCTCTACTTACCCAAATTTTTAGAACAATTTGGGTTTCCCGTGGCGGCAGCGACAGCGCTAATCATTGCCGAAAACATATTATCCGCAGGGGTTGAGCCCTTAATGGGCAGTTTTTCCGATCGCACTCAACGCTGGCTCGGCACCCGATTTCCGTTCATCGCGACTGGGGTGATTGTGGCGTCAGTTCTATTCATGGCGATTCCGGCGATCGCCCTGTTTGGCGCACAGGTTGGCACTGTCATGCGATCGATTCTAATCATCGCGCTCATCGCCTGGGCGTTGTCCATGACCATCTTCCGTAGCCCCGCATTATCGTTGCTAGGACGCTACGCCATCAACAGCCAGATGCCACTGGCAGCCAGCATTCTGACTTTGGTAGGGGCTGTTACTGGAGCGATTGGCCCTGTCGCCAACCAGGCTCTATTAAAACTGGGAGCCCCTCTCACTTTTACCATTGGTAGCCTGGTACTCCTCGGAGCCGCAACCCTACTTCGCTCTGTAGCTCCCCCCGCTCCCAACTCCGACACTGTAGCCGAAACCCATGAACCGTTAGATTGGAGCCGTCTGGGATTGATCTTTGGTGCAGGTATGGGCATTGCTATCGGCTTTCGGCTGATGCTCACCATGGTGCCTTTAAGATTGGCAGAAAGCGCTGGCTCTGGGGCACCTTCCTGGATACTGCTCGTGTTATTCGTGGCGATCGCCCTCAGTGCTCTACCTACAGGCACTCTGGCTGTACGATTAGGCAATAGCCGCGCCATGTTGATAGGCCTGGGAGCGTTGGCGATCGCCCTTAGCCTTTGCCTGATCAACCTCAGCTCAGCAGGGGTTGCCGCACTCACTGCCATTCTAGGTGTCGCCTTTAGTCTGGTATCTAATGGCACCCTGCCCTTTGCTTTATCTCTTGTTCCACCTGTTCGAGCGGGGCTGGCTACCGGGCTATTTTTTGGAGGCGGGGCACTGGGGGTATCGTTATTCTTCAGTTTGTTTCAGAAGCTGAACACGAGCCAGGGATTGGTGGGCGGGGCGATCGCCTTCCTTTTTGCAGCAGGCTGCATCGCGCTCTGTCAGAAGCGAGTGAATAGCTTAATGTATTAGTAAGTCCTAACATAATGATAATGATTCTCAATAAGATAACACTCTTGCAAATCAACAAGCAGTTCGTTATCATTCTCAATAGCTGAGCTTTATTGATAAGAATTATGACCGCCTACTCCGCTACTGCCCTGAAGGCTGAATTAAATGAGCGCGGTTGGAGGCTTACACCTCAGCGTGAAACCATCCTGCAAATTTTCCAAGATTTGCCTAAAGGTAACCACCTGAGTGCGGAAGACTTATACCACCTGCTGAAGCAGGAGGGGCATCCCATCAGCCTCTCCACCATCTACCGAACTCTCAAGTTGATGGCCCGCATGGGCATTTTGCGGGAACTGGAATTGGCTGAGGGCCACAAGCACTACGAAATTAATCAACCCTCGCCTCATCACCATCACCACCTCATCTGCGTTAAGTGCAACCGCACCATCGAGTTTAAGAATGACAGCATTCTTAAAACGGGTATGAAAACTGCTCAGAAGGAGGGGTATCATCTGTTAGATTGCCAACTGGTAATTCATGCGATATGCCCGACCTGCCAGCGATCGCTGATTCCTGTTTAAAGCATCCAAACAAGAAAACGCTTGGTGTAAAACACGTTGTATTAACTGACGAAATCGTCAGTTAATAAAGTTTGCCGTCAAGACATCGAATACTCCGTTGTTACTCATAAGTGCTTAGTTTCAAGAAATCGTAAATATGCTTGAGAATCCAGAGAAAAGGGGCGGAAAGCGCCCCTTTTCTCTGGATTCTCAAGCATACCGGGAGGGTTTTCCACAAATCAGGTGCATCCAGAAATTGACAGCTCCAGCTAAGTCTTTTTCCGTGGAACAGATAACTCGTGGAACAGATAACTTCGGTAAAGCAACGGCAACGTTTGAGAAGATAATTAACAGCGACCTGGAGCATAGCAAATAAGGAGATTTCCAGTAATGAAATTACCCCCAGAATGTTGGTGCTTTGCCCGCGAAGCGGGCAAAGCACCAACATTCTGGGTAAATTCTTATGCAGAAACCTCCTAAGTTGAATGACCTGCTGAAATTCATTGAAAAATAGAGAGAAACGGGACTTTTGGCAAGATATAAAGCTCAAATGGCAGAATAGAGCTGGGATTTATCTTCCGGTATAGTCCACAGGTTGAGCCTCTACCTATGCGGGTTCAAGCCAACGGTGTGAATTTACCGTAGATTGCATTACAAGCCCTTTTTCAATCGCCCCATTACTCAACGCCCTTATATATGCCACGGATGCCTGAAACTCCAGAGCTTGCGATCGCCCCACCTCCCACTCCAGAGTCCGCTACTATGACCCTGGATGTCAGCGGCATGAAGTGTGCTGGCTGTGTACGTGCCGTTGAGCGATCGCTCCTCCAACAGCCGGGAGTCGTCTCGGCCACCGTGAATCTTGTTACCGAAGCAGCGCTGGTCGAGTACCAGACAGACACGGTAGACCCTGATGCTCTTGCCCACAGCCTGACTGAAACTGGCTTTCCTTCCCAGGTACGTTGGCGCCCTGGGCAAGAAGCTGACAACACGGCCGCCCGCCAGGAACGGCTAGAGAGGCACCGGAGAGAAGCGCGCGATCGCGATCAACAGTTGGCGATCGCCCTCGGTCTCCTTAGCCTATCCATCATCGGCCACCTCCAAAGCTTTGGGCTGGTACTGCCCTTACTGAGTAACATTTGGTTCCATGCTGGGTTGGCCACTGTAGCCCTGGCTTTCCCTGGCCGGGGATTGCTGCTGGATGGCGCTCGAGGACTACTGCGTGGTACGCCCAACATGAATACTCTGGTTGGACTGGGCACCCTGACTGCCTATGTCACTAGCATGGTCGCCCTCCTGTTTCCGAATCTAGGCTGGGAGTGCTTCTTTGATGAACCCGTTATGTTGGTTGGGGTGATTCTGCTAGGGCGAACCCTGGAGCAACGAGCTAGAACTAAAGCCGCTGCCTCACTACAATCCTTAATCGAACTTCAGCCTACCCTGGCCCGATTGATTGGTACCCCCAAGGCCGATCAGAGCGGTGTCGAAATTCCTGCCGAACGAGTTCGGGTTGGGGAATGGCTGCGGGTTCTGCCCGGAGAAAAGATTCCTGTTGATGGCGAGGTGGTAGACGGGCAAACCACGACCGATGAGTCGATGCTGACAGGGGAATCAACCCCGGTGTTGAAGCAAGCAGGAGATGCCGTTGCTGCGGGCACCCTGAATCTGACAGGCGCGATCGCCCTTAAAACCACCCGCACGGGCCAGGACACAACCCTGGCTCAAATCATTCAACTGGTCGAAACTGCCCAGACGCGCAAGGCTCCTATTCAACGGTTGGCAGATGGGATCGCCGGGTACTTTACTTACGGCGTGCTGACCTTATCCACCCTGACCTTCTTGTTCTGGTACTTTATCGGCACTTCCCTCTGGCATGAGCAACTGCACATGCTGGGGGCAGGGCTGCAAGTGTGGGGGCACCACGAAGGTCACATGATGGCCCATCCCACCGAATTTTCACCGTTGTTACTGAGCTTGAAATTGGCGATCGCTACCCTGGTTATTGCCTGCCCTTGTGCTCTAGGATTGGCAACCCCTACCGCGATTCTCGTCGGCTCAGGCTTGGGAGCGGAGCGAGGGCTCCTCATTCGCGGCGGCGATGTATTAGAACAAGCCCATCATTTACAGACCCTCGTCTTTGATAAAACCGGGACCCTCACCAGTGGCCACCCTTCTGTTACAGATTGTGTGCCATTAACCGATGATCTTTCTGCCGATGAGTTGCTGCAGCGGGCCGCCACCGTAGAAGGGGGAACCCAGCATCCTCTGGCGATCGCCATCCGTCAGGAAGCCGACCGCCGAGAGTTATCGATGCTTGCGGCCAGCGATTTCCATACGGAAGCAGGATATGGGGTTGCGGCACGCATTGAGGGACAGACCGTACGGTTAGGAACAGAGCTATGGATGCAGCAGAATGGCGTCGAAATTCCCACCGACATTCAAGCAAAGGCTGAAGCTCTGGCTGCCGCTGGAAAAACCGTGGTATACGTTGCCCAAGACAAACAACTCGCGGGATTACTGGCCGTTATGGATACCCTGCGCCCGGATGCCATCGCGACTGTCCAGGAGTTGCAGCGGTTGGGGCTGAGCGTGAAGATTTTGACAGGCGATCGCCCTACGACGGCCCTCGCCATTGCTCAGGCCTTGCACCTCTCTAAAGAAGCCGTTCAAGCAGGTGTTTCTCCCGCCCAAAAAGCCACCGCCATTCAGCAATGGCAGGCTCAGGGGAAACGCGTTGGCATGGTTGGAGATGGTATCAATGATGCGCCAGCGTTGGCCCAGGCTGATGTTAGTATTGCTTTGCACTCAGGCACTGATGCCGCTATTGAAACGGCAGATATGGTGTTGATGCGCGATCGCCTGAGCGACTTAATTGCGGCTATCCGCCTCAGTCGAGCAACCTTTCAAAAAATTCGCCAAAATCTGTTTTGGGCTTTGGCTTACAATGTTTTAGCTGTACCCATCGCAGCCGGGGTTTTGTTGCCCAGCACCGGCATTCTCCTCAGCCCTTCCATGGCAGGAGGCTTGATGGCTCTGAGTTCGATTAGTGTCGTAACAAATTCTTTGCTACTGCGCAGAATGCGCCCAGAAGTGGGCATATTCCAAGAGGGAAGAACCTGAATCTCTGTCCATAGATGGTTTCAGAAAAGCACTGAATCCAGTCGATACGGATAGCGTAATCTTCCGCGAAACGACTAAACTAGACGATCAGAAGAAAATCCACCTGGGCTTTGCGTCCTCTACTCAAGTGTTCTGTCACTTTTTGCCGCATGACAGCTCCGCGTCACAACCACCTCCTCATCGTTGAAGATAACAAAGGCCGACGAGAATACACTCTCGACAGTTCTGTGTATTCCATTGGCCGGGATCCAAAGTGCGACATCCGTCTGGTTTCGCAATTTGTCTCCCGCCGTCATGCCACCCTGGTCCAACTTCCTAACGAAGATGGTAGCTACTACTACCGCATCGTTGATGGCAACCTGAAAGGGCGGCCCAGTGCAAACGGTTTGCTAATCAATGGTCGTAAGCTTCAAGCCCACGACCTGCAAGATGAAGACAAGATTGTTTTTGGGCCTCAAGTCTACGCCGTTTACTATCTCCTCAAGCGGGATGCCATCTCCACGGTTCCCCCTGACGAGTTTGACATCACCCTCATCAGCCCCAATATGGTTGGCGACCCCGAAGACATCGAGGACGAGGATGATGATGACGATGAGGATGAGATTACTCAACTTCGGAACGGCAATACCTCCCGCATCCACCGTGTCGAGGACGACCTCATGGAGACTGGAGGAAACTAGATCCCTTTTATAAGAAATAGGATGGGTGCTAAGCACCCATCCTATTTCTTATAAAAGAATGTGTTCAATCCGCTACCTTATGAGAATCGCAGTGGCAGGATTTCACATCATTACTTAGCGGAGTTAAAGGAGGCACCGGATCATAACCACCCGGGTGCAAGGGATGGCATCGGCCAATGCGCCGTACAGCTAACCAGCTGCCTTTCAAAGGGCCAAAGCGGGCGATCGCCTCTATGGCGTATTGTGAGCAAGTTGGCTGAAATCGACACACCGGTGGAAACAGCGGTGAGATCAAAGCTCGGTAAAGACGGATTAAGCCAATCAGAACTGTTTTCATCGACTACTGACGACATGGGTCGCGCTCATCACCCCGGCATAGGGTTGCCCCGCTTCATAATCCAGGCAACCAATCGCCTCTTCTGACAAGGCACGCCCCGGGTGAACCGTACACTTTAAATGATAGTCCCCGGTGAAGTAACGGCAATTCGCACAGGGAACCCGATGCATTTGCCTCGCCTGGCCCACACTATCGCGGAGAAAAGCCCACGTATTCCAGCACATGAGCAGCACGACGCTCCAGGCCGTAATAAAACAAACGGGAACTAAAAACGGCTGTAGAGATTTTAAGATTGGATATAGCACGGCACTCACCACTCCGATGGATAAACGGGGGTGCTAGGTGTCAGGAGAACCTGTCTCTCCAATTACACCAGGGAATCGGCGCGGCGCACCCATCCTTCGTATTTGTTTACGAACCACCCAAATTCATCCTAACCAGACGCACGAGGGCTGCCCTTCATCTGACGAATGAATTCTAAAGGTAGACCATCGGGGTCGGCGATAAACGTGACTTCATAGACGCGATCGCCAATCATCTGCTGTTGTGGCTCCAGTAACACCGTCAGTGGCGCTACTTGGGACGAGTCACGACTGGCCCTCTGGAACTTTGCCTGCAAATCTGCTAACCATCGAGGTAGGTCGTTGGTCTGATGACTTAGGTCAAAGGATAGATGGTAATAGCCTGTGTAATGTTCATCGCTAAAGGCATCAGCAGCAGGGCGAGGTTGAGGTACTTGTAGCAACTCAATCCGTCCGCCCAGCCCTTCCATCCAACAGGCTAGAGTCACTCCAGCGGTGAACCGCTCGTGCACCTCAAACCCCAATAATTCGTAGAAGGCGATTGCCCGGAAGATATCTGCCGTGCGAATGGAAGCATGATGCATGTGCCGCTCCCAACAAAATTAGACGCTATTCAAATAGCCGGAAGTAGGGATACCGCACCGGTGCCCCTGGCTCCTTCTCCAGATCGAAGTTGATCACATCCCAGCAGGGTTCCTCCGTTGGGTCAGGACTGAACTCGACCGGTAGGCCATACAGCCGGGGCCGGGATGGATCTGCCTGCCCCCGCCAGGGGGTACTGCGCTCTAAATACGTGCTGATTAAATCTCGATAGCGACGGGCAATGATCACGCGGGTTGCTCGATAGCCCTGGGTATAAAGGCGATCGAGGGCCTCGTGGATCTCAAAGCGGATGCCATCGGGATGAGTGTGCTGGCGATACCATTCGTTGTTCCACTGGCGCCAGTGGCGACCAGATTGGAGGTGAACCAGTTCGCCTGTTTTTGGGTTAGCCTCAAATGCACCGTGCCGCTGACAAAGGTAAGTATCCGTCAGGGTCAAAGCCGGAATGGTTTGTCGGCAGTGAGGGCATTGAATCTCTGGCCCAAATATTGGATATTGCAAGGCTGGATTCGTCATGCGATCGCTACCGGGAGGGTCTGCATGTGCCATAAATAGTGGCTTTATTATACTCCGTACGCCCAGTTGGGCAGGCTAATTCGCTGTATTTACTTCATTTTCCTCATCTAATCACACCACAGCCGGGTAATTTTTGCATCGACCCCAGGAACCTTTCCAAAAAAGGGTTTCTTATCCATTGCCAAAGACCGATTACCCATTCCTCTTCTCTCTTACAGTAATATGACAAACCATGATGTGGTGTGGCCCGCTGTAAAGCCCCGAACTTCTTGACATCACGCCGATGCAGCTCTTGCTAACGTCATTTTCGTTAGGACATTAGAAGCGAGTAGGGCAGTACTGCCACTCGTTTCTGATGTCCGAACGAACGTAACAGAGGCTGTAAATTGATACAAAGCTTTACCTTTTCAAGCTGACTCAGGAGCACATGAATGAATTACTGGAATACCCCTGATCTATCCGCCGCTGCTTTTGTCGCCTCCAATGCCACCGTAATTGGCAAGGTCACCCTCGCAGAAGGGGCTAGCATCTGGTACGGAGCCGTAGCTCGGGGAGACCTGGAACATATTCATATCGGACGAGGAACCAATGTTCAGGATGGGGCCGTTCTTCATGGCGATCCCGGCAAGCCAACGATATTGGAAGATTATGTGACCATTGGGCACCGAGCCGTCGTTCACAGCGCGCACATTGAGCGAGGCAGCTTGATTGGAATTGGGGCGATTGTATTAGACGGTGTACGGGTTGGAGCCGGGAGTATTGTTGGGGCGGGTTCGGTGGTCACCAAGGATGTACCGGCGCGATCGCTTGCTGTCGGTACACCAGCCAAAGTTGTCCGAGAAGTTTCTGAAGAAGAAGCCGCTGATTTGATCGAACACGCCCACCGCTACGAAAAGTTAGCCCGGGTTCATGCAGGGACAGGCACAGATGTCGGATTTTAGCATTTGAAGGAGTTGAGGTGCGATCGTACCTAACTCCTTCAAATGCACCTTTTCCTGTTGCCTTCTTGTCAACGGCTCCAGTTAATTGCAAAATAAAAACAAAGATGAGAATAGTATAAAAATCTTAAGGGGAGGATTCATCATGGATTGGCGCGTTCTCATTGTGCTGTTACCCGTGATTTTGGCCGGAAGCTGGGCGCTCTACAACATTGGGCAACTGGCCCTCAAGCAAGCCCAGGCCTTCATCAACCGCTCTTAGGGTATTGCCTACTGCATTCAAAAGCCGGGTTCTCATTTATGAGAACCCGGCTTTTTTAAGAGTGGTATATATGCTTAACAATAAGAAGTTCGTGGGAAATGTACCACGAACTTCTTATTGTATAAGGCTGCTCTCCCTAACGAACTGTGAGTTGGAAACGGCCCCGCCCTGAGCGATCCAGCGCGTTTGCTACCACTCGATAGGTTCCTGTATAAGGAAGAGTCAACACCAGGGTTGAATTGGTGTTCTGGGGGGAGACATCATTGTTCTGGTCGATGATCTGGTAGCGCTCATCAAAGAGCATCAGGTAGGTGTCAAACTCTCCGCTTTCCATCGTGATTGTCACCTGCTGCCCCTGGTTGCCCTGGAAGGTGTATTCCTGATAGAGGCTGCCATCTTCCTGCCAAACCGGAGAATTAGGCCCCAGCGCACCCTGCTCCTGCAGGATTAGAGAGCTGCTGGTCGTTCCGGCAGAAGGCGTTCGTCCCTGAGTTGACACTCCCAGTTGGTAGCTACCCACTTCACCCGCCAGACGGGTGTTCGCTAACACCGTGTAGATCCCACTGCGGGGTAGAGTTGTCACCAGACGGGCATTATTATTGCCACCACTGTCGTCATCCTGGCCTAGATTATCGCCATTCGGCTCCAGCAAAATGACGTAGGCATTCATGTCACTGCTCGCCATCTCAATCACAATCTGTTGTCCCTGTTGCCCCTCGAAGGTGTAGGCATCAAAATAGCTGCCATCGGAGGGCAGAACGCTGCTAGAGGTATCGAGACGCCCCTGCACAGCGGGAGCCCCGAGGGTGATGCGCTGTGCCTCACGACCGCCACCCAGGAGGGGCGATTGTTGGGCCGTACGGGGAGCGGTTCCATCGCGGACAGCTGTCAAGAAGGACTGCACACGGTCAACGGCGATCGCAAACCCAATTCCTGTATTGCCTCCCGGCCCGGTCGGAGCAAAGATGGCAGAGGTTACCCCAATCATTTCCCCATGGCTATCTAGCAGAGGACCCCCTGAGTTACCTGGGTTGATGGAAGCGTCGGTTTGTAGAAGCCCCCGGTTGGGGTCAACGCGGCTAATAATACCGATGGTTAGCGTATTTTGGAACTGACCAAAGGGGTTTCCAATAGCAAAGGCGCGCTGCCCCACCTGAACGGAGCTGTGCTCCGCCAGTTCTACGGTTGGAAGGTTGCGCTGCCCTTGCAGTTGAATAGCGGCCAGATCTAAGCCACCTTCTCCAAACGCCACAACCTCTCCAGGAACCCGACGGCCGTCGGCTAGCACGACGGTCACTTGCTGAGCCTGACTAACCACATGGGCATTGGTCAGAACCAGGCCATCTGGTGTAATAATGCTGCCGCTCCCGGTGCTATTTCCAGCCTCAATGGACACAACCGCCGGGCTGGCCTCAGCGTAAACTCGAACATTAACTTCCTCCTCGGTTTGGGCCTGGGCAGTTTGGGTCAGAAGGCGTCCTTGGGAAGTCAAGAGGCCCGGTAGATCCAGTAGGAGAGAGGCGCATAGGCCCGTAGCGAGTAAACCCGAGGAAACGTGACGGATGAGAGAATTCTTCATGCTGCGATCGCTAGCCAATTAAATACGCAATGGAAGCAGGTTCAAAAGTTAGCTTTTTTCTTATTGTGACAATGGGATTTCAGATCGTCATCCATTCCTACTGAAAAATGATCCGGATTTTTTTCCGGATCGTTATATAGCCATACGTAACCTGGATGACTTGAGTTTGAGCCAAGAGTTTTTTTGAGGGGCGCGATTAGCGCGCCCCTCGAAAAAACTCTTGACTATCCCAGATTGAGGTTGCTTAAGACAGTTTATTTCTGATAAGCCGCATGAAGCCGAGCTTTTCAGAAATAAACGTCCTCGGTTTGAGCGCCCAGCGCCATACAAATGGGTTTAAATTACTCACTCGAAAGAGCAAGAGGTTTACCCATACGATCGCACACCACAATATCCCATTGTCCCCGCCCGTTAGACTCAAAGGCAATGCGCTCTCCGTCGCCACTAATGGTTGGATAACGAACATCTGCCTCTAGAGTTGCTGTGAGGTTTTTCAGCGTCTGCACCTCTCGGTCATACAGGTAGATATCAGACTCCCCCTGGCGACTGCTAGCAAAGACAATGTAGCGGCCATTGGAGGAAATTCCCGGATGGGAGGCAACGCTATCGGCTGTATTCAGATTGGGGAGATCGATTAACTGACGAGCTTTCAGGTCGTAGAGAAAAACATCCTGGCTACCATTGCGATCGGAGATAAAGACGAGGTATTGGCCATTGACAAACTGCGGTTCCGTCTCGGCGTAGGGGCTATTGAGACTCTCCCCTGCCGTATCGAGGGGCAAACCAAGGAGCTGGCCCGAGCTACAACCACTGAGAAAACTGACCAGGGCGATCGCCAGCACACACACAAGCCATTTCACAGGTGAAGCACTACCAGACACATCGAGCCAATCGGTTACAACCCTCTATTGTGAGGCCAAGCAGGAAAAAACTCTCGCTTATTCGCCTTCAAGAGAACATTGATCTCGCGGGCTTAAAACGCCCACGAAACCCATCCAAATGTTACAGACGACCATCCAATACATCTAATTCGATATTAGAGCCACGATCCAATATCTGAACGTCCCATTGACCGCGAATACTCGACTCAAAGGTGATGTAGCGGCCATCCGGGCTAATACTGGGGTGACGGACCCAACCACGATATCCAGCTGTCAGCACCTGAGCTGATTGCGTGATGCGATCGTACAGCTCGACTTCGGGCCGACCGCTGCCGCTAGCAACGTACACAATGTAGCGAGCATTATTGCTCAGGCTGGGGGTTTCGGCGATCGCATCCTGTCGATTTAAGCGGGGCAACGAGATAAAGCCTTGCTCCTCCAGGTCATAGAGCAACAAGCGGCGATGGCCATCCCGATTTGAAACCAACGCTAAATAGCGGCCACTCCCACTGAGGGAAGGCTGCTCATCGGTATAAAGACTGTTTAGAACCCCAGGTTCTACAGGTTGGGGTTGATTAGAACAAGCTGACAGGGTCAGCAATAACCCTATCAGCCCCAATAAAATTCCTATACGACGCAGGACGTTATCCCGCATGGATACCCTGCTTAGTCGAAATTATTGGAATTGTCGATCTCAGAATCGCCGTAGTCCACCGGCTGATAGTCTACATAATCCGAGGAGCGATCATCGATGGGAGGGCGACGGGACGACGGCATATCGTCATCGATGGGAGGACGAGGGCGACGGGGACGGGAGGATGGCCCACGGCTACTCGAACTACGGTAGGAAGTGGAGGAGCGATCGCTGCCAAAATCATCGTCATTATCCCAGAAGCTGCGATCCTGACGAGCCGAGGGCGCAGGTGGTTCATCACCCCAATCATCAGCACGGCTAGAACGGGAAGGACGACTACTGCTGGAGGGACGACTGGAGGCAGAACGACGACGGGCCGAGCGATCGCTTCGAGATTCAATCGAACCTCGCACCGAAGGACGACGATCCTCAGAACCATAGTCTTCGGCATCAGAAGAGCGATAGTCGCGGCTGGCCCGAATGCGACGAGTCGTAGGACGCTCATCAACGGGGCTCAGTTCATCCAGCTCAGCACGATAAACGCGGCTTACCGGGCGCTCATCATCTACGAGGGGAGTATAGCGCTTGGCTTGCTCGGCAGTCGCTCCCCGCAGGCGCAGAGTCTCAAAGGCAAAAAAGCCTGCAGCTCCAGCTAGCAGAAAGTAACCAAAGGTGAGGATGGGGTCTAAACGCCATCCCTGGAAAAACAGGATGAACCCACAGAGGAGGGCAACCGCCGCCAGGGCAATGTCGTAATCCCGGGCTAATTGGGGACGAATTGAGCGCAAAAAGTACAAACCGGCTCCGCTAACAGCAAGCACAACGCCCAAAAACACCGCAGGATTAGCCCCTAGGTTTACCTGGGCCAACACCGGCTGCGTTAGCAAGCCCGATGCCACAAAATTACTCCAGTTCAGTCCGACCTCTACCATCGCCGTTCTCCGAAAACCTGTTTTAATCCTAGCGATTTATGCTCTGACTCTCCACCATATATTATGGCTAACGGAGATGAATCTGCCTTCTAGCGGCTTCATCGAGTCAGCTAACCCTGAGAGCCTACCTGTTAAAACCTGGGAAGAGTTAGCTTTTCGTGCACTATAACGACGAAAAATCAACTTTTCACCCTCCTTTTTAAGGACTCAAT
The DNA here is from genome assembly GCF_014695575.1 of Leptolyngbya sp. FACHB-8. GTDB lineage: Bacteria > Cyanobacteriota > Cyanobacteriia > Elainellales > Elainellaceae > Vacuolonema. The sequence continues at coordinate 67,069 of NZ_JACJOO010000071.1, read as the reverse complement.
TATTGAGGAGGCTAGAAAATTTCACGAAAACCGCTTGACCATCTATACCAGAGTCCAGCTTGAACGTAAAGACATGTATCGTTCAAGCCCGTTTTAAGCCTGGAGATTCACGTTTTCGTACGTTGAAGGAGACCGATTGTTTTGAAAGGGTACTGATTGTCCCTTTAAAGGAATATGAAAAACAGGGAACTCCCAATATGGAAGCCCCCTGCTTACACGTTAATAAACAACCTCAGCTACCGCGCTGGATTTTGTCTTTTTGGCTGATGAAGATCAGGCCAACCGTTGCGGGAACCACAACGATGAGCACACCAGCCAGAAGGCTGTAGAAAAAGTTCATCAAAGATGGGGTCATGGGATTTGTCCTAACGTGGTCATCTCAAGTGTGTACTTATTTTATCAGGGACTTACGCTTTACTCAGTTATGTTTCAAAGCTGTCTTGAAATGTCGTGAAAGTACCGCTACGCAACCTTTTCACCATAAGCGCCCCCTGGATTGTGAATGTACTTTGCCCCTTCGTGATGAGGGGGGGGCGAAGACTATTGAGTAGGCGATCGCGATAAAATAAAGATTGAGAAACGTAACGTTCCAGGTTTACGAGTTTATGACTACCACTGCGATCGCCTCCCTGGGGTTAAGTCTGCTATTTGGGCTCATGATTTTGCTCTTTATTTTCCGCATCGTGCTGACCTGGTATCCCCAAGCAGACTTGACCAAATTGCCCTTTTCCCTAGTGGCGATTCCCACAGAACCGTTTTTGGCTCCCTCCCGCAAACTAATTCAGCCTTTAGGGGGTGTCGATATTACACCGATCGTTTGGGTGGGAATTTTTAGCCTGCTTCGAGAATTAATCGTCGGCCAGCAGGGTTTGCTGACAATGATGAATCGCTTCTAAAAATCCTAAAGCCTGACCTTGCCCGGAAGGTTGCATGCGATCTTCCGAGCAAGGTCAGGCTTTTCAACGAAAAGAGAGAGGGTGAAATCCCTCTCTCTTTTCGTTAGGCGTTACACGCAAGAGTGCGTAAACCCTGTTTGTCCTAGGATTTGCGCTGCATCATTTGCTCAACAAAGTTGGTGTAAACCTTGCCTTCGTTGAATTCCGAAGTTTCTAAAATCTTTTGGTGGAAGCCGATGGTCGTGGAAAGACCTGTAATAGCGCACTCTTGTAAAGCGCGTTTCATCCGGCGGATCGCTGCTGGGCGATCGTGCCCCCAGACAATCAGTTTGCCAATCAGCGAGTCGTAATAGGGCGGAATTTCGTAGTCTGTGTAGACGTGTGAATCCATCCGTACTCCGGGGCCACCGGGAGGAAGATAGGCACTGATACGACCAGGATTAGGCCGGAAGTTCATATCAGGATCTTCGGCGTTGATGCGGCACTCAATGGTGTGTCCGGTCAGCTTTACTTGCTCCTGAGTCAGCTGTAATTTTTCACCCTGAGCCACACGGATTTGCTCTTCAATCAGATCAATTCCGGTCACCATTTCGGTTACGGGATGTTCCACCTGAATTCGGGTATTCATCTCCATGAAATAGAAGCGCCCGCTTTGATCCAGCAGAAACTCGATGGTGCCAGCCCCGACATAGCCGATAGCCTTAGCGACCTTCACTGCGGCATCACCCATCTGCTGACGTAATTCTGGCGTCATGGCAGGGCTGGGTGACTCTTCCAATAGCTTTTGGTGGCGGCGCTGAATAGAACAGTCCCGTTCGCCCAGGTGAATTACATTGCCATAGCTATCCGCCAGAATTTGAAACTCGATGTGGCGGGGACGCTCAATGAATTTTTCTAGATACAAACCAGGGTTGCCAAAGGCTGCGTCTGCTTCACCTTGAGCTGCCAGGAAGGATTTGATCAGCTCATCTTCTGCTCGCACCAGGCGCATTCCACGACCACCGCCGCCAGCGGTGGCCTTAATCATAACGGGGTAGCCGATGGTTTGGGCGATCGCCAACGCCTCTTTCTCATCTGTTAGCAGGCCATCACTACCTGGCACCGTAGGCACACCCAAGCGATACATCGTGTCACGGGCGGTGGACTTATCGCCCATCGCTCGCATCGCATCAGGAGTCGGGCCAATGAAGGTAATCTGGTGATCGGCACAAATCTCTGCGAACCGAGCATTCTCTGCCAGGAAGCCATAACCAGGGTGGATGGCACTAACATTACGGGTCAGAGCTGCGGCAATGATATTCGGAATGTTGAGATAGCTTTTGCTGCTGGGGGGCTCACCGATGCAGACAGTTTCGTCGGCCAACTGAACGTGGAGAGCATTGCGGTCAATGGTGGAGTGTACCGCAACGGTGGCGATCCCCATCTCTTCACAGGTGCGCAGAATACGAAGGGCAATTTCTCCCCGGTTGGCAATCAGAATCTTTTCGAAACGCATCGAGAGAGCGGGTTATAGAGAATACAGTCAAGGCTTCATCCTACCATGCGGTGGAAACCGAAGCGTACATGACGCCTGTCGCGAGTGTTGTACAAAAAAAAGAACGCGGGAGCAAAGCCCCCGCGTTCTTTTCTAAAAGCGTTTACTGCAACGTAGGAATGGTGTCAGGGCTATATTCTTCCAACTCAATGGAAACTGGCGAGATTTGCCAGAAGTCCTGACAATAGTCGCGGATGGAGCGATCGCTGGAGAACTTACCCATGCGAGCGACATTCAGAATTGCCATACGTGTCCACCGCTCGGTATCCCGGAAGGCTTCGCTAATCCGATCCTGACATTCCACGTAGGATTGATAGTCAGCCATGAGCATATACTCATCGCGGTTTAGCATGCCATCAATCAGGGGTTTGAACAGGTCGCGATCGCCATGGGAAAAGAAGCCCGAGGAGATCCGATCCATCGCCAACCGCAGTTCGGCATTGTTTTCGTAGTACTCCCGTGGGTTGTAGCCCTTGGACTTCATCGCATACACTTCGGCTGCCGTCAGGCCAAACAGGAAGAAGTTATCCGCTCCGACTTCCTCACGGATTTCGATGTTTGCGCCATCTAATGTCCCCACGGTCAGTGCCCCGTTCATGGCAAACTTCATGTTGCCGGTACCCGACGCTTCTTTACCCGCAGTAGAAATTTGTTCTGATAAGTCAGCAGCGGGATAAATCCGCTGAGCAAATTTAACGCTGTAGTCCTTCAGGAAGAGGACTTTGAGGCGATCGCGCACATCGGGATCACGGTTCACCACATCCCCAATGGAGTTGATCAGCTTAATGACCAGCTTGGCAATGTAATAGCCGGGTGCAGCCTTGCCCCCAAACAGGAAGGTGCGGGGGGTGATATCGAGATCAGGGTTATTTTTCAGTCGGTTGTAGAGGGTCACGACATACAGCGCATTCAAGTGTTGGCGCTTATATTCGTGAATCCGCTTGGCCTGAATGTCGAACATGGAGTCGGGATTCAGCGTCACCCCATAATTTTCCTGAACATAGTTGGACAGATCTTGCTTGATGGCGCGCTTGATCTGACGGAACTCATGGCGGAACTCTGGCTCATCCACATAGGCTTCCAATTTCCGCAGATCGTCCAGGTTCTTGATCCAACCATCACCAATCTTGCTGGTAATCAGGTTAGTTAGGCGAGGATTGCTCGCCACCATGAAACGGCGAGGGGTGACACCGTTAGTCTTGTTGTTAAACTTCTCCGGATACATTTCAAAGAAGTCGTGCAACACATCCTGCTTCAAAAGCTCAGTGTGAAGTGCCGCTACTCCATTAATTGCCAGGCTTCCAACGCAGGCCAAATGAGCCATACGAACATAGCGTTCGCCCCCTTCCTCAATAATGGACATGCGGGTCAGCATCTCCGGGTTCTCGGGGAACTTGATCCGCACATCATCCAGGAAGTGACGATTGATTTCGTAGATAATCTCCAAGTGCCGGGGAAGCATGGTTTCAAACAGCTTCAGGGGCCAGCGCTCCAGTGCTTCAGGAAGCAAGGTGTGGTTGGTATACGCGAACGTATGGGTGGTAATGTGCCAGGCTTTGTTCCAGTCAAACCCGTGCTCGTCAATCAACAGGCGCATGAGTTCAGCGATGGAGATAGCCGGGTGCGTATCATTCAACTGCACCACAAACTTCTCGTGGAACTGCTCCAAGGGCAGCTTCTGCTGCTCCATGATGCGGATCATGTCTTGCAGAGAGCAGGACACAAAGAAAATTTGTTGGGCCAGACGCAGTTGCTTGCCCTGGGAAATGTTGTCATTGGGATAGAGTACCTTCGACAGGTTCTCCGACACCATTTTTTCCTGTACAGCCCCAACATAATCTCCAGAGTTAAAGGCTTCAAAGTCAAAGGATTCTGGTGCTTCGGCACGCCACAGGCGCAGGGTATTCGCCGTGTTTACCCGATAGCCCAAAAGCGGCGTATCGTGGGGAACTCCCAGAACCACCTGATAGGGAATCCAGCGTACACGGTAGCGTCCGTTGTCGTCGGTGTAATGCTCAGTGTGACCGCCCAACTTAACAGGAACCGCCCATTCAGGACGGGCAATTTCCCAGGGGTTTCCATACTTTAGCCATTTGTCAGTACGTTCCACCTGCCAGCCGTCGCGGATATCCTGCTCAAAGATCCCGTACTCGTAGCGAATGCCATAACCGATGGAAGGGATCTCCAGAGATGCCATGGAATCCAGGTAGCAAGCGGCCAGACGGCCCAAACCACCATTTCCCAGCCCTGGCTCCTCTTCCTGTTCCATCAGTACATCCAGGTCCAGGCCCAATTCTTCCATGGCCTGCTTGATGTCATCGTAGATGTCGAGGTTAATCAGGTTGTTGCCCAGGTGTGGTCCCATCAAAAATTCTGCGGAAAGGTAGCAGACGGTACGGGAGCCTCGTTGGGCGTAAGTGTGAGCTGTTTTGAGCCAGCGTTTGAGGAGGCGATCGCGCACCGTATAGGCCAACGCCATGTAGTAGTCGTTCTGTGTCGCGATGTCAGGAAACTTGCCCTGGATATAGAAAAGGTTGTCGAGAAAGGCCCGCTTCAAGGTTTCCACATTGAGCCCAGTGCGGTCGTCCTCAACGCGCACAGGAGGGCAAACCAGTGGAGAATCGGGTAACGTTTGCATAGCTTACTTTCCTTAGGGATCAGTCTGAAAAATCTAAACGATTGTCAACGAGCGATGGAGCTTCAAATGTGTAGGGAGATCGGGACGTTTTCAACCGAAGTCAACCTAACTGGAGTCAAGCCAATGGGATGTTTCCCATAGTACAAAATGCAACGGAAACCCAGTGAGTGAAGCAACCTGTACAACTGGAATTCCCGTCAAGGTTCAGCTCTACCTAAATAATTACAATGGAAACAGCTTCTGTCTGAATCAAAGTACCGGAAGACATACCTCTGGCATTGCTGCCTGTATTGTGCCCGACTATTTTGAATTGTCTAGAGATCCCCAAAAAATTTAAGACTTTGATCACAAGACTTCTAAACTGATCCCACTCACAAACCTTAAACCGACCAGATCATTACTCCGTTCTAGGGGTTGCAGGCTACACACGGTGTACTCAAGTAAGGGAGAAATATTAAACCATCTTTAAAATTCAGGCTTTTCGTTGCGCTAACTTCACTAGCACGATGAAAAGTCTAAATTTTAGAAATTCTGTCCTGTACTGAGCTCGTGAGCCCTAGTTCGATCCCCAAAAAATCGTGATCAAATCGAGCAATGTGCGGATTGTGCCAAACAGTCTGTGTATATATCAGTAGAGCCAAATCTTTGCAGGCTTACCCTACAGCGTTTTGAGAAGAGCCGCTTAAGGTAATAAAAAACCCCAGGTGATATAAGTCACCTGAGGCTCGGAGTTCCTGAAAATCGTCACTTGAGTTAATAATTACAGTCCCTCTCAGAAATAACAAGAGGGGCATGACCCATCATTTAGGAAACAGAGAAAATAGGCCCGATGCATCGAGCGTCCTTCTCGTAGCTCTACGTCTCCAAAATTTTGTAGCAAGTATTACTAAAAGGACTTGCGCAACATCAGTAGACCTCCTGCATGAATCCGTTTTTGAGGACGTGAATCGTTGCGTAGCGATGGCTACGCAACGATTCACGTAGGAAGTCTACAGAGTCAGCTCAAGTGCCTTTTTATTGGTTACCGCGTGCTTCACTCCGCACCCAATGCAACTTGGTAAGTCCTGAAAACGACAAAAGCGTTGATTTTTAGCAAAAATCAACGCTTTTATCTTCATATTGGCTGACTTATTGCATCATCAGCTCAGCCACCAATTTATCCTCCTGACTTGATCCCCGCTTTTGAATGGGAATATAAGGGATATCGTGGAGCCCGGTATAAATTTGAGTGGGTCGAAAAATGCGGTTTTCTTCCAATTGCTCTTTCCAGTGGGCCAGCCAACCAGCGACTCGGGCGATCGCAAACACGGGAGTATACAGATCCGTTGGGATCCCCAGCTTCCGGTACACCAGCCCTGAGTAGAAGTCTACGTTGGGGTAAATACCCTTGTGGCCCAGCTTTTCAGCAACCACCCGTTCCAATTCGACCGCGATGTCGTAGTACTCATCGTGGCCAAACTTTTCAAACATCTGCTCTGCCAGCTCTTGCAGAATGGTCGCACGGGGGTCTTTGACTTTATAAACCCGGTGGCCGAAGCCCATAATCCGTGCTTTTTGCTCTAGGCACTTGTCCACAAAGGGCTGCACATTCTCGACAGAACCAATCTCTTCTAACATCAGGATCACTTCCTCGCTGGCTCCCCCGTGAAGTGGGCCAGCCAGCGTGCCTACCGCTGAAGCGACCACAGCGTAAGGGTCAGTCAAAGTGGAGGCCGTCACCATCGCCGAGAAAGTAGAGGCGTTAATGGTGTGCTCGGCGTGGAGAATGAGGCAGGTTTCAAAGATGTGGGCTTCGAGGGGATCAGGCTCTTGCTCCGTCAACATATAGAGGAAGTTGGCGGAGTAATCGAGATCATCGCGCGGTTGAATGGGGTCATTCCCCTTGCGCATCAGTTGGAATGCCGCCACCATTGTGGGGATTTTGGCCAGCAACCGTACAACCGCAGCCCGAATATAGGCAGGATCATCCAAAGCCCGCCGTGAGTAAAACAAGCCCAACGCAGCCGCACATGCCTGCAGGGCATCCATCGGGTGGCCACTTTCGGGGAAGCACTTCATCATGTCACGGATGCGGTACTTCAAGCGGCGATGGTAGCGAATCTCGTGCTCAAACTCTTCTAGTTCCTGTTGGGTGGGCAAAGTACCCCAAATCAGGAGGTAGGCCGTTTCCAGAAAGTTACTATGCTTGGCCAAATTTTCAATTCGAATGCCCTGGTACTCGAGAATACCCCGTTGTCCATCCACATAGCTAATGCAGGATTGGGTTGCGGGGACTCCTTCCAAACCCGGTCTATATTCGCAAGCAACCGTCATAGTTTCACCGTATACCCGGACTAAAGGTTAGCCAAAACCCGCGATCGCCATCCCCTTAGAAAGGCTTGACAGGCAACCCTGTGAGTCAAACGAGCGGGCTCCCGAGAGACCTTACATCCCATGGGGGCACTCCAAGCGGAACGGCCGAACACAGGATAACTCGGTCAAATTATTCTAAGGCCGACAACCCCTTTGGATGTGTTTTGTCAGCACTTTTGCTGTATTCCGCTTAAGGGATTGGACGATCGCCAAGTTACGATCTTAGCAGCTTCGGCTTGGGAAGCATGAACCTGTCATGGTTCGCAGCAATTGCTAGAAACTCAATAGCTTGCCTGCATGAGTTCGCTTTAAAGACGCGAACCCTTGCCTGGGAAAGCCATGCAAGGGGTCACATAGTGTATTGAAACGTTCCGAGGAAGCATGTTAGCAAAGCACACACGCCTACAGCGAAATTGCCTGAGTTGAGCTTGTAGCCCCTGGAGCCGTGTGGCTTTCGAGCATCGGAAGCCCCGCTTGATAGATGGGCAGGTCGAACCAGAAGGTAGTGCCCACTCCGACTTCACTAACCAGATGAACGTGACTCTGGTGCTTCTCGATGATGTTGCGAACAATGGATAGGCCCAAACCTGTTCCTTCCAGGGTGTGGACGCGATTTTCAACACGGTAGAAGCGATCGAAGATAGCGTGCTGATCTTCTGGATCAATGCCAATGCCGGTATCGGATATCTCGACTCGAACGTGGGTCGGTGTTGTCGTCCACGGTTCTTCCAAAACGTAGGCTCGAATAACTACACAGCCACCACTCCGGGTAAATTTCAGGGCGTTACCCAGAAGGTTGTTGAAGACCTGTAGCAGCAAGTCATAATTGCCCAGCACTGTGGGCAGATCGGGGGCTAACTCCTGCTGAAGTTCAATCCCCTTATCGCGAGCGTTAAGTTGATGGGTACGGAGGGTTTGATCGATGGTTTGTGCCAGATCTACCGCATCAAAGTGATAGCGCTTACCCGACTCCAGGCGGGATAGATCCAACACATCATTGACCAGGCGAGTCAGGCGATCGGTTTCACGATTCGCTGTTTCCAGAAACTCCCGTCGCTCCGATTGGTTCAAATCCTCGCCGTACTCATGCAGAGTTTCGATGAAGGATTTGATGTTGAATAGCGGAGTTCGCAATTCATGGGAAACGTTGCTGATGAACTGGCTCTTAGCCTCGTTCAGCTCGGTTTCACGGGTAATGTCTTGAACAGTGATGGCAATCCCTCGCAGGTTTTCCCGGGATTGATCGAGAACCGTTGTGAGCCAGATACGAATGGTGCGGTTAGTAGAACCAGGAATGGTGACGCACAGTTCCCAGGGTTCGCGATCGCGCGATATGTCGCACTCCTGCTTGCCTTCCGCCAATTCTGTCAGCAATTCTGACAACTTGGGTCGAAGGGGTTCGGGCAACCGCTCCAGCACCGAATGCCCCAGCACCTCCTCTCCAGCATCCCAGCCGAACAACCTGCGGGCCGTTGGGTTAACCAGCACGATGTGGAGATTGCGATCGAGCAATACTGCACCATCCGCGATGGTGGAAACCAGCGTTTCTAGCTTGGCCTTCTCAGCCGTCAGCTCTTCAATATTTTGTTCCTCGTAAGTTTCCAGGCGTTCTGCCATGTCGTTGAAACTGAGGATGAGTTCCCCCAGTTCACCGCCCAAGGGCAAATCAATCCGCTGTTTGAAGTTTCCAGCAGCAATATTTTTAACACCCACCAGCAGTTCCTTGATGGGTTTGGTAATGGTGAGGGCATTGAATACGGCCCCCAAAATCACCATGACCCAGATGGAAACGAACACTGCGATCGTGACATCTCGCGTCAGGTGCGAGGAGGTGACGACCGTGGGGTTTGGGTTGGTGCCGATCGCCAATACCCCCATGTATTTGCCGTTATAGGTAATCGGTACAAAAACATCGGTCACTTCACCATCGGGGGTCAGGTGTTGGCGCACCAGTGGGAAGGGCAGATCCGGCGAAAAGTTGTCCGGGAGCTGCATCCGTCGTCGGATGGTGAGGGAGTTTTGAACTTCAGTTTGGGAGTAGGGAATGCCAAAGTAGATTTCGCCATCGGCATCGGCAAACAGCATGTAGCGCACGTTGGAGGTGCTGCTGTAAAACCGTTGGGAGAACTGGGCCAACTCAGCCAGGTTGTTTTCGCCAATTAAGGGGGTGACGTTGGTTGCCAGCAACACCCCCAGGTCGCGGCCAAAGCGGGTATCGTGAATGCGGGCATCTTGCTGAATCGAGTTGACGGCCCAGAAGGTAAGGCCGCTCATCAGCAATGACACGACCAGAGTGGCCGCAGCCATCAGTTTGGTCTGAAGGGTAAATTCAGACCACCAGTGCCGTAAAATTTCGCGCAGTTTGTTTAGCAGATCGATCAAAGCTCTTCAACCATCCCGTGGATCGGTCATAGAGATACTACTCAAATCATAAACATCTTCGGCAAGTTTTCCTAAGAAGGGGGATGTTGTCAGCAATTCTCATTTTGAAATCAGGCCCGAAAACCGCGCGCCAAAGGCGCGTGGTTTTCGGGCATCAAAGCCAAGAGTTCACGCCCTACAGGCGTGAACTCTTGGCTTTGATGCCCATACTGAGAATTGCTGGGATGTTGCAGCAGTTCTCATTTTGAACTTTAGAGCCGAGAGTTTATGCACTATGGGCACGAACTCTCGGCTCTAAAGCTCGAAAACCGTTCGCTTGAACTACTTTAGGATGCGATGGCCAATATCGCGACGGTAATAGGCACCGTCAAAGTGAATGGGTTCGAGGGCAGCATAGGCCTGGGCGATCGCCTTCTCAAAACTCTCCCCTGTCGCGGTCACCCCTAACACTCGGCCCCCATCCGTCAAGACCGTTTCGCCATCCAACCGAGTTCCGGCATGGAAGACTACAGCCCCGGTGGCTTCTGCCTCTGCAATACCCGTGATGGGGTCGCCTTTGGGATAGCTACCGGGATAGCCTTTGGCCGCTATGACAACGCAGGCAGCAGCGCCCGGATTCCATTGCAGTGGTGGAAATTCTGCCAGGCGTTGCTCAACACAGGCCAGGAATAGCTCATGCAGTGGAGTTTCGAGCAGAGGGAGCACGACCTGGGTTTCTGGATCCCCAAAACGGCAGTTAAACTCAATCACTTTTGGGTCGCCGTTGGGAGTAATCATCAGACCCGCATAGAGAATGCCCCGGTAGTCAATGCCGCGTTTTTGAAGTTGAGCGATCGCCGGTTCCAGCACCTCCCGCTGAATCCGCTCCAACAGCGCATCATCCACAACCGGAGTCGGAGCATACACCCCCATCCCACCTGTGTTTGGGCCGGTATCCCCTTCCCCGATCTGCTTGTGATCCTGCGCGGGTAACAACGGACGAATCGTTTTCCCATCCGTAATAGCCAGTACTGAGGCTTCCTGGCCTTGCAAAAATTCTTCTAATACAACCCGGTTACCTGCGTCGCCAAACTGCCCTCCAAAGGCAGATTCAATGGCAGCCTGGGCTTCCTCAACGGTCATCGCTACGGTGACGCCTTTGCCTGCCGCAAGCCCATCAGCTTTCACAACAATAGGAGCGCCGTGGGTTTGGAGGTGGGCGATCGCCCCCTCTTTTTCTTCAAAAACTGCTGCGGTCGCAGTTGGAATCCCTGCTTCCTCCATCAGTTGTTTGGCCCAGGCTTTGCTTGCCTCGATTTGGGCACCCGCTTGAGAAGGACCAAACACAGCAACACTCTGAGTTCGGAGGAAATCAGTGATGCCTTCTGCCAGAGGAACCTCTGGCCCGACAACAACCAGGTCAATGGCGGCAGTTTTCACCAGGTTGGCAATGCCGTCAAAATCGCTAACGCCGATGGGTTCATTGCGACAACGTGCAAGGGTCGCTGTGCCACCGTTGCCAGGGGCGCAGATAACTTCCGTGACTTGGGGCGATCGCAGTAACCCCCAGGCTAATGCATGCTCCCGTCCACCATTGCCTACCACCAAAACCTTCACGGCATCGACTCCATTTGCTGAAACCAAAGCATTCTATAGCGGTTCGAACCCCAACTCCAGTAGAAAGGGCACCATCCAGCAATTCTCATTTTGAATTGAAGTTTGAAAGTAGCCTGCCTTCGGCAGGCTATTTTCAAACTTCAAAGCCGAGAGTTCGCGCCCGTCGGGCGCGAACTCTCGGTTTTGAAGCCCAAAATGAGAATTGCTAGGCAGCATCCTGAGCACAGCTCATTTTCTTTACTACAGCGCATTTGAACAGAAGATATGACTGGAATGGAAACACCCGGAGGGGAATTCTACGTCCTGAAAACAGGGGCAGGGTTCTGCTGTAGGCTGTTGAGGGATAGGATTGAACAGCTCAAGCAGCAGTCGGGCTTAGTCAAACGGGAGCCATCTTACGTTCCCTTTGATGGCACCCAAACGCTTTGAGGCGGCCTAACGGGTATGGATCACACAAGAGACAACACCATGATGCGGATGCAGGAGCAAAAAGCCAGAGCCAAGCAACGATGGGCATTATTCCCTTGGGGACAGGCTCATCGGGCGTCCCGTCTAACGCTGATGCTGATGGGGTTAGTCGTGCTAACCATGACTGGACTTGTCAAACCTGCTCTGGCTCAAGAGGAGGCTGAAGAGTTTCCTCCCAATCCCTTGGAATTAACTGAGCCGGATCCACTGCTGCCGCAACCCGTAGTCGATCGCCCCTTTAGCCCGCTAGAAATTTACTTCCTACGACAAGCACTGAATCGCCTCAACCTGGAGGCTCAGGCCCAGCTGGCTGCAGGTAACAAACGTCAAGCTTTTGAAATTTGGTACCGAGAACTGCGCTTGCGGCGAGTTTTGGGCTATCAGGAAGAAGTGCCAGCCCTGGGGCGGGTGGGTGAGTACGCCTGGTCGGAAAGCGAGAACCAAGCGGTACGACTGATTACGGCTCGGCTGGAAGAAATTGAAGCAGATTTACAACTGCAACAACCCCTCAACTTCACGCTGCTGCTTTCCATCGCAGATAGCTACCGTACTCTTCGCAATTACAGTGCAGCCGTGCGTCTCTACGACCAGATTTTGGATCAGGCACGGGCCAGTGGAGACACAGCGGTAGAAGAGTCCACGCTTATGTCATTGGCCGATTTACACCTGGGCTGGTTTTACTATGCAGAAGCCGCTCAAGTCTATGAGGAGCTATTGCAGCGGGCACGGCAACGGGGCGATCGCGCTCGTGAAGAAGATATCTTGACGCAGTTAGCCTACGCCTACCAACAGGGGAGACAGTACGAGCAGGCCATTGGCATCCTGTCGCAACTGGTGGAGTGGTATAGGGAGACCGACCCCCTCAAACTACCAGAGTTGCAAATTGCCCTGGGCAATAGCTATCGTCAATCGCAGCAGCCAGCACAAGCCGCAAATCACTACCAGTCAGCCTATGCAGCCGCTTTGGCCCAGCAGCAATACGGCTATGCCAGCGATGCCTTAGAACAGTTGGCTGGCCTGTATGAGGATCTCAACCGCCCTGATGATGCTCTAGTGGTTTACCAACTATTGCAGTCTGTGCAGCTAGAGTCTTACGATCGCCTGGGCATTATGGAAGTCTTTAGCCAAATGGGGCGGATTTACCAGGAACAGGGGCAAACAGGGCGGGCCATTAGCAGCTACCAGCAAGCCCTGCGTCTTGCAGAACAAATGCGTTACCCCGGCCGTGTCCGCTATTTCAATGAGCAATTGACAGCGTTAACACGACCTTCAACCGACTCCGAGCCACCCGCAGAAACTCCTCCCTCCGAAGACGTGGCAGAGCCAGAATTGCAAGAAAACCCTCCCTTTGATGTGCCGTCATCAGATGAGGCACCGGAAGGAGATGAAGGAGAAGCGATCGCCCCTAATGATACGTCCCCTCTGGAACCCGTGCGCCCCACGCCCTTCGACCCCTTCGGCCCGCCTTAACTGGCGCACCCTAGCGAGCTCGACAGTTTAAGTTCGCCCATATTTGGTGGTGTGTGGTGATTCGCACCCTATACCACCAAACAGTTGCTTTCCGTCATAAAGTACGGTCTTACGTAACCTGAGTTCGGGTTAAGGCCATTTTCGAGTGCCGGGCGTTGTGCGGCACTTGAAAATGCTTATTTTGGCGTGCGCTTTGCGCACGCCAAAATAAGCACTGCAGCTTATCCCGAACTGAGGTTACGTAAGGTTAGGAAGGTTATTTTTTGAAAAGCCGCGCGGAGCGTAGCTTTTCAAAAAATAACCTTCCTAATTCTGAGCGATACGCGCTCAGATGGCCTGCATGAATTGTTAGGCGACTTCACCGGTTAACGTTCACACCCTTAAAAAGCGGTCATGCAAAGTTCTGATGAACAAAGAGAGCGTGGAACTTAGCTCCACGCTCTCTTTGTTCATCAGAACTTTTAAAGAATTAAGACTCGGCTGTTTCTTCCGGCTCAAACTTTAAAGCCGCAGAGTTCATGCAATACCGTTGTCCTGTTGGACGAGGACCATCGGGAAACACATGACCCAGGTGAGCATCACAGGCTGCACAAAGCACTTCAGTTCGTCGCATAAAAAGAGTACGGTCTTCTTCCAGAGCCACGTTTTCAGGGTCAATCGGTGCCCAGAAGCTCGGCCAGCCTGTACCGGACTCATACTTGGTCTCGGAGCTAAAGAGGGGGGTGCCGCAACAGATGCACTTGTAGGTGCCGGACGCTTTGTTTGCATGATACTCCCCGGTAAAAGCCCGCTCAGTGCCTTTTTTCCGAGTTACATAAAATTGCTGATCAGTGAGCTGCTGCTTCCACTCAGCTTCAGTTTTTTGGATTTTTTCCATGGATAGCCTGGGCTTGTAACGTTTTGTTTCTTCTGCTCTCATTATACGAAGTTCAGGGCTTACCCATTGGTGTGGTGTGGTGTACTTCCCACACCGCACACCTTCTCCCTTGCTCCTAATTCCCCATCTCCGACACCACTCCCTCCTCAATCTCCTGTAAGGCGGCTTCGCGGTTTGGGTGGAAGTAGTCGTAAATTTGCTGGGCCATTTTGGGGCCAATGCCAGGGACTGCTTCGATTTGTTTGGGAGTTGCTTCCCGTAGGTAGTCGATGGAGCGGAAGTGGCCGAGGAGGAGTTTTTGGCGATGCAGGCCAAGACCAGGGATGTCCTCCAGGCGGGAACGGCGCATGCGATCGCTCCTCTTCTGCCGGTGGAAACTCACAGCAAAGCGGTGGGCTTCATCTCGCAAACGCCGCAAGAGCTGCACACCCGGTTGCTCGGGATCTGTGTTGAGCGGTTTGGATTCACCCGGTAAGAAAACTTCTTCCCGTTGCTTGGCCAAGCTAATCACCCGCACTTCTTCCAGTAGATTCATTTCCCGCAGTGCTTCCACTACGGCAGAGAGCTGGCCTTTACCCCCGTCAATCATGACCACGTCGGGGAAGTCGTCACCGCGTCCGGTGAGGACGGAGGGGGTTTCTTTGGAGGGCGATCGCGCATCTCCCAAACTGGGTGCAGCCGTATCGGCATCTCGGCGGTACTTGCGGAAGCGGCGTTGAATCACTTCAGCAAGGCTGGCAAAGTCATCGGAGTGGCCGGTCTGCACTGTGGGATTTTTGATTTTGTAGTGGCGGTAGTGCTGTTTGGCAGGCAGACCATCTACAAACACCACCTGAGAGCCGACCGCATCAGACCCCTGAATGTGAGAAATATCGTAGCCTTCGATGCGGTGGGGGAGGTCGGGAAGGTCGAGCAGTTCTGCCAGATCCAGCATGGCCTGATTGTTGCGCTCGGTGAAGCGCTGGGTACGAGCCAGTTCGTATCCGGCGTTGCGCTCCACCATTTCGATCAGGTCGGCTTTACTCTGGCGCTGGGGTACATCAATCGAAACCTTCCGCTTCCGTCGCTCCGATAGGGCTGCTGCGAGCATCTCGGTATCGGGCAGTTCATGCTGGCTAAGAATTTCGCCGGGAATTTCTACGTCGTCTACCGTTGCGTAGTGATCCTCCAGTACCCGTTGCAAAATTGCCCCAGGAGTTCCAGATTGAGCATCGGCCACAAATCCCAGTCGTCCCACCAGGCGACCCGCTCGCATTTGAAAGAGTTGGATGCAGGCGTGATGCTCGTCGGCCATGAGGGCGATCGCATCTCGCGATACCGTATCATCCGTCAGCGACACCTTCTGATCCGAACCTAACGTTTGCAGAGCCCGAATTTGATCCCTCAGCCGGGCCGCTAACTCAAAGTTCAAGTCTTCCGACGCTTTCTCCATCTGCGTCTTCAGAGCCTCCTCCAATTCTTGGGTTCGCCCCTGAAAGATCATCGCTACTTTCTGCATGATCTTGTGGTATTCTTCCGGCGAGATAATTTTTTGGCAAACACCAGGGCAACGGCCCATGTCGTAGTTCAGACAGGGACGATCTTTGAAAAGAGGTTGAGGTCGCTGTCGTAGAGGAAACACCCGCTTCACAATACCGAGGGTGCGGCGTAGGGCTCCCACATCAACGTAAGGGCCGTAGTAGCGATCGCGCGTCTTTCCCAGCGATCGCTTCCGGGTAATAAAAATTCGCGGATAGTCCTCACTCCACGTAATGCAGAGGAACGGGTACTTCTTATCATCCTTCAGCAGAATATTGAAGTGGGGTTGGTGCGTTTTAATCAGGTTGGACTCTAGCACCAGCGCTTCTGCTTCGGTGTCGGTCACGATAAATTCGATCTCGACTACCTGCATGGCCATCAGGGCAATCCGAGGTTCCCGGTTTTGGTCCTGACGGAAGTAGGAGCGAACGCGCGATCGCAAACTCCGTGACTTGCCAATGTAGAGAATATTGTCGGACCCGTCCCGCATCATATAGACCCCAGGTTCCTGGGGAATCTCCTTCAGGCGCGCTGAAAGGCGATCGGGATCCTTCAGTAAAGGCACAGCTTTAGAGGATGACGTCACAGGCAGCTCAGGCATCAATGCCAAAAAAGAATGGATAAAAGCGATGACAGAGGAGAAACCCTCCCACCTTCTGATGGTAGCGAGTCTCAACTCCGATATACTCATCAAACAATTGAAGAATCCCACCCCTAGAGCCGGGGTATGATTCGGATTGCCGAAACAGACTTGGCCTAGAACCAGGCAGATCCCAGCGAGTGCTGCTAAACAGGGCAACCAAACATGGTACTATCCCTGTTGCTCACGGGAATTCTTACTAATGGATGATGGTACAACCGTATCCACTCTTTTCTAATCTCTTTTTTCCAATTCTTATATCTAGCTAAAATTTTTAGGACTCCTGGGCGTCCTTCTGCATAACGAACTAAACCGGGTTTGGATTCTTCTCCAACCCACTCGCCATAGACTTCTGGAATCCCATGTCTTTTCATCACTCTCTGCGACGTACCAAAATTGTAGCGACCATCGGCCCGGCCACCAGCAGCCCAGAAGTTCTGCGAAGTCTGATTCTGGCGGGCGCAACGACTCTTCGCCTCAACTTTTCCCACGGTACTCATGAGGATCACCAGCGCAATATTCGCCTGATCCGCCAGATTTCCTTTGAACTGAATCAGCCGGTCGGCATCCTGCAAGACCTGCAAGGCCCAAAGATTCGTCTGGGTAAGTTTCAGGATGGCCCTATCACTCTACAAAAGGGTGATCCCTACATTCTCACCAGCAATCTCTGTCCGGGTACTCAGGAGATCAGCTGTGTCACCTACGACCCCCTAGCTGATGAAGTCCCCGAAGGTGCCATCATTCTGTTAGATGATGGTCGGGTCGAAATGCGGGTCGAAAAGGTAGACCCCGTTAAACGAGAGCTGCACTGCCGGGTAACGGTTGGTGGTGTACTCTCCAACAACAAAGGAGTCAATTTTCCTGGCGTCTACCTCTCCATCAAAGCCCTGACTGACAAGGATAAGACCGATTTAATGTTCGGTCTGGATCAGGGAGTCGATTGGGTTGCCCTGAGCTTTGTTCGTAATCCGCAGGATGTACTGGAAGTCAAAGAACTGATCTCCAGCGCCGGAAAAAATGTACCGGTGATCGCCAAGATTGAGAAACACGAGGCGATCGAACAAATGGAAGCGGTGCTCTCCATCTGTGACGGTGTCATGGTTGCTCGGGGAGACCTGGGGGTTGAGCTGCCCGCGGAGGATGTACCCATTCTTCAAAAGCGACTGATTCGCACCGCCAACCGTTTAGGCATCCCAGTCATTACTGCCACCCAAATGCTCGACAGCATGGTGAGCAATGCTCGTCCTACCCGTGCCGAAATTTCCGATGTAGCCAACGCCATCCTGGATGGCACGGATGCAGTCATGCTTTCTAACGAAACTGCCGTGGGTCAATACCCCGTGCAGGCTGTCGAAACCATGGCCCGCATTGCTGTGCGTATCGAGCAAGAGCAGAGCCTGGCTCGCAACTTAAATGACAACACCTCCAGTCATTCCATTCCCAATGCTATTAGTCAGGCTGTAGGGAATATTGCCGAGCAGCTTCGGGCCGCAGCTATCATGACCCTCACAAAAACCGGGGCAACGGCTCGCAACGTATCAAAATTCCGCCCCCGCACCCCAATCCTGGCGATTACGCCTCACGTTGATGTGGCTCGCCAGTTACAACTGGTATGGGGGGTGCGCCCATTGTTGGTGCTAGACCTGCCGTCTACGGGGCAAACCTTCCAGGCTGCTCTTAACGTGGCCCAAGAGAAACAACTCCTCTTTGAAGGAGAGCTGGTGGTGATGACTGCCGGAACCCTGCAAGGTGTGGCAGGTTCTACTGACCTGATTAAAGTTGATGTGGTTACTGCCGTACTGGGCAAGGGCATCGGCATCGGTCAGGGTTCTGTCAGTGGCCGTGCTCGTGTAGCCCGTAGCAGCAAGGAAGTCAGCAACTTCAACCCCGGCGAAATTTTAGTGGTATCCAACACTAGCGCTGACTATGTAGAAGCCATTCGGAAAGCCTCAGGCATCGTCACGGAGGACGATAGCCTAACGAGCCATGCAGCCGTCATCGGGTTACGACTGGGTGTTCCAGTCATTGTCGGCTTTAAGAATGCCACTGAAGTCATTCGCGATGGTACCCTCTTGACTCTGGATATGCAGCGGGGTCTTGTCTTCTCAGGTTCTCCGGGAGTTGTCCCTGCAGATTTAGTGCTGCCTGCTCGCATTGAAGCCTAAATATGAACTGAAGATAACTATGCACTAGGGTCTGTTTTAGCTGTCTTTTCCGTACGCCAAGTACACGAAAAAACCTTTCCAGAGGGCTTTAAAGCAAGCCCTAGAACTCAGCCCCCCTTTTGCCGTTGCATTCGGTGACAGAAGGGGGGCTCTATTTTTAAAGATACTGAATGCAAAATTACGCACACCTCGGTTTTTACGGAGCCTTAGTTAAGCATCGTTACTAGAACCACGCACGGTTTTGCTGCGCTAGGAGCAACGAACCGTACACCACACTACTTTCTCCTTCTTCTGGCCTATCCTTCTTCCGTCCTACCCAACGCAGGAATCCCACATAATTTTTGAAGGGTGAAGTGGACTACACCCACGCTGTTCAAAGTGGGTTTCTAGATGCTGGTTTGGAGAAGTGCAAGATTAGGTTACTTCAGCTTTCAGTAGCATCAAAAATTGTGATTTTTCTCCCGTTTTAGCGCAAAATTCACGATTTTTGCTTGGAGTTCTGGGGAAGTACGTAATTCATATACCTGTATGAACTAAAATCCAAACCCTCATTCTGCATCGCTTTAGGACAGCAAAATAAGAGTTTGAGTTTAGGTTTGCTAGGGTACAAGGTTTGAGTATACGTAGGTAGGAAAATAAAGAAATCGCAAATTTTTTGTTTTACAGAGTCTTTCGTTGAAAATGGGTTTTGTACGTCAAAATAAAGAGGGTTTAAACCTAACGTAATTGTCCTTGAAGGGTTTTAGCAATGCTTCAGGTCGGTTAAGCCATCATTTTCAAGATAAATCTTTAAACCTGTAATTTTTCTAGAGCATTTGGGTACGCTAACCCCAAACATTAGGGTGGGAGAATGCAAGCTGTCTGCTCAATTCAGAAAAGTTTGCATAGTAAAGAATGTCAATCACAATTCAATAAATCGTTGCTGACGTTTCCTCCTATTGCTCTAGAAGATGCAATTAAACAACCCTAGTTTTAGCCCATTGTGTGGCTCCCTATATTGGCTGTAGTCAGCATTACGCCATGTTTCTCAAAGACGTATGTTTGTTTCTCTGGGGCAGGAATTCAGTCCCTAAAAGCGGACAAGAAGTTCATAAAAAACTGCTCCGAAACCCAAAATCTCATGTTTAATGGGGTGATCCTGACCGTCAGGGAAACTCTTACTAAAGTCATCACTATGCAATAGGGAAGTGTCCAGCCCAAGCATTATTTCTCTGCTACTAATTAAATCTTCCAAACACTATCCAGTCAGATCTGTCTTGAGGGGTTAATTTGTCATGGCGACGATCAGAGGTACATCCGGAAACAACAATCTCCAGGGAACTACTGCCAATGACCTGATTTTTGGGTTGTTGGGGAGCGATCGCCTGGTTGATGATCGGGGCAACGATCTACTGGATGGAGGCGGTGGTGCCGATACCATGTTAGGGGGTGTCGGAAATGATACCTATGTAGTGGACAACGCTGGGGATGTCGTCACTGAAAACGCCAACGCAGGTGTTGACATGGTGCGCGCCAGCATCTCCTATACCCTACGCAACAACTTTGAAAATTTAACTCTGTTGGGAACAGCCAACATCAACGGAACGGGGAACAGCCTCAACAACATTATTTTCGGCAATGCTGGCAACAACATCCTTACAGGGGGCGCCGGTAATGATAATCTCTCTGGGGGTGATGGCCGCGATCGCCTAGTTGGAGGTATCGGAGCCGATACTTTGCAGGGTGGCCTTGGCAACGATTCCCTGGATGGTGGCAGCGGGAATGATGTGCTGGCAGGTGATGCGGGCAATGACACCTTGAACGGCAATCTTGGCGACGACCAGATGGCCGGGGGGGCAGGAAACGACCTTTATATCGTCAACAGTGCGGGCGATACTATCGTCGAGGTCGCCAATGGCGGCACGGACACACTGCAAACCTCCGTTTCCTATACCCTTTCTGTCACCGCTGAGGTGGAAACCATTACCCTACTTGGGGTCAGCAACCTGGTAGTGACAGGCAGCGACACTGCAAATACCATTACTGGCAACAGCGGAGCCAATAGCCTGAGTGGATTGGGAGGGAATGACGTCCTGGTTGGCGGCGAGGGCAACGATACCCTGGATGGTGGTGATGGTAATGACAGCCTGAACGGAGGCACTGGTATCGATTCTCTCGTTGGGGGAGACGGCAACGATACCTTCATTCTGGATACTGTTAACGACATTGTTGTAGAAGCTGCAGATAATGGCGTCGATCTGGTGCGGGCTGCATTTAGCTACACTCTTGGCGATAATGTCGAAAATCTTATCCTGTTAGGCACCGGCAACTTCACTGGAACCGGTAATGCCCTGGCGAATACCATCATAGGCAACGATGGTAACAACGCTTTATTTGGAGAAGATGGCAACGATGCCCTCGATGGGGGAAGTGGCAACGACACCCTGAGTGGCGGCGGCGGCAATGATTCATATATTCTGGATAGCCTCCAGGATGTGGTACTGGAAAGCGGTGGGGAAGGCGTTGATACCGTACTGACCTCGTTACTGTCGTATTCTCTGGCGGGCAACGTCGAAAACCTCACTCTGACTGGCACCGCGAACAATGCCGGTAGCGGGAACGACCTTAACAACATCATTACAGGCAATAGTGGCAACAACAACCTGTTCGGCCTGGAGGGTAACGATAGTCTGATTGGTGGGGCAGGTAACGATACCTTAAATGGCGGGACAGGCGAGGATACCCTGGTGGGTGGCTTGGGCAACGATTCCTATGTCGTTACAGAAGCCGGAGATGTCGTTACAGAGGATGTAGGCGGCGGTGTCGATACGGTCAGCAGCAATATTTCCTACACCATCGCTAACAACATTGAAAGCCTGACTCTGACGGGTACCGACAATATCAGCGGTACAGGAAACAATCTTGCCAACACCATCCTCGGCAACGAGGGCAACAATATTCTGGATGGGGCCGCCGGGAACGATTCCATTTTTGGGGGAGCCGGAAACGATTCGCTCATCGGTGGCACGGGTACCGATACCCTGCAAGGGGGCCTGGGCGATGATACCTTTAACGTCCAAGACACCACCGATGTCGTGATCGAGCTGGCTGGACAAGGAGTTGATCTGGTTAATTCCAGCGTCACCTTCAACCTGAGCACCAACGGCCAGCAAGTTGAAAACTTGACATTGACCGGTACTGGCAACATCAGCGGCACAGGAAACGACCTCGCTAACCAGATCACAGGAAATTCAGGCAGCAATAACCTCTTTGGTGGAGCAGGTAATGACACCCTGGATGGTGGAGCCGGGGCCGATACCATGCAGGGGGGTGCCGGCAACGATTCGTATCTATTTGACAATGTTGGTGACAGCGCAGTAGAAGCCCCAGGTAGTGGCATCGATTCGGTGGTGGTAACCTTCACCGGAACAAGCGGCACTTTCACCATTGGTAACAACATTGAAAACCTGACCCTGACGGGCACCGCCAATATTAATGGAACAGGAAGTGACGTTGCCAACCGAATTATTGGCAATGATGGCAACAACATCCTGGATGGTCGTGCAGGCAACGACATCATCACGGGCGGCCTGGGCAATGATACCCTTCTCGGCGGCACAGGGGATGATCAGCTCAACGGTGAAGCAGGCACCAACCAGCTCACCGGTGGTGCAGGCAATGATACCTACTTTGTAACCGCTGGTGACACGATCACAGAAAATGCCAGCGAAGGCCTGGATGTCGTTTTTGCTACTGGCTCCTTTACCCTCAGCCCTAACTTAGAAAACCTTACTCTGGTCGCAGAGGCCGGCAACATCAACGGGGTTGGAAATACCTCTAATAATGTCATCACCGGGAATGAAGGAAATAACGTCCTCAACGGTGGTGGGGGTGTCGACACGTTGATCGGCGGCGAAGGGAACGACACCTTTGTCATCGACAGCACTAACGATGTTATTACAGAGTTGGCAGGCGGAGGGGTCGATCTGGTTCGCTCTTCAGCTCAGGATTACACCCTGGGAGCCAACCTGGAAAACCTCACCCTGGAAGGAACCGGGAACATCAACGGTACGGGCAACGAGGTTGCCAACACAATCCTGGGCAATAATGGCAATAACGTTCTGAATGGTGGTGCCGGAAATGACACCATCTCGGGAGGACTCGGGAACGATCGCCTGATAGGAGGAGAGGGTACCGATATCCTCGATGGCGGCGAAGGCGATGATACCTACGTTCTTGTTGACTCCGAGGATACGGTCAATGAAACAGGAACCAGTACAGGCGATACCATCGAAGCCGCCTTTAACTTTGACCTGAGCCAGCCCGCCTTCACCAATGTCGAAAACTTAATCCTCACAGGTGCAGCCACTGAGGGTACAGGCAACGCTAACAATAACCGGATTGTGGGCAATGCGCTGGACAACATCCTGAATGGCGGCGCCGGAAATGACACTCTGGAGGGGGGAGCCGGGAGCGATCGCCTCATCGGTGGTCTTGGAACTGACAGCCTCGTGGGCGGTGCCGGAAACGATACGTTCGTTGTCGTCGACAGCACCGACGTCATCGTTGAAGCGGCCAACGGTGGCATTGACACCGTTGAAGCGAATTTCAACTACACGCTCGCGGCCACCCTGGAAAACCTCACTCTGATTGGCCCCGCTACCACGGGGACTGGTAACGCGGCCAACAACATCATTCTTGGTAACAACCTCAACAACGAGCTGCGGGGTCTAGATGGCAACGATCGCCTGGAAGGTGGAGCCGGAGACGATCGCCTGATCGGGGGTGCGGGCACAGATACCATGGTGGGTGGCGACGGCAATGACACCTACAGCGTCACCGAAGCGGGTGATGTCGTTGACGAAGCCGACGATGCAAGCGGGATCGACACCGTTGAGTCGGCTCTGTTGAGCTATACCCTCACAGCTAATTTGGAAAATCTGAGCCTACAGGAAGGGGCCGCCATCACTGGGATTGGTAACGCCAGTGACAACATTATTCTGGGCAATAGCAACAACAACAATTTGCAGGGCCTGGCCGGCAATGACTTCCTGGAAGGAGGCGACGGAAACGATACCCTGGACGGGGGCGAGGGCAATGACACCCTCAGTGGCAGCAACGGCAACGATAGCCTCGACGGAGGCCTTGGAGCCGACACCCTCAGCGGCGGTAACGGCAATGATACTTACCTGATTGATGATGTAGGCGACGACGTCATCGAGGTGACGGCCAACACAGGCATTGACCTGGTTGTGTCCTCCGTTAACTTTGACATGAGCGGCAACAACCGCACAGGGTTGGACAACCTGACGCTGACAGGCAATGCCACCAACGGTACAGGAAATGCCAACGCCAACACTATTTTGGGCAACGACCAGAATAACGTGCTGGATGGTCAAGGGGGAAGCGATCGCCTGGAAGGTCGAGAAGGCAACGATCGCCTCATCGGTGGAGCCGGAGATGGAGCCGCTGATACCCTACTGGGGGGTGCAGGCAACGACACTTATGTCGTCGGAACCGGAGATGTCGTCACAGAAGACGTCGGAGCCGGTACCGATACCGTCGAGTCTAGCTTCACCTACACCCTGGGCAACAACCTGGAAAATCTGATCCTGCTGGAGGGTTCCGGCCCCATCAACGGGACGGGCAACGAATTGGATAACGTGATTCGTGGCAACTCTGAAGCCAACGTCCTGCGCGGTCTGCTCGGAAATGACACCCTTGAAGGGGGTGGTGGTGCCGATAGTTTAGACGGTGGCGAAGGCAGCGACACCATGGTCGGCGGTGATGGCAACGACACCTATGTCGTTAACATCGAATCCGATGTTGTGGTTGAAGCCAATGCCACCGGCGGCATTGATCTGGTGCAATCTGCCGTGAACTGGGAGTTGGGCACCAACTTTGAAAACCTGACTCTAACGGGCAACGCCGCCATCAGCGGTACCGGGAATACCCTCGACAACACCATCATTGGCAACGACGCCAATAATGAGCTGCGAGGTTTGGGTGGAGCCGATACCCTCACAGGTGCAGGCGGGAATGACCTCCTCGACGGGGGCATCGGTGCTGACACCATGACCGGGGGAGCGGGAGATGATACCTTCCTGGTCGATGTAGCTGGCGACGTTGTCAGCGAAGCGGACAACGGCGGTACCGATCTGGTCGTTAGCCAGGTTAGCTTTAGCCTTAATGTTACAGGTCGTCAGGCTATCGAAAATCTGACCCTGGCAGGTAGCGCGGCTAACGGCACCGGCAACGCTCTCGGCAATATTATTCTGGGCAACGCTGCCAACAACGTTCTCGATGGCTTGGCTGGGAACGATCGCCTGGAGGGAGGCGCAGGTGCTGACAGCCTGGTTGGGGGTGCAGGCAACGACACCCTGATTGGGGGCGAGGGCAACGACACCTACGTGATCGACAGTCCTCTCGATGTGATTGAGGAAACTGGAGCCAGCACAGGTGATTTGGTCGAGTCTTTCACTGATATCGATCTCAGTGGTCCAGCCTTCAACGGCATCGATAACCTGACTCTCCTGGGCAACGCTATCCGAGGAATTGGCAACGACGCCAACAACGTTATTACAGGCAACGCTCAAAACAACATATTGGAAGGGCGGGGTGGTAATGACACCATTATTGGCAACGCAGGCAATGACTCCTTAGACGGCGGCATTGGCAACGACACCATGAGCGGCGGCTTGGGCAATGACACCTATGTCGTCAACGCCAGTGGGGATGTGGTATCAGAAGCAGATACTGATGATGGCATTGACACCGTTCAATCCAGTGCTGCAACCCTGACTCTGGGGAACAACATCGAAAACCTGACCCTGATTGCTGGAGCGGGAGATATCAACGGCATTGGTAACGCGGTTGATAACGTCATTCTGGGGAACGAGGGTAACAACCGCATGGAAGGTCGGGGTGGCAATGACACCCTGGACGGCGGTGCCGGGATTGACACGATGATTGGTGGCATTGGCAATGACACCTACACCGTCGATGACTCTGCCGATGTTGTCACTGATAACCCCGGTGAGGGCAATGACGTGGTTAATACCACCGTCTCCTACGCCCTGGCCGATGACAGTGAAATTGAAACCCTCCGGTTGTTGGGAGGAGCCGTTAATATCGATGGCATCGGTAACGGCTTCAGCAACACCATTCTGGGTAACGCAGGCAACAACTTACTGGATGGTGGTGATGGGGTTGACAGCCTGGAAGGTGGTCTTGGCAATGACACCTATGTGGTCAGTGAAGCAGGTGACCAGATTGTAGAAGCGGCTAACGCTGGTATTGATCTGATTCGTTCCGCTATCACGTTCGACCTCAGTACCAGCGGCAATAACGTTGAAAACCTCACCCTACTTGAAGGAGAGCCTACTGCCCTCAATGCCACAGGTAACACCTTAGCCAACGTTATTACCGGAAACAGCCTGAACAATCGTATTGATGGTGCAGCTGGTAACGACACCCTGCGTGGTGGTGGTGGTGATGACACTTACATCATTGTTGACTTAAATGACCTGATTGAAGAAGTAGCCAATCAGGGCACTGATACCGTCAATTCTCGAGTTACCTTCACCCTGGGAGCTAACCTGGAAAACCTGGTATTGGAGCTGAACGCCGGGAATATCAACGGTAACGGTAACAACCTGAACAATACCATTCTCGGGAATGAGGGCATCAACGTACTGGGCGGAGGGGATGGCGACGACTTCCTCAATGGAGGTGCCGGCCAGGACGTCTTCACGGGGGGCAGCGGTAACGATACGTTCATCGTGGATAATACGGCTGAGCAAATTACAGAGGCAATTGGTGGTGGCCTGGATGAAGTTCGCTCTAGCGCGACCTATACCCTGGGCAACAACCTGGAAAACCTGATTCTGGTTGAAGACGCTCCCAACCTCAATATCAACGGTACTGGTAATGGTCTGGCCAACCTTATCGTGGGTAACGCAGGTACAAACCGGTTGGATGGTGGTGCTGGCATTGATACTTTGCGCGGCGGAGCCGCCAACGACACCTACGTAGTGGACGATGCTGCCGACAAGATTGAGGAGTTGAGCACGGGTGGCGTAGATGATGTCATCTCCAGTGTCACCTACACTCTGTCAGACTTCGTTGAGAACTTGACGCTGACAGGGGCCACCGGTACCGAAGCCCTGAACGGTACTGGAAATAACCGACTCAACACCATCATTGGCAACAATGGCAACAACGTCCTATTAGGTCTTGGAGGGGTTGATACCCTCAAAGGCAACGGTGGCAATGACCTTCTGGACGGCGGTACCGGGGATGACGTGATGGAGGGTGGCCTGGGCAACGATACCTATTTTGTTGATGGCGATGATGAAACCCTAACTGAACTGCTTAATGCAGGCACAGATCAGGTCATTTCATCCCGCTCCTTCACCTTAGGGGATAACCTGGAAAACCTTACTCTGACAGGGATAACTGGTAGTGAGGCGCTAACAGGCCGAGGGAATAGCCTCAACAACTACATCATCGGCAATGCTGGCAGCAACATTCTGGATGGGGGAGTCAATGAAACCACCGGAGCCCCTGATGGTCGGGATACGCTAGAAGGTGGGCAGGGCAATGACACCTATATTATTAGCGGCAACAACGAAGACAGTATCAATGAAGTCGCTAGCGCTGGAACTGACACCGTGCGATCGCTCGGTAGCTACACCCTCAGGGCCAACCTGGAAAACCTGGTGCTGATTGGTACAGGCAACTTCACGGGAATCGGTAATGGGGAAAACAACCGCATTGAAGGTAATAGTGGCAATAACCTGCTGGATGGTGGGATCGGAAACGATGAAATGGTCGGTGGAGACGGCAACGATACTTACTACATCGATAACGCTGCCGACACGATTCTGGAACTCGGAACAGGTACTAGTGATGAGATTGTTTCTACCTTGTCCTACGACCTGTCTACTCCTCTGCTAACGAACATCGAGAACCTGACTTTGGCAGGAAGCAATGCGATTGATGGGACAGGTAATGCCTCTGCCAATAGCATCACTGGAAACGCTGGAGCCAACCTCTTGAGGGGCCTTGGAGCGGATGATACACTGCTTGGCGGCAATGGCGATGATACATTGCTTGGGGAAGCGAACACTGGTACGCAAATTGGTGCCAATGACGGCAATGACACCATGAATGGCGGTCAGGGCAATGATGTTATCAATGGTGGTGTCGGCAACGATACCCTGACAGGTGGCATTGGAAACGACCAATTCGTGTTCGACTCTCAGCGCCTGTTCCAGGCCGCTGACGTAGGGCTGAACGTGATTACTGACTTCCAGCAAACTGTAGATACGATTGTGCTCGATAAAACGACCTTCCGAGCCATCATTGGAGGAGACGACCCAGGCATCCTGGGTGAAACAGAGTTTGCTTCCGTCACGGATGAAGCGGGGATTAATACCCTGGGTGCTGTCATTATCTACAGCTCTGCTTCCAATCAGTTGTTCTACAATGCCGATGGAGCAGGTGCCGGTGCGGCTGTCGCCTTCATCCAGTTCCAGGGGAACCCTGATATCACAACCGGTAGCTTCACGATTCGAGACTAAGCGAATATGTCGTACGCATGGCGTACGACATATTAGTCTCTGCTTATGGGCATTTCACCCACCCTGATATCTCGTGCGCAATGCGTACGAGATATTAATTCTTTTTACGACCGTTCCACCAATCTTGATATTTCGTGTGTGACCTACGAGATATCAGCCCTTTTACAACCATCCCCCACTTTTACAGGGTTGTCATGACCGATTCCATTCGACCGTCCTCTCCGGCACAAGCCCGACAAACGCGGCAGCAGTTTGCCACGCCGGAGGACTATCTTTCCTATGAATTAGGCAAGGCCGTTCAGGAATTGCCCCCGCTCTATCTACGACTGCTGGCGGGTAGCCTCACGGTTATTGTGGCCAGTGCCATTGGCTGGGCACACTTCAGTAAAGTAGATGAGGTCGCTGTCACCCAGGGTGAGCTAGTACCCAGTCAGCAAATCCGTCCCGTCCAGGCTCTCCAGGGAGGGCAGATTGAACGCATTTTGGTGAAGGAGGGCGATCGCGTCCAAAAGGGCGATATTCTCATCGAACAAGATGCGGCTGTTTCCAATGCTGAGGTAGAGCGGTTGGAAGGGGTTGCCAAGCTCATCCGCCAGGATATTGCTCGCCTGGAAGCAGAGCGCACAGGGCAGTCTGATTCTGGTACGCCGATTCAAGATCAACTGTTAGCTTCTCGCTTGCAGGAGTATGAGGCCAAACGGGGGACGGCAGCGGCAGAAGCCAGTCGGCAAGCTTCGGCGATCGCTGAAGCTCGTACCCGTCTCGTCCGGCTTCAAGAAAACCTGGCCAATGCGCGAACGACCTTAACCAATGCTCAGGAGCGTGAGGCAGGCATGCGGGAACTGGCCGACCCCAGCAATGGCGCGGTTCCTCGCTTTGACTATTTGGAAGCCAAGGATCGCCTGACCCAGGCTCAGGACCAGGTAGCCTCTTTACAGCAAGATATTGCGGCTCAGCAACAGCAGATCCGACAAGCCGAAGAGGGCTTCCGGGGTGCTCAGGATACGGTCAGCCGTCTCGGTTCTGAACGTCAGAGCGAAATTCTCAGCCAGCTGACCCGTCGCCGGGAAGAACTGAGCAATGTGGAGGGCCAACTGCGGCAGGCCACCCGCCAGGGGGATCAGGATGTCATCCGCGCCCCTATTAATGGCACCATCTACAATCTGCGTACCAGTTTGGCCGAAGGCACCACCCAACCCGGTGAAGAGTTGCTCTCCATCCTGCCAGAGGGTGGCAATCTGATGCTAGATGTGAAGGTACTGAACCGGGACATCGGCTTTATTGAGCCGGGCATGCGAGCTAAGGTGAAACTGGCCACGTTTCCATTCCAGGAGTTTGGCACCATCGAAGGAGAAGTCATTCGGGTTAGCCCGAATGCCACCATTGATGAAAAATTAGGGCCTGTATTCTCGGCTCAAGTTCGCCTCAGCCGTAATGTGGTACGGGTGCGCGATCGCGATGTAGAACTGGTACCCGGTATGGCTGCGACTGCCGAAATCGTAACCCGCCAGCGCTCCGTTCTGACTTTCCTAATGGAACCCATTACCCGTCGCTTCGACGAAGCCTTCAAGACTCGCTAAATTCATAAAAAGAGGGGGCTGACACTGGTCAGCCCCCTCTTTTTATGTCTGGGCTTGCAGATACCGCTCAATTAACAAAATCGCTACGATGTCGTCAATCGGCCGGGAAATTTGGCGTAAGCTCTGCGGCATTAGCTTTTGCAAGCCCTGGGGCGGGTACATCTGCCAGTAGCGATCGCGCGCCTCCAGGGTACTGTAGCGTTCGTCGACCAGGGCGATCGCTATGTCGGGTAGTGCCCGTTGCACCTCTCTCTGCCATTGCTTGGCAGTCGTCTGGTTACCTAAGACAATTTGAGCAATGGGGTAGCGCTGGCAAAGGGTTTGGAGGATGGCGATCGCCTCTCCTGCCGGAATGACCTGATGCTCGACAATTAGCCCAGCGGCACTTCGGACGGCAACACCACACTTATCCCGGCCAGGGTCAAATCCGAGAATATAGAAATGATTTGCTTCGGTCATAGCCGGGTATGTTTGCGACAACAATTTTTTACAACGCTTTGCGCTTGAATCAGCCACGGTTGTTTTTGTGAGAGCCGCGCGGAGCGCGGCTCTCACAAAAACAACCAGATTTTAAGCGCTTGAAAAGCGCTGTAAGGGCGTAAAAACGACGATCGCACACACCCAAAAACCATACTCCATTCAGCCATGCCTTAAAACGATTCTGTACTAAAAAGGTCCTGTCCATTTTGGCGGGCTACCAGGTTCACCACAATCGGGTTAGGGCCACCCGTTAGGATCGGAGTTCTAGAGCGGGCTTGCACCTCGACCACACCACTCAGTTCTTGTAACGCCTGGAAAAAGCGACCGACTGTTTCGGGCTGCCCATCAGCGATTTGCAACTGGGTGTCGGTTAACACCCCGGCCTGACGCATGCGGAATTGAGCGGTGCGAATCAGAATATAGTATTGCTCGGTAAGCTGGGCTGCGGTGAGCCGCTCAGGGCTAAGATTGGAACTGGCCAACACGGCATTGCTGGGGAATAGCAACTCATTCAATGCTGTTGAAATAAAGACTTGAATACACGCTTCCCCTGCCAAAATACAGGGCTCTCCCACCACGTAATTACCCGCTGAGAGCACCTGCACGACGTATTCCTGGCGATCGCTCAATTGATTTAGCAAAGACTCCACCTGATTTGAGGTGACGGCTAACACCTGACGATCGACAGTGGTTGTACCCGGAATGAGCCGTAGCAGAGCGGCCCGGTTCGCGTTTTGGAGTAACTCCCGCACGACCTGAGGTGCACTATCGGGGTCAACAATTCGGACTAGATTCGCGCTCAACGGCTGGTTACGAAGCAATGCCACATTCCCCTGACGTAACCCCTGGAACTCGCGATCTAGATCTGCGATTGCCTGAGTCAAAATTGTGCGCTGAGTTTCCAGCGTACTCAACTGAGCTTCCCGTTCGGCAATCTGACGGTCGCGTTCGGCAATCTCCTGTTCGCGTTCGGCGATCTCCTGTTCGCGTTGGGCAATTTGCTGGTTGCGATCGCGCTGCAACTGGTTGATCTCGCTGCGTAACTGACGGGCCTGTTGCGTGACGCTCTGGAGCAGCCCGCGGGCCTCCTGGAAGCTGGCATCTACCTGTTGCAGCTGAGCTTCGGTGGAACTTAGACGTTGGCTCGTCTCCTTGAGCCGCTGCTCTCGAGCCTGGCTCTGGGCGATCGCCTGCTGTAACTCTCGATTTGTCTCCTGAAGCCGCCGCCGCGCCTGTTGCTGTTGTCTCAATGCCAAATCTCGCTCAGACTGAACCTCCTCCTGCTCCGTACGGGCCTGATCCAACTGTTCCCGAGCTGTCGCCAGGTCATCCTGAATCTGCTCCAGCTCAAAAACCCCTGTCCGTAGCTGATCACTGATCGCAAACAAGATACCAAAGGTCACCGCCGAAATCACGATACCCGTCAGGATAGTAATCAGGGTGGCCGTCTGCCGAGGCCGCAGGTTGAACAAACTGAGACGCGCTTTACCTACACGCATCCCAAGGCGATCGCCCACCGTGGCAATTACCGCCCCTAAAATCAAAATTGCTGCAATTAATACAAGCCCCGTGGTCATTCCCGGCTCTGTCTAATACAGCTACAGCCTACTGCATTCTGCTGAGTGTTTTGCGTGTAATTACGGGATGTGAAACGAGACTCTGTCAGGGAAGGGTGCAGTGCATCTTTCCTCAACGAAAAACAAAATTTTATGGAGGAGGGTTGTTTCACAGCCCTCCTCCATAAAATTGGGTTACGTAAACTGCTGGCTCAACGCCACCGGGTTGTAAACCGTAATTTTTTTCTTGTGGATTGAAATCATCTTGTCCGTCCGGAGTTCCCCAAGTAGGCGGGTAACGGTGACGCGGGTAGACCCGATGGCCTCGGCGATCGCCTGGTGCGACAACTTCAGGTCGATGGTGATCCCCTCCGGGGTCGGCACGCCAAAATCCCGGCAGAGAATGAGCAGGAAGCTGACCAATCGCGATCCCATATCCCGGTGGGCCAGGGTTTCAATCATCATTTCTGTTTGCAAAATCCGAGATGACAGACCCTTTAGCATCAACATAGATAGCTCTGGGTGCTCTTTCAAGGCTTTTTCTACCTGTTCGATGGGCACTGACAACAGTTCTGCGGGGGTAAAGGCGACAGCATGGTAAAAGCGATCGGCCCGCTGCCCAGTAATCAGTGACAACACACCAAACACACTATTTTCCCGTAGCAGCGCCACGGTGATCTCTTCCCCGGCTTCATACACCCGAGACAATTTGACTGCACCCTTCAACAAAAAGTACACACGCTCTGCCGGGTCTCCGGGGAAGAAGATGGTTTTGCCACGGTCGAAGGTCTCCACCATCGGCGGGAAAACACCACCACTTAATTGACGAAAGACATCCGCCAGAGGCTTATCTTGTGCCACAACCATTCCTCTCGTCCTGCCTAAACCGTAGTGAGGGGGCTAATCAAATCCTGCTTCAAGTCAGCAAAAGTTGACCGAATCATGACTTTAGAACACTTAAACTAACTTTAGAGCTAGTTTTTGTATCGAAAATTACGTTACAGAGCGAACTACCTCAAGTTACACCCCTGGTGCCCAAAAATATTGCCGTAGATTGGCTGCGATCGCATTATTTGCCAGAAGACAGAGGCCATAGACCTGAACCATGAGATTCACTTAATAGTGAATAATATCTCGTCAGAGTGTATTCTTTTATTAAAACTAAATTTTGAACGGATTAAATAACAATGAGCTATCTCTCCATAGCACTTTGTTATTTCATGTCTCTCCCAACCCAAAAATCAAATTTTGCTGCTGCTTTCTAGCGGCAAAATTAGGGCTCTGAATTGGGTGAAGTACGCAGCCAGTAGTAAAGGGAAAGGTTGGGCGTAAAGCACTCAACCTTTCCCTTTACTACTGGCTTGATGTGACAGCCAGAAAAGCGAGTTCCCGAAGTCTCCTCTCCGCCCCCTATCGCGACGATCCCTCTTTCTTGTATTCTGAAGGGCGCTTTATATTCCATACCTCCTCATTCCCATGCTGGATTTAACTGGAAAAAATGCCCTCGTAACTGGCATTGCCAATAACCGCTCCATCGCCTGGGGCATTGCCCAGCAACTCCACAAAGCGGGAGCCAACCTTGGCATCACCTATTTGCCCGACGAGAAGGGCCGTTTTGAAAAGAAGGTGGGAGAGCTGGTTGAGCCTTTGAACCCCTCTATCTTTGTTCCTTGTGAC
Source organism: Leptolyngbya sp. FACHB-8 (assembly GCF_014695575.1). Classification (GTDB taxonomy): domain Bacteria; phylum Cyanobacteriota; class Cyanobacteriia; order Elainellales; family Elainellaceae; genus Vacuolonema. The sequence goes on along the minus strand of NZ_JACJOO010000071.1, from coordinate 33,677 downwards.
GTTCAAAACGAGGAGCAGGTGGTTGCCGCCTTCGACACCGTGCGCGACAAGTGGGGTCGTCTTGACATTCTGATTCACTGCCTGGCCTTTGCCAACAAAGAAGACCTGACTGGCGACTTTAGCAATGTCTCCCGAGGCAACTTCAATCTGGCGATGGAAGTCAGTGCCTACTCCCTGGTGCAACTGTGCCGGGCTGCCAAGCCTCTGATGACAGAGGGTGGCTCTGTCGTGACCTTGACTTACCTGGGCGGTGTGAAGGTCATTCCTAACTACAACATGATGGGGGTGGCAAAGGCTGCACTGGAAATGAATGTGCGCTACCTGGCCTCAGAGATGGGCCCCCAGAATATCCGTGTGAACGGCATTTCCGCTGGACCTATTCGCACTCTGGCTTCCTCAGCAGTCGGTGGCATTCTAGATATGATGCGTCATGTAGAAGAGGTTGCCCCTCTACGCCGCACAGTTACGCAAGAGGAGGTCGGAAATGCTGCAGCATTTCTGTGTAGCCCTCTAGCAAGTGGCATCACAGGCCAGATTATCTACGTGGATTCGGGTTACGAGATTATGGGGATGTAGGTGTTGAGACAGGGGGCCAAGGGAGCAGGGGAGCAGGGGGAATGGAGATAGATTCTAAATAGCTCGAGAATCTATTTCTAGAAGTGCGATCGCCCCCCATTGTCATACCTAACACCCATGCCCCCTGGAGGCTCTGCGCCTCCTAATTGGGACCGGCCATGCCGCTTTACAAAGCGTGCGGAATAATTGAACTAATGCTTTTTGGAAACTGATTTCTATGCAAACCCGCGATCGCCAATCCTCCGCTATTGATCTAGACCGGCCTGCCCGTACCGCCTCCGTCAGCCGCAAAACAAAAGAAACGGACGTACAGGTTAGCCTCAACCTGGACGGCCAGGGCACCTGCCACGCAGAAACCGGCGTTCCCTTCCTAGATCACATGCTGGATCAGATTGCCTCTCACGGGTTAATTGACCTGGATGTACGAGCTGTAGGCGACACCCACATCGACGACCACCACACCAATGAGGATGTGGGGATCACGTTGGGAATGGCTTTAGCGCAAGCATTGGGCGATCGCAAAGGCATTACCCGCTTCGGCCACTTTGTCGCCCCCCTGGACGAGTCCTTAGTGCAAGTTGCCCTTGATTTTTCTGGTCGCCCTCACCTCAGCTACGGGCTGGAGATCCCCACGCAACGGGTTGGAACCTACGACACGCAGTTAGTACGGGAGTTTTTTGTCGCGATCGTCAACCACGCCCAACTCACCCTACATATTCGCCAATTGGATGGGATTAACTCTCACCACATCATCGAGGCGACCTTCAAAGCCTTCGCGCGATCGCTCCGCATGGCCGTTGAAATCGATCCTCGCCGTGCCAATGCGATCCCCAGCTCCAAAGGCGTCCTCTAAAGTTAGCCTATCGCCCGAATCCGTTGGTGCTTTGCAGCTACGGATTCGGGCAGAGAAAAGAAAAGGGCGTACTGGTGAAGCAGCACGCCCTCGTCACAGGGAAAATTGAAAGTCACAGGTTGAGCAGAGGAGTGAGAAACCCAACAACAGTCTTCGTTGTTGTCAGGGCTACTACCCCAAACTCAAGCTACAACTTGGTAAGTCTTGATTTCGGAAAACTTAGTCGTTTTTGTCGAAGCGGTGATAAAGAAAATCCAGAGCACGGGCGTGGATCTCGCCATACAGCGGGTCGTGGCGGATCTGGTCACGGTTGCGGGGGTGGGGGAATGGCACTTCGATGACTTCACCAATAGTGGCAGCGGGGCCATTGGTCATCAGGATGATGCGATCGCTCATATAAATCGCTTCATCAATGTCGTGGGTAATCATCATCACCGCCTGCCGCTGGCTCTCCCAGATGTTGAGCACCTGCTGTTGCAGTTTACCTCGGGTGAGGGCATCGAGCGCACCAAAAGGCTCATCCATCAGTAACATTTTTGGACGTACTGCCAGAGCGCGGGCAATGCCAACCCGCTGCTTCATCCCACCCGATAATTGATCCGGGTATTTATCGGCAGCGGCGGTCAGGTTTACCATTGCCAGGTGGTCATTCACAATCTCTGACTTCTCAGCAGGCCGCAGGGTTTCAAACACCTCATCTACGGCCAGACGAATGTTCTGACGGACAGTCAGCCAGGGCAGCAGGCAGTACTGCTGGAACACCATCATGCGCTCGGAACCCGGTTTGCGGATGGGTTGCCCTTCCAGCCGAATGCTACCTGAGCTTGGCTTTTCCAAACCCGCTACTAGGCGTAACAGCGTGGATTTGCCGCAACCAGAGTGACCCACAATCGAAACAAATTCCTGCTCTCCCAGCGTCAGATTTATCTGATCGAGCACCACCGTATGTCCGCGATGAGTATTTGGAAATGCCTTGACGAGATTTTCGATTTCGAGAAAGGCCGGGGATTGAGAAGAGGTATTGGTCTCAACGGGCAGTTGTGTGAAAGAATGCGTCATGGCAATACTCCTGCGAAGACAAGGGGTAGTCGTCGATTGATTGGCGCGATCAAAGCTGATGAGGTTGCCCTCGCTAGGACAAATAGATAGATTTTGGTCCGTTAGCCCGGATCTCAAAACTGGCGAGGTAACCTTCTGGATCGCTTGGATCAAAGGATTTATTATCAATAAATAAGGCACCAGGTTCCACTTTGTAATCCTCTGCCGGGCACTCAATATCTAGCTCTGCTGCAATCTCACGATAGAGATCAGTGCGCCAGGCCTGACGAGCGATCTGCTCAGCATTCGTGGGCACAGCGGGAATCTGCCCCCAGCGTACGGCCTGGGTCATTAACCAGAGGCTTTGGGATTGCCACAAGAAGGTGGAATGGATGTTGGGTATTCCACCTGCCGCCTGAGCCAACGAATCAGGAGTATCAAAGAAAATAGTGGTTTCATCAGGTTCGCTAATCACCCGTTTCTGGTTATCAAACCCGCCATAGTCGTACTCACCCATAATCGCCGGACGTGTCAGCTTTTCCTTAGCACCTGTAAAAGAACGCTCCGAAATGAGCTTGGCGACTTCCTCCCGGTTTTGTGGATTGCTGCAATAGCGGCAGGCTTCAATCATCGCTTTCACCAAGGAGCGATAAGTTTTGGGATTTTCATTGATAAATGATTCCTGTACAGCTAGGAGGCGATCGGGATGCCCCCGCCAGATCTCCCGTCCCTGGGCAAAGGTAAAGCCAATACCGTCATTTCCTTTGATGGCACGGGTATTCCAGGGCTCGGCTACCATATAGGCCTGCATGGCACCAATCCGCATGTTGCTCACCATTTGGGGCGGCGGCACGATGATAATGCGGAATTCTTCCATGGGGTTGATACCAACGGCAGCAATCAGGTACCGCACAAAGTATTCGTAAATGGCAGAGCTCAACACCACCGCCATTACCCGCTGACTGGGTGGAACGCTCGTGAAATAGCGATGGAAATCGCGCCCAAAGGCTTCCAAGTCCCCGTTGTATTCATGCCACGGACGCACTCCGGATTCCCACATGGCCTTGTTCATGGTGAGAGAATTGCCGTGACGGTGAATTGTCATAGCAGCACAGAGCGGTGCGTGCCGGGCACCCTCTGCCCCTGTACGGGCATTAGTGACGGCCCCTGACACAACGGGAGCCGCATCTAGCCGGCCAAACACGACGCCATCACGGGATGTTGCCCAACTGGCTTCCCGACTGAGGCGCACAGTCAGCCCATATTTGCGAAAGAAACCTTTCTTCCAGGCGATCGCAAATGGCGCACAGTCATTCACTGGTACATAGCCTACCGTCAGATTTGGCTTTTCAAGTGTGCTGGGATCGACGACAGGTTCCACAGCCAACGCTTCCGAACTGAAGGTGGCAGGAGAGCGATCGCCGTTCACATCAGCCGAAAATATTCCAACTCCAGCGGCGGTTGCCCCTGCGGCGATGAGGAAGTCTCGCCGCGTCCAACGATTGCGGTTACTCATACGCAGTGCTCAAAATTTCAGTGATGGGACAGCGTTTCTAAGAGGCTGAGAAGATTCGATTCTGGATCGGCATTAAGAAGGATCGATTCAACCAGCAGTTAAGAACGCGCAGGTCGACGGGTCACAAGCTCTTGAATCTTAGTCAGTATCCAATCCAGCACCAATCCTGTTAAGCCAATTACCACAACGGCAAGGAACACGGAGCTAAGATTCAACCGACTCCACTCATCCCACACGAAAAATCCAATCCCAATACCCCCCGTCAACATTTCCACCGCCACAATCACCAACCAGGCAACTCCTAAACTGATGCGCAATCCGGTGAAGATATAGGGCAAACTTGCGGGCCACACCACTTTAATTAATTGTCGCCAGCGAGGCATCTCAAGCATCCGGGACACGTCCACATAGTCTTGCGGGATACTGGATACACCCAGAGCCGTATTAATAATGGTTGACCACAGCGACGTAATAAAAATAACGAAAATAGCAGAGGGATTTGCCAGGTTAAAGATGGCTAGCGCAATCGGCAACCATGCCAACGGAGACACCGGTTTCAATATTTGGATAATGGGATTTAACGCCAGCATAGCAGGACGATAGAGCCCAATTAAAAAGCCGAAGGGGATGGCAACCAATGCTCCCAAAGTAAAGCCAATGAGAACACGGCGAATACTTGCAATGAGCAACCATCCAATCCCTAAATCCCCTGGGCCACGACGGTAGAAGGGATGCGAAATATAATCCCAGTTCTCCACCAACGCTTGCCATGGAGTTGGCATAATCTCGCTACGTATCGTTGCCAGCAACCACCAAAACGCAATCAGAATTGCAAAACCTAGCAGAGGTAGCAGGACTTTTTCCCGCAGAAAAACAGCACGAAACTGACGTGCAACTACGTTGCTGGCATCGACTGCCAGATTCAGCAGTAATGGCATAAGCAGAGTGCCTCACTTCAAGCGAGAGGAGCAGTTATCGTCGTAACTGAACGTCACTAAAGAAGATGAAACTGGCACTACAGGTGAAAGGAAGATAAACCTTTTCCTGGAGCGATCGCTCTGTCTTCTCTCAATGCCTACGAGGTTAGCTGACGGGCTAGGGTTGAGAGATACCCCTCTGCAATCTCCGCAGATACGCCCCACGAGCTACATGAGCTTGGTTCCCCCGCTTTTTCTGCCTCTGCCCTTTAAGGACAAGAGACGTCTAAATTAGGCTGACTTATTCAGTTGCCTAAAACCTTAACATCTAAATCTTGAAATTGTCCATATTTTTGTTGAAAATGTTTTTGATTTTTTGCTCAAACCCTTGGTGTATTCACGCTCTATCAATTCAAAGTCAAGGATTTAAAGTATCTGAGTGATGGCTTACAACGTATCCAATTACACTATTTGAGTCTACAAGTAACTCAATTCAGTTGCAGCATAAAACCTAAAATGTTGTGCTGCTCACATAGGCCTAGGACAGTAACTACCGCCTTAAGTTAATTTAAGAACAAGCTCTTATCGGACGTATGCAAACATCAACACCATCACTTGGCTTGCAAGTTACTCAACTAACCGCGATCAATGTTGCTAAGGCTATTACCATTCTATGTCTCATTACCTTAGCCCTGATTTATGGCATTCACGATCAGAGGCAAGTTATTTATCTCTGTCTACACATCAGTTATTGCGGTTGGTGGTTACTTGAGCAATGGTTGTTTCCCCAACGCCGTCAGCAAATCTTCACGGACAAGATTGGGCTGGCTACATTTCTAGTTGTCCTATTATTTGTAGGTGTGTTTTACGCTCTGCCAGGTTACTTCACATTTATCAACCCCAATCCCATTCCATACGGTGCAGTCGCAGTCGCACTGCCTCTCTATATTTTTGGAACTCTGATCAATACTGCTGCTGATGTTCAGAAAATGATCGCTAAGGATATGGGAGCCAGTCTGGTCAATGATGGTATCTGGCGTTCTGTGCGCCACGTGAATTACCTTGGGGATTTAATGCGATACACCAGCTTCAGCGTTATTTCTGGTTCAGTATGGGCTTTCTTATTGCCGGGTGTAATTTTTCTTCTATATCTGCAGCGTATTACCCAAAAAGAACAATCTATGGCGGCGAAATATCCTGACTTTGCTGCTTACCAGCAATCCAGTACCCGTTTGTTTCCTTTGATTTGGTGACAGCGCTCTCCCATAGCCATTACGTTAGGACAAAAAGGGTGGGGCGGCGCATTGCGCCGCCCCACCCTTTTTGTCCTAACGTAAATAGCAGCTATAGCTTGTTATATAAAGTGGGGTAATCGACCTTGGCATTGTGGCGGCGATCGACAGGAATTTTAAGCGATCGCACCTCCTCGACTCCTGCCCATGCCAGTTGCGATCGCAGTACCTCTATATCCCCTTCCTGTGCCCACTCCACAGCGAGCAGCCGTTTTCCTTGATAGCTCACCAGAGCACTGCGACGAACTTGAGGGTACTGACGCACGGCGGCTTCTACCGCAAAAGGATAAAGCGTTCCTCGATCATCCTCAATGCGAGCGCTGCATCGACCTAGTAGCCAGACTCGACCCTGAGCATCCTTGTATCCGGCATCTCCTGTCCGATGCCATGGCACATCATCCACTCGAAATTTTGTTTCGGCATCTCCCTGCCCCTGCCAATAGCCGGACAGCACATGGTCGCCACTCACCACAATCTCGCCAATCTCGCCGGACGATAGGCACTGCGCATCGAACGCTATCTGGGTCAGTGGCAAAATGGGTGTTCCCCATTGAAATTTCAAAATGCGCAGTTGAATCTGTGACACCGGAGGCCCAGCCAGCAGCCCACTGCCCTGTTGCATGGCCTGGCGATCGCCCTCCTGAATCTCCGCAAAGTCAATATGGGCGATCGGTTCTGCTTCGGTTGAGCCATACACAGCCGTGACGGTAGCGTCGGGTACAAGCCGCTGTAGGCGTTCCAGTAGATCAGGAAAAACAGGTGCGCCACCGCTGAAAATGCGTTGGAAACTCGATAAAAGTTCGATTCTGTCATCCCTGTAAGATTCAGCATAGTCTGCCAGCCGATCCAAAAACGCAGGTGAAGCGGCTGTGCTTACAGGGCGGTAGCGTTGGATCTGCTGCATCACTCGTGCCGCATCAATTTTACCGGGATAGCGTAAATCAACATTGGGAATCAAGCTCGTCACACCGGAAGCCAGGTTCGCCAATACAAAAATGGGCAGGGTGGAGAGGTCGATGGTATCAGGAGTGAGGGACAGACTATCGGCGAGGACACGGTGTTGCGCCAGCAGAAATCCATGGGTACGAAGCGCAGCTTTGGGCTGACCGGTACTACCGCTCGTGAAGGTAAGGAGAGCAGGCGTGGAAGGCTGTAGAAGTTGATTCATTGGATACTCCACATCCAATGAATCAGCGGCACGTTCCAGGTTTAGGGCGGGGGTTTGGGGAAGAGTGAAGCCGGTGGAGTAGTGGCGGGGAATTTGGCGCAGGGTGGAGGAGGTGAGGCGAAGCAGGTGAGCTTTGGGGCTGGCGATGAGGGCCTGAGGTGGAGCGATCGCACAACACTGTTCCAGGTGCGATCGCCCCGCAGATGGATCAACAAACATTGCCACAAGGCCCAATCGAAATAGGGCAAGTAGAACAATGTAGAGCTTCGCCGACATGGGCTGAAAAATCAGCACGGTGTCCCCTGGCTGTAATCCGTCTTGCAGTAAACGAGCCGCGACCTGAATTGAGGCGCCTTCCAGTTCGGCAAAGCTAAGGAATTGGTTACAAGCGGGATCAAGGATCGCAGGGTTATGAGGACGAAGTTCAACTTGCTGGTGAAGAATGTCCGTGATGGTGGGCATGAGCACAGACCCGAGTCGCTTGGGTCATAAATTTAGGTAGAGCTTGCGAGTATGGGTGCTAAGCCCCCTACGTCCGTAAACCCTATCTAAATTTACGACTGGTTGAACTAGATTAGATTGCGATTGTGGCAGATACCCAGACCGGTAGGTTGAGCATACCTGTTATGAAGTTCGATGAATTGGCATAAGACTCAACACAGCTTCCTCGCTGCGACTGGGAATGCTGATGATATGTGATGTCTTTTCCGAGATGCCGTGCTGTCTGTATCTTAGAGAATGTTTCATCATCTATTTTTCGGGGTCATTTTCCCCGCACAAACCGTTATACATTCCATTCACCTGCGCATTCGTATCCAGGAGCCGTTATGACCACCACCAATACATCCAAATTTCGTTACGCCGTGGTCGGCACAGGAGCACTGGGCGGCTTCTACGGAGCACGGTTGCAACAGGCAGGGATGGAGTTGCATTACCTGCTTAACCGTGATTATGAGCATGTAAAAATTCACGGCTTGAAAGTAGACTCTCCGGATGGCAACTTTGTATTGCCTCAGGTCAATGCCTACAGTAACGCCGCGGATATGCCGGCCTGTGATGTCGTCATCGTGGCCTTAAAAACAACGCAAAATCACCTCTTGAAAGAAATACTGCCGCCTATTGTGAAGCCGGATGGTGTGGTGTTAGTGTTGCAGAACGGCCTCGGAGTCGAAGCAGAAGCAGCCAGAATTGTTGGGAGCGATCGCGTCATCGGTGGCCTTTGTTTCCTCTGCTCCAATAAAGCAGGGCCAGGGCACATTAACCATCTGGATTATAAGAAAATCACGATGGGAGAATATACAGGGGACAATTCGCCTGGCGGGGTGAGCGATCGCCTCAAAACCATTGCTGCCGACTTTGAACAAGCGGGCATTCCCATTGAAATGGCCGAGGATCTGGTGCTGGCCCGCTGGAAGAAACTGATGTGGAATATTCCGTTCAATGGTCTATCGGTTGTGCTCGATGCCACGACGGACTACATCATGCAAGACCTCTACGCTCGGGCTTTAGCCATCCGTTTGATGGAAGAAGTACAGCAGGGAGCCGCAACCCAGGGACGCCATATCCCTGATGAGTTTCTGCAAGTCATGCTGGATCACACCGATGCCATGAAACCCTACCGTACCAGCATGAAAATTGACTACGACGAAAAGCGCCCCTTAGAAGTAGAAGCGATGTATGGCAGTCCTCTCCGCACGGCTATGTCAGGCGGCGTCAGCTTGCCGCGCATCGAGATGCTCTATCAACAGTTGAAGTTTCTGGATCGCCACAATCGTCAGGTGCGGGCTCAATCCTAATCACCTCAGGCCATATCTATTTTGGAATCCAACCCGAAAATAGCCCGCCGAAGGCGGGCTATTTTCGGGCTTCAAAGCTGAGAATTGCTGACACAAAACCTGGTTATCCATGCCCACAACATGATTCAATGGAGAATTGATAAGAAAATATCGTGTTGGATGGAGTAAATGTTATGGGTGGAGCGATCGCCTACATCGTCATGCTGGGTGGTGCCGCTGGTACTGCTATTGGCCTCTACTACGGCTTACGTTTGGTTAAGCTAATCTAGAAATTGATCTGATCTAAACTTCATCGTGCTGGTTAACGATCTCAAAGATTAACACCAGCACGATTTTTCGTTTCTGCACACGATAGATTTTGAATGAGGGACGTACCCCCTGCAAACAATATTCCATCCTTGCGATCGCCCATGAAAGCCTACCGCCATATCGACACTGTCACAGCACTCTTCGTTGCGGTGCTGCTAATCTCCAACATCGCCTCCACCAAAATTTTGGTCTTGGGACCGTTTACCTTTGATGGCGGGACGTTAATTTTCCCCCTTAGCTACATTTTTGGAGATGTCCTGACAGAGGTGTATGGCTATGGGCGATCGCGCAAAGTGATCTGGCTGGGATTTCTGTGTGCCGCGCTTATGACGGCGACCTTTGCCATTGTAGGCGCGCTGCCCCCTGCCGCTGATTGGCCATTGCAGAATGCCTATATGAGTATCCTGGGGCAAACCCCTCGGATTGTAATGGCGAGTTTGGTTGCCTATTTGGCGGGTGAATTCTCCAATTCCTTCACCTTAGCGAAACTGAAGATCGCAACCGCAGGCCGCTGGTTATGGTTACGAACTATTAGTTCAACGCTGGTGGGGCAATTGGTTGATACGGCATTGTTTGTCGCGATCGCCTTCAGTGGTGTATTCCCCAGTCATCTGCTTTGGACGTTGGTGATCTCAAATTACCTGTTTAAGTGTGGCGTCGAAATTCTCTTCACACCGATTACTTACGCCATTACGGGTTGGTTAAAGCGCCAGGAAAATGAGGATTTTTACGATACAGAAACCAATTTCAATCCCTTTCATTTTTCAGGGGTGAACCGTTAGGCTGTTTCAATAATTTTATTCTTAGGACTTACGCAGGTTCACGACGTTTAGTGCATTCTTGTTGTGTGGTGTGCGAAGCACACCACACAACAAGAATGCGTAAGTCCTGGTTCTGATAAAGGCAGAGCGTGAGGATTCACTCCCACGCTCTGCCTTTATCTTTTTAGGACAGGTTGTTTTTGAAAAGCCATGTTCGCACGGCTTTTCAAAAACAACCTGTCCTGGTTCTAAGCGTGTAATGCTATAGAATCTGCGAGAGAAACTTTTGGGTTCGTTCTTCTCGCGGGTTATTGAAGAAGGCTTCGGGAGTTCCTTCTTCAACAATAAGACCGTCGGCCATAAGAACAACGCGGTCAGCAACCTCACGGGCAAAGCCAACCTCGTGGGTTACAACCACCATGGTCATCCCAGATTTAGCCAGGCTACGCATGACATCCAACACTTCTCGCACCATTTCGGGGTCGAGGGCGGAAGTGGGTTCGTCGAAAAGCATGACCTTGGGCTGCATAGCAAGAGCACGAGCGATCGCCACCCGTTGCTGTTGCCCCCCCGAAAGCTGGCCGGGAAACTTCTTTGCTTGCTCCAGAATACCCACCCGTTCTAACAATTGCAGGGCCACCTCCTCAGCTTTTGCCTTGGGCCAACGGCGTACCCAAATAGGAGCCAGCATCACATTTTGCAGCACTGACAGGTGGGGAAACAGGTTGAACTGCTGAAACACCATTCCCACTTCCTGACGAATGGCTTCAATGTTCCGCACATCATGGGAAAGGTGAATGCCATCCACCACAATCTTTCCCTTCTGGTAGGATTCCAGAGCATTAAAGGTACGGATGAAGGTGGATTTACCAGAACCCGATGGTCCCATCACGACGAGCACCTCGCCCTTCGGTACCGTCAGGCTGACGCCGCGTAGCACATGAAAATTATTGTCGTACCACTTCTCAACATCCTGGGCGATAATCATCGGCCCAGCATTATCTGGGGGAGTCGAACCGTTTACTGTCTCTGCTTGATATTGCGCCATTGTTTTAGAATCTCCTGTCCATTAAGCGGCGACTGCCCAACCTGAAAATTTTGAAACCCCATTCGACGTGGTATAACGTCCACTTCAAAAGCTGAATGATGCACTTTTAGAAAAGTGTCACAGGCAGACCATCTTCAAAAAAGATAATATGCACTACCATAGCGTGACGAAGCGCTAGGAAATGTTAACAATCACACCAGATCATCATGAGGCGTACCATTTGAGCCTTTATCTTCCTGTGTTTAAGGAGCGCTCTAAGCGACGGCTCGCGAGCGACATCAAATAACAAAACACCCAGAAAATCGCTCCGATAAAGAGGTAAACCTCCCAGTATCGCCCAATAAAATTGGGGTTTGCCAGAATGGCACGGCTAATACCCAACAGCTCCAAAATCGAAACAATGGATAGAAGCGTGGTGTCTTGAAACAAACTAATAAACTGACCCACAATAGCCGGAATCGAAATCTTAAGGGCCTGGGGCAACACAATCAACGCGGTGGCGAGAGCAGGATTTAAGCCCAGGGCATTTGCCGCTTCTACCTGTCCTCGGGGAATCGCTTGCAAACCACCTCGCACGTTTTCAGCCAGATAGGCCGCACTGAACAGCGTTAATCCAATAATGGCTCGCAGTACGTTTGCTGGACGAATTCCCTGCGGCAGGAACAACGGGATCATGTTCTGGCCAATGAACAGAATGGCAATCAGTGGTACCCCTCGAATAATTTCGATGTACAGCACCGACAACAAACGAATGACCGGCAAGGAACTTTGCCGTCCCAGAGCTAGCAAAACTCCCAGGGGGAAACACAGCAAAATGCTAACGACTGACACAAACAGGGTCAGCGTCAGACCACCCCAGTTGTTCGTGGAAACAGGCTTCAAGCCTAAACCACCAGCCAGTAGCCACATCACCACAAAGAAAGAAGCCATCCAGGCAAACGACACCCATTTCCCAAATTCGGGTTGTGAGCGCCCCATCTGCTGCCCAACCCAGGCGGAGGCTACTAGCAGACCAATGACCGCAAGCAGTGCCACACGGTACAGCACAGGTGTTGGCATAATGACCGCAAACAAAGCGGCTACCCCAATAACAGCCAGTGGCCCATAACCATACAGCTTCGCTACATTGCGCGACAGAATACCCCAGCTAAGGCCACTGAGAATGCCAATCAGCGCCAGTATTGCCCATAGTCGCCAGTGCTGATCCGCAGGATAACGACCCACGAAATAGAGCGGCCAGTTCGCTGGGATAACGGTCCATTTCGCCGTCGTCGTAGCCCACTTAACAAAACTCAGCACAAACCAGGCCAGGGTTCCCAGCAGCACTACACTGAGAATGCTGTTGGGAATACTATTAAAAAGATTCTTACGTAGCCAGGCCACAGCGCCGGTGGAGGCTTGGGCCGGTGGATTTGAGGAAGGAGGGAATGTGGTGGTCATGGCGATCGCCAAACAACTTTACTAAATGCGGTTGAAGGGAAATTAACGTTCATGCAATTGAACTGAGCGGTTCAGCGTATTCATCACCACTGAGATGACCAGGTTAATGAGTAGATAGGTCGCCGCAATAATGAAAAATACTTCGAGGGGACGCCCCGTCTGGTTAAACGTGGTGGACGCAGTGGAGTAAATATCGGGATAGCCGATCGCCAGAGCTAAACTGGAGTTCTTTGCCAGGTTCATGTATTGGCTGTTCAAAGAGGGAATAATGACGCGAAGTGCCTGAGGAAACACCACCAGTCGCATCAAGAGCCCTGAGTTTAACCCTAATGCCCGTGCTGCTTCCCACTGCCCTTTTGACACAGATTGAATCCCAGCTCGCACAATTTCCGCGATAAACGCTCCGGTATAAAATACCAGGCCGCCTAAAACGGCTGTATATTCCAGCGATAACCGCAAGCCACCCGCAATACCACCCGTATCGTTGGGCTTCGGGAACTGCCAACCCAACCCAAACAGCAACAGGAATAACGCGACTCCTGCCAACACCAGTAAGGCAATTAATTGCGGTTTACCCGAAGCGCCCTGGGTTTCCATCACCTTCAACCGCCACTGCCAGAGGAAAAATCCAACAATTGCGGCTAATATCAGCAGCACCAGAGATATCCAGGCGATTAGTGTGCTGGCCATCCAGGGAATAAATACCCCACCCCCTTGCAACTTCGTGATGTAGAAGAAACCAAGAATCTGCCGGGGTTGGGCTCCGGCTAGGCCAAAAATAATGCCAAAGTACCAGACAAACAGTTGCAGCAGCAGCGGCGTATTGCGAATCAGTTCTACATAAACCTGATTGAGCTTACGCACCAACCAGTTGTCTGAAAAACTGGCAATTCCAGCGATAACCCCTAACAGGGTAGTCAATACAAACCCCACCAGAATCAAACGCAAGGTGTTCACCAAGCCCACCAGGAATGCCTTCCAGTAGGGATCCTGGGGTCGATACGGAATCGCTGTTTCCCCAATATTGAAGCTTGAGGGGTTAAAAAGAAAACCAAAATTGAATTGCCGCCCCTGCTGTTGCAGTGTTCGAAAGGCGTTACCAAACAGCGTGGAAAGAATTAGAACAACAAGCACTAAAACAATAACTTGGATGGCGATTTTCCAGAATCGTTCGTCTCGCCAAAGGGGAATTTTATCGCGATCGCCAGTTGGAGCCATACTCCGGAGCCTCAAGCACAGTTAAAACGCAGAGGAGGCTCTGGAACCACATTCCAAAGCCTCCTAAAAAATCATTGAACTTAGCGGAATGGGGGCGAGTACATCAGGCCGCCCTCAGTCCAGAGTTTGTTGAGGCCGCGGTCGATCGCCAGGGGCGAACCAGTACCCACGTTGCGCTCATAAACCTCGCCATAGTTACCGACCGCAGCAATTACTTTTACCATGTAATCATTGCTCAGGCCTAGCTGGCTCCCCAGGTCACCCTCAGTGCCAAGAAAACGACGAATTTCCGGGTTTTCACTCTTCACCGCATCTTGCACTGAAGCTTGGCTAATATCAAACTCTTCAGCCTGGAACAAGCCATAGGTCACCCACCGAACCACGTCGAACCATTGGGAGTCATTGTTAACTGTTACAGGTCCCAAAGGTTCCTTAGACATCGTTACATCCAACAGGACGTGATCGTCAGGGTTGGCAAGGGTTGTCCGGCGAGCCGCTAGCTGAGAGCGGTCAGATGTCACTGCTTCGCAACGACCTTCAGCATAAGCTGCGTAGGTCGCGTCAGAATCCTGGAATTTAACTTCGTTATATTGAACGCCCAGAGCGCGCATTTTATCAGCCAAGTTCAGCTCGGTGGTGGTTCCTGTTTCCACGCAGACCGACTTACCAGCCAAATCTTCTAAATCTGTAATACCGCTGGCTTTGGTAACCATCATGCCCTGGCCATCGAAGAAAGTGGTGGGAGCAAACTCCAGACCATTACCACCGGCAGCATCTCGGCTACTTGTCCAGGTGGTATTACGAGATAGCATATCCACTTCACCCCCGGCCAGAGCGGTAAAACGCTCGGTCGAGTCAAGGTTACGGTATTCGATCTTTTCATCAATATTTTCGGACGTATCAAATACAGCCGCTGCCACAGCCCGGCATATATCCACATCCAATCCTGAGTAGGCCCCGCTGGAATCAACGAAGCTGAAGCCAGGGATACTGCCTTCCACTCCACAAATCAGTTTGCCGCGCGATTTTATTGCTCCCAATCGGCTACCGGCACTGGCATTTGCGGTGGTTCCCTCACCCCCCGCACCACCAGAATTAGACGGTGCTGTTGACGTACAACCTGTCAGAGTGATAACTGAAAGCGTTGCTGCAAACAGCAAAGATCTCCACTTAGCCATGATTTACTGCTCACTTCTGGACGAAGAATAACTTCATTGGAAACGTTCAGACACAGCAGTTGGATGAGGCCAAGCTTGTACTGGCGAACCATCGCCCTCCAAGCAAAAACCTATCATTGCAGGTGAGGGGTATCAAGCTACATTTCATAGCTCATGCCCTCAAAATCTACAGCTCCTATTGCATACAATGTCGGTCTATTTAACCAGCCTTGAATGCAATAACAAAGGAAGCGACACCCGGTTGCTGCTTGAACATTTTCAACAGTCTACTGCTTTTGTATTTCTGTATGTATCAGGAAATACAATGTCACAGGATAGAGTTTCATTAATAAAAACTATATAGGTAGCAAAATGAGTAATAGGCAGTTTCAAATAACTTCAGATATTGCAGCAAAGCATAAAACTACAACTTTGAGCTTTAATTTAAGCAATAATTTAGATTTTAGGATTAAGAGATGAAAACAAATTTGGCTCTGAAGGTGGCAGGAATTTACCAGAGAAACTTTGAGAGGTTAATACAGTGCACGAAGCTTGCCATATCAACCTTTCAAAGTTCTTCACTAGTCGAAGTTTGCTTCTAGAACTACTCGTATTAAGGGGCGTAAATTTGCCTACGTTTAGAGATAAGGGGTGTGTGGTACCTTCCATCTCTAAACATAAGTAAATCTACGCTACTGAGTACTAAGGAGGTTTCTGCATAAGAATTTACCCAGAATGTTGGCGCTTTGCCCGCGAAGCGGGCAAAGCGCCAACATTCTGGGGGTAATTTCATTACTGGAAATCTCCTAAGCTTTTTAACTCCAGTTAGAAGTATTTTTAATAGGTATCGATTGGATAATCGTAACAAGGGATAGCGCGGCGTCAGGAACTACAGCCGTTTTACAAATTATGTAGAAACCATAGCGAACGAACTTAGCTCTGATAGGAAAGTAGGGGTCAAAGAATCTTTGACAAAGACCCCAGACCTTTTTCGGAATCCAAAGAGTAATAAAGCGATACTTTTTCGTCTACTCAAATCAAAACCTAGAATCCTGATTTTGGCATTACTTCCAATAGCAAAATCAGGATTCTAGGTTTTGGCTCAAGCTGTAAGTAACGCCAGTACTGTCAGAGCTATATGTACCACCTAGCTCTGATGGATATATCAGAGAGCATACCCTGGCTACCGGGTGTGTGCCAGTTCTCGAATTAAAGGAAGACGGGAACGAACGTAATCGCCTAGGACATCCATTTCTAAGCCATTCAAGGGGTGCTCAGAACCGAATTGGTTAACGAGCCAGTTCTCTAGACTGCTGTCGTCCAGATTCAACAGGATGCTGGATTGAGTATCGTCGATGAAGGACCAGAAGCGGTGTAGCAATAGAGGTGTCATGGATACCTCTCTTAAGGCTTTTTTAATATTTAACATGTTCCTACGATAAATCCTAGCCCCGTTTTCTGGTAGGGGGACACACAAGACAACACAAGTTGTACCATTATCGTTACAATGCGTCGAATTACTTGACCTTGTTGTATCCAAACCTGTGCATCTGCATCTTTATTGAATGCGGGGCTTATATTACGAACATCCTCTAACCAGGTAAATCAAAAAGCTGAAATGCTTATTCTGGAGGGCATACAGCATTAATCTGTTTAAGGAATTAACGTAATTTTCGGTTACATACAGGGCCTTATTAAACGCTTGGCAACCTCAATAATTTGCAACACGATAGTGTTACTTAGTAGGCTTGACGGAACAGCCCGTATAGTAAAGAACACTTGAGAGGCTGCATGAAAAATTGATTCTTCATGCGCTATACGTACGAAAAATTCGTCTCTTGGCGGATCTTTCAAACAGCCTCTTACAGCGCTTTTAAGGGCTGTAATTGCAAAGCCTTTTTTAAAGAAAAAGAGTTAGGGTTCTTTCGCTGCGTATAGTATTACGTGCTTAGAACAGGGTATTTTTGAAAAACTGTTATGTACGGCTTTTCAAAAATACCTTGTTCTGAGCACAGCCCGATAACTCACTAACCTCAGTTCGGAATAAGCTGAAGTGCTCATTTTGGCGTGCGCTTTGCGCACGCCAAAATGAGTGTTTTCAAGTGCCGCACGTTGCGCGGCACTCGAAAACACCCTTAACCCCGACTCAGGTTTACTACGATCGCCCCAAACCTCTCAGAGAAGGGCAAAAAAATGTGCACAGTACTCAATACCGTGCACAACTTGCTTTACAACGGAGTATTAAATATCCAGGTCAGTGAGGTTGAGTTTAGGGCCATGGGTTTCGATGAACTCACGACGGGGAGCTACACGATCGCCCATCAACACCGTAAAGATGCGATCGGCCTCGGCAGCATCCTCGATCTCGACTCGTTTGAGGGTGCGTGTCTCAGGATTCATGGTTGTCTCCCAAAGCTGCACAGGCATCATTTCACCCAGACCCTTAAATCGCTGGATTTCGTACTTAGCGTTTTCGGGGAAAGAGGCAATGAGTTGGTCGCGTTCGCGATCGCTATAGCAGTAGAAATGGTTGCGGCCCCGCTCCACCTTATAGAGGGGAGGGCAGGCAATGTAAACAAAGCCCTGATCCACCATGGCTCGCTGGTAGCGATAGAAGAAGGTGAGTAGTAGGGTACGAATATGAGCACCATCCACATCTGCGTCCGTCATGATGATGATGCGGTGGTAACGCAGTTGTGATGCGTCGAATTCCTCGCCTTTAATTCCTAGGCCTAAAGCCGTGATAAGCGCTTGAATCTCCGTGTTCTTGTAGATTTTGGCATCGTCAGTTTTCTCGATGTTGAGGATCTTACCCCGCAGTGGGAGAATCGCCTGGAACTGGCGATCGCGCCCTTGTTTGGCTGAACCACCCGCAGAGTCCCCTTCCACAATATAGATCTCAGACTCGCTGGGGTCACGAGAGCTACAGTCGGCCAGCTTACCGGGAAGGGTAGAAGATTCTAAAACTGACTTCCGGCGTACCAGTTCGCGGGCCTTGCGAGCGGCCTCGGCGGCTTTGTACGCTTCAATGGCCTTATCGAGAATCGAATCGGCCACACCGGGGCGGAAGTCGAGGTACTCCGTCAAGGTTTCGCCAACAATGGTGTCGACAATCCCCCGAACTTCGGTGTTACCCAGCTTGGTTTTGGTTTGCCCTTCAAATTCCGGATCCGGAACTTTCACCGAAACCACCGCTGTCAAACCTTCCCGGATGTTTTCTCCAGCCAGGTTAGATTCGTTTTCCTTGATTTTGTTGCGCTTACGGGCGATCGCATTCATCGTCCGGGTCAGCACCGTCTTCAAGCCTTCCAGGTGCGTCCCACCATCCACCGTGCGGATGTTGTTGGCAAACCCTAAGAGGTTATCGGTGTAAGCGTCAACACACCATTGCAACGCTACTTCCACCTGGATATTATTGCGTTCGCCCTGAACGAAAATAATTTCGTCGTGGATCGGTTGCTTATCACTGTTAACGTAGGAGATGTACTCCTTGATGCCACCTTCGTAGTAATAGGTTTCGACATGGGGCTCGGTTAACTTCCGGAGCTCCAGGCGGTTGTCTGTGAAGGTGATGCGAACGCCCCCATTGAGGAAGGCCAATTCTCGCAGACGACCCGCCAGGGTCGCATAGTCAAACTCAATACCCGTTGTAAAAATTTGAACATCAGGCATGAAGGTGACAGAGGTGCCAGTGCGATCGACTTTAGTCGGCTCGACCTGCATCTCGCCTACCACAGCCCCCCGCTCCAGGTGCAGCTTATGAACCGTCTTCTCCCGCCAGACGGAGACATCTAAGCTTGCCGACAGGGCGTTTACAACGGAGATGCCAACCCCGTGCAGACCGCCGGACACCTTATAACCTCCATCACCAAACTTGCCCCCAGCATGGAGCACAGTCAGCACGGTCTCTAGCGCTGACTTACCCGTTTGTGGATGAATGCCTGTGGGAATGCCCCGACCATCATCCGTGACAGTGACGGAGCCATCGGCATTGAGAGATACATCAATATTTTTGCAATAGCCTGCTAGCGCTTCGTCAACGGAGTTGTCTACTACTTCGTAGACCAGGTGATGCAAGCCTCTAGGCCCGGTACTACCAATGTACATCCCCGGACGTTTACGAACCGCCTCTAGCCCTTCAAGAACTCGGATCTGGCCAGCATCATAGCCGGTTGTCATAGAGTGTCTCCTATAACTGCGCTGAAGCCCTCTTAAGCCTCAAAACAAAAAAACGCCTTAAAATTATAACACATCCGCCTCTAAAGGCATTCTAAGGGCATCTGAATTGAGATTTGAAGAGGGGATGGAAATGGGGAAAATTGTCGTCAACCGCACAAGGGGCCATAAGGGGGGCAGGGGAGATGGGCATCAAAGTCCGCTAAGATTCTGTCTAAGTTGCTTTGAGGGTACTTCAGATCCCGCAAAATATTCCTACTTGTTGCTATTAAATCGATAGCTCATGGCGACCAGAATCTTGACCGTTCCGTTAGGTTTCCTCAACAATTCTGACTGAGCTAGCAGATCCTTAGGGTAGGAGAAACCCGAACAGATAGACAAATTCCAATCTTGATTTCCCTTGGTTACACGCGTTGGACAACAATACCTCTGTACTAAATTCTAACAAATCTGCCCTGATTGTGGTATGTGGCCCTACAGCTACCGGAAAAACCGGGCTGGCGATCGCCCTCTCCCAACGTCTCGGCAGCCCCATCCTGAGTGCTGATTCGCGACAGGTGTACCGGGAATTTGACATTGGTACTGCTAAGCCGACCTCAGAAGAGCAACAACAGGCTCCTCACTACTTAATTGATATTTGCAACCCTACTGAAACGTTCACCGTTGCCGACTACCAGCAACAGGCGCAGCACCTAATCTCCCTCTTTCACCATAAGGGGAAAGAATCCGGAATTGCCGTTCCTTTGTTAGTGGGAGGAACGGGGCTTTACATTAAAGCGGTAACCCGAGGGATGAAAATTCCCCGTGTCGCTCCTCAAGAGGAATTGCGATCGCAACTCGCAGCTCTAGGCCAACCCCTCTGCTATGCCCTGTTAAAACAGGTTGACCCTGCGGCTTGTGAGCGGATTCACGGCAATGACCAGGTGCGTACCCTACGGGCATTGGAGGTTTTCTACGTGACGGGAAAACCTATTTCAGAGCAACAGGGTGAATATCCCCCCCATTATCCTATTTTGCAGATTGGGTTGGACTGTGGTGAACCCGTACCACAAGAGCCAGATCTTTTAACGGAACGCATTCGTAAACGGACCCAACACTTATTTGAAATAGGATTTATCGAAGAAGTAGAAACGTTGGGTAAACGGTATGGATTTGATTTACCCCTGCTAAATACCCTGGGATATGCCGAAGTCAAGCAGTATTTAGCAGGGAAAATTTCATTGGATGAAGCGATCGCCCAAACTGTTTTGCATACCCGCCAATTTGCCAAGCGACAACGCACCTGGTTTCGTTCAGACACTCAAATTGAATGGTTTGATTCTAATCATCCCCAGCTAGTGGAACAGGTTTGGGAACATGTTCAGGCTTGGCTTAGTCAATGGCTAGAGGCATGAGATCCGCACCATCTTCTAGCCACGAAACTCGGTTTTTACCACTGCGTTTGCTCTGGTAGAGTGCCATGTCCGCTTTGGCATAGAACTGTTCGTCGGATTGGATACGGTTTGTCACTACAAGCCCTACACTGGCACTGAATTCCAGCTCAGGGGGAAGCAGATCTTCTTTGCTAAGCAGGGCGATCGCCATCCGCAACCGCTCAGCAATTTCGAGGGCCTGAGGTAAAGGACAACCTGGCAAAAACACGGCAAACTCATCCCCCCCAATGCGAGCCGAGGTATCCAGCAGGCGCGTATTCAGCCGAAGCAATTCGGATACTTGGCACAGAACGCGATCGCCCATCAGGTGCCCGCAGGTATCATTAATCTCTTTGAAATTATCAAGATCTAGCAGCACCAGTGCATGGGAAATACCCGGGGCATTCAGTTGCGGCATGGAGGTCGTCATGGCCTCGATTAAACCACGGCGATTTGCCAATCCGGTTAGGGGATCGGTGCGTGCCATCTCCGTAGTTTCTTCTAAAGCTTTGCGAGTTTGCAGCAAGTCGGGCAGTTTTTGATACAAGCAGAAAGCTGTGTACACACTAGCCGCTGCTGTCATGAGTTTCTCAATTCCTTCAAGCCAATAGTCTGAATGCCAGATGTTCCAGACACTCAGCAAATGACCAATGCCACAGCTAAAAATAAATGCCACAAACAGCATCAACAGTGGAGTCGCTCCAGTACTCACATGTTGGCGGTTCATGTACAGAATCAGGGGAATTGAGAAGTAGGCCAGCCCAATTAACCCATCTGCCACAACATGCACCGTTGTCAGGGGAACATTCCAGAAGAAACAGGTTCCGTGGGGCATCAAGGCCAGTTCCAGCAGAGGCACAAGCGTATTGTTAAAAGCGTCCAGGGGTAAGCCTTTTTGAAACGCTATTAGCGGGCTGTTAAAGCCAGCCAATCTTTCAAAAAGGGCGCTAAGCAGAACGAATGTATTTTCGAACAGATGTATCATGTAAAAGCAGATCCCTTATCCTCCATAGGGAGCTAAGTCCGTCACCGCAATCCAGCCGATTGCGAACGTGCATTCTTCCCTACAAGGGGGCATGAGGAAAGCAGCATTGATATCCAGTGCACCATCAGCGAGATCAGGTATGGAACTTGAGAATGCCATCGGCTCAGTGATTCAAGGGTCGCTCAGTCAGGGGTTAGAAGTGCGGCTGCACCCCGATGTTTCTGTTGAAGACATGCGGGTCGGAAAGTTCCTGGTGGTGCAGGGGCGACGATCGCGCTTCTTTTGTATGCTGACTGATGTGACACTCGGTACGGCGAGTCCACGTATCCTGGCAAATCCTCCAGATCCCAACAATACCTTCCTACAAGAGGTTCTGGCAGGGAGCGGTACTTATGGAACTATAAACCTTTCGCCCATGCTGATGTTTACCCCTACAGACGGAGGTTCAAACCCACCATCAAACGGTAAGGGAACTAAAGATAAGGCGAAAGGAAAAAAATCTGACTTGTCCTCCTATCAAGCTAACACTAACGCTGTTGAATTGCTTCCCGTCAAAACTATTCCCAGCCACTTCAGTCAGGTGTTCGAAGCCAGCGAGCGAGACTTCCGTGCGGTGTTTGGTTGGGAGGATGATCCCCACCGGCGCAATTTCTCTATTGGCATGCCGATGGATATGGAGGTGTCAATATGTCTAGATTTGGACCGCTTTGTCGAGCGAAGCAATGGGATTTTCGGCAAATCAGGGACGGGCAAGTCCTTCCTGACCCGGCTTTTGTTATCAGGTATTATTCGCCGCCGCGCTGCCGTTAACCTGATTTTTGATATGCACTCCGAGTACGGTTGGGAAGCGACCAGCGAGGGCAGCAAATCACGAGTTTCTACGGTCAAAGGTTTACGGCAACTGTTTCCTGACCAGGTGCAGATGTATACCCTCGACCCGGAGTCAACCCGGCGGCGAGGTGTGCGCGATGCCCAGGAACTCTATATCAGCTTCGACCAGATTGAGGTGGAAGACCTGATGCTGGTGCGTGGCGAGTTGAACCTTTCAGAAGCCAGCCTGGAAAATGCGATTATTCTCCGTAACGAGTTTGGCAAAAGCTGGATTAATCGCCTGCTCGCTATGAGCAATGAGGAGATTCAGGAATTTTGCGAAGTAAAAATGGGCAGCAAGTCCTCCATTATGGCGTTGCAGCGCAAGCTGACCCGTCTGGAGGATTTGAAGTATCTGCGGCAGACTTGCCCGAAGAACTATGTGGGGCAAATTCTCGAATCTCTGGAAGCTGGGAAGCATGTGGTTGTCGAGTTCGGTTCTCAGTCCAACATGCTCTCCTATATGTTGGCCACGAATATTATTGCCCGCCGCATCCATGCCAGTTATGTACACAAGGCTGAGAAGTTTTTGCAGACGAAAAATGTGAGCGATCGCCCCCATCAACTGGTCATCACCATTGAAGAAGCCCACCGCTTTCTCGACCCTGCCACCGTTCGCCAGACCATCTTCGGCACCATTGCCCGAGAGATGCGGAAATACTTCGTCACCCTGCTGGTGGTCGATCAGCGTCCTTCCGGTATTGATAACGAAGTGATGTCCCAGGTAGGAACCCGCATCACCGCTCTGCTGAATGATGAGAAAGATATTGATGCCATTTTTACCGGAGTTTCCGGTGGGCAGGCATTGCGCTCGGTGCTAGCAAAGTTAGACTCGAAGCAGCAGGCTCTGGTGTTAGGTCACGCAGTGCCCATGCCTGTGGTAGTACGTACCCGACCCTATGACGAGACATTTTATGCGGAGATTGGCGATCGCGATTGGCAATCAATGTCCGATGAGGCCGTCTTAGCCGCTGCTCCAAGTGCTTTGGCTGACTTAGGATTCTAGCCTTTCACCATTTGCTAAGGGCGGTTTTACCCTTCTCCTAACAAAACAACCAATGGTGTCTTTCAAACCCGTCCTTGCGATCGCAAGGACGGGTTTTGTCCTGGAGTGAGGGACACAGTTAGAAAGTATCTGCTAAACCTTCCCCTACGCCCTACTGACAATGCTTTCTAAGGAGATTTCCAGATAAGAACTTCCCCATTATTTGGAAAAAAGGCGCGGCGAAGCCGCGCCTTTTTTCCAAATAATGGGGATATTGTTTTTCAGAGATCTCCTAATTCTTTTCTAACATTTGCATCGCCATTGCCAAGCTCACCTTCATGCGGTTAAATGCCTTGACAATATCGCCTACATCCTTTGCCTGGTACTCAAACTTGGCTCTCATATGGCCCGTGCTGGCTACATCTGCGATGTGGGCCATACGGTCGAGGGAGCGTACCATGAAGCGCCGTAGAAGGAAGTTGACGGCAAGGATGGTGATGGCATTGCAAGCACGGCTGCGGCGATCGCCCAATGTCATATTGAACTTGCCAGCTTAGCGACGGAACATGCACCTTGATAGCATTGAGTTGTACCCGGGTACATCCCACTTTTGCAGATTGAAATCCCAGTTTTGTTAATGTGGCGGGCTTCGCCCGCCACATTAACAAAACTGGGATGCACCCGTTGTACCCTGCTTCAACCTGCAGTTCTAAGGTTTGTTTTAAACAGTTGTTTTTTCGGGCGCTAAGCACTCGGAAAAACAACCCTTCTAAGCAGCTTTAAAATACCCCTTAGTAAGTTGGCTTACTCTCAAGAAACTGTGAGTTTCTTTTGTATAGGAAATAGAGGGCGATCGCTCTCCACTCCCTCATTCGATCTTAAGAAACACACTTGTTTCTTTCATATTTCATGGGTGAAACCGTGAAACATTTTCACTCAATGAGGCGCTCACATCCTGTCTAAAACCAAACCCGGAAATCTCTGTTTTCTCGTCGCCTGACAACGAAAAAACAGAGATTCCCGGGTTTGATGCTAGATCTGAGCTTAAATAGCCCGATGGTCGAAGGGCTGCTCTTTGAAGGAAGACAGCTTTACTGGCATTGGTTCCAGGCTGTAGCCCACGACCTGAACATCAAGGCAAAAAACGCCAAGACGGGGGCGTATTTCAAAGGCAGGTTCGCGGCCCTGTTCAAACTCTTGCTCGCTCATCAAGCGATACCCCGTGGCCGCAGGAATCAATTGCACCGGAGTCTTAGTAGAGCGAGAAACCAGCCAATGAGTAGGCTGAAACATAAGGCAGAATTTCCATCAGTGAATCGATATGAAATAGTATCGAGTTTTCGACAAAAATACGCGTGCCTCTCCGGGTGTGGAAAACTCGCACAAAAGGATGGCGTTTGCCTCACCCTATAGTTAGGCTCAGTTTTGTTTCGACATGTGTAAAGTATGAGGCTAAATTTTGCATTCTATGTATGCCAAAGCGAAGCTGAGTCTAGCGATAAAGTCCGTCCAAAGATTACGGTTATCCCTCCCCGAGGTTGCTTCATGAAGCAAAACATTCTCGATACATTAATAAATGTATCGACATAGAGCATTAGACTAAGCCTGACAATCTATCGGACTCAACGGCAGTGTCAGGAGAACTTCGTCAAGGAACTACGCCATGTTTGAGTATTTCACCGAGAAGGCGATCGCCGTTGTCATGGCTGCTCAAGAAGAAGCCCGTCGCACCGGCCATAACTTCGTGGGCACCGAGCAAATTCTGCTAGGAATGCTGAAGGTCAAGGACACGATCGCCAACACTGTCCTATCGAATCTCGGCGTAACCCTGGACTCGGCCCGCTATCAAGTTGAACGGTTGGTTGGTCGCGGTTCTGGCTACGTCCCCCCCGAAATTCCCTTCACCCCCAAAGTTAAAGAGAGCTTTGCCGAAGCGTTTCAGGAAGCTCGTCAGCTTGACCAACCTTATATCGCACCTGAGCATCTGTTACTGAGCCTGGCTCAGCAAAATGACAGCGTTGCCGTCCGGGTACTGCGTCAGTTGGGTGTTGACCTTCCTAGCCTACGCACCCGTATCATTCAGGCCGTTAACGAAGAACAGCTGGTCGCCACCCGCAGTGGAACCAACCGTTCGCCTGTACCTCGCTCCAACGCCAAGACTCCCATGCTTCAGGAGTTTGGCACCGATCTGACCCAGATGGCCCTCGAAGGCAAGCTGGATCCCGTAGTTGGTCGTCAAGTTGAAATTGAGCGGGTTATCCAGATTCTCGGTCGTCGTCGGAAGAACAACCCTGTGCTTATTGGGGAACCCGGTGTGGGTAAGACGGCGCTCGCTGAAGGCTTGGCCCAACGCATCGCTTACGAAGACGTACCCGAAGCCCTACTCGACAAGCGCGTCGTGAGCCTGAGCATGGGTACCCTGCTCGCCGGAACCCGCTTCCGGGGAGACTTTGAAGAGCGCATCAAGCAGATTCTGGATGAAGTCCGTCAGTCGGGCAACGTCATTCTGGTGATTGACGAAATCCATACCCTGGTTGGTTCAGGATCTCTGGAAGGTGGCATGGATGCCGCCAACCTGATGAAGCCTGCCCTGGCTCGTGGTGACCTGCAATGCATCGGTGCTACAACCCTGGATGAGTATCGCCAGCACATCGAGAAGGATGCCGCTCTTGAGCGCCGCTTCCAACCCGTTATGGTGGAAGAACCCAGCGTTCTGGAGACCATGGAGATCCTACGGGGCGTGCGTCAGCGCTACGAGCAGCACCACCGTCTCATCATCACCGATGAAGCGTTGGAAACTGCGGCCACCTGGTCCCATCGTTATATTCCCGATCGCTACCTCCCCGATAAGGCGATTGACCTGATCGATGAGGCCGGTTCTCGCGTACGACTGCGCTATGCTGTGCGATCGCCTGACCGCGACCTGAAGCAACAATTGCGCCAGGTCATTGTGGATAAGGATGCCTCTCTAGAAGCCCAAGATTTTGATAAGGCGTCAGAGTTGCGCGATCGCGAACGGGAACTGGAAAGCCAACTCCTTAACCTCCAGGTTCAGGGTGATACTGCGGAACATACTGTTGCTCGTCCCGAAGTTACCTCTGAGGACATCGCCCAGGTAGTCGAAGCCTGGACTGGCATTCCTGTTAGCAAGCTGACAGAATCTGAATCCATTGCCCTGCTGCATCTGGAAGACCAGTTGCACGAGCGGGTCATTGGTCAGGATGAAGCTGTGAAGGCAGCCGCCCGGGCCATTCGTCGCGCGCGGGTTGGCCTGAAGAATGCCGATCGCCCGATCGCTAGCCTCTTCTTCTCTGGCCCCACCGGTGTTGGTAAGACTGAGTTGGCCAAAGCACTGGCCGCAGCAGTCTTCGGTTCGGAAGAAGCGATGATTCGCGTCGACATGTCTGAAATGATGGAATCCCACACGGTTTCCAAGATGATCGGATCGCCTCCGGGCTATGTCGGTTATGACGAAGGCGGACAACTGACGGAAGCAGTACGGCGCAAGCCCTACACTGTCCTTCTGTTCGACGAAGTTGAGAAGGCGCATCCTGATGTGTTCAACCTGTTGCTGCAATTGCTGGAAGATGGCCGTCTGACCGATGCGAAAGGTCGGGTTGTCAGCTTCAAGAACACGCTGATCCTGTTTACTTCCAACATTGGCTCCCGTGCCATTGAGAAGGGCGGTGCAGGCTTAGGCTTCAGCACGACTGAAGACCTGGCCGAGTCGCAGTACAACCAGCTGCGCAACCGCGTCATGGACGACCTGAAGAATTACTTCCGTCCTGAGCTGCTGAACCGACTGGATGAGATCATCGTCTTCCGTCAACTCACCCGTGAGGAAGTAAGCCACATCGCTGATATCCTCGTGCAGGAAGTGAACGAGCGGTTAAGCGATCGCAGTATGTCCCTTGAAATCACCCCTGCTCTCAAAGAGAAGCTGGTGAATGAGGGTTATAACCCCTCCTATGGAGCCCGTCCCCTGCGTCGTACCATCACGCGATTGGTGGAAGACAATCTTGCTGAGGCCCTGTTGTCAGGTACAGCAAAAGAGGGCGATCGGATCATTCTAGATGTGGATGACGACCAGCAAGTCACGGTTCGGACAGCAGATCAACCCGTGTTGCAGTTGGTTGGCTAATACGAATCTCCTGATCAGGATTTTGGAATAGCAACTCTTTAAACCCAAATTGAATCCTGAGTAATAGCGTGGCACAATCGGCCACGCTATTTTTTTACCCGGCTCACTGAATCCCCCCTTTCTTCCTCAACACTACAAAATGGGCTTTTTCGAGGGGCCGCTTTGCGCGCCCCTCGAAAAAGCCCTTAACCCGTCAGGTTGTGTAGCAGCCAAAGGGTTTGTACTTCAGTCACTTAGGCCTGTAACGGGGAAATTTGGCGTAGTGAGTTCTCGTTCAAATGAAAGCTTCCAAATCTACCCTGGCTGGCTTTTTCTTCACAAAGCCTGAAATTCTTCATCTAAACATTATCGAAAACACCTAAGTAATCTCCGTATACAGGGTTAATATTCTTAGAAGCATCTACCTAATTCATCCGTAATGTTTTTAGAAGCTCAGTTCTTTCTCAGATCTTTGCTTGAGTACGTTGGTAGACCGAAGTTTTTCTAGAAGCCCATTCGAGGGTCATTCAGCATACATGATTCGATTAAGTACGAGTTAGTCCGAAATGATTTGATGCTGTTTTGTGTTCTCTATGAGTTAGCGATCGCCTTCACAACGAACGATAGGTTTGTTTTTCAAAGACAAATACCACAGTGTGATGGAAGATAAAACCTCCATTTTTTTATTGTGTTTGTAAGGATTGAACGTTTTATAAGTTGAGGGAAGCGATCGAGCGTCACAATCCCTTGACGCGATTTGCTTTTCTGATCACGAGGTGCAAAATCTCGTTAATTTCGGCTGCATACGAGTGTTAGCCAGAGTGAAACGTGTAGACCGCACGGCTCCTCCCTGGAGGAAAGATTTGTTGCTTTAGTAACTCTCAAAACCAGAGCAGATTAAGAGCCTTTAGATATGTTTGAATCCTTCTCTCATCTTCACGACCAACTAGCAATCATCACAGAAGATGGTCTTAGAGTTTCTTACAGAGAACTCGACCAACTCATCGAGAAATTTATATCTCGTTTTTCATCCGGTCGAGGTGTTGCTCTAATTGAATGCGAGAATTCATTAAATTCAGTTATCGCTTATCTAAGTGCGCTCCGTGCGGGCTGCCCGGCACTTTTAGTTGCATCCAATCAGCCTGAAGTTAATCAGAAATTGCAGGCTCAATTTTCAGTTTTATATTGTATTGATACTACTGCTGATACCGTCACAACCCATAAGACAGAAACAGACATTCAAGTACATCCTGATTTAGCGGTCATCCTCTCAACCTCCGGTTCAACAGGTACGGCAAAATCTATTCGGCTGTCCCACAAAGCTCTTGAGGCCAATGCGAGATCGATCATTGAGTACCTCTCCATTAACTCGGAAGATCGAGCGCCCACCACTCTGCCCATGTATTACTCCTATGGGCTCTCCGTGATCAATTCTCATTTGTTAGCAGGCGCGACGTTGGTTCTTACACAAAAATCCGTCGCAGAACCAGAGTTTTGGGAACTCTTTGATCAACATCATTGCACTAGTTTTGCTGGGGTGCCCCATAGCTATGCCCTGATTGAAAAGAGCGGCGTAAAAACAGCCGAACGCAAGACGTTACGGTATGCAACGCAAGCCGGGGGCCGTCTTGAACCCAGCCGTGTAAAAGCGTTGACAGAGCAAAGCCAGAAGGAAGGCTGGCAATTTTTTGTGATGTACGGCCAAACAGAGGCAACCGCTCGGATGGCTTATCTTCCACCTGATCGAGCATTAGAAAATCCCAATTGCATTGGCATTCCGATTCCCGGGGGCAAATTTCGACTGATCGATGATCAAGGAGTTGAAATTGAAGGCCCAGACGAAACAGGAGAACTGGTTTATACGGGTGACAATGTGATGATGGGCTACGCGCTCAGTGCTGAAGACTTATCTCGCGGCTATGACCTAACAGAATTACAGACGGGCGACCTGGCACGCCGAACCCGCGATGGTCTCTACTACATTGTTGGCCGGAAAAAGCGCTTTGTGAAACTGTACGGCCTGCGAATTAGCCTTGATGAGGTGGATGGGTGGTTGCTTGATCAGGGCTATAGTGCGGTTAGCACAGGCCGAAACGATACTCTGTGGATTCTAACTACGGCAGCAATGCAAGCCGTAACCATTCGCGATTCGGTTGCCGATTGGTTGGGTTTGCCTGCGGCCACGATTCATGTGGGGGTCGTCGAAACCATTCCTCGGAAGGCAAATGGCAAGATCGACTTCAGTGAAGTTGCGCGTTTAGCAGATCATGAGGCAGAAAAGTTGGATGCGGCGATCGCCGCCCAAACCCAAAAAAACTCGAAAAAGACAGTCCGAGAAATCTTTGTGACTCGTTTTTCAAACAAAGAGATTGACTCAGAATCGTCTTTTGTTACCTTAGGAGGTAGCTCCTTAGACTACATCGATATGATGCTAGAGCTAGAGAAGAGCGTCAGCAACTTACCCCAAAATTGGTACGAGTTACCCCTGCGTGATTTGGAACAATTGCAAGGTAACCACAGTTTATTTCAAAAGCTGGAAACCCAGATTCTGCTTCGATTTGTTGCAATTTCGTTAATTGTGATTGGGCATCTTACAGAAACAGACCCGGGTGGATCCAGTGCCGCTTTGCTGTTGATGATTGCTGGCTTTAATTTTTCTCGATTTCAGCTTCCCAATATTATTACCACAGGGTCAATTCGGCCAATATTGGCCCTTGCTGCAACTATTGCAGTCCCCAGCATTGGTTATCTTTTACTAACACAGGCTGTGTTCAACAGTCTATATTTCCCATCTTTACTTCTGTTCTCCAACCTTGTTAGGGCCAATGCAAACAATGGTTTTTCCCTTTGGTTTATTGAAGTCTATATCCAAATTCTTCTGATTGCCGCATTCGTAGTCAGCTTAATACCCAAGAAATATATTTCCAGAGCACGCCAAGAGCTCGTCGCTGCTAGCCTGGTCGTGATTTCTATATTGATAAATCTGCTCACTCCAATGGTTTGGGACACAACACATCTGTTGAACCGAGTTCCCCACGTATATTTCTGGCTCTTTGCCATGGGTATTGGGGCTCAAACATTGGAAAGCAAACCATTCAAGATTATTTTATCAGCCATGTTCCTGACCACTGCTTACCAGAATATAGGTGACAGGGCTGCATTTGAGATTCTGACTTATGGTGGCCTTCTACTCCTATGGCTTCCCTGGGCTAAGGTGCCTGCTTTCCTGAAAGCACCTATCTCACAAGTTGCTAGTGCCTCCCTATTTATTTATCTCTCGCACTTCCAGTTCAATTCCCTGAGCGCCAAAATTTTTGGAGACCATGGCTGGGTCGGTGTAATCGTTGCACTTATTGGAGGGGCGATCGCCTGGAAATACTATCTTGCCTTTTGCTCCTACCTGATGCGTACTCGACTAAAAAACTAATACCAATTCAACACAAAGCTGCACCTAACGTTCTCCGTCCTGTTAAGAGGATGTCTGGAATTTGGACGCTAGACATTTAGCCTGGCGTCCAAATTACCAGGCATCCTCTTAGGAACCTTCAGCGTTAGCAAGTGGTGTGACGGAAACTGCAGGTGTTATTAGAATAACCTGAGTTCGGGTTAAGGGCGTTTTCGAGTGCCGTGCGTTGCGCGGCACTCGAAAACGCTCATTTTGGCGTGCGCTTTGCGCACGCCAAAATGAGCACTTCAGCTTATCCCGAACTGAGGTTATTAGAATAAAATGTATGTGGTGAATTATCAGTCTGAGGATGCGGAAATAATTGGTAAGGTGCTACAGAAATACTCCACGGTGGGCCAACTTCCAGCAATGCCTCTGATTGGTGTACGAGCCATGGTAGAGGAGAAGTTCTTTATAGAAGTCGATGCTGAAGCTGTGGTAAACGGTGATGGATAGATGTAGAAGGCTTTAAATACGCTATGTAGACGCGGCAGGCTAATAAGTATTGCAGCAGAATAAAGTCTTTTGTGCTTGGTGTAATGTTAATTGCACTCGCTGAACGCAGTCGTTAGATACCTGGAGAAAGCAGATGAATGAGTCAGTCATTCACGGCAGTTGCCTTTGTGGAACGGTAACATTTGAGGTTAACCCACCATTCCAGAAAATGGCTCATTGTCACTGCTCACGGTGTCGCAAAGGCACAGGCACAGGCCATGCTACAAATTTAACTGTTGAGCCCAGTCAGTTCCGATGGCTTTCAGGGGAGGAAGTCATCACACGTTATGACCTTCCCACAGCCAAGAGCTTCGGCAAATGGTTTTGTCGCCATTGCGGGTGCCCAGTCCCGCGCCTCACGCGCAACGGCAAAGTCATGGTTATTCCGGCTGGCTCATTGGATACAGAGCCGTCGATTACTCCGACAGATCACATCTTCTGGGCATCCAGAGTATCGTGGGGTTGTGCTAGCGGAGGGCTTCCAACCCACACCGAGTATCCAGAGACATGGTAGAGCAGAACGTACCTAACAAGGTGCGTTTTCCATCGTTCCTGCTTCCGCTACGCTCTAGCAGGGCCTCGACTAAGCTAGGGCATCACTGGCTGCATGTGGGCGCAGCCCTATACTGTTAGTCAGTCCGTAAAAGTGCATTACTGAAGAGTAGTTGAAAGCAACATTCATGAGGAGATGCTTGTGAACAAAGTTGCTGTATTTGGTAATGCTGGAGGCGGCAAGTCTACACTCAGCAAACGTTTAGCAGAAATAACAGGTTTGCCTATGGTTGCTTTAGACCTTTTGAAGTACAAACCTGGTGGTAAAGAAGTTCCCTACGAAGAATACAAAGTTGCTCATGATCAACTCCTTCAGCAAGACCAATGGATAATTGATGGATATGGATCATTAGATACGGTATGGGAACGACTGGAGGCTGCTGACACCTTAATTTATATGGATATGCCAGTGCTGCAGCACTATTGGTGGGTAACGAAGCGATTCTTGAAAGGCTTTCTCGTTCCACCCGCAAATTGGCCTGAGAATAGCCCGCTCTTGAAGGGTACGCTGAACAGTTATTATACGGTTTGGCTATGCAATAAGAAACTCACACCAAAGTATCGAGAGTACGTGCATAAAGCGAAGGGAAGCAAGCAGGTTTATCATCTTCAGTCTCCTAAGCATGTGAAGGAGTTCTACAAAGCTATCGAACTAAAACTCGCAAAATAAAGGCCATTTGCGATATTTAAAAATGCTCAAAGAGCGATATGCCGTCCCGAAGCTACCCATGAGGTTATCTGCAAATGAGATTGTATAACCTTACACACCCTGGTTAGAACAGATTAATTTTTTGAAAAGCTGCGTTCAGCGCAGCTTTTCAAAAAATAACGTTCCTGCTTCTCAGCATGTAGTGCTACAAAACGAAGACTGCTGATGCTAAGTTCAAACTTATCTGCCGTCGCTGCGTTTCGTCATTGGCATACTATAGAGCTAGCAAAAATAACAACTTTTTGAGGAGAGGTGTGTGATGATACGAAAAAGTATGGATAAGGATTTTGAAAAGATTTTCAATATTATTAATGATGCAGCAATTGCTTATAAAGGAGTAATTCCACCTGATCGGTGGCATGAGCCGTATATGGCAAAAGAAGAGCTAAAAGCGCAAATCGAGGATGGTGTAATTTTTTCATGTTATGTCGATAATAATGAAATTATTGGAGTTATGGGGATCCAAGACAAAGTAGATGTAAACCTAATTCGTCATGCGTATGTCAAAACAAAACAAAGAAACAAAGGCATTGGAACATACCTGCTTCGGGAATTGACGCAAGGTTCAACAAAGCCGATTTTAGTTGGAACTTGGAAAGCAGCCAGTTGGGCAATAAGCTTTTACGAAAAGAACGGTTTTTGTCTTGTTGAGGAGGAGGAGAAGAATTACCTGCTAAAGAAATATTGGAGGATTCCAGATCGGCAAGTTGAGACTTCAGTTGTTTTGGCGTTGCATAATGAGAATGATGCAGAGTTGAAAATGCTTTATGAATTGTCCTCATTGCACCAGCGACAGAATTGTTAAAAATGGGCATCGCAATGGTAAGCAAAGCTACTTG
>NZ_JACJOO010000070.1 GCF_014695575.1 Leptolyngbya sp. FACHB-8 | reverse complement strand
TGTTACTCCAAGTCGGTCGAGATGTTAACCCTCTCAGTCCAGTTACTCATTTACTATCTCAAGCATCATCGGATTCCAGTATTTACTTAAATCATTCTCTACTGTGCAACGCCAAATTTCCAGTAATGAAATTACCCCCAGAATGTTGGTGCTTTGCCCGCTTCGCGGGCAAAGCACCAACATTCTGGGTAAATTCTTATGCAGAAACCTCCTTAGGCCGTGCCCCTTCCACTACACCTTTTATTTATACAGCCCAGCATAGTAGTGACTTAAAACGCTGGGAAAAACACAAAACCCGGTGTTTTGGAAAACACCGGGTTTCTAGTAGCTGGCAACTTTGCTTAGATCAGGGAATTATCCCTCATTGAAGGGCTCACTCTGTATCGGGCGGCAGCTCCGGTTTGGGATACTCAGGATGATCTAACAAGTTTTTCTTAGATTCCCGTAGGCGATCCCAAAGAGTACGAATCTCTTCGTAGGCTTGCTCGGGACTTAGCTTGCCACCCGTTTCAAGATTGCAGACAAACCCAACACGTTGGGCAAACTCTTGCAGATTCGCGTTGAACGTAACGTTCTCCAACGAAAATTCACCCCGGTAGTGACCGGCCGGATAAAGAAATTGATTTTTTTCAGGTTGAGACGACTGTTCCAAAACGACCACCTCCGGTACGAATCTAGCAAACTTGGCACACTCAAATGAGCGAGCCTCTGAGCTCATCCATCTCTATTCTCACCATACCTCTCTCATAGAAGTAACGGCCACACAGCCCAAGAGAGCACACCAACTTTTTGAGCGTGACTTCTACCCCAAGAATGCCGAAGAAGCGCTCTTCTGTAGGGATCGCCACAATACCCTTCAGCAACTATAGACTAACTACGAGGTAGGAGCCGAATTTCATCTAATAGAATTAAATGGTTCTGACCACCTTCATCCTTCATTGTCTTATTGCCTGACGTTAAGAAACACTCCTGTTTCTCTCATATTTCCCCGTGAGAACCCATTTCACGGTTCCCTACCGTGAGGGGCTCATGCCCTACACCTGCTCAAGCTCTGATGTTGAGTGAAGTTCAACGGTTTACTTACCTACGTCCAATTAGCCTAGTAGGTTGAGGGGAAATCCATCACCTATGTTTTTGTGTAGGGTGCTTCGCACCCTACACAAAAACATAGGTTGCGAACTTAGGCCGCAACCTACTAGATATCAAAGGCCGAGTCGTTTGCCTGGAAAATAACTTCATCCACCCCATACATTGGCTGGGTCAGCAAGGTTTCTCGGATTGCTTCAAACAGGCTGTATTGATTCGCACTGCTGAGGCTTTGGAAAACTTCGCTGCTTTGGTTAGGTTCCAGTTCAAAGTTCACTTCAGCTTCCCGTGCTTGGGGATTCACGCTGACTTCGTAGCCTGTGATGCCTACATCCTGCCCCTCGTAAGCTTCGACAATTTGCCCAACTGCCATTACTGCGGGGGTGTCAGAGGTAACCAACACTGACTGAGGTACCAGCTCTTGGGTTGCCGGATCGGGGACATAAATGATGGCAGGCTCGTATTCCCGAGTAACGGAGGTGTCAATATCAGGGGTGGCTTGGGCGATCGCTCCCGCAGCATCAGATGCTACAGGAACAGGATTTGCAGTCGCCCTTTCTGGAACCAGACCCAAACTGACTAAGGCCAACAGGGTGATGGATAACTTTGCAATAGGATTTACGGTTAATGCTTGAGGGTTTAAATGGTGGAGGGGAAAAACCATAACTGTTCCTCTTTAATGCCAATTTTTGTCTAGTGATTGGATCGCGGCCTTTAGACCTATCAGCATGCCTGGGACCTCACTTTTTAATTGGGCTTTTATAAGACCGTTGGCCCCTCAAATCAGGAAACACAGGATTTAGTTCTATTATTGCACAGGCCCCTTAAACGGAAGAAATATCACATTTTTCTATGCAATTAGTAATGCGAAAAAATGTCTTCTCAAGGGCATTTTTTGAATAAATATCAGGTTTCTTTTAAGGATTACCTGAATCTGCAGAAATTGAGCCTTAAATTACAAAGATGACCAGTGCAACACCAAGATCAGGCAATTTCTAGAATCTCCCGAATGCGTCCGATCGCTTCCTCTGGTTGGTGCACAGAATACAGGTGCTCGGTACCTAGACTATAAAAGAACGCCTCACTCTCGGCGTCTGGCTTCAGGAGGATGATAGGCTTTCCGGTTTTGAGGGCGATCGCCACTTCTGAAGCAGTACCGGCTCCCATGCCACAGGCCACTACTACCCGGCTGGACAATATATTGATGACATTGCGGGCATGGCCCATCCCTGTGTAGATAGGGATGTCCACGTACGGCGAAGTTCGCCTCTCTTCGCTATCCGGCAGGATTCCAATCGTCAGACCCTGCGCAGCCTTTGCGCCCCGGCAGGCTGCATCCATCACCCCTACATTACGCCCTCCCGTCAACACCACCCATTCTGCCTGGGCAACCTGGAAGCCTAAGTTATAGGCATCCTGGTACTGTTCTGCTGTAGCAGCATCTCCTGGCCCCATTACACCGATGAGAATGTGAGACATATACAGCCTTAGATAACCTGAGTTCGGGTTAAGGGCGTTTTCGAGTGCCGCGTGTTGCGCGGCACTCGAAAACGCTTATTTTGGCGTGCGCAAAGCACACGCCAAAATAAGCACTTCAGCTTATCCCGAACTGAAGTTAGATAATTAAGCTGGGACAGATTATTTTTGAAAAGTAGCAATGGGCTGTACTTATTTCACCTTTCAAAACCTGTTTCATACCCATTTGAACGGAACCCAGTGCAGGTGTTTGTAAGGAAATGGCTCGACGAGCCATTTCCTTACAAACATCTGCCTAGTTTGGTTTTTAAATTGGTATCACAAACTATACGAGAATGCCGGAACCCAAATTTGGCATTAACAAATGAGGTATAAAAATAGCCCATGGAACGTAAGTTTCATGGGCTATTTTTATACCTCATTTTGAGTGAGAAGCGTTAGTCAATTAATCCGGCAGGGGGCGTAATTTCCACAATGCCACGATCGATCGCCACTACAGGCACGATCGCCTCTACAAAGGGAATCAGCACATCCGTTGTTTTGTCCCGAGGCGTGTCTAGCTTTACCTGAAGCAGGTCATTACCAGCCGGGAGGACGTTGGTCACAACCCCAACTTGAGCTTGGGTTGATTGGTCAATTACCCGCAGGCCAATGAGATCAGCCACATGGAATTCGCCCTCTTCCAGGGACGGGCGATCGCTCTCAGGAACCAACAGCAGACAATCCCGTAGGGCTTCAGCATCATCGCGATCATTGATGCCTTCGAGTTTGACGACAAAATTACCCTTACCCGGTTGCAGCCAGCCCTCCTCCAGTTGAATGGGGGTTGGTGTATCGCTACCGGGGCGCTGAAGCCAACGCTGTCCTGCTTCCAAAAATCGTTCTGGAAAATCTGAGGTGGGATAAACGCGCACCTCCCCTCGTAGACCATGGGCACCGACAATGGTGCCAATTTCCAGCCAGCCCTCCGGAGGTACCGGAAGTTGTTTAACCAACGGTTTGGACTTCTTCGTAGTATCGGCCATTGTCATCCAGACATTCCCGCATGAGGGGGTTCACATTACCAGAATAGTCGTTGCTGAGGGCGTATGGCTGAAGCTGGTGCAGTGGTCCGGCCAAAATTCTGCCCAGTTCCTCCTGATAGAGCCGCTCCTCGGTTTCGTTAACTTTATAAAAGTCATTATTGCTGCGATCGCGCGATATGGATGCCGTCACCAAACGGTTGTTAGAGAAGCTTTGAAAACAGAGGCGATCGCCCTGCGACCGAATGTCAATAATGCGGTTGCGGTTACTATAGGTGCCCGCTTGCAGTGGAATAGCCAGAGCCACCTGCGGTAAAGCTACCGCAACGAGAGTTATACAGGCGATCGCGTACCGTTGGATCATAAGTTTCCTCCACGCACACCAAAAACCACCTCAACAATAAACCAAAAAAATTCCGTTATGAACAGGATTGAGCTATTGATGCGAAAAACTAACTTAACCCTGCACTGACTGCTGATAGACCCTTTCGACCACCTCTGCAAGGCGTTCCATTGCAGTCGTCAACTCGTTATCACTCGCTGTTAAGCTGATACGGAAACACTCCCGAGTATGCTGCCAGGGTTCCTGTAAGCCAGGGAAGAAGGCACTGCCGGGAACCACTATCACACCCGCCTGCTTCAATTCCTGGTAAAAATCCCAGTCGCTGATAGGCAAATCCTTCAACCACAACCAGGCAAAGATAGCCCCCTCGCCACGGTGCAAGAACCAGGGCAACGATTCTGGCATAGCTGCATCCAGAGCATTCTCAAGTAAATGAAATTTGTTCTGATAGTGGGGACGGATGACCCGCTCAGAAATCTCAGCTAAGCGGCCCGAGCGAATAGCACGAGCCGCGATCGCCTGCCCATAGCGTGAAGAATGCAGACAAAGATTTGTCAAAAAACCCTCTAATACCTGAATCACAGCCGCATCTCCCAGCGCAATGCCCACCCGCTCACCGGGCAACCCTACCTTAGAAAGGCTGAGGCAGTGCACGATGTTGGGGCCAAAAATGGGAGTCATCTCAGTAAAGTTGAGGCTGGGAAAGGGGGGTGCGTAGGCCGAATCTACGAATACGGGCACGTTATGAGCAGCAGCGAGGTGGGCGATCGCCTTCACATCCTCATCCGACACCACATTTCCCGTCGGGTTACAGGGCCGCGAAAACAGCACAAATCCCGTTTGCTCACCAATCGTTAAATGATCGAGATCAGGCCGATACTTAAAGCGATGAGCAGCGGCATCAATGTTCAATTGTGGCTTACAAGCCGACAGGGATTCGGGAATTAGCGTTACGCCACCATAGCCTGTGTAATCCGGGCAGAGGGGCAGCAGGATCTTTTTCAACACACCCGTCTTGGTATAGCCACCTAAAGCGTTCGCTACGAGAAAGTAAAGCGATTGGCTCCCCGGTGTCACCAAAATATTGCGCTCCGTCAGGTTCAACCCATAACGCTGGTTGTAATCGGCCAGAACCGCCTCCATCAGCGGTTCATAACCCCGACTGGAACCATAACGGCACACCACCTCGCTAAACTCGGTACTGGCCAGAAGCTCTTGAGTACAATCCCGCCACAGTTGGTCTACCTCCGGTAGAATCACCGGATTGCCAGCGCTCAAGTTAATAAATTCCTGCCCCGCTGCTTCACCCAAGGTCTCTCGAATGTCTTTCATGATGGCACGAACGCCTGTCAAGCAAGACATCTGCTCACCAAACTGAGTCAGAGAAGGAATCATAAGCAGCTCCGGCAACGAGGACTAGATAAGAGCAAGAGGATAGCGATCGCTCCTATCACATTCTTCCTACCGTTGGGTGAACTTGCCCACGGAACGGCTTCCGGGTGCTGATGTTGCACGGCAATCGGAAACACCTTTAAGCCAAACGATAGCGCTGTGCACATTGATTAAGTACAGTGGTGTGGCGCACTTCGGGCTCCACACCACTGTACTTAATCAATGTGCACAGCGCTATAACGTCAAAAAAAAGGGAGCTGAAGCTCCCCTTAAGTACGTTGGAAATCTGTTACAGAGCTATAATTCCAAGATTTTTTGCACCCTCTTTAGTTTGCAAAAAAACCTGAATATACCATTTACACAGCCGCGAAGAACTCTTTAGACTTCACAGGGTCAGGGTTCATAGTCTTATCACCGGGCTGCCAACCAGCGGGGCACACCTCATCGGGGTGAGACTGTACATACTGGATAGCTTGCAGTACCCGCAGAGTTTCATCAACGCTACGACCGAAGGCCAGGTTGTTAATGGTGGCATGCTGAATCACACCATCTTTGTCGATGATGAACAGACCACGCAGGGCAATACCAGCTTCGGGATCGAGAACGTTATAGGCAGAGCTAACTTCTTTCTTGATGTCAGCTACTAGAGGATAGGCCAAGTCACCCACGCCACCACTCTTGCGGTCGGTCTGAATCCAAGCCAGGTGAGAGAAAACACTATCCACAGAAACACCCAGAACTTCGGTGTTGATAGCCTTAAACTCTTCGTAGCGATCGCTAAAGGCAGTAATCTCTGTGGGGCACACAAAGGTGAAGTCTAGCGGGTAGAAGAACAGCACCACATACTTGCCACGGTAGTCCGACAGCTTAATAGTCTTGAATTCTTGATCCACAACGGCTTCAGCGGTAAATTCGGGAGCCGCTTGCCCAACGCGCAGGCAATCGTGATGAGTCATAAAATCTACACTCCTAAAGGGTCTGCAAAGCTGCAACAACTGTGTCAATGTGGAACACTGGCAATCGCCCAGAACCTTGCACAGCAAAGCTCCGGCAACTACGACCAGAATTCTTACGAACTGTTACGACTATATCACAGGAAGACACTCTTTGTAGTCGTTATGACTTTAATATTCCTCTCCGATGGGGGAGCTGTCATCAGAAATGGTGTGGCCTTTAGCACCATGCCATCCCCCCTGGGTATAGCCCTTCGATTGGAGGCCCTATAACTTGATTGAGCGCAGCTCTGTGAGAGGTTAGGTATGCCCGCATGACATCAACCCTTACACAAAACGAGTCAATTACGCGGTATACGAGTAACACCATTAGCCAGGAGTTGTGCTGTTCCCATAACTACTGCTTCTATAGCCTTTGTTGTGTTAGTTAGCCTCAATTTTGGATAAGCCCAAGAGCCCATTTCGGCGTGTGCAGAGAGCACGCCAAAAGTTTTTTTGAGGGGCGCTTTGCGCGTCCCTCAAAAAAACTTCAGGACATCAGGAGCGAGTTGCGTTAGCCCAAGGTAAAGATCCATCCTGCTGTAGATGTGGGCTGTTATACCTCTGAGCAATGCTTAGACATCCAAATTTCTTAGACATGATATAGCTATCATTCCTAAAAGATTACGGATGAGTCGGCTAGGTCTTGTAAGGGAGGGGGAAATGCCGATAGCGATCGCACGGCGACGGCGACGGCAGGCGTGGAAAGCCGAAGCGGAAGACCTGGTACGCGGAGCATGTGGGGGTTTTCTGTTTGGGATTCCACTGCTCTACACCATGGAGATGTGGTGGATCGGGTCATTCGTAAGCCCGCCCATGATACTGGGTGCCCTGGTCGTAACCTATATCGTGGTATTTCTGCTCAACCGCACAGAAGGTTTTCGACATGTGCAGGGCAATGGCTCTCGGCAGGCTGCTATCGATAGTGTGGAGGCGATCGCTCTAGGCCTGCTTTGTACGGCATTAATTCTGGTGCTACTGCAGGAGATTACCCTGCGAACCCCAATGGACGAGGCATTAGGGAAATTGGTCTATGAAAGCCTACCCTTCACCTTGGGAATAGCCCTGGCCAATCAATTTTTGCGGGGCGATCGTAATACTGAATCTAACTCCAACACCCCGGCTAGCACCGCTCAACCTTCCGGTGAACTGTATGCAACCTTCTCAGACATTGGTGCAACTCTGATTGGCAGTACCATCATTGCCTTTAACATTGCTCCCACCGATGAAGTACCGATGCTAGCAGCCGCAATACCAATCCCCTGGTTGTTGGGCATTATTGTCATTTCGCTGCTGATCTCCTACGGCATCGTGTT
The DNA here is from genome assembly GCF_014695575.1 of Leptolyngbya sp. FACHB-8. Classification (GTDB taxonomy): domain Bacteria; phylum Cyanobacteriota; class Cyanobacteriia; order Elainellales; family Elainellaceae; genus Vacuolonema. The sequence goes on along the minus strand of NZ_JACJOO010000070.1, from coordinate 47,001 downwards.
TGAAGCGGGCTTTGCCAAGCAGCAACAACGGATGCAGCAGAAAGGAATCTTTCAACGCCCCTTAGGCGAAACCATCGCGGCTTATCTGATCTCCTTGGCCGCCGCCGCCGTTATGCTGTGGTTCTTTCAACAACTGCAGTTTAGCGACCCCTGGAGTGTATGGCTACGCTATACCCTTGTTTTAGGACTGCCTGCCACCATCGGCGGCGCTGCCGGGAGGCTAGCAATATGAGCCAGACAACGGAGACAACTCAGGCAGAACAGAAAAACACGCAGGGCGATCGCTCTCTCCCTGAGCGGGTGAGCTTCGGCATTGCTCTCACCATTCTGGCCAGCATCGTCGGCCTGGTGATTTACCTCTGGGTTAATAAGGAAGGCGATCGCCCTCCCGAACTCTCATTAGAACGTCCCGAAGATATTCGAGAAGCCAACGGCCAGTATTATGTCCCTTTCGAACTCACCAATACAGGCGGCGGCACTGCTGAGTCTGTGCGAGTTCTGGCCGAGCTGCGCATCAATGGTCAGGTCGCTGAGTCTGGCGAACAAGAATTTGACTTTCTCTCTGGCAATGAGAGTGAAGAAGGGGCGTTTGTATTTTCTAAGAATCCGCGATCAGGGGAGTTAACGTTGCGAGTGACAGGGTACAAATTGCCTTAAGCTCTTAGACCCCTTGCCAGTTCATAGGACTTACGCCTGTGTGTAGTACACCACACACAGGCGTAAGTCCTGCCTAAAGAGTAGAGGTATGGGAGAGGGGTGTGAATCGTTGTCCCACACTCCTCTCCCATGCCTCACTAAGGAGGTTTCTGCATAAGAATCTACCCAGGATGTTGGTGCTTTGCCCGCTTCGCGGGCAAAGCACCAACATCCTGGGGGTAATTTCATTGTTGGAAATCTCCTAAATTAGAAGATATTGTATTAACTCTTCTTCTCAACCCTCGCCTTTCGCTGCTGCGTTTGCGCTTGATTCGGATCGCGCTTCACAGTCTTGGTGTAATTGACGCGGCGAAAACGCAGAGCTGACCAATCGGCGTCGAGCGCCACTTGGCGTACACCTTCGAAACCCAATTCACCGAGGGCGGCCCAGCCGGTGTCGCGGTCAAAGTCACAGCGATAGCGTTTTGAAGTGATTTTGGGATAGGCAAACCAGATAATGGCATCTGCCTGGGCTTTGGGGGCGATCGCCTCAGCAGCAGCTTCCACCTGGGCCTCCGACATCACAAAGACTAGGGCGAAAGCAATCTCATCGATATCTCGCACATCATCGTAGACAGGAACGTCATCCAGAGCCTCCACTTCAGCCTCAAAGCTGTCGGGGGCATCGAGAACCAGAACCTCGGTTTGCTCCTTCAGGTTAAGCCTTTTGAAAAGGGCGGTAACAGGCATGATTGGGTCTCCGTGGCAAATAGAGGAAGCCTGATGGGTGTAGCACTAAGGCGATATCGAAAGAGAATGCACCCGGCATCCGTTCTCTATTCTCGCAGAGGCTGCCATTCTCTGCCGACTCATATGTAACGTCAGTTTGGATCAACTCGTATTCGACGGCCTAAGATCTGTTTTAAGAGTTATTTTTTGTGCATTTAGCGCAAAAAAATAACTCTTTCAGCTAGTTTTAAAACACGGCCTAAGTCAGTTCACTTTTAAACATAAGTTGATCTCTTGTGTTAACCTTGGGCGATCGCAGCGCATTCAGAAACTTGATTCACATTCATACAATTTTAAGTAATTACTAATACAGACCATATAACAAACAACAATTGAATTTACATAAATAGATTCCGTACAAAATATTGTGTCTCATGCTTAACTCATGCAACGTATACAGCACAACAAATAAACAATTCAACAGGTTCTACAGATTTCAATACCTTAAACGATCCTTTTGAAGTGGGAAAAGGTACAAGTGTCTTTTCTCTGTGCATACAGATTTAGCGCGCTCCCAACATCTGGAAAGACGGATCAGTGGGAATCGAAAGGAGTTCACTTCAACTCACCGAAGGAACTCCAAAAAGGTTTTAGAACAACGGTTTTGGATGTGGGAAAAATAGCTTGAGAAGATTTTGTAATGTTTTGTGTGGCTGATCTACCACCTAAGAGAGAGCGCCTAGACTGAGATGGATGAAATCGCCATGTCTATTTGTAACGTATGACCTCTGACCCCTCTGATCTAAACCCTATAGCGGCAACGAGTGATTCCCCTGGAGATGGCACCCGCCCCCTTCTGATCGAACTTTCTTCACGACGACGCTTTGTCCTTGGGTATGTGGCCGTCACAATTATTTCGTGGCTAATTGCCCGTTATCTCTGGCCTCTTCCGCTTCGGGCAATTCCCCTGAGTGACGACATGGTGAAGGGGTTAGTTCAGGGGTTGCTGACAGGAGCAACAGTCGGACTGGGACAATGGCTGGTGTTACGCCGCTACATCCCTACCTGGCATTGGATTGCAGCCAATGCCCTAGGGCAAATAGTCATTAATTTGGGGAATGAGCTGTGGACCAATTACTTGATTGCTCAATCCCAGAAAGACCCCACAGCTTTTCTAGAAACTTTTGGGGGAAACTATGCCATGCCGCTGCCCCTGGCAATCGCGGGAACGTTACCCCTGCTGTTTTTTCAATGGCTTGTGCTACGCCGCTATCTTCAAAGAGCGTATGCCTGGGTGCTGACTCCGTTTGCAGTAACCCTCCTCTCTATAGTGTTTTACATCTTCACGGGATTGTTGGGTTCTAAGACCAACTTGCCCATTCGCTTCGCAACCCCTATTTTGATTCCGGGCTTAGGTGGAATAGTGCAAGCGATCGCCTTCTGCCTGTTTCGCAGCAAGCGTGGGGTTTCTCTCAGCGAACTGGCAGAAGATGCGCGTCCAAATGGCAAGGGTAACCGGGATCTTCTACCGCTGCTTCGTCTAGCCCTGATTACACTGCTAATCCTGGCCGGGATCGCTGCCTTGGTGGGCAGTGCGGGAATAATAATCGAGAAAATCCAATTGCGCAGCTAACTTTTTGCCCAAACACCCACATTTTGTACATTTCCCAAAACCCTTGTTGAGTACACAAAATGCTCGCAATTAGGGGTTTCAGAACATTGCAGGATTCACGTATTAACGTCAGGTGTAAAAACGTAAACCCGCCACACCTGACATTCATGCTTCATATAGGAACTTACACAAGCTGCATTCATAAAAAAAGGGGATGAATTGCCAGCGATTGACCCCCACTGACCTTCTCTTCCCCTAGATCTACACTAACGCATTATTTGCCTAAAACTTTTTAGGGTTACAAATATTTGTACTCCAGCCTCTGGAACGTCGGCTCCTTATGCTTTTGAGCAGAATATTTAATTTAGTTACAAGTGGCCTCGTCTCTACCTAATTATTGAGGTCAATTTGGGAAAGATAGGCTAGAGCATGCAAAAATTGGCTATTTACTCCCCTGATCCACACCGCGATGAAAAGTACGTTGCTGGCAATCCTCCACGAGAACCTGCCCGAATCCCTTCATTACCTGCTGGATGGCCGCCGCATTGAGCGATGGGGTCGATCGCTCACCATTACTGCTAATACTGCCAAACTGGCTAAGCGCACCTGCCGCCTGGCTCGCTGGGTTGCTCCAGCCCTGGAGGCTTTGTGTTGCGATCGCCTGGAGATTACTGATGGACGCTCGTACAGCCGGGATTACTCCCGGCGTTGTTGTCAGCGCTTACAGGATGATCTATTGAAGCGTGAGGATGAGCGCCTACGGTTTAATCTAGTGCTATCAACGTTGCCCGAAGCGATTCAGGAATCGCTTGCCGCTTCTCGGGTGTTGACGGTACAGGGGCAAATTTACATTTATGTCAGCAACCCAGACGACTTTGAACGAGCGACTGGGATTGCGCTCTGGTTCAGCGAATTGGGAGACTATGGGTTTAAGGCGCTTGTAATCTCGGAACTGGGTCAACGCAGAACTCGCTTAACCGCTGAAGTACTGCAAAATTCCTGGGACATTGAGCGTAAAACCTGGAGCTTGAAAAATCCAGGATGATGGTGATGCTTTGGTATTTTATTTGACACTTACCTGTACCAAAACTTGGAACCCTAATTGTACCGCGGCAAAGCAGTGACACAATTAGGGTTCTAAGTTTTGCTTAGTGCCTGTTCTAAATTCCATCCTCACAAAATCCTCACATTTTTTTGTTCCAATACAATTAAGAGAATTTCAATTGACCCCACTGGCTGAATCCGCTATCCCCTTGACACCCAACCTATGAATAACCTCTTCCTGTCCTATCAAGACGCAGCCCTACTGATTGCCGCTTTAGATGAACTGGCATTGCACATTAAACCTGGGCCAGAGTTTTATTACCAGTACGACAGAATTGAGACGGTACAAAGCCAGATTGAATTGGCGATGGGTATTAATCGGGCACAGATTCGGGAAATGGAATGGGGGCGATCGCCCTCTCCTGAAGTTGAGGCTGCTTTAAGTGCAATCGAACAAGACCTAGCCATGGAATAATCTTTCCCTTGAGATGCGCCCCCTTAAGGTGAACAAAAAATAACTCTATTACGAACTGCTCTGACTGTGCGCTAACAGAAACTCTAGTGCCTCATCCAGGGTTTTGCAGATAGCGATAGGCTGTTCTGCATTCAGGTGCGCTAGAGCATATCCACCTCGACTACTAGAAACTCCTCCCAGAAACTGGTAACCAGCACTGGCAGCAACTTCTAATACTTTCTCTACGGTGATCATGGTTTTCACTCCCAACAACTTGCCTGAATGAGATAGATCAAAACCTTTTCAGAACAGATTTTGAATATCTATTGAGATATATTTCTTGAGCGGGAGTCTGGGAATGGCAAAATGCCACTTTTAAAGCTCTGAAATGCTTTGACAGCAAACAATACAGGTATTGCATGGGCGTGTCTATACCAGTTATTTACACGCTCCTCTGTCCCTAAGTGGGCCTGTAGTTCTATCAAAGGTTTGAAGACGAGGGGAATGGTACTCCTCCTTTCGTACTATGCCGCCAGTCGTAATTCTCTATAAATGATTTTTTTAGGGGGCCAATCTTAAGAGATACCCCTTAAGTCATAGACTCTAGACACTATGGAGTTGACCAGCCCTGACGATGGGAGGCCAACTCCATGCGATGAATTCGGTTTAGCGATCGCCTACTTACTCCTGCACCCCCTGCTTGCTTTCGTACCATTGCATCAAAGGAGTAGCGCTAATACCATGTAGCACAACGGAAACCAGAATAACGCTATAAACAATCCAGGCTGTTTTTTCGGCTAGCGGGCCTTCAAACCCTTTCCCCATGGCGTAGGCCAAATAGTAAATAGAACCCACACCACGGATGCCAAACCAACCCATGAGCCATTGGCTGGTGCGAGGCAATCCACTGCCGAGAAGACTGAGCCACGTGCCCAGGGGTCGCACAATAAACAGCACCGCCACAACCATCACAAATTCGGCCCAAAAATTTTCTGCAATGGACGTAAATTGAAGCATCGCCCCCAGGATTAGGATGGTGCCCACTTCTAGAAGTTTTTCAATTTGCTCCGTGAAATAGAGCTGAGCCATGCGTTTTTCTGAGTCGTAGGAGTAGCTCTTGCGAATGGTAACCCCTGCAACGAATACAGCCAAAAATCCATATCCATTAACAATTTCGGTCAGCGTATAGGTGATGAACACAATGCTGAGGGCCAGCAGTTCCATTTCCCCTTCCTCCTGCTGGTGGCGGGGCAGGCGTCTGTTTAACCATAAAATTCCTTGGGCAACGATGTAGCCCATCACGAGACCAGCGGCGATCGCCCACAGAAGGTCCACCGCGACCCATTCCCGAAACCAGTTGTCCCACGACCCTTTGGTTAGGGCGTACAGCCCAAAGTAAACAAAGGGAAAGGCCAGAGCATCATTCAGCCCCCCTTCAGAGGTCAGGCCAAAGCGAACTTCATCATTGTCATGGGGGTGGTAGAGTTGAACTTCCGATGCTAACACTGGGTCTGTGGGCGACAAAATTGCACCCAATAGAACAGAGGTTCCCCAGTCGAGCCCCACGAGCCAATGAGCGACTGCGGCGATCGCCAGAATCGACAATGGCATCAGAAAGCCGATCAACCGAATGGTGGTTTGCCAGGCTCCCAGTTTTAGAGGGCGATGCATTTTGAGACCGCAGCTAAAGACTGAGATAATCACCACCAATTCGGCCAGACGTTCCACAAACTCGGCATTCGGTCGGAGTTGAATCCAACTCATCCCATGGGGACCCAAGGCGATCCCCACAATCAAATTAATCAGTGCATAGGATAGGGGTAACCGCACAATCCACCCCGAACCCAGGGTAATTAAGAGGAGGAGTAACCCCACGGTCAGGAGTAAAGGAATGTATTGCACAGGCTTTAACTGGAAAATGACATCCCAGTCTAGGCTTCAGATTCAGCCCAATTCATCCCCTCAAAGCCAGAGCAGTCTTCAATCACATGGCATATAGCCACGCCAGTGTTCTACACTCATAACCCCATATAACGGCGCACAAAACTCTCCAGGCTTTCTAGCTTGAAACCATAGACCGACTCTAGCCGCTCTACTTCAGCAGGGGTGGTATAAAACTCATGGGCGAGTAGAGTGCGGAAGGTGCCGAGAGCAGCTTTCGCTCCTGGATTGAAGACACCGACAAGAGAACGAATGCCATCTACAGCCAGGAGAGGCGGATTGAGCAGAATGGGCTCTTTTTTGAAAATGCGCCCAAATATTTTAGGAATCTCACCCCGCTCTAAAACTTCAGGCCCACCGACAGCAAATACTTGATTGCGCGCCCCTTCGGTCGTTGGAGAAGCCGCCGCAATGCGGGCCAAATCATCGGTACTAACAATAGACGAGCGGGAAAGGGGATCGCCAATTAGCACGTAAATTCCGGTTTGCTGAAAGCGTTCTGCTAGAGGCAGTAGATTAGAAGCAAAACCAGAGGGCCGCAAAATTGTATAAGGAACGCCGCTATTTTCGAGATACCGCTCTACAGCTCGCTTTGCCTTAAAAACCGGGGCATCTTCATAGTTGCGATCGGCCCCCAGCACAGAGATGAACACGAAGTGCTTCACACCGTTCGCTTTCGCTTGATCAATCAATTCAATGTTGGCGCGATAATCAAGGGCTTGCGCACTACCACTCACTTCATTAGAGCCGTGAGCACTGATGATGTAATCTACACCCTGGCAAGCTTTTTGAAGATCTCGCTCTTGTTGTAGATCGCCAATAAAGACTTCGGCTCCGCGCTGTTCCAGGCTGCTGTATTTCGAGGTAAGCCGCACAAAGGCTCGCACGGAGCTACCTTGTTCTCGCAGCACCTGCACAATGCGCCGCCCCAGTCCTCCGGTTGCTCCTGTGACGAGATACATAGGCTACTCCTCATCTATAAAGATCAACAGTTTAGAGTCCCAAATCAAACGCCAGAACGTCGGTTTGTGAACGGTCACAGTACATTAGACTAACGGTTTGGGCCGTCCTTGGGTTCATCCTAACGAATCCTTAGAAGTTGTGACGGAAGGCTCACGACACCCGATTTATCAGCAGAAGGCGTATGAATCATCAGGCATCATCAACGCATCAGTGGCTGGCAGGGCAAGTGGTTGCCATCACGGGCGCATCCGGTACTCTGGGGCGATCGCTCACCCGTACCCTCCTCCAAGAAGGAGCGAAGGTGCTTGCCCTGACGACATCTCAGAACAGTAGTTTCCAGGAGGGAGTCGAGGTGGTGTGCTGGCAAGCCGGGCAGGAGGAGGAACTGCGCGATCGCCTGCAATCCATCAACATTCTCATCATTAATCATGGAATTAATGTGCATGGCGATCGCTCCCCTGCTGCCATCCAAAAATCGTTCCAGGTCAATACCTTTTCGGCATGGAACCTAGCAGAGCTTTTTCTCAGCACGGTCGATCCGGCTGATTCCGACACATTAAAGGAATTGTGGATTAATACGTCTGAAGCGGAAGTAGGCCCAGCCATTAGCCCCCTCTATGAACTCTCCAAGCGGACTCTGGGTCATCTCATCACCCTGCGCCGCCTGGATGCCCCTTGCGTTATCCGAAAGCTGATTTTGGGCCCCTTTAAAAGTAATCTCAACCCCATTGGGGTGATGTCAGCGGACTGGGTGGGACGGGCGATCGTATTCCTGGCAAAGCGTGGATTTCGCAACATTATTGTGACGATTAATCCGCTCACGTATCTCGCTTTTCCACTGAAAGAAGTATCTCAGTCGCTCTACTTCCAGTTATTCTCAAAATCTGGTGTTCCGTCTTGAACGATGCGTCCGATTCCCTATTGCCCACCCTGGGCTATTCGCCAGGGGTTACCCATGACTCTCTACACCGCCCTATGGGCCAGCCGGAGTTGGGAGAAAACCCTTGCAGAACCAGAGCCTGACTACCACCCTCACATTTTCTCGGGTGCGGGAGGTGTACCGTTATATGGCCTAGTTGCCATACCCGATCGCCCGAAGGCAACACTGGTAGGTACTTATGGCATCACAGGCAACCTGGAAAATCAGTGGTATCTCAAACTGCTGGGGCGTAAGGCAGTCGCTCAGGGATTTGCCGTAGTACTCTTCGACTGGCGGGCTCATGGCAAAACGGCGGAGCTATCCCCTACACTCACCTCCGATGGGTTGTACGAAGGGGAAGATTTTGTCCATATTGCAGCGATCGCCAAGGATTTGGGATGCCCCGCTCCCTTCTGGTTCACTGGTTTTTCTCTGGGGGGGCAGCTAGCGCTGTGGGGCATCAAGGCAGGGCAATCACCGCCGGATACTTTAAGGCTAGCTGAGGCTGACATCGGAGGTGGGGCGGTAATCTGCCCCAGCTTGGATTCGGTGCGATCGCTCACCTATCTAACGACCCATCCCTTCGGTCGCCGCCTGGAGCAATCCATCACTCAACAACTGAAGCAGTTAGCCTGGCAGCTTCATACCTATTACCCGGAGGCGATCGATCGGGCCGCCATCGAACGGGTGGATAGCATCTGGGCTTTCGACCGGGAATTGGTGATCGGTCGCCTGGGCTTCCCCTCAGTCGAGGCCTACTATAAAGCCAGCAGTCCCCTACCGCTGTTACCCCAACTGACGAAACCAACTCTTATTCTTTACGCTGCTGACGATCCTTTATTCGACCCTACTCTCGTATCCGATTTAAAGGCTGCCTGCACGGGTAATACGGCCATCGATCTCATGCTGACTCCCCACGGTGGCCATGTGGGGTACTTCAGCAGCAAAGCTGGCCAGCGCCAGGCCCAAGATCCCGATCCCTGGTGGGCCTGGAACCGCATTCTGGAATGGATCAATTACCAATGCCATTCGCTATAAGGCATAGCTTACGCAATTTCAGGACTTACGCAAGTCCGCTATCCGTATATTTGTGTTGTGGGTGGGGTGCTAAGCACCCCACCCACAACACAAATGCGTAAGTCCAGAATTTATAACTCTTTCGGATCTAGTGAGAAACGAGAGATGGGTGTGGGACTGCGTCTCACATCCGTCTCCCGTCCCTTACCGGATTGGCCTACCACGGGCTACTAATTAAGGAGAAACCAGCCCAGTAAATGGGGTGAGATAAATCCCTTTCCGTACGAAAGGCAAGGGGCTTGGGAAGAGGAATGGCCCCCCGAGACATCAGAAGTTGGTCTCCCTCAAATCGTACATCCCCTCGTAGCAGGCGCAGTTGGGCTTGGCGTAGGGCTTCGGCACGGGTGGGGGCGATCGCCAATTGTCGATAAAACTCCGTCATCAAAGCCAACGTTCCGGCATCGCTGACATACCACAAGCTGGCAAGGGCACTTTTCACATTCGATTGCAAGGCCAACCCTGCAAAGCCTAACTCTGCTTGAGCATCTCCCACAGCCGTACGACAGGCACTTAGCACCAGCAATTCCAGTTGATCTGTATGCCAATCCATGACGCCCATCTGCTCCAGGGTCAGTCGAGCATCCCAAAATTGGATGAAGGAGCGATCGGGCTTACCAGGCTGAAACTCCGCATGGGTCGCCAGGTGCACAATATCATAGGGTCGCTCTGCCAACTTGGCCTGGAAATTATCCAGAGTGAATTCCTCATTCAAGAAAGTTTGGGCATCCCAGGTGATGTTAGTCCCGGGCACAGACTCCATTTGCGCTGTAATTGTCGAGAGCTCGACCGGAACCGCTGGCAACGGATTGAGCTGCTGAAATTCGGAAGCTCCCATCGCCAGCAACTCGCCCTGCTGGATATTGGTGACATTTGTATGGATTAGATTAAAAGCCGGAATACGCGTCAGCGCGTACTTTTCAAGTAAAAACTGCTGTCCATCATGGAGAGCCGCCAGCGTTAACCCTCGAGCTCCATCACTCAAACAAAACAGCAAGCTATCAATGCCCTGGGGCCGCAGATATTCCGATTCAAACGGCTCAATGATCCAGCGGTGCAGTTGCTGGGCATTGTCCAGGGAAACACGACGGTTCCCCCGAGTCATGTCTCGTTGAAAAGACCGCACCGTCTCCTGAAGCAGGGCTTGTGGTACTTCACTGGATTCCACCACAACGGGACGGTGCCCAGAAGTAATCAGTACCAAACGCAGGCTATCAGGCTTGGGCGTTACCCAGAGCACGGCCGGGTGGGTTCCCGTCTCCTGCCCGATGCGTGTCAGAGTAGCTGCAATTTGATCAGGATTCTGTTGATCAGCTGGAAGATCCCGATCAAAGTACTGTTCAAACTCTCCTTCCAGTCGTCGCTCCATGTCGATAATGCTTGCATCGACAGCCATCTCGTCGGTTTGCGCCTGGAGGGATGGGGCGATCGCTAACATCACACCCAACAGAACGCACACCCCTAAGACAAGGAGCGATGACCATCGCCGCCATCGAGGAATCCAGGTTTTCCAGCGGGCCCCACGGTTGACCAACATAGGCGGTATCCTCAGGTTTTTACAAGGAAAATGCTGTTTTACGGTTCTCGAACCTGACCTGGTAGCTCACGCCTGTCTGTTAGGCTTCAGTTTAGAGGAGTTCTATTCCAGATAGCCTGTGCTGGCAATCTCCTACTGTCCTAACAAAATGAATAAATGAATATGAGATGATTGAAGGAAGATTAAGCACTGCTTGGTATTCATTGCTTTCCCCTGCTCCATGTTGACGATTGTTGTGCTGGCGAACATTGTCCTGTCTCTGCTATGTCTCTATGCGGCCTGGCGGATTTGGCGGTTTAGCCAGGTTCTATCCCATGCAGCCAACGTGCTGAGCAACGCTGAGCAAAATACCCACCAGGTGCTATATGGAGCACCTGAGGCAATTTTTCAGGGGCAACTGGGCGTGGCTCAGTTACGGCAACGTTATCAACAACTGATTCCGCAACTTCAGCAAGTACGCCAGGCACTAACCGTTGTCAATCTAGGGCTGACGCTCTGGCGGGGTGGCTTACCTTGGCAGCGGGAGACTGGGGGAAAGGGGGTTCGCCAGAAGAGACGCGATCGCCGTTTCTCAAAACGGTCTTGATAGCAGGTCAATAGTAGGGGACAAAATCATAAGTTCTACCCACCAAAATGAGTGATACTGCAACACAAAAATGAGAATTAATGGCCCAGGGCGCTGCTTTCAGTCATTTGGAGCCAGTGAATGTTAAGCTTAAAGCGCAAGGCCGCCTGACTGGCCCAACCATTGGCAGGAGCAAGATAGCGAGGCATGGCAGACAATCGTTCAGGAGCAAGCGGAGCATTTGTCGTGGGTATGTTATTAGGTGCGGCAGCGGGTGCCGTAACCGGGCTGATGCTAGCCCCCCGTTCGGGTCGTGAAACCCGAAAACTGCTCAAAAAGTCAGCGGATGCACTGCCTGAACTGGCAGAGGATCTCTCCTCTTCCGTCCAACTTCAGGCGGGTCGATTGTCGGGCAAAGCCGTTCAGAACTGGGATGGCACCTTAACACGTCTGAAGCAGGCGATCGCCGTTGGGGTTGAAGCCAGCCAACGTGAACGCCCTCAGGCTGAGGCAACTGAGGTTGCCTCCCATCCCCGTGACCCTGCGTAATTGAGCAAGCGCCGTGGTTGACCCCCTATTTTGGCTGGGACTATCACTCCTCCTGGTGGCCGTTTCCCTCACTGCAGTGTTGATGGCGGCCCTTCCGGCCTTGAGAGAATTGGCACGGGCCGCCCGTAGTGCCGAAAAATTGTTTGACACACTCAACCGCGAACTGCCCCCAACGCTGGAGGCGATTCGCTTAACGGGGTTAGAAATTACGGACCTGACGGATGAAGTCAGCGAAGGTGTTCAGAGTGCCGGACGTATTGTTCGGCAGGTCGATCGTAGCGTCACCTCGGTACGGCAAAGAGCCCAAAAAGCCCAAAAGACAACACGCAGCTTTATGGTCGGCTTTCGCGCGGCTTGGCAGTCGTTTACCCAATCTCCCAATGGCAACACTGCCTGGAACGAAGAAGCGGAACGGGTTTATGATCAGCTTCCTGCCAGTACGACCCATGCCATTGAGGATTTGTCAGACGACTACGACTACGAAGACTATGACGCCGAAGAGCTCGCCGCCTACGATGAAGACTTCGAGGAGCCATCTTATGGCAACCCAGAACGACCTGGGCATCGAGGGCGATCGCAGAACGCCGACTCTGTATAACAGCGCAGGGCTTTTGTAAGAACAGACAATATGGCATCAGCCTTCGCAAAGGCGAGCCGTATAAAGTGTTGAAGGTCAAATGGTCATGGCCCACCCCAGGAACAAAGTACCATTTTCCAAGAAACACGGCCGCTACTAATGTTTCAGAACTGGGCTTGCGATCGCTGGCATTCGAGAGGCGATCGCAAGCCCAGATTTTTTCATAAGGCCATACCATAACCCAAATGGGGTACTACAGCAGTGCACAAATGGGTTCAGTACATAAGGTATAGAATATTTCACACCTAATGCCTTGTGTACGGTTGGAAACCTAGCCCTAAAGTTTAACGAACGTTAAGTACGAGATTTACAAAAATCTCGTAGCCCTTGGTACAGAGGAACTTTGGCCTTAATTCATGCTCAACAAGGGCCATTTGACCCCATGAAGATGCTTGCCCCATAGCCATAAACCTCGATTTTATATTAAATTAGAGTTACGAATTGTAAATAACTGGCATTTCTTCTTCATGATTTGTCGTGACTTAGAATTCGGGTTTAGTATATCGATCCAATAGTTCGAGGCCGGGTTGAATATGATATCGGTGCGATCGCAGTTCAACAAAGTGCTTAAAGGTGTGGTGATAGTTGCTTTGGTAGCGTTGAGTTGGGCGATCGCTCCCGCTGCCTGGGCCTACGATAACCCTGAGTTGTTACCTGACAATCCCACCAACATCATCGACCTGGCGGACTCCTTAACTTCTATTCAGCAGGAAGATCTCGACCGCCATCTGGATGAGTTTGAGCAGGAAACGGGCTGGAAGCTACGCGTGCTAACCCAGTTCGATCGCACGCCGGGTCGTGCTGTTAAGGATTTTTGGAAGCTTGACGAAAAAAGCTTACTCCTCGTTGCCGACCCACGGGGTGGTAATTTGCTGAATTTCAGTGTGGGAGACGCGTTTTACGAGTTACTTCCCCGCACCTTTTGGATTGAGCTTCAAACCCGCTACGGCAATCAGTTCTTTGTCCGGGAGCAAGGGGAAGACGGTTCTATTCTTGGCGCATTAACGTCAGTCGAGGAGTGCCTTCGACAGGGTGGCTGTAATGTTGTTCCTGGCCTTCCCAAAGAGCAGTGGATTTTAACGCTAATCACCTCAGTGCTAGGCGGTATCATTTGCGGCTTCGCGGCGCAGCCTCGTGAGTCAGGCCAGATTGTCGCGTGGCAATGGGCACTGATTTTCTCACCTCTCTGGGGCATTCTGTTCATTGCGTTTGGAATTGCTCCTGTGATTACCCGAACTTCTGATTGGCTTCCTCTAGCGCGTAACGTGGCCGGCTTCTTGATGGGTTTTCTGGTTGCTTACCTGTCTCCCATGCTGAATCCATCGGCTTCGTCCGAAAATTAGAGAATTCCCCTATTGCTCAAACATAAAAATTGCGTAGCGCAGTGCTACGCAATTTTTATGTTCAATTTTTCCCATGAAATGGGATGTAGAAACGCAGTTCCACATCCCATTTCATAGCTTCACTCAGCAAGTAAAAATTAGGAGCGTTAGTCTATCAAACGTAGCTGAAATCATTATTTGCGGTTGCAAGGCAGCAGTCAATGTAAATTTTAGATTTTCCTGCTCAGGTCCCAGCAGCCATACAAAATTCATAGTTTTGTAGAAACTCGCCAGGCTCTGCCTCAAAACTATGTAACATTGAAGGTCAATATGCCTTCATTGACCCATCACCTGAGTACCTGAGTTTTATCATGGAGTGGCACGTCACGGACGCTCAAAGCCTTCAGATCATCGATCGCGAGATTGGAGCCCATACCTTTTCCCCGTCGGAGTACGAAATTGTTCGACGGGTAATTTATGCCACTGCAGATTTTGATTACAAAAACTTGATCCGATTCTCTGACAGTGCCCTTCAAGCGGGTGCTGCTGCTCTTGCAGCCCGTAGCACCATTGTTGTCGACGTTCCTATGGTGCAGGTCGGGATTACGCCGACGACGCAAAGCACCTTTGCAAATCCTGTCTACTGTAGCCTCGATGCCCTAACCCGTCCCCAGAGAGAAAAAGCCCGTGCCGCGTGGGGCATCGAAACCCTGGCACGGCGCTACCCAGAAGCCATTTTCGTAGTAGGGCAGGCGCAAACCGCCCTCACGACCCTGGTGGAACTGATCGAAACGGAAGAAATCAAACCCGCACTCGTGATTGGGACTCCGGCTGGATTTGTTGGTGTGGATGCAGCTTTAGAGCGCCTAACTAACTCTCTCATTCCCCACATTCGAATTGAAGGCCGTAAGGGCAACTCAGTCGTAGCGGCTGCCATTGTCAACGGTCTAGTCGATTTGGCCTGGCAAGCCTATGGGAAGGAAGCGAGTAATGTGCTGTAGGCAGCTGGCCCAAGCAACAACCTTAAACATTCAAAGCCACATCGGATGCCATAAGTCTTAGGAATCTAGCAGTTCACCCTATCAATTTTGACAGGCTGCCAAATTCTGGCAGGTAGGATGTTGCGGTTTCACCTGAGCAATACTCTGGACAGTTTTTCCGAAACCCTTGATTTTGCGTGCGCGAAGCGCACGCAAAATCAAGGGTTTCAGAAAAACTGTCCGAACTAATGCTGAGTTAAAACTGATTATTTCTGAAAAGCTTTACTCCAAAGGCTCTTCAGAAATAATCAGTGCTGTAAACGCAGAATGCTCTGGCGGTTACCACGCACTTGTGTTGAAAGGAGAAGAACCGTGTTGTCCGCTACCTCTCTCCTTTCGGTAAGCGGCCCACCTCAAATCACCATAAAACCTAAGATGCTGTACCGTTCTCTGCACGAGTAGCTCAGCATTTTGGCTCCATATTGAATTATGTCGCCTACTGATCAATCAACGTCGTTATAGCGTTCTTGTTTAGTTTGTAAATGTTGTCTGGAGAAAAGGACAGACGCATTTCACTTCATCTGCCAAAGAATACTAAAGATTGCGATGTAATAGAAAGGCCTATTCCGATCGACCTAAATAGTTGAATGAAAGGAAAGGAAAACTTTGCTTCCCTCTCCCCTTTTGTTACAAGCTTTACAGCTATAGCCGTACTTCTAATACTTTTCTAACTCTCAAGGTTGATTTGAAGAGTGCTTTTCTATCACTTTTAGTTTTTCAACTATAGACAATGGATTATATAAAATGGCAGACAAGCTAGTTACTGAAAGGCCTACTACTAGGGCTCTTCGGAGCTTACCCTGAATGGGTGATCGCCACATATCCCCGCAGGAAGAGGTTATTCAACTGAATTAAGTACAAGATTCTTAATAACAGGGTTATATTTTTTTTCGCATTCACCGAACTCTGTTTTTTTCGCTTCCAAAGAAGTGTTAATTAAGTTCCCTAATTCACTTCTTTTAGCTCTTAACTACGCATCAAAAAGCAAGGCAAGGACATCATGGGCAGCGAGCAGACTGTAGAGATTCTTGGATTTTGGGAATCTCTCAGACGGGACATTGAACAGCTAAATGAAACCTTAGAATCCTATGGAAAAGGTGTAAAAGCTTATCTTGTTTTAGCAGTCACTGCAATTCCCTTTTCCTTGTTTCTTGTGGGTGTTGCGATTGGCCAAAATGAGGCAATGGGCTTTTTCCTATGGGTGCAGGTTGCTTGTTTAGTCGCGGGCTTGCCTTTCGCTGCTGTAGTGACTGAGCGAGGTGAGCTAGAGCAATGGGTCGCTGAGTTGAATAACAACACGAATGAGTTTTCTGATGCTGTTGGGCAGCTCTCTGATATACGGCCAAACACTATCACCATTACCGAAGAAGTCGTTCTAGAACCTTTGGAAGGATGGAAACAACAGCAGAGTTTGACCTGGCAAGGCTGGAATATTCACCATGCGGCTGTGCTGAATGAACAGAGCGAAGTGCCTATGATTCTGATTCATGGCTTTGGTGGGTCAATTGGACACTGGCGGCAAAACATGTCGGTTTTAGGTCAACACCATAGTGTCTATGCAATTGATCTGCTGGGCTTTGGTGCATCGGACAAACCGGATGTTTCCTACTCGCTCGATTTGTGGGCCGAGCAAGTTTATGAGTTTTGGAAATCAGTCGTTAAGGTCCCTGTGGTTCTGGTAGGTAACTCTTTGGGGTCTCTAACCTGTCTGGCACTGGCTTCTAAGTATCCAGAAATGGTGCGTGGGATTGCCATGATTAGCCTGCCTGACACCTCCTTACAACAAGAATCCATTCCGCAGCTGGTGCAGTGGGCGATCGCCAAGATTCACCAGTGCATTCTCTCCCCTGTTATTCTGGAACCCCTCTTTCATGTTCTGCGGCAACCCTGGATCGTGCGCCAATGGGCCAAGGTTGCCTATGCCTGTGGGGAAGCTATCACCGATGAATTGCTAGAGATTCTGCTCAAACCTGCACGAGAAAAGGATTCTGCCCGAGCCTTTTGCGCCATTCTCAAAGCGATTTTGAGCCCCCAATGTCATCTCAACATTCCCGTGATTCTGAGTCAGCTCAAGATTCCATCACTCCTACTGTGGGGCAAGTGCGATCGCATGGTTCCTAGCCAGCTGGCCCGCCGCTATCTGCAATACAACCCCACCTTGAAACTCATTGAATTGGAAGACGCCGGGCACTGTGCTCATGACGAGTGCCCTGAACGGGTTAACGGCGAACTACTGAACTGGATTCGGCAAGAAGTCATGCTAGCCACCGTCTCCTGAAGTTTTCAAACCGGTAACTGTTGCGAGCAGCGCTCGTAAGATTACCACTCTCTTTTCAACGCATCCATCTCGTATCTAAATCACTCTGGAGTACCACCATGGTTGGAATTGTTGTTAGCCCCAATAAGCTAAGCGATCGCACCACTGATGAGCTAAAGCAAGAGGTGCTGGAGTTAATCAACGGTCGAGATGCTGAGCCTCTGAAGGAGAAAGTCGCTTTCTTCAAAGATGTACTGACGCCCTATGCCGAAGAGTTGCAGCGGCGCAATCCATTCCCCGTTCCTGAAGATCAAATTCCAGTGGTATTGGGCGTCTGGTCGCCTGTATGGTCTACCATTCCGTTCCACGATACGCTGCCTGGCCGAGTTCACCACCAGTCGTATCAAATCTTCCGAGAGCATGGTTATTACGCTAATATTGCCCGCTACGCCCCCGGTAACCAGTTCTCGTTCCTTAATCGCTTCTCGGCATTGCTAGCAGCCTATGATTTTATGGTGATGCAATCCTTCGCCGTGGAAGATGGACAGTGGTGCATCAAAAACATCGGAATTGAGCAGGCATTCCGCCGCCGCATTATTCCCCTCACTATTGACCGGGCTGAAGAGTGGTTTGACAACGTCGTCGAAACACGTCTGCAAGAGATTCTAGAGAAGGCTGAGTCTGATGGAGAGTTGGAACTGCAAAAACTAGATTCCAATGCTCGCAAACGTTTTGAAAAGACTTACCGAGCAACTCCGCTGTTTGAGCACGTGTATGTGGATCATGACTTCCGTCTAGTGAAGACCCAGCGGGAAGCCAAGCAGCGTCCCTCTTACACCATTGCAGTTCGCCGCCGATAGGCACAGACTGCAGTCCTATAGCGCTGTGCACGTTGATTAAGTAAGGTGGTGTGGGGCACTTCGTGCCCCACACCACCATTGCTATGCTTAACGCACTTGCACATTGCTATAAGCACTTACATGAGGCCCAAAGACAAGGGTTGGAGTGAAACTCCAACCCTTGCTTCTATAGTGCTGTACGCTCAGAATCAGACTACGTCAGGCTATACCCAAATACTCGACGGCTTAATCCTATATTTGAAAGAGGGTGAGTGCTTCGCACCCACTCTCTTTCAAAGGGGTTGATTTCGGTCACGTAGGACTAGCATCAGCGGCGACTTTGGCTACGGCGACGACGGCGGGGCGGTGGCGGTGGTGGTGCGTACTCCTGATCGAGACGATGGCTGACTTCAACGAACATGTCACGCCGGACATAAGGATAATCGCTAACCCACAAACTGTAATCCGACAGATAAACATCTGACACCATCTCAATACGGCTCAGGTCAGGGCGGTAGGACACTACAAGCAGTTCAGCGCGATCGCCCGGTCGAATAGCTCGATGCGCCTGTTGTAGAGGGACCTGCAAAAAGGTTGTAAACCCCTCCTCATCTCCAATTTCTAAATTGAGCCGCCGTTCTCGGTTCTCGATAACAACCAACTCCCCCCGTTTGTTCACTGTCTCCTCAGTACCAATCACTTCCTCGCTTGGGAAAGCATCCAGCACCTCTCCTTGCAAAAATCCTGCGTAGGGATAACGGCGTATCTCAGCATTGCGACGGCTGGCCCAGTAGATAGGACTCCAGAGCCAATAGAGGCCCGTCGTAATTCCCAACAAAAACTCCAAAATGGCAAAGCTTTCAGGTAGGATGGCCCGGAAAAAAAATGCCACCAGTAACCCCACCACGGAAATGAGTAAGCGTCTCAGGAAGTCTGGTAGTTTCCCGGATGCGTAGCGATATTGCTCTCCTGTAGCGAAACGGGGAACGAGTTCCTCAAATTTAGCGCGGGTTAGCGGAATTAGCATAGGATTAGGGTAAAAAGCGCATTAGCACGTCCTTTGAGACTAACACTCCAAAACGTCCTCGCCAAATGGTAGAGCCACTCATCAGCAATTCTCAGTATGGGCATCAAAGCCAAGAGTTCATGCCCGTAGGGCATGAACTCTTGGCTTTGATGCCCAAAAACCGTGAGCCAAAGGCTCGCGGTTTTTGGGCCTGATTTCAAAATAAGAATTGCTGGCCACTCATCCTGATTAACGCTTAGATTTGTCACTAGCCGTAACAGGAAGACTCCAGCTTGAGTTTGCTGAAATAGTGGAGACTACGGGAATCACGGAGTGGGTTCAGGGATTGCTGGAGGTAAAAGTTACAAATTCCGTATATGTCTGGACGTGAAAAAGCTGCTAAACCATGCACAATGAGATCACTTCTGGAGAACGCATTCAGAAAGGTCGTGAAGACTAGGGGGCAATCAAGTCGATCGGCTTTTCTGGTTAGGAAAGCGTCCTTACAGGTGAAATGTCTGACCTTTGGGGGCTTATGAGGTCAGACATTTTTCTTTTTAAACCAACTGAATAAAGGTCTGATTCAAACCAAAAGAGTAGGGCTAAGCCCTACTCTTTTGGTTTGAACTTCAGAGTTTAACCTGGGACAGGTGCAGGGTGCACGTTCAGCACTGACAGGCTACCGGCGGAATCGCACCTTAAACAATCGAAAGATTTCTCCCGGCCGCTGCTTTAGCACCTCGGCATTCTGGCTTTCCAACAGTTGCCGCCAATGGTTCTGGCTTTCTAGAAAAACCTCGGCTCCCAGATAGGTTTCCAAAATAGCCCAGTTCTCAGCTGTGGGTAGTTCTGTATCCACCACATCAAACACAAACAGACCATCGGGTTTCAGAACCCGTCGCACTTCTGCCAGCACGGCCGACCAGTAGTCCAGAGGGTAGTAGCAACTGAAGCCAGTGGCGATCGCCAGATCAAACTGGTCCCCCTCGTACTGCAACTCGTGCGCTCCCCCCAGCTTCACCCCCTTAAACAGCTTGGAGTTGAGCTGAGGGCCACGGGAGTTAAGAGTTTCACAAGCAAATGTGCTAATGTCCTGCCCGAAGAAGAGAGACTGCCAGTCACGCCAGGGGTAAATCAGGAAACTCACCCCGCAACCAATATCAAGACAGCGTTGTTGCTTGCGAGGTTGAGCCAACTCCCAGAAAGGCGATACGGTTTTATCTGCCAATAACCCAGCTTTCCATTCCTGGTAAACGGGCATCTCTTTGACCTCGTCAGGCACCTCAAAGGGGTGACGCTGATATTCTCGGTTGAACCGTTGGGCGATCGCCGCCATCATCGGTTGCCAACCATCGGTCCGGTGATGCTTCGCTTGGGCATTCGCTAGAAAGTTTGTCAAATTTTGAGAGGCTGAAGAACGGTCAGACGAGCTAGACATGGGGAGGCTCGGCAAAAAACAGAGGATTGAACGATAAACACCAGAAATAGTTAATGATTGGGGCGCTAAGCCCCACAATCATTAACCTTTTAGAGCCCGAGTAAAGTTTTGCCGGTAGGACGGGTTAAAAATAAACACAGGCCAACACAAAGTCAGCATTAAACGATTCTGGCTAAAGTTGGTGCGATTGAAGCCTTTCCAAAATTTGTACATTCCGCCGCTATAGACTCCCAGGACGAGAATAGTAATAAGTACTGCCACAATTCATCTCCTTAATTCAGGGATAACCCATGAAAATGTCTCTACCCCTCAGTGTAAAGGAGGGCTCTCAAAATGGTCTTTCGTCAACCGATTCTGTAACTCCGATGTAACGTTCCTGCAGCATTTTCCAATCAAGTCAGCTACAGCAGTCGAAAGATTGCTTATGCAGCAATTCTCATTTTGGAATCCAACCCGAAAATAGCCCGCCTTCGGCGGGCTATTTTCGGGCTTCAAAGCTGAGAATTGCTGTTGCTTATGGCAAAGACTTGAGGGTGGGAACATTGCATGCTAAGGTTCCTACTCTCAGTCTTTGCCATAATTGCTATATGGGCTATATGGGAAGGGACTGCGGGAGATCTCACACTCCCCTCCCATACCTCATTGGATGGGAAAGGAATGTAAGGGCGTAGACGTTATTTCTGGCACGTTCAACTTGGCACAAATAACACCCTGCATCATTCTGTATCTGTAGATTTTGATTTCAAAGCTACAAAATTGATGCATGGAACCATTTGCCATGCAAAAAAAAATTACAACCCTGTCGAGATCGGGGATTTCTGTCACAGTTGAAGTAGATTCACGGGTCGACCTGTGGCGTAGCCATTCCCCTTCTCGAATGGCTAGATTGGAACAAGAACCAGGGATTTTCCGATTGAGAACATCCCTCTTTTTAAGGTGTATGCAGCGTGATAGTTGAACCAAACACAGGCAAAGGGGAGGGCGTATGCGAGCAGTGCTAATGGCCGGAGGGTCGGGGACGCGGCTAAGACCCTTGACCTGTGACCTGCCCAAGCCGATGGTGCCGATTCTCAATCGCCCCATTGCTCAACACATTATCGATCTGCTGAAACGTCACCATATCACCGAAATCATTGCAACGCTGCACTATCTACCTGACGTGATGCGTGACTACTTTCACGATGGGGCAGAATTTGGCGTGCAGCTGACCTATGCCGTGGAGGAGGAACAACCTCTGGGTACGGCAGGTTGTGTTCGCAACGTTGCGGAGTTATTGGATGAGACGTTTCTAGTCATTAGTGGCGACAGCATTACCGATATTAATCTGACTGACGCCATCCGCTTCCATCGGGAAAAGGGCGGGAAAGCTACCCTGGTGCTGGCCTCTGTGCCGAACCCGCTAGATTTCGGCGTTGTGATTATGGATGAGCAACAGCGCATCCGTCGCTTCCTTGAAAAACCTTCTAGCAGCGAAATCTTCTCTGACACGGTGAATACAGGCACCTACATTCTGGAAGCGGATGTCCTGTCTCTACTACTGCCCAATCGGGAAGCCGACTTTTCCAAGGATCTCTTTCCACTGATGCTGGAGAAGAACATGCCCATCTATGGCTATGTAGCCAATGGGTATTGGTGCGATGTGGGTCACCTGGATGCCTACCGTGATGCCCAGTATGCGGCCCTGCAACGCAAGGTGAAGCTAGATGTGGCCTACGAGGAGCGATCGCCCGGCCTCTGGATTGGACAAAACACCTATATTGACCCTAGCGTACGGATCTCGGCTCCGGCCCTGATCGGCAGTAATTGCCGGATTGGCCCCCGAGTCGAAATCGAAGCAGGCACCGTCATTGGTGACAACGTCACGATTGGCAGCGATGCCGACCTGAAGCGGCCCATCATCTGGAATGGGGGCACCATTGGCGATGAAGCCCACTTGAGAGCCTGTGTGGCAGCACGAGGCACACGCATCGATCGGCGCGCCCATGTATTGGAAGGGGCGATCGTTGGCTCTCTCTCCGTGGTGGGAGAGGAATCTGTCATCAACCCGGATGTGCGAATTTGGCCGAGCAAACGCATTGATCCGGGGGCCATCGTCAACATGAACCTGATTTGGGGCCATGCGGCCCACCGTAACCTATTTGGGCAACGGGGTGTTTCGGGTTTGGCCAATGTGGACATCACCCCCGAATTTGCTGTGCGCCTGGGAGCGGCCTTTGGCTCAACTCTCAAGCCCGGCTCTTATGTCAGTGTGTCACGCGACCAGCGTAATATTTCGCGTATGGTGTCGCGATCGCTCATTTCGGGCCTGATGTCTGTGGGCGTCCATATCTACAATCTGGAAGCCACTGCTATCCCAGTCGCTCGAACTGTGGCTCCTTCCCGAGGTGTGGCTGGCGGTATCCACGTCCGGGTACACCCTGAGCGCTCTGACCACATCTTGATCGAGTTTTTCGACTCTAAAGGGATAAACCTAACCAAATCCCGCGAGAAGAAGATTGAAGGCGCTTTCTTCAAAGAAGACTTCCGGCGGGCTCAGGTGCAGGAAATTGGCAACATTACCTACGTGACCCAGGCCAACGAAATCTACTGCACCAGCTTTGAACGTCTGCTGCATGTTGATGCGATTCGTCATAGCAGCCCGAAACTTGTCATCGACTACGCCTATGCGGTGTCGGGAGCTGTGTTGCCCCAGATGCTGGCCAAGTTCGGCTGCGATGCTGTAGTGTTAAACGCTAGTCTCACTCCAACGGCCCCAACAATGGCTGACCGTGAGGCCCTGTTGAGCCAGTTGGGCCATGTCGTCGAAGCCCTCAAAGCAACCTTTGGCGTGCAGGTATCTGCCAATGGTGAACAACTGGTGCTGGTCGATGAATCGGGCAGCCCCATCCGTGGCGAAGTACTAACAGCCTTAATGGTTCACATGATCTTGGCCCAGCATACGGGTGGAACCGTGGTAGTACCCGTCAACGCTGCCAGTGCTGTCGAGCATATTGCTCGTCGCCACGGAGGCCACGTGGTTCGCACCAAGGCCAACCCCACCGCCTTAATGGAGGCCTGTCATACCATTCCTGGCGTCGTGCTAGGCGGCAGTGGCGAAATGGGCTTCATTTTACCCCAACTGCACCCTGGCTTTGATGCCATGTTCTGCATCGCAAAGCTGGTGGAAATGCTCTCGTTACAAGAGCAGCCACCCTATCGTCACGATCGCCGCACCCTCGCTCAAATTCGGACAGAGTTGCCTCGGGTTTGCCATCGAGCACTGACGGTGCGATGCCCCTGGACCGTCAAGGGCGGCCTGATGCGGCATCTGGTAGAAACCCACAATACAGAATCCCTGGAATTGATTGACGGGGTGAAAATTTTCAGCCCTGCCCGGGATAGCTGGATTCTGATTCTGCCCGATGCGGGCGAACCTCTGGTGCATCTTTACGCCGACAGCCACGATCGCGGCTGGGTCGATGAGACCTTGCGGGAGTACCGCAGCTTTGTTCAGGAGTTTGTCGAGCAGGAGTTAGGGCTGGAGGATATAGCTCTAGCAGCGGATTTTGCTTGAGATATCCCCCTACGTAGGGCATTCGCGGTAGAGTCCTGTACATTGGAGTACTGGGTTGTCCCAGCCTCCAGAGGTGGGCTTTACCGTTCCTGCGGAAAGTGCCCAATGGTTTGCCGACAAATTTTGATTTAGAGTAAACCCAACCCCCTGTTAGTATAGAACTGGATGGTTCATGCGTACTATTATTTTTGAACGCGCCATCCCCAGCAGCCAGGAGACAGTCAGATGAACAGTTTTATTGTGATGGCCGAGATCGTTCAGGATCCGCAGCTACGATATACCTCCGACACCCAAACACCCATCGCTGAGATGATGGTACAGTTCCCAGGAATTCGTGAGGAAGACCGACCGGCTGTAGTAAAGGTAGTGGGCTGGGGCAATCTCGCTCAGGAAATTCAAGATCAATATCGGGTAGGCGATCGCGTCATTATTGAAGGCCGCCTTGGCATGAACTCCGTTGATCGCCCTGAAGGCTTCAAGGAAAAGCGGGCCGAGTTGACAGCAGCCCGTATCCACAAAGTAACTGCTGAAGGTGGCCTCACCAGCAGTACTGTTGCACAGCCTGCTGCTGCTGCCCCTCGCACCGCTGAGGCTCCCGCCCCTCGGGCTACTACTGCCCCTCGTACCGCAGCTCCCGCTGCCAAGAGCAAACCCGCCCCACAACCTGTAGCAGCGGCTAACGACATCGACTACGACGACATCCCGTTTTAAGGCAAATTCAGTCAGTCGCAGGTTCCCATAGGGTTAAGGAGACCGAGTGTTGAACACTCAGCCTCCTCAACTCTATGGGAACCTGCGAACGTTTAGCCATGGGTGGCTACTGCTTGAATATCGTCAGTGTTAAGACCGTAAATCTGATAAACAAGCGCATCAATTTCGGCCTCAACGGCCTGCAACTCAGCAGGGCTACCAGGCAAATGCTGAGCCAGGGCGATTCGTTGCCGTACCAGGTTTGTCAGGCGATCGCCCAACTTCCCCTCAGGTAATCGGATGGGAATCTGTCGCACTTGAGCTGCGCCCACCCGCAAGTACCCGCCATGGAGACGATGCCCGCCAAAGGTTTGCTGAAACCAGACATGGATTAGCTGACTATTGAGCAAGCCCAACAACCAGTAAGGGTTGAGGCGCGGCAGAATAACCGTTGTAGACTTACCTGCCAAAATGCCCCCCGTCTCATCCAGAAAGGCTTCCAGGTGGCGAGTCATGCTGGCGACCAGAATCTTCGGTTGTTGAGCCTGGTATAACCGTCGAGATGGCAGTTGCTCCCAGAATGCCGCAGGAATAACCGGACGATTATAAGTAGTACCCAAATAACGTAGAGGCTTTTTGCCCCAGAGCATATGGTAGCGGTCGAGAGTGCCACTGTTCACGAACGAAAAGCCGGGTTCTCCCTCCTGAGCTTCCTGGACAAGGGATTGAATGGCATAGGCTTCAGCAACGGTGGCAGCATCCGTCACAGTGGCCCATTGGCTAAGAGGACTGAGGTCTTGCAAGGAGGCGATCGCCTTCTGCTGCCCCGTACTCTGAAACACCTGCCAGGGGCGATCGCCCCGCTGAAATGTCGAGTACGCTAGCCAGGTCTGTCGTTCTATACGCTCTAAACTAGCCATGTGTTCATAGCATAGAGGCGTTGTGGTGGTCTTAGGAGGTATATGTTGAACCCGGTAAGTAATGGGATATACCGCTGCCGAAAACAGCGGGATGCGGGAGTAGTCGCGTATGTGAACTAGGCGATTTTCAGTAGCTAAGAGCGATCGCACCGCTGCCCCATAGGGCACCGACAGGAGTTTGTTTGGCACGATAAAGCTGTGCCACCCCCCAACACGACATAATGACAGCGCCCGTTCAATAAAGACACAGAACAAATCCCAATTACCCTTGGCAGTACGATAATGTTCTGTGCAATACCGGCGTAGTAGGGTCTGATGACGAGTCATTCCCTCCGCATCCAGGTAAGGTGGGTTACCGATTACTCCATCAAATCCACCCCGGTCCAAGATGACCGAAAAGCGCCTTTGCCAATACTGCCCCTTTAAGCGATAGGCCCTGGAGGAACCGTCAAGTTCCACCAGGCTATTACCACAGTGAATGGATTGTCGTAAATCCGGGGCTGCCAGGCCAGAACCCCAGCCTCCCTGCCGCAACTTCAGTAGCAGGGAAAGCCGTGTGACGGCTACCGCTAGAGGGTCCCAATCAATGCCAAAAATATGTTGCTCTAGAAACCGGCAACGCTCTACATCATCGAGTGGCCCTTCGCGTTGCAGCAGTTGCTCATAGGCTGCCAGCAAAAAGGCACCTCCTCCACAAGCCGGATCGAGAATCGTAGCCCCTTTATCAGGCAAAGGTTCTAAGATCTGGTGCACCATCGAGCAGGTCAACTTCCAGGGGGTAAAGTAAGCTCCCTGAATCTTACGGGCTTGGGCTCCCTCGTTCCCAATCGCCATCAGCAGTTCGTAAGCTGTGCCCAATTCTTCAATCAAAATAGGGGCAGTCTTCAGTTTTCGATGCAGTTCCTCCATAGCAGCAACCGAGAGAGGAAGGGATACTGGCAAGTGTTTTAGCGGAAAACCCAGATGATAGCGTTGGTTCAGGCTGTGCAATAGCGATCGCACCTTCCCGCAGAGCCTGTCACCCCGGTCTGATTCTGCTTCCCAGATCTCCAGTACCGATGAATCCAGTAGCCCCCCATCCACACAGAGGGGCAGGCTCATCATCACCAGGGCCAATAGACATAGCCCTCGCTCAAGCCGAACAGGAGGAATTTCAGGCGCGGCCTCTTGGAGCTGAGGGGCGATCGCCCGATACCAATGCTGAATTGCTTTTAGCGATTGCGGTAATGCCAATTCCCTAATGTCTTCTCACCCAGAGTGTAGGATTATGTGTCATTTGTAATTCGGTTTTCATGAATTGGCACAACGCATTTTGCCCCAGTAGACTTTGCAGCTGTTAAATGCAGTGCGCCCAAAAGCTGCAAAAGGAATCAGGGCATATGTATTTTTGTTAGGTGCGTGAAACACATCTAACAAAAACACATATGCCCTGTTCATACTCAGGTTTGATGCCTTCAAAATATTAGGGGTGAACGTATGAGCGGTCCCTACACGTTCACCCCTAAATTTACGAGGTTTTACTTGGAATTCAATACCAGCAATTCAGGACTATCATTTCGGGGGCTATTGACCTCAGGACCAACCGGAAATTCTGCCATCGCATCATCTGCGTAGGGGCGTAGCAAGGATAACAAAATATCCTCTTTCTGGTTGGGTTGAAGCCATGCCTCGTAAGCATCAGAAGGCAAAATAACAGGCATCCGCTCATGAATGGGACGTAGAGCCTCGTTGGCTTCGGTGGTGAGGATAGTACAGGAGCGAATCACATCGCCATCAGGGGACTCCCAATGTTCCCAGAGCCCCGCAAAGGCAAAGGGCGATCGCTCTCCCTCCCCATCGGGTAGGTAGAAGAAGTGAGCTTGCTTGCTCCCGTTAGTGCGCTGCCATTCGTAAAAGCCGTCGGCCACTACCAAACATCGCCGCTTACGAAACGCCGTGCGGAAGGAAGGTTTTTCGGTGACGGTCTCAGAACGAGCATTGATCATCCGACTTCCCATCTTTGGGTCTTTTGACCAGGAAGGAATCAGTCCCCAATACAACTGGGCGAACTGCCGCTCTTGTGATGAACCTAGAACAACAGGCACATCTTGAGTCGGGGCAATATTGTAACGGGCTGGCAAGGTTGGTACCGTCTCCAACCCAAACTGACGGGCAATCTTTTCTGCGGGTTGGCTCTGGGTGAATCGACCACACATAGTTCGGTATCCGAGAAGGGGCGTCCGGCCTCAGCCCTCGGCTAATTCCACAATAACGGGGGCATGATCGCTCGGTTTCTCCAGTTTACGAGGTGTCTTATCGATAGTGCAGGCGATCGCTCGTTCATACACCGTTGGAGAGAGATAGTGCAAATCAATGCGCCAGCCCAAGTTCCGCCGGAAGGCCGCAGCCCGATAATCCCACCAGCTAAACTGTCCATCCTCCTGATTAAATTTACGGAAGGCATCATCAAAACCCAGATCTAAGACAGCCTGAAGTGCTTGCCGTTCAGCATCCGTTGCCATCACTTCCTTTTCGCGCCCCTTCGGGTCGTGAATATCTCGATCTTCTGGAGCAATGTTGAAGTCACCGCAAACCAGCACTTGAGGTGTTTGCGCTAAAAGACCGGCCAGATATTGTTGCAAAACGCCCAACCAACGGAGCTTGTAAGCATATTTATCACTGCTGACAGAAGAGCCATTGGGAACGTACAGATTAACAATCCGCACTCCCCGACAGGTACCCGCGATGACCCGTTTTTGTTCTTCCAGGTCAGCGTCGACGGAGGGCAAGATGGCTCCAAAGCCTGTGGCCACATCTTCTAAAGGTTCCCGGCTGAGGAGTGCCACTCCGTTGTACGATTTCTGGCCGTAGATATAGCTGTGATATCCCAAATCAGTAAACGGAGCCAGTGGAAAGTCTGCATCCACGACTTTTGTTTCTTGCAGACATAGCACATCAACCGGGTTGTCCGTCAGCCACTGCGTGACGTGAGCGAGTCGAGTGCGGACAGAGTTGACATTCCAGGTGGCAATTTTCATAGCAGCCGTTCTTCAAGGGTTCGTGCAGGGAAAAAGGCGGTTCCACGGGAGACCTTCAACCCGTTCTCTAGAATAGGCGATCGCGATTCCCCTAAACTCACAGTTCCCTACGCACAAATGGCTGAGTAGCATCGAATTATAGAATATAGCCCATCTATAGACGATCCTCAGATGGGGGAGCAACCACCAATGCAGCCAAGGAGGGTGGTTGCGACAAATTGATTGGGGCCGTCAGAACCGGAGCCATCAATTGCAGGCAAATATCGGTAAAGCCAAACTGTTCCTGCAATGCAGATTGCAATTGCAATAGAAGGCGATCGCGATCGGCTCCGTGCAGTAGGTTCACGACCAAATAAGCGTTGAGGTTATCATGGCCAGGGGCGATCGCCCACACCCGCAGCTTCTCCACCCGTAACACCCCCTCCTGACTGAGCAAAAAAGTCTCCAGTTCATCCAGGTCACGATAGGCCGGAGTTTGCTCAAGTAAAATGCTCAGACTGTCTCGAATTAAGGGGATAGCACCAAAACCAATGAGCACCGCGACCCCCAAACTAATTACCCCATCCGCCCAATTCCACTGAAACGCCCAAACCGCCAGTGCTGCCAGCATGACTCCCACAGCACTCAGGGCATCGGCCACCATGTGGAGAAAGGCTCCCCGCAAATTCAAATCGTGATGACTATGGTCATGGAGCAAGGTTGCATTCAGGGCACTCACTGCAAACCCTGCTATGGCCGTAATCAACATGGGAATACCCAGAATGTCGACTGCGGGACTTTGTAGCCGCTCAATCGCCTCCCAGGCGACCCAGAGGGCGATCGCGACCAACCCCAAGCCCTGCACCAATGCCGCCAGAATTTCCAAACGGCCATACCCAAAGGGAGCTCGTTCTGAGGCAGGCTTACGGGCCAGCACCGTTGCCAGTAAAGCCACTCCTAGAGCCATTCCATCAGAAAGTAAGTGCCCTGCTTCGGCTAACAGCGCCAGGCTATGGCTACTCACGCTGACTGCAAACTCAACTACTGAAAACCCACACAGCAAAAGTAACGCGGTCCAGAGTAATCGCTGTTTGGTCGCTGAGTCCGCTTTGACACGGCAGTGCCGAGGGTCACAGCTGCGGTGAGTTGTTAGCAACATGGTCATGGGAAAGCCAATGAATCGAAACCTGTATCTATTCTCTAGTCTCTGAGCCTTCGGACGCAAAAAGAGAGATCGAGTTCCACCGCGCTTTCCAGCACCGTCCGCTGCAACAGGACTGACTTATGACTGGCGATCGCCCCCTCTTCTCGCCAACATGGCCTCGTAGCCTGATCGGAGGAATCGTGCTTCTCTACAACCTGATATGATGCCCTTCGCACTATTCACAACTCATTAATTGCGTGACTTTTGATCTGTGGGCAAAGACTAGCGGCACCTGGATTAACATTTTTACGATTTGCTTGGGGACTTTGGTGGGAGTTGTATTGCGCGATCGCCTTCCACTTCCCATGCAACGCATTATCACTCAGGGCTTAGGGCTAACCACCCTGTTCATTGGTGTTCAAATGGCTCAAAGCCTGACTCGCTCCAGTGCTGGGGTTGTCGATGGCGTCATTCTTGGTCTGATGACTCTGGTGTTAGGAGGGCTTCTAGGAGAATGGCTGCAGCTTGAGGATAAACTGACCGTTCTAGGTAATTGGTTGAAATATCGCTTTAAGGGTCAGGGAAAGTTTACAGAAGGTTTTGTAGCAGCCAGTCTCCTATTTTGTGTTGGCCCCTTAGCGTTATTGGGTAGCCTCAACAACGGTCTGCTGCAAGATAACACTTTGCTGGTGCTAAAGGCGGCCATGGATGGTCTGGCCTCCATTGCCCTTACGAGCAGTTATGGAATCGGCGTAGGCTTTTCCAGTCTTTCAATTTTGGTGTATCAGGGAGGCCTGTCCCTGGCCGCTGGAGGGCTAGCGCAGTCGCTGCCCGACCCAGCTAGCTCTCCACCCGTTTTGTTGATGACAGGAGTTGGAGGGCTGATGATTCTCTCTATCGGTCTAAACCTATTAGAGATTAGTAAAATTCGGGTGGCATCTTTTTTACCTGCTCCCCTTATTGCCCCATTGGTCTATCAATTAGCCTTGCTTCTGAGCCCTTAGGTACGTTGTTAGAAAGTAATGGAAAGCCTATTCAAATGGCAGCAACATGCCGCAGCTTGATGTGGGCGAAGATACGAAATTTGCGTAACATCTCACTCGTTCAATCAGTTGTAAGGAGGTTTCTGCATAAGAATTTACCCAGAATGTTGGTGCTTTGCCCGCTTCGCGGGCAAAGCACCAACATTCTGGGGGTAATTTCATTACTGGAAATCTCCTAAGTTGAGATAGGGTTGAGCAGGCTGAGCACTTAGCCTGCTCAACCCTATCTCAACTTACAACCCAAGATACTCACGCGTGCTTTAAAGCAAGCATTAGACATCAAACCTAAGATATTGTATTGCTCGCGAGGCTAACGGCAAAACATCTTGGGTCTTGTGTTTAATCATGCTCACCGATCCATCACAAACGCAGTTTGTATGAGTTGACGTCAGACGTGTAATACGCATCTTCGGCTATGTTCTTATTCATCAGGACTTACGCATTTGTGTTGTGGGTGGGGTGCAAAGCACCCCACCCACAACACAAATGCGTAAGTCCTGTTCATATGTATGACATGCAAACACAGGTGAACACTTTGGGTCGTACTGCCTAACGTTGGCTTCATAAAAATAGTTGTGAGGAAAAATCATTGGGATAGACTGACAAGTCCTTCAGCACAAGCGTTCTACCCAGAAGCCCCCTCCCCCTATTCCTTCTACCCTAGACGCCCCCTATCCTGTTCTGCGTTCTGACTCTACAATCAAAACTGGTTTCTGTCTGCTCTTTAGGGGAGTACATAATGAGCGATTCGGCCCAGGTTCTCCGAGTTTTAATTGTTGAAGATGACCCAATGATGCAATTGGGCCTGGAGCAATCCCTCACAAGCCAGCCCCATTTAGAGGTCGTTGGTCGTGCTGATGATGGCTACCTGGCCGTAGAAGAAGCCAAAAAACTGAAGCCTGACATTGTGGTAATGGACATCGGCTTACCCCGTTTGGATGGCATCGCCGCCACTGAGCGGATTAAAGCTGAACTGCCCAACACCCGAGTAGTTATGCTGACGTCTCATACAACAGAGAATGAAGTAATTGCAGCTCTCTCCAGTGGAGCTGACGCTTATTGCGTCAAAGGCACAACGGTAGAACGTCTGCTAACAGCCATTGATGCCGCTCGAGATGGTGCCAGTTATCTCGACCCGGCCGTTGCCCGTTTGGTGGTTGAGCACCTGAAAACTCCGAGCCAGGAAGTGGATTCAGCGGCGATCGCCCAACTTTCTCAACGGGAAGTGGAAGTGCTCAAGCTGATGGTTGAAGGGCGTAGCAACCCTGAAATCGCTGCCGAACTTTATCTCAGCCCTAACACTGTAAAAACCCATGTGCGTGGCATCATGAATAAATTAGCCGTAGACGATCGCGTTCAGGCAGCTGTTGTTGCATTACGCGCCGGGTTGGTTTAAAGCCCTTCTACTGAATGTTTTAAGAAATAGCGATGAGCACGTCACGTTTTAGGACTCTCATTCGTAGTATTTCATGAGCAAATGCTCACCCTTATCTTTGCTATTAGGCCTGCATCAGTTATGTCAAGGACAGAGCAGTTCGTTCACTTAAGCGACACTGAAGAAATTGTCACACTATAAATCCTTTTGTCAAAGATTTACTTTAATATGAGGGTTCGCGTGTTACCAGCCGTTTCCCAGTTCGAAAATCTGACAGAAGCCAGAAAATATGCCTTGGGTTTGACAGACGAAAATTTGTCCAGGGATTAGAATCGAAATGAATGCTAGTCGGCGTCATCCCGGAAAACGACTTAAACGTGTTTTCCTAGTCGAGTGTTCTAATTCACCTGATGAGGGGATGTAATCGCCTCGTAGAGCCAGTAATCAATACGGCCACCCTGTGAAAACCACTGGTTTGTGAATTTCACACGGTACGCAGTTGTAGGCTTTAAGTTACTACAATGACATCTGTTTGAGCCTAAGGCTTCAGGAAGCCCCCACCCTGTAAGCGCTACCTAAGGTCTTTCTCCTTAGTATCTCCCTTCGTCGTTGATCTTCAACGGCAAAATCCCATTTTCAAAATGCCCCCTTGGGACTGTCAATTCTGAGTGAGCCATCCTGGACACATTGGTTATGACTACATTGGATCAAATCTATCGATTCTTCCAAAACCCACCGCCGTTCTACCTCAATAAAGAACTTGCTGTGTGTTATGTTCTCGCTGTATTGCTGGAGCATGACTCTTATGGGACAGAACTGATTCAGTTACTGGAGACAGAGTATCCTAGTTACCGTCTTTCGGATACTGTTCTCTACAGCGCATTAAAGTTCCTTGAAGACGCTGACGCCATCACGGGTTACTGGAAAAAGGTTGAAGGTCGAGGACGACCTCGGCGGATGTACCAAATCACATCCAGTTGGAGACAAAAAGCTCAAGAGTTGGCGTCACTATGGAGTGATTACGCCAAAAAAAAAGATAACCAACTCGTCAGCTCATAAACCGTCGGAGTAACTCAACTTTTCTTGAGAATCAAGGCAAAAGATAAAACAGCTCTTCGTGGATATCTTTATGACCACGGGCTCATTGTCTATTAAAGTCATGCCGTTCTTAAACCAACAGGATGGCGAAAGTCTACCGAAAGATAGATAAAAATCGCCGCTCTTAATGCTGACTTCAAAAAACTGAACGGCACACTTGTAGCAATGTGTGACTTATTCCGGGGGTAGAGAGGCGAACATAGTCTCTACCCCCTTACTATTGCCAATTTGAATTCAAAAAGCATGCATTTTACGCATGCATTTAATCAAGGTTGTTCTCAAAGACGAATGTACTGATTCATATCGAAGCATTCGAACCAGACAATCCCAGGAATGCTTAACTTCCATTTCAGAAATAGAAGTTAAACAACAGCAATATATGCAAAATTACCATACTCCATAAACAAAAGTATACAACTTGAGACAGAAATCTCCCTTAAGAGAGATGCAAGCGCCTAGAATGTAGAATGACTTCTGGATTTAAAGGAGAAATATCTTAGCTTTATCATCGAGCTGCCTTTTACTTTATTGGCATAAAATAAAAGGCTGAGGACATGAGGAAGTTGGCAAAATCTCGTAAAGTAGGGATGTGCGGTAAAGAGAACTAGCCTCAAGTTAGGCCAGATTATTACCAAATACCTTTAGTGCCTCGGCTTCCTACCAATGGATATTCCTGTCCTTGCCTCAACAGTACTGCTAACCCTGCTGCTTGCCGTAGGGCTATTCTTTTTCATTCGGGCTTCAGTCAAAGACCGAACAGAAGTGGTCAAGCTCATAGCCGAAGGGGAGCAAACTTCTTTTCTAGAAACCTTACAGCAGTATTTCACGGAGCGGGCCTATCAGATTGCCACAGTAGATGCAGCTACGAATCAAGTGATTTACGAAGGAACCGTACGCCCCAGTTGGTTTCTAGCGATTTTCCTGAGTGCCTTAGCAGGAGTGGGGTTGCTTTGTCTGACGCTTGTTCTGGCCATTCTATTTCCGTCAGCACGGTTAGTGTTGCCAGGGCTCACGTTATTAGCGCCAGTAGCAGGAGTATTTTACTGGAAACAGGCCGGGCGGCGGGAACGGGTAGCCCTTCAGGTAGAAGCAGTTCAGACAGATGCCTCCTCTCTGGTGAATGTTTTGACCGTTAAAGCGCACCGAGATGAGTTGATACAACTTCAGCGATCGCTCAACCTATCACCTTATCCAGAACCACCCCAGGCCTAATGAAGCTCAAGGAGGGCGGGGGTTGAAACCCTACCCCTTTAAACGTCGAGAACCACCCCAAGGCTAATGAAAATGACGGAAGCAGGGATAGTTATTTTTTTCTATTGATTCTGGATCAGCTATCGCTATTGTAAAGACAGGTTCATCCCTGTTCTTCTAAAACTGCGGAAGGGTACTCGTGAAGGTAAAACCGTTGATTCAACGAATTCGGGTGCTCTGGGAACAGGCCATGAAAATGCTGTTTCCTGTGGAACAGAAGGACTACGTAATTTGGCGACAGCAGTTTCTTCGACGGCGGCTGGGGTTAACGTTAAAAATTGCCATCACAGCCTACCTTACCTTTATTATGCTGCGGTTAGTCCCCAGCAACTTTCGTCCAGACGAGGGGCTGGCCTGGTTGATCATGGCAACGGCATCTCTTGGGTGCCTATCAGGGTTGCTGGCTTTCCATAACAGTCGCTTGGGGTGGAGTTATCCGGCTGTCACCTTTCTGGGAGCTTCCTGGTCAATCACCCTGACTGAGCAGCTGTGGGCCACCTTGCAAGGAGTAGCCTTTCCAGGGATTTTTTCGTGGACGTTAGTATTTCTTACGCAGGCGACGTTGATGCCAGTGCGCTGGCCGCTGCATCTACTCGCTCAGCTAGGGGTGCTGACTTACTATGTGGTAGTCAATGGAGTACTGAATTTCAAGCAGATAAGCGGTTCTGACTGGAATATTTCACTCTGGTTATATCTGTTTTGGTTCTGTAGTATCTGCAATATTTCGGTTTTTCTCTATGAACGACTACAACGTGCTGAGTTTCGTGCTCTCAAAGAGCTGGAAGCTGAGCGGGAAAAGTCTGAGCGGTTGCTGCTCAACATCCTGCCTGAAGCCGTCGCGCAACAACTGAAGCAGGACCAACGCACCATCGCAGAGCAATTTTCCGAAGTCTCCGTACTGTTTGCAGACATTGTAGGGTTCACAGAAATGTCAGCGGGTCGTCCGCCTGTCGAGATTGTCAATCTACTCAATCAGATTTTTTCGGAGTTTGACTTTCTGGCAGAGACCCATGGCTTAGAAAAAATCAAAACCATTGGAGACTCCTACATGGTCGTAGGAGGGTTACCCATTGAGCGGGCAGATCACTTAGAGGCGATCGCCGATATGGCTCTGGATATGCAGCAGGCGATCGTTCGTTTCAGCGAGATCACGGACCGTCCTTTTCAGATGCGGATTGGGATCAACTCGGGGCCTGTGGTTGCTGGAGTTATTGGGGTCAAAAAG
Organism: Leptolyngbya sp. FACHB-8; assembly: GCF_014695575.1. GTDB lineage: Bacteria > Cyanobacteriota > Cyanobacteriia > Elainellales > Elainellaceae > Vacuolonema. The sequence continues at coordinate 11,144 of NZ_JACJOO010000070.1, read as the reverse complement.
TTTATCTATGACCTGTGGGGTGATACTGTGAACACCGCCAGCCGCATGGAAGCCTACAGTGTGCCCGGCGGTATCCAGGTCACAGAGTCTGTCTATCAGCGGCTTAAGAAGCGCTATGACCTGGAAGAACGGGGAGAAATCAGCGTTAAGGGAAAGGGCAGCATGCGAGTCTATCTGCTGAAAGGGAAGACCCAAAATCGCAACTCCGCGATCTTTCGGCGTAATTGAGCGATCGCAGAACGGGAAATTGATGGCCTATCCCTGAAAAGTTTTTTCGTGGGCCTCGCGTACGAAGAAAAGGCCCTTCCAGCAAGCTTTAAAGCGCGCTCTATAGTTAGTTAGGACGTTAGAAGCTATGGTAGGCAATGCATTCAATAGCCTCTAACGTCCTAACTAACCCGGTCATAGCAATAGTCAATGGCATGGGAATAAAAGGGGCGATCGCTCCATTACAATACGTAAAGAATCTGAAAGGGACAATTGATTCGATGCGTGTTGCAATCGTAGGCGCGGGGTTGGCGGGGTTGGCCGCAGCGGTAGAACTATCCGATGCAGGCCATGAGGTCGAGATTTTTGAGGCTCGCACCTTCATTGGCGGTAAGGTGGGCAGTTGGGTTGATGGAGACGGCAACCATATTGAAATGGGGCTGCATGTCTTTTTCAACAACTACTACAACCTGTTTGCTCTGATGCAGCGGGTCGGTGCTTTTGAAAACCTGCTGCCCAAGGAGCATGTCCACACCTTTATTAATCGTGGCGGTGATATTGGCACCCTCGATTTTCGCTTCCTGATTGGGGCTCCTTTCCACGGCCTGAAAGCCTTCTTCACCACAGGCCAGTTAACTCTTCAAGACAAGATTCAGAATGCGATCGCCCTCGGGACCAGTCCCATCGTTCCAGGCCTGCTCAACTATGACCTGGCCATGAAACTGATCCGGGCGCTGGACGATATTAGCTTTGCTGACTGGTTCCGGCAGCATGGAGGATCTCAGCACAGCCTCAAGCGCATGTGGGATCCCATTGCCCTTGCTCTCGGATTTATTGATACCGAGAACATTTCTGCCCGGTGTATGCTCACCATTTTTATGATGTTTGCTGCCAAAACAGAAGCATCCCGGCTGAATATGCTGGCAGGTTCCCCGGATGAGTATTTGCACAAGCCCATCCTGAACTACATTCAAGAACGGGGCGCGAAAGTTCATACCCGCCGCCAAACCCGACGCATCCTGTTTGAGGAGCAGAACGGTGAGACGCGGGTGACAGGGTTGGCGATCGCCAACGGTGACTCTGAAGAAATTGTCACCGCTGACGCTTACCTGGCAGCCTGTGACGTACCGGGCATTCATCGGCTCCTCCCTTCGGAGTGGCGACAGTGGCCTCAATTTGACAACATTTATAAGTTAGAAGCCGTTCCTGTGGTAACTGTTCAGCTACGCTTTGATGGCTGGGTGACTGAAATGGAGGACGATGAGCAGCGCAAGCAAGTGAACCATGCGGCAGGGATTGATAACCTGCTCTATAGTGCTGATGCAGATTTCTCCTGTTTCTCCGATTTGGCGCTCTCTAGCCCGAAGAACTATTACCGCGAGGGACAGGGTTCACTGATGCAGGTCGTGCTAACCCCCGGCGATCCCTTCATCAAAATGAGTAATGAGGACATTGCTCAGCATGCGCTCAAGCAGATTCATGATCTATTCCCCTCATCCCGTGAGCTCACCATGACCTGGTTCAATGTGGTGAAGCTGGCCCAATCCCTTTACCGGGAACAACCCGGGATGGAGCCTTACCGCCCATCTCAAAAAACACCGATCCCCAACTTTTTCCTGGCGGGAAGTTACACAGCTCAGGACTACATCGATAGTATGGAGGGGGCCACAATCTCCGGTAAGCAGGCAGCAGCGGCTATTTTGGAGCCGACTGGTTACCAGGTTCAGGGAGAAGGGCTGTTCCGATATTAGGATTTAAGTTGCCATTTCAGCGCTCCATGCAGGAAGTGGCAACCTCCCTTTACTTTAGAGGTTAATTTTTCAGGTGTTTTTTCCAGACATTACCTTCATTCATCCACCTCTACCCGCTGTTTCCCATGACTGACTGGCTCGAACACACCGTACAGATCGAAGTGGAAACTCCTGTGCAGCAAGTCTGGGAGTTGTGGTCAGATCTGGAGCAGATGCCCCGTTGGATGAAGTGGATTGACTCGGTCAAAGTGTTAGAAGAGGACCCCAGCCTTTCCCGGTGGAAGCTGGCCTCGGGCGGATTTGAGTTTAGTTGGCTCTCTCGCATTACTAAACTGACAAAGTATCAAATCATTCAATGGGAATCCGTAGATGGCTTGCCTAATCGAGGAGCCATTCGCTTCTATGACCGGGGAAGCGATCGCAGCATCGTTAAGCTCACCATTTCGTATGGTATTCCCGGCATCCTGGGCAAGCTGATGGATAACCTGTTTTTAGGACGGGTAGTCGAATCCACCATCCATGCAGACCTGGAGCGCTTCCGCACTTACGCACAGAGCGCTTATGAAAATGCGCAACCTTAGGTTATCCCGCATATCTCAATACATCACAAAAGCTGGGTTTTGAAGTTCTCTTACAAAAAAGCAGCAATTCTCATTTTGGAATCCAACCCGAAAATAGCCTGCCTTCGGCGGGCTATTTTCGGGTTTCAAAGCTGAGAATTGCTGACAAAAAAGAAGGTGGATGCAAAGCATCCACCTTCTTTTTATATAAACAGTTGATTAGTCTTCGCTAGGTTGCTGCTGGGTACGGCTTTCTAGCCAAATGGGAAGCGCGATCGCCGCCACCAGCACAACGGCTGCTACAAGCCCAAATTGGGTCATTAATGCGAGCAACCTCTGCAGAGGCACCATTTGCCCAACGAAGTAAGACACGGAGATAGTAACAAACCCCCAGATCATGGCTCCCGCTAAATTGCAGAAGAAGAACTCAACATAGGGCATACCCGTGATGCCTGCTAGAGGACCCGCGAAAATCCGCAGCAAAGCAATGAACCGCCCAAGAAAAACTGCTTTTGCAGCATTTTCGCTAAATTTTGTCTTGGCTTCTAATAACTTTTCGTCACTGATACGAAATAGGTGACCGATGCGCATTACCAGGGGCCAGCCACCTGCTACCCCCAGCCAATAGCCAAAGTTATCTCCCAAAACGGCTCCGGCGATCGCACAGAGCAGTACACCCCGGTAGGTTAAATCCCCATTGCCTGCTAAAAAACCGCCTACGACGGTAATAGTTTCACCAGGGATTGGAAGCCCTGTATTTTCTAGCAGAATTCCGACAAAAACTGTCCAGTAACCGTATTCGTGGACCAACTCCTGGACGGTCTCCAGGGAAATAAGCTCAAATGCCATGGGGTGCCGTGACCACAAAAGTTAAGGAACGTAACCCGATCATCCCTCTATTCTAAGAATTGTGTCAACGGATTGCTATGAGCGTCCCATAAAGATGATCCCCAAGGATCTGACACGTAGAAAGAAGTTTCCTATTACTATCCTACAGCGATCGCCAGATCTATTGATGAGCCACTGGATAGAAGGTTGAGCCCGGATGGCAATGATGGTGCTAGAGAAAGCCTGTACCTAACCTCAGTTCGGGATAAGCTGCAGTGCTTATTTTGGCGTGCGCAAAGCGCACGCCAAAATAAGCGTTTTCGAGTGCCGCGCGTTGCGCGGCACTCGAAAACGCCCTTAACCCAAACTCAGGTTACCTAATGGAGAACATGTGGGGGGAGAGACGAATTCGATCCATCTCTCCCCCCACATATTGGAGTAATTTTTCGTGGGGCAAACCCACGAAAAATTTTGGGTTAGGAGGGGTCACGAACTAGCAGCACCGGGCAGTTGGCATAGACCCGCACATAGTCTGAGAGGGATTGGCCCAAGAGCCGATCCAGGTCAGGTAGACCTTTAGCAATAGAAGGGCGGCGATCAGGAGAACCCAGCACCAGCAGGTCTACATTCAATTCTTCGGCAATCTGACAAATACGCTCACCAGGCTTGCCTTCGGGAGCAACCGCTTTATAGCTCACGCCCAAACGTTTGGCTTCGGCGATCGCCGGAAGCAATACCGGGTCCTGTTCGGGGTTGGGGAGGATATCGCCTGTCTTCTTCATTTCTGGGTTCGTGTGAACCAGCACCAACTGTCCGCCTTTGGTGTCTTTAATTAGATTGAGTGCGACTTTGAAGGTGTCCTTAGAGGAGTCAGATTTATCCAGGGCGACCATGATCCGGTTGATCTTTTTAACATAAATGTCGTCCTTCACCAGCAGCATGGGGCGAGAGGCCAACTGGAATACATACTGGCTCACAGAGTTTTCCAGAATGGACTGAATCCGCTTGAGACCTCGAGATCCCATAATGATCAGATCAGCTCCAATTTCATCAGCAACCCGCACCACAATATCTTTAGGGTCACCCTGGCGAAGAACGGGATCCACACGCTGAGGATCTAAACCCAAATTCTGAACAGCGCTGGAGAGGATCTTGCCTCCTTCCTCAAGCCGATTGGTCATTCCCTCGGTGGTTACCTGAGGAGGAACCACATGCAAAACGGTTACGGATGCCGCCTGCACACTGGGGATTTCCATTAGCATCTTGAGCACTTCTTCCGTCTGGCCCGTCCCTGAATCGGCCAACAAGATCTTTTCAATCCGCTCTAGCATAATTCCTCTCGCAAATAAGTATCTTGGAAAAGCCTTAAGCCGTAAGGTCTAAAACGTTTTGCTAATCGCAAAGGAACCGCGTGGGAGTAAAGGAGATGATTCTGGCACTCTGAGCCACCGTTAAACGGCAGAGCCCGCACCAAAACATTACTCAACACGCATGAAAGCCTTCATAGGCACGATTTCCAGCTTACGCGAAGACCCTGAGGTGACGCACAAATGATGTAAAAATTGATGTGGAAAATCCACCCCTTGCAACGTTTAGTAATATTTCAGGTCATTTTATGGAGCCGACACTCAACTCCACTGCGGCCATCCAACGGGCGTTTCAGGTCACAGACGACGGTTGGTTCGAATATCCCATCCACGTCTACCCCCACCACACAGACTACGGAGGCATTGCCTGGCACGGAGCCTATGTTGCCTGGATGGAAGAGGCTCGGGTTGCCTATCTACAAACCCTGGGTATTCAATATGCCGATCTAGTGGCTCTAGGTTGCGAGTTACCCGTTGTCGATTTGTCTATTCGCTATCATCGCTCTCTACGCATGGGTGACTCCGCTGTTTTGAAAGCGCGAACCAGTGGTGTAGAAGGGGTACGTCTGGTGTGGGATTATCAAGTTCTTTCCCTGGATGCTCAGGATCTCTATGTCAGTGCCCAGGTAACACTCGTAGCTGTTGATCGTGAGAAGGGCAAGATTATGCGTCAGTTGCCCCCAAGCGTCAAAAATGCGCTAATGCGGTTAGCAACCTGATCCGCTTGACCTTGAGTTCGGGTAAGGTCATTTTCGAGGGCTACAGGTTGTATGTCCAAACAATGGCCTGCCCCCGACAGGGGTTATTGAGGATATTGAATGCCAACGCTCAGCCGTCCTACCCCCAGAACCCGCTGGCAAATTCCGGGTGTTCTTGCCATCACGATTTTTGTCAACTATTTAGATCGTAATAATTTAGCGCTAGCTATTCCGCGTATAGCTCAGGATTTTGGATGGAGCGATCGCGAAATTGGCTCCAAGGGCGAACTCTTATTAGCCGCTTTTTTTCTCTCCTACGCCGTCTCAAATATGCTGCTCAGCCCGTTAGCAGAGCGATTCGGGCCTAAACGAAGTGTGATGGGGGCGATCGCAGCCTTCTCTCTCGTCACACTTTTGAGTGGGCCGTTGGGATACTCCTTCGGCGCATTGGTACTCCTGCGATTGCTTTTAGGGTTAGGAGAAGGCGTACATATCCCCATGTCGAGTGCGATTACCAGCCGCTGGTTCATGCCGGAAGAGCGATCACGCGCCAATGCTATTTGGGGAAGCGGCATTCTGGTGTCTACGGCGATCGCCCCGCTACTTGTGGTTCCCCTCATTCAATTTTGGGGATGGCGATCCACCTTTACGGTTCTGGGTTTTGGAGGAATGCTCCTCTCCATTCCCCTGGTTTACTTCCTCATTCCCAATGATGTAGCTGAAGAGACGGATTCCTCAGAGACCATCACCACCCTTGAGCCGAAAGTCACAGCTTCCCCTAGATATCGTCGCGATTTTCGTTTTTGGCTAACCGTTGCCGGGGGCAGCCTGAATGCTTTTTGCGCATTCGGGCTCCTGAACTGGTTGCCAACGTATTTCAACCGGGCTAGAGGAATTGATTTTGAACAGTTGGGATGGCCTTTAGCTCTGGTATTTGCGGCAGGAATCATGGGTATGGCATTGATGGCTTATCTCGGTGACCTGTTACAACGGCGCACTCAGGTGGCTGGAGTTGGGTTCTTGATGGCAGGAGCCATGGTTTATTTAGCATCCACCACAACCCAGATAGGGCTGGTCGTGCTGTGTTTTGCGATCGCCGTCTTCTGCCAAAGTGCCTACGGGGCCCAAGAATATGCCATCGTACAACACCTTCTTCCTGTGGAGCGGGTGGGAGCAGGAACAGGCTTTTATAACGGGTTATCCGTACTGTTGGGTGGAGTAGGCGGATCGCTCATCCCAGGCTCGATTGTGGCTGTAACGGGCAGCTTCGATGCGGGTATCTTGAGCATTGTGGTGGGCGCGTGGCTAGCAGCTGCCATCATGCTTGTATTATCCCGAATGCTTCGATACTAAATTTTGGTGTTGCTAAATAACCTCAGTTCGGGATAAGCCCAAAAGCTCATTGTTGCGTGCGCGAAGCGCACGCAACAATGAGCTTTTTCGAGTGCCGCGCGTTGCGCGGCACTCGAAAAAGCCCTTAACCCAAACTGAGGTTAAATAGGGAATGAAATGAGTGTAGGCAATGCCTCTTGCTTACACTCATTTCATTTTTCCTTAAACAATTATTCTGAATAGAACTTACGCATTTTTGTTGTGTGTAATGGGCTTCGTACAGCACGCACAACAAAAATGCTCATGCGGGTTGGCCCACAGCAGTACCGTCTTCGGGGCCTGATATTTCCTTATTTTCTTCAGTGATATTGCTGTTGCATAAGACTTTCGGCAAAAAACATCACCTCTTCAGCACGTAAATTCCGTATTTTTTATTTTGGAAGTTGTTTCTTCTTATATGAATTTCGGCTTCAGAGTTCACCCGTGTTATGGATCCCTCGTCCGCTTACTGACCGGATATCTGAACAATAGAGACAATCGTATGACTGATGATCGCTATAAGCTATTTCCGTAAAATAACGTTTTCTAAACATTCTTTTAGAAAAATTGTGGGAAATTTCGGGTTTGCAATTTCGTCTGAGACAATTATGATCATTTCACGCTCTTTCAAAATACCTACTTAGATGGATGATTTAAGCTGGCTAATTGCCCTGCATCCAGCAGGACGGGAAGCTGTCGGATTTACAGACTATGACTTCATGCCGGCTCCCCGGCTAGCATACGATGACGCTTATATGAAGGGGTGGAATGACGCCCATAGTATGGCTACTAAGATACAGAAAAACAAAAGCTGCTCCATGAGCCGTTCTTAAGTCCTAAGGCCTTTAGAAAACACGATTTTTGTATCCAATCAAAAAATTCAACTCGCTCTAAACAATTTCAAACAGCTTCTTTGTTTTTCCTCGCTATGCGATTGCCAGTTTAAAAGAAGGGTGAAGGCTATACCTTCACCCTTTCTCGTTTTTCAGCCAAAGTTAGGGCAGTGCATTGTACTGCCCTAACTTTGGCTGTAGATCGTAGAACTTAAGCAAGCCCGTTATATTTCGCGTGCTTCACTGTATATGGCATTCGAAGCACACCACCAACAAGAATGCGTCAGTCCTGGATAAGCTATCTCGTCTGCTGCTCAATCTGCCGAACAACGGTAAGAGCTGAATAACTTACCCCAGCGGTTCCTTCCCCAGGGTGAGTCGAGTCACCCACCAACCATACTCCTGGAACCGGTGTTCGATTGGCAAAACCAAAAGGACCAAAGGTAGAAACCCGTTGTCCAATCCCTCCAACAATGCCGCGATCGCGCGCCGTAAAGCGAGCAAACGTACGTGGGGTAGCGGCCTCTTGATAGCAGATTGTTTCGGGCGTGAGGCGAAAATACCGGGAAAGACGGGCGATCGCCACCTCCGTATATTCCTGCTTTAAGCCCTCGTAGTCTGACGTTTTCCCCCAGGCATCTGGGTCCGTAAAGGAGGAAGCAATGACCGTAGCACAGCCCTGGGGTGCGCGCCCGTCTCCCGGATGGCTAACGGATACAAAGAGGGAGTTATTTTCGCCGATGGGGCCGTCGTAGTCATAGAGAAATTGCAGATGAGGCGGGCAGTCTTCTGGGATTGCATCCTGTGTGACCCCCAGGTATACGACAAACGCCCCGGAAGACGGGGGTAGCTTTTCTACCCGCTGCCCGTAGCCCTGAGGGGCTGCATCTCCGAGCAACCGCACCAAATCCTGTGCCGTAACATTGGCGACTACGTGATCAGCGGATTCAACCCAGGTGTTTCCTGTTTTTTGATTCCTGACAGTAACCCCTGTAGGGCGGCCGTTCTCAACGTGGATTTGTTCAACGGTATGGCGGAGATGGAGTTGCCCTCCGTCCCGTTCCAAAGAGGTCACGAGGCGATCGCTCAATACCTGCATGCTGCCCTGTAAATGAAACAGGCCGTGAGGCTCCTGCGAAACGGCTAAAGCCGTCGCCGCGTAGAGGAGCGCTGTTTCCTCAGCATCGACCTGCGAATACAGCTTGAGTTGTAGATCGAGGAACGTGCGAAGACGGCGATCGCTCCCTAAGCCATACCAGCGTAGGACTTGCCCAACCGTGGAAAACGTATGGGGCACCGTTACCAATGTTCCTGGCCGTAGCGCTTGCACCAGTTGCCCTAGATCCCACAGGTTGCGAGGTGGTAGCACCGGATCGCGCGATTGAAAAGCCCAGCTCGCCTGAAACAGATCGGCCATGAGTTGCCAGAAGGGTTCGCTGCCTGGAAACTGCCGTTGCCGCTCGGCCTGCCATTTTACAGGGTCGCGCCAAACCCGAATAGGTTCTGACTCATCTGGGAGATAGACGGCACAGGCGGGGTCACAGGGTACCGCTGGCGGCAGGTCTATACCCAGCTCCGAAAAGATGCGATGGTGAATACCTCCAGGCTCTAACCCTGCTACCTGAGTTGCCCCTACATCAAAGGTAAAGCCCCGCCGCCGGAAGGTTGAAGCACATCCCCCCGGCACCAGCGCCTGATCAAACAACTGCACACGATAGCCCCGGTGAGCCAGCAAAGCTGCCGCCGTTAAACCACCGATACCCGCACCAACTACGACAACCCTGCAAGGGTCAGCCCCATGGACCATGGGTTTACTCACACTACTTAATAAAGCTTAATACTTCTATCTTAAGCGGAGTCATTACGAAATCACAATGATATGTATGAATAGAATGATGGTTGGGCACTCTGAGCCTAGAATGCTAGAAAAAACTGCTCCCCAGGGTTCTGTAAAAGAACGTCAGGTTTCCCTGATATTGCGGCTGGATCATGAAGATACGGAGATAGATCCGGCCAGCTTCCTGGATTGACCATTAAGATAGTTTAAAAGCGCGTGTCTGTTTTCATGGCCCAAACTCTTCTAGAACCGACCCTCCCCCGTCGCCTTAACGCTCCTCACGTCCATCGCCTCCCCAACGGACTGACCATCATTGCAGAGCAGCTGCCCATTGATGCGGTAAACCTGAGCCTCTGGTTAGGGGTTGGGTCTGCTGCCGAGGCCAACTCCATCAATGGTATGGCTCATTTCTTAGAACACATGATTTTCAAAGGCACCGAGCACCTTCAAAGCGGTGAATTTGAACGGTATGTGGAACAAAGGGGAGCTGTAACCAATGCAGCAACCAGTCAAGATTACACCCAGTACTACATCACCACAGCCCCGCAAGATTTTGCGGCACTAGCTCCTCATCAGATTGAAGTGGTATTGAATGCAGCCATTCCTGATGAAGCTTTTGAACGGGAACGGCTCGTGGTTATGGAGGAGATCCGGCGATCGCAGGATAGCCCCCAACGCCGCACATTCTACCGCTCTATGGAACTGGCCTTTGATGAGCTGCCCTATCGGCGAGCTGTCTTAGGACCAATCGAAAATATTCAAAACTTCACTCCCCATCAGATGCGGCAGTTTCATCGCACCTGGTACAACCCCCAATCTATTACAGCTGTAGTAGTGGGGAATCTACCTGTGGAGCAATTGATTCAGGTCGTCACTGAGGGATTTGATCAGGCGATCGCCCGTCGCTGCTTTGAATTTGAAGTGGATTCCCTGCCCCTTCAACCCCTGTCTTATCAACCAGAAGCTCAGTTCTCTGGGATTGAGCGTCGCAGCTACGTCGACCCTACCCTTCAGCAGGCTCGCTTGGTGATGCTGTGGCGGGTGCCTGGTCTGTTGCAGTTAGAGCAAACCCATTCTTTAGATGTGCTGGCTTCGGTATTGGGCCGTGGACGGACATCTCGCCTGGTGCGGGATTTAAGGGAAAATCGGCAGCTGGTCAACAGCATTTCGGTCAGCAATGTGACCTATCGCCACCAGGGGTTGTTCTACCTGTCGGCAACACTGCCTGCGGAGAATTTGGAGATTGTGGAGGAGGCGATCACTCAACATATCGAGCAACTTCACTCCTCTCCAGCAACGGAAGCTGAACTTCAGCGGATTCGGACGCTGGTGGCAAATCGCTTTGTCTTTGCCAATGAGACACCGAGCGATCGCGCTGGTTTGTATGGCTACTATCAGTCAGTTGTGGGGGATTTGAAAGCTGCAATTACCTACCCTGACCTGATTCAGTCCATCGAACTAGAAGATCTTCAGGTAGCAGCCCAGCAATACCTGACGCCCGGTGCCTACGGCATTGTCACCCTGCGTCCTGAATAGGACGATTGCCCAAAAAATAGGCGTAGTGCAATGCATTACGTCTATTTCTGTCTTTCATGTTTCAAATAGGTGGATGGGTGTGGTGAAAGAGGCACTTCGTGCCTCTTTCACCACACCCATCCACCTATTTGATGACTTCAACAGTTTTGATTTGGG